>JAQDZZ010000009.1:0-128468 GCA_027671585.1 Coriobacteriaceae bacterium AM22-12AC-r | reverse complement strand
CGCCGAAGTTGAAAGGCAGATTGCCGCTCTGGCGGGTTTGCAGCGTCAACTGGTTACGCAGGCTGGTAAGCCCGCGTAACCCTAATAATTGGCTTCGTAGCCGTTGCCGTCGCCGGTGGGCTCTTCGTAGTAGTCCGAATCGCTCGAATCGCTTGAGTCATCGGAATCGTCAGAGCTGACCGATGAGGTTGCGGTACCGTTTGCGTAATCGTCAGACGTGTTGTTGTTCAGGTCGCCGATCGTAGAGCTGGAACCGTCGGAAAGACCCATGGTGTTGGGACCCTTGGGATCCTTGCCAGCATCGACGCGCTCCATCATTTCCTTGAGCTCGTCCTCGTAGACAAAGACGTAGCTCACACCGTCGATCATGGTGCTGTCGTCGGCGTACGAGGGCAGGTTGGCCGAGTAGATACCGTCGACATCCATACCGCGCATGGCGTTGACCGTAGCCACGATATCCTGAACGCTCATATCGGTTACGAGCATATCGGACAGCGAATTAACCAGGCCAAAGATCTTCGTGGCATCGAAGTTATTGAGAATCTGGTTGGCAAGGGCGCCAAGCACCTGACGCTGGTGGCGCATGCGCGTGTAATCGCCGTCGGCATAGGTGTAGCGGCAGCGGGCATAGGTAAGGGCGGTGGCACCGTCCATATGCTGCTGGCCAGCGGTAATCTTAATATCCAGGTGCTCGGGGTCGTCAACATCATCGGTTGCGTTAATGTCGATACCGCCAACCGAATCAATCAGCGCCTGCATACCGTCGAAGCTGACCTCGGCATAGTGGGAAATCTGAACACCGCACAGCTCGTTGACCGCCTCGACCATGGCCTCGGCGCCGCCAACGGTATGGCAGGCGTTGATCTTCATGGTCTCGCCCTTGTACTCGACCTTGGTGTCGCGCGGAACGGAAATGAGCGTCGCCTGCTTTTGCGTGGGGTCGATGCGTGCCAGGATAATCGAGTCGGCACGATACGTATCCTCGCCCGGACGGCCGTCGGTACCAAGAAGCAGCACGTAGAACGGATCCTTTGCCTCATCGGTGTCAACCAGAACCCGACGCAGATTGTCGGTAATGACATTAGAATCGCCGAGCTTGCCCATAATGGTGGCAAACCACAGGCCGGCAGCGGTAGTGGCACTCAACAGCACGCCAAGCACGACAATGAGCGCGACGTGACGAATCGTGTGGCTACGACGACGTTGGCGAGCGCGCTCGGAATAGCGAGCCACGTTATCGCGACTGTAGATCTTGGCCTGCGCACCAGTTGAGGGTCTTCGGGTGGTGGTATCTGCGAGGGGCTTTTTATTAAACATAGGCAACCTGTATTAGTAGATGACGGGATCGGGGACGGTAGCATGCTCGACATGCGCGCCGAGCGCCTGCAGCTTTTCGACAAACTGCTCGTAGCCGCGCTTGATGTGATGGATAGCCGAAACCTCGGTCGTCCCGTCGGCGATCAAGCCCGCTACGACGAGGGCCGCTCCGCCGCGCAGATCGGGCGAGGTAACCTGTGCACCCGAGAAGCCCTTGACGCCATGAATCATGGCATGATGGCTCTCGATACGAATGTCGGCACCCATGCGCACCAGCTCAGAGGCAAACATAAAGCGATTCTCGAAGATGTTCTCGGTAATAACGGAACTGCCGTCGGCAAGGGCGGAGAGCACCATAATCTGCGCCTGCATGTCGGTCGGGAAACCGGGGAACGGAAGCGTCTGGATGTCGACCGGCTTGATACGCTCGGCACGGTTCACATGGACGCCATCCTCGACGCGCTCGCAGTCGATACCCATGAGCTCCATCTTCTTGAGCACCATGCCCAAATGAATGGGGCAAAAGCCCGTGACATCGACACCGCGATCGTCCGCCATCAACGCACCGGCGACGATAAAGGTACCGGCCTCGATGCGGTCGCCCACCACGCGATGGATAACGGGATGGAGCTCTTCCACGCCTTCGATAGTCACGACGGGCGTACCGGCGCCAACAATCTTGGCGCCCATCTCGTTGAGCATGTTAGCGAGATCGACGATCTCGGGCTCGCGGGCGGCATTGTCGATAACCGTGGTGCCCTGTGCGCGCACAGAGGCCATGATGAGATTCTCGGTCGCACCGACGCTGGCGAACTCGAGCGTGACGGTGGTACCGCGCAGACCTTGGGGCGCATTAGCGTTGATGTAACCGTGGGCGGTATCGAACTCAACGCCCAGGGCCTCAAGACCAAGAATGTGCATATCGATCTTACGAGCACCCAGGTTGCAGCCGCCCGGCATGGCAATTTTGGCGCGATGGAAGCGGCCCAGCAGGGGCCCCATGACGGCGGTGGAAGCGCGCATCTTGGCAACGAGCTCGTAGGGGGCCTCCCATGAATCGACCTGAGAGGTATCAATCTCGAGCGTGTGCTCGTCGAGAACATCGATCGTAGCGCCCATGCCCTTGAGCACCTTGCCCATCACGTGGACATCGGAAATATCGGGCACGTTCTGCAGCGTCGTCTTGCCCGGCGCCAGAAGCGTTGCCGCCATGAGTTTGAGCGCGGAGTTCTTGGCGCCCGAGACGGGCACGGAGCCTCCGATGGCGTGGCCACCCTCAACGCGGATAATATCCAAGGTCTACCCTTTCAAAAAGCATGCCCGGGGTGGCTGGGCCATCCCGGGCATGATGTGTTCGCAAATGGTCGAACGCTAAATCGTTTGACTATTGGGCAAGCTTGAGCTTACACCATGCGATTTCATTATAGAGGTAGGCGCGGCGTGCATCATCCTCCGACAAATTACCCAGCTTCTCTTCAAAACCTTGAATATCAGCTTTAAGCTTGTCGGCATCGACGGTCGCCAAATCGCAAGCGCGCTCGGCGAGAACGGTCACGACATCGTCCGCAACCTGGGCATAGCCGCCGGCCACGGCAAACGTGTGGTCGACAGTGCCCATGGCCTTATCGGAAACGCGAACGTAACCGCGGTCGATCGTGCAGATCTCGCTGGAGTGAGCAGGCAGGACGCCAAACTCGCCATCCGTGGACGGAATCGACACAAACGCAGCGTCGCCCTCATAGGCGCAGCTCACGGGGCACACGATGCGGATACGCATAACCTACTTCTCCCCCATCTTGCGGGCGCGCTCGCGCACGTCCTCAATCGTGGAAGCATAGCGGAAAGCCTGCTCGGGCAGGTCATCGGCCTTGCCGTCGACAATCTCGGCGAAAGAGCGGACGGTATCCTCGACGCGGACGTAGACACCGGGGTTGCCGGTGAACTTCTCGGCGACGTGGAAGGACTGCGAGAGGAACTGCTGAATCTTACGGGCACGGTTGACCGTAAGGCGCTGCTCCTCGGACAGCTCGTCCATACCCAGAATGGCGATGATGTCCTGAAGGTCGGAGTACTCCTGCAGGAGCTCCTGGACCTTGACGGCGACACGGTAGTGCTCCTCGCCGACGATCGAGGGATCGAGAGCGTCGGAGGAAGATGCGAGCGGGTCGATAGCCGGGAACAGGCCAAGCGACGAAATGCTACGCGAAAGAACCGTGGTGGCGTCGAGGTGCGTAAACGTCGTGGCAGGCGCCGGGTCGGTCAGGTCGTCTGCGGGGACGTAGACAGCCTGGACGGAGGTAATGGAGCCCGTCTTGGTCGAGGTAATACGCTCCTGGAGGTCGCCCATCTCGGTTGCCAGCGTGGGCTGGTAACCAACGGCGGACGGCATACGGCCCAGCAGTGCGGAAACCTCGGAACCTGCCTGGGAGAAGCGGAAGATGTTGTCGATGAACAGCAGAACGTCCTGGCCGCGATCGCGGAAGTACTCAGCGGTGGTAAGGCCGGCCAGACCGATGCGCAGACGCGCTCCGGGCGGCTCGTTCATCTGACCATAGACCAAGCAGGTCTTGTCGATAACGCCAGACTCGCTCATCTCGAGGAACAGGTCGGTGCCCTCGCGGGTACGCTCGCCGACGCCGGTGAACACCGAGGTGCCGCCGTGCTCCTGGGCGAGGTTGTTGATGAGCTCCTGAATCAGAACGGTCTTGCCGACGCCGGCGCCGCCGAACAGGCCCGTCTTGCCGCCACGGATGTAGGGCTCGAGCAGGTCAACAGCTTTGATGCCGGTCTCGAAGATCTCGGTCTTGGTGGTGAGCTCGTCAAAGCGGGGCGCTGCATGGTGGATGGGGTAGAACTCCTCCACCTCAGGCATGGGCTTGCCGTCGACAGGCTTGCCCATGACGTTCCAAATGCGGCCGAGCGTCTTGGGGCCAACGGGCATCTTCATGGGCTCACCGGTATCGGTGGCGATGAGGCCGCGCTGCAGGCCGTCGGTCGAGGACATGGCGACCGTGCGGACGACGCCGCCCGGAAGCTGGCTCTCGACCTCGAGGATCGTGCTCAGATGACCGATCGGGGTCTCGGCCTCGACCGTGAGCGCGTTGTAGATCGGGGGCACCGCGCCGTCAAACTTGACGTCGACGACAGGGCCGATGATACGCACGATGCGACCATCACCGGCAGTCGTCTTCTTGGTGGCTTCCTCGACCGCAAGCTTTACGGTGTTATTAGCCATTACTGTTCCTCCAATGCTGAGGCTCCGCCGACGATCTCGTTAATCTCGGTCGTAATCGAAGCCTGGCGCACGCGACTATACGTGCGGGTAAGGGTCGAGATGATCGCGGTGGCGTTTTCCGTCGCGGAGTGCATGGCCTTGCGGCGTGCACCCTGCTCGGCAGCCGCCGAATCGATCAGGGCCTGGTAGATGACCGTCAGGATATAAGACGGCACAAGCTTGCCGAGAACATGCTCGGGAGAGGGCACGAACTCGAACGTGGACGAGATGCGCTTAGGGGCGTCGGTCTCGTTCTTACGCGGACCGTGGGCCATAGCGATCATCTCGGGGTCGAGCGGCAACAGATGCTCGACGCGAAGCTCCTGATCCACGCGGTTCTTGGCGTGGTGGTAGACAAGCTCGACACGGTCAAGCTCACCGGCACGATACGCATCGCAGATATGAGAGGAGATCATGCGGGCCTGATTGAAATCGGGCTCAGAGGAGTTGCCCTCAAAGTGCATGACAACGTTTGCGCGGTCACGGAAATACGTGGCCGGCTTACGCCCGCACGCGATGATCTCGCACTCGATGCCGTCGTTCGCCCAAGAAGCGGCGAGCTTTTCGGCCGTGCGCTCCACCGTCGTATTGAAACCGCCGGCAAGGCCGCGGTCCGAGGCAATAACGACAATCAGGCCATGCTTGACGCTCTCATGCTTCTGCAGCATGGGATCGGTGCCCGAACAGGAGGCGTCGCCGGCGACCGTCAACATGACGTCGGTCAGCGCCTCCTTATAGGGCTCGGCCTGCTTGGAGCGATCGAGGGCACGACGGATCTTGGCCGTAGAGACCATCTCCATCGTGCGCGTGATCTGCTTGGTCGTGGTAACCGAGGAGATTCGCTTCTTAATGTCGCGAAGGTTGGCCATGGGGCTTAGTTCTCCTCTGATCCAGAAACATCCGAATGGTGCTTGGCCATGAACTGCTGCTTGAAGTCGCCGATGACGCGCAAGAGCTCAGCCTTGGTGTCATCATCGATCTTCTTGGCGCGAACCTTGTCGAGCAGCGAACCAAAGCCATTGTCCATGTACTCGATGAGCTCGGCACGGAAGGGCAGCACGTCGGCGATCTCCAGGTCATCCAGGAAGCCCTCGTTGCCAGCGAACAGCGTAACGATCTGCTCGCCAACCTCAAACGGCTTGTAACGCGGCTGCTTCAGGAGCTCGGTCATGCGAGCACCATGGGTCAGCTGCTTCTGAGTAGCCTCGTCGAGGTCGGAGCCGAACTGCGTAAAGCCAGCGAGCTCCTGGTACGAAGCGAGGTCCAGGCGAAGGTTGCCGGCAACCTGCTTCATAGCCTTGGTCTGCGCATCGCCACCGACGCGGGACACGGAGATGCCCACGTCGACTGCCGGGCGCTGACCCTGGAAGAAGAGCTCGGACTGCAGGTAGATCTGACCATCGGTAATGGAAATGACGTTGGTCGGAATGTAGGCCGAGACGTCGCCGTCCTGGGTCTCGATGATCGGCAGTGCCGTCATGGAGCCGTAACCGTTCTTCTTGGACATCTTGACGGCACGCTCGAGCAGACGAGAGTGCAGGTAGAAGATGTCGCCAGGATAGGCCTCGCGTCCGGGCGGACGATGCAGCGTCAGCGACATCTGACGGTAGGCCACAGCCTGCTTGGACAGGTCGTCGTAGATGACGAGCACGTGGCCGCCGGGGTTGGTCTCGCTGGCGGGCTTGCCGTCCTCGCCGTTGTACATGAAGAACTCGCCGATAGCGGCACCGGCCATAGGCGCGATGTACTGCATAGGGGCGGAATCGGCAGCGGTGGCCGAAACGATGATGGTGTAGTCGAGCGCACCGTGCTGAGCGAGGGTCTCGCGGATGTTGGCAACCGTGGAGGCCTTCTGGCCGATGGCGACATAGATGCAGACCATGCCCTTGCCGCGCTGGTTGAGGATAGCGTCGATGGCGATGGCGGTCTTACCGGTCTTACGGTCGCCGATGATGAGCTCACGCTGACCGCGGCCAATAGGCACCATGGAGTCGATAGCGAGCAGACCGGTCTGAACCGGCTCGCACACCGGGGTACGATCGATGACGCCGGGAGCCTTGAACTCGATGGGGCGACGGTGCGTGGCGACGATGTCGCCCAGGCCGTCGATGGGCTGGCCGAGCGGATTGACGACGCGGCCGAGCATGGCACGGCTCACGGGGATATCCATAATGCGGCCAGTGGTGCGGCACTCGTCGCCTTCCTTGATGGAGTCGACGGCACCGAACAGAACGGCGCCGACCTCGTCACGGTCAAGGTTCTGGGCAAGGCCGAAGACGGTCTCACCGGTATCGGAGCTCTTGAACTCCAGAAGCTCGCCTGCCATGGCGCTCTTGAGGCCGGAGACGCGCGCGATGCCGTCGCCTACCTCGTCGACCGTTGAAACCTCATGCGTATCGACCGTCGCGGAGAGGCTCGTGAGCTGCTCCTGCAGTTTCTTGGCGATATCCTGGGCATTGAGGGTTTCGGACATTAGGCTTCACCTCCGTACGAATTAGCAGAGTTTGCGAGGGTCTCCTGCGCGATGCGCAGCTGCGTCTTGACGGAAATGTCACGACGCTCGCCGCGGGCCTCGAGCACCAGGCCGCCCACGATAGACGGGTCAACCTGCTCGATAAGGAATACCTTGCGGCCGAAGTCCTGCTCGCATTTCTTAGTGATGGTTTGACGCAGCTCGTCGTCGAGCGGGATCGCCGTGGTGACGGTCACGCCCACTACATCCTCGTCTTCCTCGGCAACATACTTAAAGGCAGCTGCCACCTTGGGAAGAAGGTCGAGCTGGTCGCGCTTGGACATGGTGTCGAGCACGGCGATGATCTCGGGGCTGGCAGAAGCCAAGCGCTCGATCATCTCGAGGTCCTCGAACACATGGTTCTCGGCCTTAGCGGCTTCCAGAAGGGAGCGCGCGTAGGTCTCGAGCACCTTGTCCTGATAGCGGCTAGTCGGCATTCAGGCTACCTGCTTCCTGGATGTAGCGCTCGATGAGCTTCTTCTGCTCGGCATCGTCCTCGAGTGCCTCGCCCACGATCTTGGTGGCGACGGCAACGGACAGGTCGGCGATGGAGCTCGCGGCACCGGCGTAAATGGACTTGCGCTCGTCCTCGACGGTCGTATGGGCCTTGGCGATGATCTCCTCGGCCTCCTTGTGAGCAGCCTCGATGATACGGGCGCGCTCGGACTCGGCGTCCTTACGGGCCTCGAGAACGATGTCGGCAGCCTGACGACGGGCGTCGGTGACGATCGAGTCGGACTCAGCGCGCTTGGCGATAGCCTCCTGCTTGGTCTTCTCGGCCTCGTCGAGGCTCTCCTCGATCTTCTTGCCGCGCTCCTCCATGGTTTTCATGATGCCCGGCAGGGCGACCTTGGCCAGCACGATCCAGATAATCAGGAAGGCGATAAGCGCCGGGATGAACTCCGCCATCTTAGGGATGAGGATGTCCGCACCGGCAGCGCCGTCCTCGGCGAACGCGGAAACCGGCATGAGCAGCGCGGCCGCGGACGCGGAGAGTGCGATCGCGCTCTTCTGGGATGAAAGATTCATACTTGACGCTCCGTGCTATTTAACGATCAGCGCGACAACGAAGCCGATCAGAGCCAGAGCCTCGCCGAAGGCGGAGCCCATAATGAAGACGGTGAACACGCGGCCCTGGACCTCAGGCTGACGGGCCATAGCACCCGTAGCACCCAGAGCAGACAGGCCGATAGCAAGACCAGCGCCGATAACACCGAGACCGTAACCGATAACTCCCACGATTCCTCCTTTGTCGTGCGTGTCTTATTTCACGCAGGATAACCTTTTTATAACTGCCGGGCTCCATGGGTACGGGCACCGGCGGTTTAACGAATTACCTTACCTTTAAGGGGCGAACGGAAGACTACTCCTCCTCCGCGACCTCCTCTGCCTCGGAGACATACACAGCGGTAAGGACCGTGAAGACGTAAGCCTGGATGGCGCCGACCACAAGCTCGATCGCATAGATCAGGATGAGGATGGCAAGCCAGGCCAGCGAAGGCAGGGCGCCAACGGCGTGGGCCGCGGAAACCTGCTGAAGCAGCGGCCGCATGAACATGCTCGCCATGATGGCGAACGAGCCCATGACCACGTGTCCTGCGAACATGTTGCAGAACAGACGGACGGCGAGCGTGATGAGGCGCAGGAAGGTCGAGAAAAGCTCGACGACCCACACGAGCACGTTCATCGGGAAGCTCACGCCCTGCGGGGCGAGGCTCTTGATGTAGCCGATCACGCCGTGAGCCTTGCATCCGTAGTAGATGAAGTACACGAAGGCGAAAATGGCGAGTGCGGCGGTGGAGCCGATTGCGCCGGTGCCGGGCTTCATTCCCGGAATCAGGCCGATCATGTTATTGATCAGGATGAACAGGAAAAGCGAGCACAGGAACGGGAAGTGCTTCTTCCAGTTCTCACCCACGACACCCTTGCCGATATCGTTCTCGACGTACTCGATGATGTACTCGAAACCGTTGACGAAGAAGCCCTTGGGAACCAGGGTCTGCTTCTTCTTGAACACGGCCAGGACGATCAGGAGCACGATCGTGGAGACGATCAGCCAAAACGAGTACTGCGTGATGCCGCAGCTCAGATCGCCCACGACAGGGGTGGAGCTGAACTCGCTGACCAGATGATTAATCTCATCAGGCAGCTTTTCAAAAATTTCCACGACTTACCTTTCGACCTCATGAGGATCTCGCAGCGCCTTGGCGACACGAACCGCGCAGGCGGCCATAAAGGCCACGAAGCCGATCGCCTCGCCCAGGAGGAACATGCGAAATGCCTCTCCGAACAACACAAACACAACCAAGGTAAAGACGAGCAGGGCGATTGCCGAGACCGCCAGACTCACCATACCCTTGAGCATGTCCGCATTCTGTTTATCGTCAAGAACCGGCTTGAGCGTAAAGACAAAGGGAAGGAAGGCAATTGCGCCCGCGATGGCGCCTGCAACGATAGCGAGCAGATCGGCTATCTGAAACACTGGCGTCCTCACTTTCCTTTTTAACGCTTCACAGAACAGTTCCCGCCAAACATTGGTGACTATTGTACGAGCCAATCGCTAAAGTACAACCGAAAAAGCATCGGTTAATACGCACCTGTTCGTTTTCTTAAGACCTTCTTTATGCCGCAGGTACGGTAATACGTTTTTCTCGAACCCTGCAGGGCAAAACGTCCGTTAACAGGAGTGCGCGCGGTCGCCTTTTGTTCGTCCGCGCGCACCGTTTCTTCGTATTTGCAGCCGCGGCCGTTTAGCCCAGCGACTAGAGCGTGCCGTAGATGCGGTCGCCGGCGTCGCCGAGGCCGGGAACGATGTAGGCAGCCTCGTTGAGATGGTCGTCGATGGCGCAGGTATAGATATGCACATCTGGGTCCTTCTCGGTCAGCGACTTGAGGCCCTCGGGGGCCGCGACGATGCACAGCATGCGGATGTCCTTGACACCGCGCTCGCGCAGGTAGCTGATGGCCATCTCGGCCGAACCGCCCGTGGCAAGCATGGGGTCGACGACCAGGCAGATGCGCTGGTCGATATCCTTGGGCATCTTGCAGTAATACTCGTGCGGCTCGTGGGTGACCTCGTCGCGCTCCATGCCGATGTGACCCACGCGAGCGGAGGGCACCAGGTCGAGGATGCCGTCGACCATGCCAAGGCCCGCACGCAGGATGGGCACGATGGCGAGTTTCTTGCCGGCAAGCTGTTTGAACGTGGCGGTAGTGATGGGGGTCTCGACCTCGACGTCTTCCATAGGCAGGTCGCGCATGGCCTCGTAGCCGTCAAAAAGCGCGAGTTCGCGCACGAGCTGGCGGAACTGGTTGGTGCCGGTGTTTTTGTCGCGCAGGATCGACAGCTTGTGCTGGACGAGCGGGTGATCGACAAGCGTCACACGGGACGCATCGTAGGTGACGGTCATGGATTGATTGCCCCTTTCGTTGCGGCCGCAAAACGGCCTTGCTGACAAGGCGCGCAGCAATGTTGCCGCCGCACGCCATGCATTAGTTTAGCGGTTTGTTGTATCGAGCAGCCCATCGCAGCCCTACTGTGAGGTGCTGAGCGAGCGCCTGACTGCATCACGCCAGCCCGCAAGGTTTTGCTCGCGGCGCTCGGCGGACATGTGGGGAAGGAAGGTCCTAACGATCTGGGCATTTTGCTCCAGCTCTTCCAGGTCTTCCCAATAGCCGACGGCAAGACCCGCCAAGTACGCGGCACCGATTGCCGTGGTCTCCACCGTCTCGCATTGCAGCACGGGGATATCCAGCAGGTCGGCCTGGAATTGCATGATGAACTCGTTGCGCGAGGCACCGCCATCGACAGACAGGCGCTCAATCGAAAGCCCCACGTCCTGCTCCATGGCGCGCAGCACGTCGTAGCTCTGATATGCCATGGATTCGCAGGCGGCACGTACGATGGTCGCACGGCTCGAGGCGCCGGTCAGACCGCACACGATACCGCGAGCATGCGGGTCCCACCAGGGAGCACCCAAACCCGCAAAGGCGGGAACGAAGTAGCAGCCCTCGTTGTCGCTAATCGAAGCAGCGAGTTGTGCCGACTCGCTCACGCTCGAGATGATGCCCATGTTGTTGCGAAGCCAGTTCATCGTTGAGCCGGCGGCAAAAATAGAGCCCTCGAGCGCATAGCTGACTTTGCCGTCCGCAGCGATACCGATGGTGGAGACCAGGCCATTCTTGGATTCGACGATCTCGTCGCCGGTGTTCATGAGCATAAAGCAACCCGTGCCATAGGTGTTTTTGGTCTGGCCGGGACGGAAACAGCAGTGGCCGAACAGCGACGCCTGTTGGTCACCCGCCACGCCCATGATGGGCGGCATGTTGGTCATGATGTCGCTCGCGACGCGGCCGTAGTCGCCCGAGCTCCAGCGAACCTCGGGCATCATGGAACGTGGAACGTCAAAGAGTGCCAGCAGGTCGTCGTCCCAATCGAGCGTATGGATATTAAAGAGTGCCGTGCGGCTGGCATTGGTGTAGTCGGTGGCAAAGACCTGGCCGCCGGTGAGGTTGTAGATGAGCCAGGTGTCGATGGTGCCAAACATGAGGTCGCCCGCCGCCGCGCTTTCGCGTGCGCCGTCGACGTTGTCGAGAATCCACTGCACCTTGGAGGCCGAGAAATACGGGTCGAGCGTGAGTCCCGTGCGGGAGCGCACCAGCCCTTCTGCGCCCTGCTCGACAAGCTCGTCGATCAGAGGTGCGGTACGGCGGCACTGCCATACGATAGCGTTATAGATCGGCTGACCGCTCACGCGATCCCAGACCACCGTGGTCTCGCGCTGGTTGGAGATGCCGATGGCGGCAATGCGGTCGGAGTGGATACCGCTCTTAAACTGGACTTCCATCATGACGGCGATCTGGCTAGCAAGGACCGCCATGGGGTCTTGCTCCACCCAGCCGGGACGCGGAAAGCTGGTTTTGACGCTGCGACGTGCCTGCGCGACGATGCAGCCGTACTCGTCGACGATGGTCGCAAGTACCGAGGTGGTGCCGCAGTCGAGCGCCATGATGTAGGAACCGCCAAAGTCAAACGAGGCATCTTCCATGCCCAGGCTGCCCAGATTCAACGACATCGCTTAAACCTTTCTATTGCATCGGGTCGGACAGGACCCGTTCGATCTCTGATGCGGGAAGTGCGCCTTGGCGCAGGATCTGGAGCTCGCCGTGCTGAAACGACACGATGGTCGAGGCGTCGCGACACGGGGTCTCACCGGCGTCGACGGCAACATCGACCCCCTCCAGGATGCGACCCTCCACCGTGATAAAACTTGCCGGCGCGGGCGCGCCATGCGTGTTGGCGCTGGTGCAGGCAAGGGGGCTGCCACAGGCGCGAATGAGCGCCTGCACCACGGGCGAGGCCGAAGCGCGAAGTGCCACCGTGTCGTCGGCAGCGCGCATAAAGGTCGGCACGCAGGGAGCTGCCTTGACCACGATAGTCAGGGCTCCCGGCCAGCATCGTCGCGCGAGTATGCGGGCATCTTCCGGGATATCCACGCCATAGCGGTCGAGTGCTTCGACGCCATCGACCAGCCAAGCGACGGTTTGCGTGAGTTCACGTTGCTTGAGAGTGAAGATACGGCGATAGCCGGTGCCGAGCGCAGGAACTGCGGCGCCATTGACGGCAGCCTGCGGATCGCGCGGCCACGATGGGAATTCGCTTGTATCTTGGGGCACGGCGTCCGAGAAGGCGTTGACTGCCACGGCGACACCGTAGACGGTCTCGGTCGGGATCAAAGCCAGGCCGCCGCGGCCGAGCACCTCGGCCGTGCGCTCGACGGCAAGCCGATGCGGCTCGCGCGTTCCCTCGTATACCCGATAGACCGTCTGCATGTGTATGCCAGCCCCTTACGCTCTGGTGCAAGTTTGTTTACTGTGGGGCATTCTCGCACGAAACGTTCAACCTATTTGCCCAGAGCGCATGTTGGTTTGGTGAGCGGCTCTAGTAGTCGGTGAAAGTGAGGGGGTTATTGGACGGCTACGAACTTCTTTGGCCTGCCGGCGTGGCGTTCTTGGGCGGCGTAGCGCTCGATGCTGTCTATCGTTATCATCCGACGGCCGTCGACGAGTTCAACATCGAGCTTTCCGGCTTTGACCAGCGCGGTAATCCGCGGAGCGGAGACTTTGAGGTCCAGCGCTGCGTCTTTAAATGTTCGGCACGCCGCTTCCCGAGCGTCCTCGTGGTCGATTTCGACTGAAAGGGCCACGACCTCGGCCGAGCGTTCGTACCCTGCCGGAGTCAAACCGTTGTTGAGGTCGTCGGCCAAAAACGCCATCAGTGCCTCGGTAGCATGGGCAATCGCTTCTTCGCGCGTATCGCCATCGGCAAAGGCGCCGGGAATCTGCGGGAAGCTAGCGCAGTAACCATCGTCTTCTTTTATGAGAACGCAGTCATAGGTAAATCGCTGCCTCATTTTGCCTCCAACTACCATCCAGCTTGGCGACGAATACTTGCCCACGTGCCCTTCTTTGGTCGATCACCACCAGAGCCGTTCACGGTGACAACGCGGTCACCAGAAACATACTTAGCATGACTACCGACTTGCGCGACCTTCACGAATCCATCGTGCTTGAGTAGGGCAATGATTTCCCGAAAGGTAGGAGGTTGCATGGGCCGACCTCTTTCAGCCGTCCTAATTATAAACTACTTTATAATTTTTGCTAACCAGTTAATAAATATTACTGGCGTTGCTTGGGCTCGGTGACGATGGCTCGGACAATGCGGGGGCGATCGGTGAGGTCGTGGACGATACGCACGTCCGAAAGGCCTGCTTGACGACAGAGCTCGGCCGCGGCGTCGAGCGCGCCCTCGTAGAGCTCGCAGGCAAACAGGCCGCCGGCACGCAGCATGTAGGGCGCCGCGTTGAGCAGGCGGCGGAAGATATCGAGACCGTCGGCACCGCCCTCGAGCGCCAGATCAGGTTCAAAGTCCTTGACCTCATGCGGCAGCGAGCGCATGACATCGGTGGGGATGTAGGGCGGGTTGGAGACGAGTACGTCAAAGGTGCCCCACTCTTCGCGGGGAATGGAGCTCACCAGGTTTGTGAGGCTGAAGGCGACCTCGTCGGACGTGAGGCCAAGCGCATCACGGTTTTTGGTAGCAAGGTCGATGGCGCGCGGCTCGATATCGGTAGCAGTGCAGGTAACGTGGCCGCGGCGCTCCCAGGCAAGGGAGAGCGAAATGCAGCCCGTGCCGCAGCCGACCTCGAGAACGCGGGCAGTGCGGGGCTCGGCTGGGGCAGGCGCAGCGGCATCCTGAGCTGAAGCCGTCTCCTGGTCGGCGCCCTCGATGGCGATGCCGTATTCGTCGAGCTCGGACTCGGCAGCTTCCGCGGCTTCGGCTTCTGCTGCCTGCGCGGCGGCTTCCTCGGCCTCGCGATCGGCAAGCTCCTCGGCATAGGCGCGGCTACCGAGCACGTCGCTACCCAGCGCAGCCTCATCGGCGGCCGTCAGGTTGGCAGCACGGCGCTCGGCGGTCGCGCGTTCGTCGGCCAGCGCCGCCTCGGCTTTGCGGGCCTGCTCGACCTCATCGTTCCAAGGCAGCTCAACACGCTGACGGGCAGCGGCCTCGGGGCTCAGCACCTCGGTATCCAGATAGTTCAGGACTTCTTCGACGAGCATCTCGGTCTCGGGGCGCGGGATGAGCACGCCGGGGGCGCACGCGACGTCGATCATGCGAAACTGCGTGCTGCCGGTGATGTACTGCAGCGGCTCGCCTTTGGCGCGACGAACGACGGCCGCGTGCATGGTCTCGAGCTGGGCCGCGTTAAGCGTCTCGTCCATGCGCATATACAAGTCGATACGCGCCAGGCCCGTGGCCGCGCACAGCAGCCACTCGGCAGAAAGACGGGGATGCTCCTCGCCGCGCTCGGCCAGGTACTCCTTGGTCCACTCGAGACAACGCTTGATGGTCCAGATCTCGTTTGCCATGGGGCCCTCCCCTCTTAAGCGCCGGGCGGCGCGCGAATGTCGGAGCAGATTGTAAGCGAGGCCAGCGCTTGGCAAGGGACGATTGAAGGCGATTATCGAGAATCAGCCCAGATTTTTGCTTGGAGCCCACCTGAAGTGTTCATTCGTCGACGTCTAAATCTGCATCCGTCAAGTTTTTGGCAAGGTTGACCCAAAACTGACCAATATCTAACCAAGAACTTGCCAAATCACTTGACGCACGACCCATCAAAAATCGCTCCGCGACTTCTCGAACGATATTTTGAGCAATATTTTCGATAGCGGACTTATGCCGTCAATTACCTTAAGCAGGTAAGCAGCTCAAATGACATCACAGCCGACTGAATAAAATATCAAGGCAATGTCACCAATGACTCCCTACGGATCATTTGACAACCAAGGAAACGCCGATGTTTTGGCAATGTCAGCGAGCGACGTCCAGAGCGAACAAGTTGGCATGAAAAAGGCAAGGCATAGACCTTCTGGTCATGCCTTGCCTTTTGAATGACAAATTGTCGCTCTGGGCGGCGCGCAGCGTCGAGCAGTTACGGCGTTTGGTAAAACGCCGTAACTTAAACAGCCTGTGCCAGCTTCTCGGCTCGCTCGGCGGCGGCGAGTGCCTCGATGACGGTGCCGAGCTGGTCGCCCAGAAGGACGCCGTTGTAGGTGGAGTTGAAGCCGATGCGGTGATCGGTCACGCGGTCCTGGGGCTGGTTGTAGGTACGGATCTTCTCGGAACGGTTGCCGTGGCCGATCTGGCTCTGGCGCTCGGCACCGAGCTCTGCCTGCTGCTTCTCGAGCTCCATCTCGTACAGACGGGCGCGCAGCATCTGCATGCAGACTTCGCGGTTCTGGATCTGGGAGCGCTGTTCCTGCGACTGCACCACGGTGTTGGTGGGCAGGTGGGTGATGCGCACGGCGGAATAAGTGGTGTTAACGCACTGACCGCCAGGACCGGAGGCGCAGTAGGTGTCGATACGCAGGTCGGACTGGTTGATCTGGACGTCGATCTCCTCGGCCTCGGGAAGTACGGCGACGGTCGCCGTGGAGGTCTGGATACGGCCCTGGGACTCGGTCTTGGGAACGCGCTGGACGCGGTGCACGCCGGACTCGAACTTCATGACGGAGTAGACGCGGTCGCCCTCGACCTTGAACTCGATGGACTTAAAGCCGCCGGCCTCGCTGGGGCTGGAGTCGAGCACGGTGGTCTTCCAGCCGCGCGACTCGCAGAAGCGCTGATACATCTTGTACAGATCGCCGGCAAAGATGGCCGCCTCGTCGCCACCAGCGGCGGAGCGAATCTCGACGATGGTGTTCTTGTCGTCGTTGGGGTCGCTCGGGATGAGCATGTACTTAATGTCTTCCTCGAGCTGGGGAAGCTTGGCCTCGTTTTCGGAGATGTCCATCTGGAGCATCTCCTTCTCATCGGCATCGGTAGTATCGTGGAGCATTTCCTTGGCGGCCTCGATGTCATCGAGCGCGCCGATGTACTCGCGCGAGGCAGCGATGAGGTCGGACTGGTGCGCGTACTCCTTGTTGAGACGCGTGAACTCCTTGATATCGGAGGCGACGGCCGGGTCGGAAAGCTTTTTCTCGAGCTCCTCGTAGGCCTTGATGATCTTTTCGAGCTTGTCGCGCATGACGGGACTCCTTTATATGCGTGAAGGTGAAAATCGGCAGAATTGATGGGGCGCACGGCGCCATTGCGGGGGTAAGTCCAGCTAGAGCATGTCGATCTTCAGATACATGCGCATCCCTTCGCGTACGGGGTACATAGTTGCGGTCTAACCCATACATGATAGCGTGCGCAGGCAAACCTGCATATAACCCGCACGGAATGAGCGGACGTAGCCGTTGGGGACATTCCTTTACGACTAGTCGTTTAAGAACGTCCCCAACGGCTAACAAAGGGACTGTCGCTTGGTCGAATTCTAGAGCGTTTGGAGCAGGGAGATGAGAAAACGGATGCCCTGGAGGTAGGCTCGGCGGGTGATGCGCTCGTTGGTGCCGTGGACGCCGCGGTCGCACTCGTCATCGTCGACCACAAAGGCCGAGAAGCGAATGCACTCAGGGCAAATGCGTTGGTAGTTAGCAGCGTCGGTCGCGCCAATCACGGTCGAGGGCACAATTGCCACTGGCTCGAATGATCCGTTTTCCTCCGTCCCCTTTGGATCACGGAAATAGCGGACGGCGATGGAGCGAACCGCCTCGAGGCCGGGACCACCGATGCGCGGGGACGGCGAGGGCTCGGAGCTGCCGGGGCCCAGCTCCACTTCGACACGGTCGGCAAGGTCCGCCTCGGCAACCGCTTCACGGCAGCGCGCCACAACGTCGGCCACGCTCGTGCCCTCGAGCATGCGGAAGTTGATGTTGGCCCACATATCCTGCGGCATTACGTTGGCGCCGGTGCTGCCACCCTCAATTTGGGTCGGTGCACAAGTGGTGGTCACGAGCGGATAGAGCTTCTTGCTAGCGAGGCACTCGCGCACGATGGCGTCCTTGTTGGCGGCAATTTCATCGGCCGTGTAGAGCCCCAACTCGACGAGCTGGGCGGCAAGCAAGTCGGTCACGCGCGTCGGCCACTCGATATCGCAGATTGCGGTGATGGCACGGCTGAGCACCTCGAGCGACGTGCCACCGTAGGGGTTGGAGGAATGCCCGCCCGCACTCTTTGTCTTGAGCACAATGTCGGCATAACCTTTCTCAGCCAGGTCGGCGTGCATGAGCCAACCCTCGCCCGCGCTGTACTCGGCAGCCGGAGCGATGCGGTAATCGCCCTCGTCGATCAGGTACTCAAGCTCAATGCCGCGCTCCTCGAGCGCGCGGCCAATGGCGCCTGCGCCGTGCTGCGTAGTCTCCTCGTCCTGGCCAAAGGCCAGGAGCAGTGTGCGCTCGTGCCGCCAACCGTGCGCCAGCGCATACTCAACAGCTTCGAGAATGCCTGCGACCTGGTCCTTCATGTCGATCGCGCCGCGGCCCCAGATGTAGGTGTCGTCCACGTGCCCGCTAAAGGGAGCATGCGTCCAGTCGGCCTCGGTGCCCGGCACCACGGGGACCACGTCCATGTGGCCCATGAGCATGACGGGTTTGAGGGCGGAGTCGGAACCGCCAAGCGTCACCAACAGCGAATGGCCGACAAGCTCGACCTCGCCCGCCGCAAATACGTGCGGCCAGGCCTGCTGCATATACGCGCGCAGGTCGTCGAAGGGCTGCCAATCCACCGCCTCGGCATCCATGCTCGAAATGGTCGGAAACGACAGCACGCGGCCCAAGCGCTCGCACGCGCCGGCCTCGTCTATATCGGCAAAATCGTCCTCATGCGCAAAGAAGCGCCAAACCTCGGCCATGACATCCTTTCGATTGTGACGACAAAGGCCGCCCCACGGGAGCGGCCCTGCAACGTAAGCGTTTGCGGTCGGTTATTTGTCCTCGAGATAGCGAGAGAGGAACTCACGAGTGCGCTGGTGTTTGGGGTTGCCAAAGAGCTCGGCCGGCACGGCGTCCTCGAGTACCACGCCCTTGTCCATAAAGACCACGCGGTCGGATACGGTTCGGGCAAAGGCCATCTCATGCGTGACGACGACCATGGTCATGCCGTCGGCAGCGAGCTTGCGCATGACCTCGAGCACCTCGCCCACGATCTCGGGGTCGAGTGCCGAAGTCGGCTCGTCGAACAGCATGATCTGCGGATTCATGCACAGGGCGCGCGCGATGGCCACGCGCTGCTTTTGGCCACCGGACAGGCGACCCACGGCGGCGTGCGCGAACTTTTCGAGCCCCACACTCGTCAGATGCTCCATTGCGACCTTCTCGGCCTCGGCCTTGCTCATCTTTTTGAGCGTGACGGGCGCAAGCGTGCAGTTGTCGAGCACATCCATGTTGTTGAACAGGTTAAAGCCCTGGAACACCATGCCGATGTCCTCACGCAGCTTGTTAATGTTGCAGCGCTCGGCCGTGAGGTCCTGGCCGTGGAACCAGATGTGGCCCGCGTCCGGGGTCTCGAGCAGGTTGAGGCAGCGCAGGAAGGTCGATTTGCCCGAGCCCGAGGCGCCGATGATGGTGACAACCTCACCGGGATTGACGGACAGGTCGATGCCCTTGAGCACCTCGAGCGAACCAAAGCTCTTGCGCAGGCCCTCGACGCGGATGAGCGGCTCATTGGTCTGTGCGGCGGCCGCAACGCCGGTAATGGCGGTATCTGCCATGATGATTCTCCTCGTCTTAAGCCTAGTTAGAGCTGGGCAGCGTGGCCGGAGCCTCAGCGCCGAGCTTTTTGCCAAAGGCCTCGAGCAGGCGGCTCGCCACGAGCGTCAGGATCAGATAGACCACGAGTGCCACGCAGTAGACCTCCATCTGGCGGTAGTACACGCCGGCGACGGTGGTGGTGGCGTACATGAGGTCGAACACGCCGATGACCGAGAGCACCGACGAGTCCTTGATGTTGATGATGAGCTCGTTGGTGAGCGCCGGGATCGCGTTTTTAATACCCTGAGGGAACACGACCTTGCGCATAGCCTGCCACTGCGACAGGCCCAGCGAGCGCGCTGCCTCGGCCTGGCCGGGATCGATGGACTCGATGCCGCCGCGCAGGACCTCCATCATGTAGGCGGTGGAGTTGAGCGAGATGGTGACGAGGCCGGCGGTGAAGGTACTCCAGATCTGGTTGGCCTGGGCGGTCTCGAAGCCCATGCCGCGCAGAACGGTAAAGCCCGCGTAATAGATGAGCAGGCCCTGGACCATCATGGGCGTGCCGCGCACGACGGTGGAATAGACGGTCGCAAAGCCTCGGCCAATGCTCTTAAAGAAGCGCACCAGGTCGTTGTCGACGCGATCGAAGGTCTGGGTGCGCAAGAACACAAAGAGCAGCGCCAAGAAGAAGGCGATGACCGTGCCGAAGGTGGCAAGCGCGATGGTGATCTCGATACCGCGGATAAAGAAGTCGCCGCTCTTGTAGGTCATGTAGACCAAGCTCGACAGAAAGTCGCTGGGATTGGAGTCCGAGACAATGCTCACCTGCACCAGATCGATAAACGACATGACGCAGCGGTCGACAAAGAAGATCGCCGCGATGACGACCACGACATAGCTGCCCAGGCGCGCGCCGCGACGGAAACGCTCGGATGCAAACGGTGACTTTTCGCGATAGTCGCTCCAGTGCATAACCTTGGTGACGAGCGCTGCCGCCGACACGACGATCCAGGCCCAAAGAATCGCCCAAAGGCAATCCTGGAAGATGCCGGTGGGCGCCAAAAAGCTCAGCGGCGTGGGGTTGCGCTGGCTAAATGCCAAGCCGAGCGCCGCGATAACGCTCGTGCCCAGGTACACATAACGGTGGTCGGCCTTGATAAAGGAGGCCAGACGATTGATGCCTTTCATGCTGCCTCCCTATGCCGGCTGACGGTCGAGGCACGCGTCCCACATTTGGTCGCGCTCCTCTTGGCTAATGCCCTTGAGTGTCTTGTCGATGAGCTTAAGCAGTTTGTCCGAGCCCTTGCGGCAACCGACATTTGCCGTGACCTCCTGCTTAAAGCCCTCGCCCTCGGCAAAGTGGATGGGGACGATACCGGGATTTTGGGCCATATAGCCCTTCTCGTTCTCGGTGTTATAGGTCACGGCGTCGCACGTGCCCTGCAGCAGGTTCGAAAACACCGTGGGAACCGAATCGACCGGGTTCTTGTGGACAACGCCCGGAATCTCGTCGATGACGGTATCGAGCATGGTGTCCTTTTGCCCGAGGACCGTAGCGCCGCTAAAGTCGCTGAGCTTGGTCGCATTCTGGTAAGGCGAGCCCTCTTTTACGAACAGGCCAAAGTAACCGATAAAGTACGGGTCGGAAAAGCCGACAGACTCCTCGCGCTCGGGCGTGGCGCTCATGCCGGCGATGATGAGATCGATCTGGCCGTTGTTGAGCGAATCGATGAGACCCGAGAAGCTCTGTTTGACGGCAACGGGCTCGCCGCCGAGGGCCTTGCAGACGATCTTGGCAATCTGCACGTCGTAGCCATCGGCATAGGCGCCCTGCACGTTGTCGATGGGAATGGTGTACTCGCTGGCTTCGGAGACCTGCCAGTTGTACGGGGCGTAGGCCGCCTCCATGCCGATGCGGATCTTGTCCTTGCCAATCACGGAATCGGACAGGTCGTCGCGACCGCCGCCCGTCGTGGGCTGGACCACTTTGAGCGTGGACGGGCGCTGGCAGCCGGCAAGCGCGCCGGCGACGACGGAAGCGCTCGCAGCGAGGGCGCTACCCAGGAAGATGCGACGACTGCACACCGGCTGGGCCTGCGCGCCGCATTGATGGGGAGAATGCATAATCTGCCTTCCCTGTTGAATCGTATGCTGACGACTTAACAGGATATACGCCAGCGACCAGCAGCGCAGCACAAGCTCGAAAAATTAATAGACACACGAGGACGATTGGCGCAAAGCAGCCTGCCCCCATGTACCACTTGGCATGAAAAAGGCAAGGCATAGACCTTCTGGTCATGCCTTGCCTTTTGAATGACAAATTGTCGCTCTGGGTGGAGCGCAACGTCGACCGGTCCGTCGTTCGTTAGAACGGCGGAACCTCTAGAGCAGGGTAACGCTAAAGCTGCGAACGTCCGTCTCACCCGGTGCCAAGGTAATGGTGTTGACCTTGTGCTCAAAGACGTCGTCCTCGGTGTCCATGGTGGTGTGGCCGGTCCAGGGCTCGAGCGCCACAAACGGGGCGTCGTTGGCGGCAGACCACACGCCGATGTACTTAAAGCCCTCAAAGTCGATCTTGACGCCGTGGCCCGACTTGCGGCCGCGCAGCGTGAGCGTGGAACCCGGGACATCGGTGAACATGATGGCATCGTTATCGAAGCTGCGGTGCGTGATGGGCAGCACGTCCGAGTTATCGGGAGCCTTGTAGCTGCCCTCGAACGTCATAAGACCGTCGGGCGTGATGATGGGGGCCTCGTTAGTCCAAGCCTCGGTAAACGCCAGCTCGTAATCCTCGAACGCCTCGTCTTCGGCACCGGGGGCGGGCACGTTGAATGCAGGATGACCGCCCACCGAGAACGGCAGGGCCACGTCGCCGGTATTGGTGACGGCAAAGGTCTGCGTGAGCGTGGCGTCGCCGGTCAGGGCATAGGTCATGTTGAGCTTAAAGTGGAACGGGAACGCCTTGAGCGACTCGGGCGTGTCAGTGATCTCGTACGTTACCGAGGAGCCGTCCTCCGAAACCTCGACCAACTTGTGCTCGACGATGCGAGCGAGTCCATGGCGCGGCATCTCGCAGGTGCCGGCCGCAGATGTCGCCATGTTGTTGCGCAGCGATCCCACGATGGGGAACAGGATAGGCGCATGCTTGCCCCAAAAGGCCGGGTCGCCCTGCCACAGATACTCGTTGCCGTTGAGGGCAAGGCTCGTGAGCTGGGCGCCCATGGAATCGATGGCCGCGGTGAGGCCGCCGCGCTTGATGGTAGTGACGGTGGACATGCTACTTCCTCCAATAGTAAACAACGGTGTCGAGGGCTATTGTCCCACTCTTGGCGGCGGGGTTGAGCGACAGGTGCAGTTATTGAGCAATAGCGTAAAGGTCAAACCCGCCCTGCGGCGTGCTATCGACCGTATCGGGCGCCTGTGAATTAAAACTCACCGGAACCATGCGCTTTGAGGCACGGTAACGCGTGCCGTCGGTGGCGACGGGCGGCTCATCGACCGTGAGCTCGTAGTCGCCGGGCTTGAGCTCGATGCCGTCACCTTCGGAATTGACGTATTGGTACTCGTCGATCGCTTGCCCCTTGAGCGTGCGACCCACGATATGGATGAGCATTTGGCTATCGCCGCGGGCGGTGTCCCATGTCGCACCGTCCCTAACCTCGACCGACACATGCACCGAGCGCGTGCGGCTGAGCGATTGCTCGACAGACATCTCGACCTTGGCGGCGTCTTGGCGCTGCTGCTCGACATGACCCCAGATGCCGCCGATTGCCGAGCAGGCGATAACGCCGGCCATGAAGGCGATGAGGATGGGGCCGAGCGGTGAGCGGCGGGCCGCGTCTTCCTCGCGAGCCAGGTTGGGGCGATGTGTGGGGGCGGGCGCCTGGGCACCCTGCGCGGGCACGTCGAGAATGCTGAAAGATGCCGTACTGCCGGGGTCGATGTTGTGGCGCGGTTGCGGGGTCTTTGCCGGCGAGATGGACATGTCGGCTGGCTCGCCCAGCGTGGCCGTGGCATCGGCCTTTGCCTCGTCGGCCTCGGCCTGGGCCCAAGCTCGTTCGAAGGTCAGGGGCTCGGCGGGGTCGGAATCGGCATCCGAGTCAAGCGCATCGCCAGCATCGGAGTCCACATCGGTCCCGTCGCTCAACTCATCACTTGGCAAGGGCTCGTCCCACACCTCATCCGGAGCCTCGCCCTCGCTGTACCACCATTCAAAGCTATCGATATCCATACGGGGCGCCCCCTTGGCCTCGCAAATAAACACTTGCTAGCCTTATACCCCCAGACGGCACGGCGGCTCGCCGGCACAGATAGGAAAACCATCACAACATTCGACGCTTTTCCTCGTTTTCGAGATTTTCATCGAATGTTGTGACGGTTTGGGCGGCAGCCATGCCGCGAATGTGACAAAGGGACTGTCCTCTTGTCACATCTGGAGGGCGACGGGGATTTGGATGCAGCAGAAGTCCTCTTGGTGGGACTCGTCGTAGCTCGTGGTATCGAGGTAGCAAAAGTCGAAAGCGTTGCCGATGGGCCGGAGCGCGTGCCTGTCCATGCAGGCCACGACGGCGCGGATGCCCTCGGGCTCGTACGGCATACCCCAGCGGCTCATGCACAGATACGTGCCCTCGGGCAGCACTTCGATGCCGATCTTTGCCAGCTCGGCGGGATCGCTCGGCAGCAGTTCCTCGGCACCGCGCGGCAGCACGGCAAAGGAGCCGGCACCGGCAATGGGGTCGTCGGAATGCAGCGCCTCGCGACGCAGCATGGCGCCCCAGCCACGCATGGGGCGCGTGCCCGTCAACGCACGCATGCGCAAAATCGCCCGCATGAGTGTGGGGTGAAGCATCGAGCGGCCACGCTCGATATCGCCCGGAAACTCCTCAAAGACCACGTAGCGACGCTCAAACTGCTTGAGCTCCGGCTTGCCCTCGCGCTCGCGCCAGTAAACCGCCTCGTCGTAAAAGCTCAGACGCTCCTGCACACTCGCGCGCTCGGCTTTGAGCCCGGCGATCTGTTCATCGAGCGCCTGCACCCGCGAGCGCAGGTGGTCGGTCATCTCGCTAATGTCGAACGTCGAGGCTAGGCGGTCGATCTCATCGAGTTCGAGCCCTAGGTCGCGCAGCATGCAGATCAGACGCATGAGCGGGATCTGCGTGGGCGAATAGAAACGGTAGCCTTTTTCGTTAACCACGGCGGGCTTAAACAGACCGATCTTGTCGTAATAGATGAGCGTTTGGCGCGAAACGTTAAACAAGCTCGCCATCTCGCTAATCGCATACATGCCCGTCTGCATAGATCCTCCCGACACACCAAAGCCCGCCGCCCACAGGGGCAGCGGGCTCAAACACTCCTCGTATCCTACCCTAAAGACGCCTATGACCAGCGCTTATAGTTTGCACATGACACGCCGACGGCCTCGAGCGCCTTGGCGGCGATGTGGTGCACCGCGTCGTCGAGCGTGGCGGGGCCGTTGTAAAACGTGAGCATGGGCGGCATGAGCATGACGCCCGATACGCGCGCCAGGCGCGCCATGTTGTCGACGTGAATGGCGCTGAAGGGCGTCTCGCGCACCATGAGCACCAGGCGGCGTTGCTCTTTCATCTGTACGTCGGCCGCACGCAGCAACAGGTTTTCGCTGTAGCCGCTCGCAATGCCGGCGAGCGTCTTCATGGAGCAGGGCGCCACGATCATGCCGTCGACCGGATAGGTGCCGCTTGCGATGGCAGCGCCGATGTTCTTGTTGTCGTAAACCACATCGGCATAGCACGCAAACTCGTCGAGTGTCATGCCGAGTTCCTGCTCGATGGTGATCTCTCCCCCGCGCGTGACGACAAGCGCCGACTCGGCGCCGGCCTGGCGCAGGCATTTGAGGCACTCGAGGCCCAGCGCGGCACCGCTGGCGCCAGACACGCCAACGACAATGCGACGGGGACGGACAGAAGGCTCAGGCATGGCAACTCCTTGACTACTTGGTAGGGCTACGTACTAGAAAGCGAGCTCTGCTGCCCACTTATCTGTATCGATCTCCATGAACTGCGAGCGGATGAAGTTCTTCTTGAGGTTGAACGGGACCGTGCAGTCGAAGATGGCCTTGCAGGCGATGCCGTGCTCGCGGATCGAAGGATCGAACGCGGGGTCGTTGGACGGGTCGAGCACGTGGCAGTGGCAGCCGGGGATGGTGATGAGGTCCACGTCGGCCTGGAAGCGCGTGGTCATGGCCCACATCACGTCGCTCATGTCGAAGATGTCGACATCCTCGTCGACCAGAATCACATGCTTGAGCTCGGAGAATGCCGAGAAGGCGAGCATGGCGGCGTTGCGCTGGCGGCCCTCGTCATTTTTGCTCGACTTCTTGAACTGCATGATGGCAACGAACTTGCCGCCGCCGCAGGGGGCGGCGTGAACGTTGAGCAGGCGGCCCGGGATAGCGGTCTCGACCATCTTGTAGATGGAAGCCTCGGTGGGGATGCCCGCCATGGACACGTGCTCGTGCGAAGGGCCGATGCAGCTCTCCATGATGGGATTGACGCGTGTGGTGACGGCGGTGATCTTGATCACCGGGCAGACCTTGGCGCCACCGGTGTAGCCGGGGAACTCGGGCATGGCGTAGCCGTGGCCGTTGACGTCCTCGTTGATGGTCTCGTCGTGCATGAGGTAGCCCTCGAGCACGTACTCGGCATTGGCGATGCACTTCTGCGGAACGGTAACGCAGTCGGCGAGCTCGACGGCATGGCCGCGCAGGGCGCCGGCGATCTGCAGCTCGTTGAAGCCGAGCGGCGTGGTAGGAGCCTCAAAGCCGCAGCACATGTACACGGCGGGGTCCAGGCCGATGGAGATGGAGATGGGCATGTCCTCGCCGCGCTGGCAGTACTCGTCAAAGAACGCGCCCAGGTGACGGCTGCCAGGGGTGATCCACATGGCGAGCTTATCCTTGTCGACACAGGAGAAGCGGTGGATGGTCACGTCGGACTGGGAGCCGTCGGGGCTCGTGCCGTAGGCGAGGCCCATGGTGATGTAGGGGCCGCCGTCGACGGGCGTGTTGGTGGGAGCGGGGACGATCTTGCGCAGGTCAAAACCCTCGTCGGTCGCCTTGTACACAACCTCCTGGCAGTCGATGTGCGCGCCCTCGGCGATCTGCTTGGGCGCGATCAGGTTCTCGAAGCGCTTGCCGATCTCGAGGCCCAGGTGCTCCTCGTCAAGGTCGAGCAGGGCGGCAACGCGCTTGCGGCTGGCAAGCATGCCGATGCAGACCTTGGCATCGTCAAAACCCTTGACGTTGTTGAAGACCATCGCAGGACCCTCTTTGGTCGGACGCATAACGGTGCCGCCGGCACCGACGTGGCGATAGACGCCCGAGACCTCGGCGTCCGGGTCGACCTGGGTGTCGGTCTCGAGCAGCTGGCCCGGCATCTCGCGCAAAAAGTCGAGCGCGGAGCGCAGGTCGTGGATCTGGGAAGCATCGGTAGTGGACATAGCGTGCTCCTTTCGGGAGAGTGCCCGGCGACGGGAGTGCCGCCGGGCTGGGTAACGTAGTGGGGCCGCAGCGCTTATAGATGGAGCGCTTGGCAACTCGCGGTTCAAGCACTCGGCTGTTTGCAGCCCAAGCGCTCGGCCGCTTACATCAGGCCAAAGAGATGGAACCAGGCGGCCTCGACCAGCACGACGATAAAGACGACCGCGGTGAGGGGAATGCCCATGCGCATGGCTTCTTTGGAGGTGTAGCCGCCGGCGTCCTTGCCCTCGCCGATAAGGATCGGCAGGTTATGGAACGGCAGGATGTAGTGGATGTTGATGGACGTGAAGACGATGAGCGCCACGGCGAGCGGGCTCACGCTGGAGCCGGCCGCGAAGCTGATGAACGCCGGCACGCACACGCCGAGTACGGCCATGACCGAGCCCATGAACATGTGGATGATCATGGAGAGCGCGGCGACAAGCAGGGCGAACAGGAAGATGTTCTCGGGCACGGAGCTGGGAAGCACGACGTCGGCGATCCAGGCGTTCATACCGGTGGCACCGCCCACGGAGCCCACGGCCATGGCGGCCGTCAGGAACATGAGGGACTTGATGTCGACAGCATTCCAGCTGGCGGGGGTGAGGACCTCGCCGATGACGGGCATGGCGAGGCAGACGCCGATGGCCAGGGTGACCCAGCCGATGTAATCGCCCGAAACGGTGAGCCACAGCGCGATGGCGATGATAAGCCACACGATGGTGCGGATCTCCTTGACGGAGAGCTTGCCGAGCGCAGCCTGCTTGGCCACGATCTGCTCGCGATCGTAGACGAGCTCCTTGCTGGGCTTAAAGAGGAAGAGGCCCAGGAACAGGGTGCACAGCAGCGCGACCAGCATGGGCACGCTCATGTACAGGAACCAGTCGACAAACGACGGGCTCATGCCGCCGGCCTCGACGCTGTATTGCGCAACGAGCGGGTTGAGCGTGGAGTCGCCCGTCAGGAAGAACATGGAGCCCGGGGCGGCAGCGGCAAACACGAGGAAGCCGAGCTTGCCGCGGTCGTCGTCACCGTAGCCGGCGGACTCGGCGATAACCGAGACGACGGCGAGGATGAGGAAGGCGCGGGGGAACGGATGCGGGATCAGCAGCGACAGCACAAAGGTGAGCGCGAAGATCGAGATGATGAGCGACTTGGCGTCGCGCACGAACTTGAGCATAAACGCATAGGCGATGCGCTCGCCCAGGCCTGACTCCTTGACCGCGCTGGCGATGAGGTAGGCACCAATGACGAGCCACATGGTGGCTTTGGTCCACGAGCTAAACGTGGAGGCGACCGTCGCCGAGATGCTCGCGGCACCCGTGTCGTCCACGCACACCTTGAACAGAACGAGCAGCGCGCAATAGAGCAGGCCCACAAAGCCCGGCTGTGCCACGCCACACGCCCAGAACACCACCGTGGCGAGCGTCAACGCCAGACAGGTCTGACCGCCGACCGTAAGCTCGACCGTCGAGCTCAGCTCCGCCAAAGGAAGAAACTTCACCAGCAAAAAGACAACGATACCCAGCACAAAGCCAATTTCGCGCTTGGTGATCTTAAACGCCTTCTTTTCCGCTTCCATCTCCCCACCTTTCTTGTTGGGGGCGCTCCGGATTCGCGGCCACGTTGCCACTTAAAAAGGGGCGCCCGTTATCGGACACCCCTTACGTTGCGCTGTGTTGTGGCAATACAGTCAAGCGGGATTTTTGGATGAGAAGCGATCCTCTTGACAAAAAGCGTCACAACATTCGACGCTTTTCCTCGTTTTCGAGATTTTCATCAAATGTTGTGACGGTTTGGATGTGGCAAAGGGACTGTCTTTTTTCACATAGCGAGGGCTGCGCGGATGGAGGGGACCTCCAGAGCCTCGCGGAGCCAGGGGGCCAGCTGCTCGGGGTGACCCTGCAGGTAGCCTTTAAGCTCGGACGGGGCCACGCGGCGCACTTCCGAGATCTCCTCTTGGTTGATATGCAGCTCACCCGGCTCAACATGGGCAAGGTAGACCTCGCACCACTCGCACTCGCAGCGGTCGTCGCCGTGGTCCTCGCGATACACCACGTGACCGAGGTGCTTGAGCTGGTCGGGCTCGCGCGTAATGCCGAGCTCTTCGTTGATGCGGCGCGCCGTGGCGGCGGCGACGTCCTCGCCCGGCAGCGGATGCCCCGCGCAAGCATCCGCCAGCACGCCGCCCCACAGTCGTTTGAGCGGACTGCGGCGGCAGAGCAGCAGGCGCGCGCCCTCGCCCTGGCCCTCGACCAAAAGCGTCAGAAATGCCTGATGCAGGATGCCCTCGCCGGTATGGGCCTCGATGCGGTCAACGGATCCGAGCGTCTCGCCGGTCGCGGCATCGACCGCCACGACCTCGGCACCTGCGCCGCCCTCATCCCAGCCGGCGCGCAGAATGCGGGCTGCGGCTTCCTCGAGCGCGGCGATGAGCTCCTTGGTGGTGTCGAGCACGCGCTGCAGGTCGTCACCGCTCGCCTGTTCAACATGAAAACCCGTGCTTGCAACTACCGGCACGCCAAAGCGCGTGGCCAGCGCCGCCGCGATATCGTGCGCCGGGATCTCGTCTCGATGGCACGGAACGGCCAGGATGCTCACCGTTGCCGTACGGCCGGGCTCGGGGCGCGGAATGGCCTGCGCCGTGGCGCCCAGGTGCGCAAACTCCGGCGAGCAGGCGTACACCGCCATGCCTCGCGGCGTCACCGTCAGCTGGGCCTCGAGCGCAAACTTGCCCTCGCCCACTGCAACCTTTGTCGTGTGCATACCCATGGGATCTCCTGCCGCCCGCGATGTACCTGAGACCATCTTCGCCTGTATTGCGACTATACAGGCAAGCGCAGCCTGCGACAAAGGGGGCAGGCACCTGACACATTCTGTTAGAGTTGCAGGGATTGAATCCCGCTTATTCATGCGACATTGGAGTGACAACCTTGACCGCCGCAACCACGCCTAAAAGTAAGTCAACCGCCGCCGCGCTCTCCCCCGCGCGCACCAAGCTCTGCCTGGCGCTGCTCGTGCTGTTGGGCTTCTCGCTCGGCTGCTCGGAGTTCGTGGTCATCGGCATCGAAAGCGACTTGGCAACGGAACTCGGCGTATCACTTGCCACTGCGGGCCAGCTCATCAGCGTGTTCGCGCTCGTCTACGCTATCGCCACGCCGGTGCTCGCGCTCAGCACGGGGCGATTCCGCCGCTACCAGCTGCTCGTGTGCTACAGCATCGTTTTTGTGCTCGGCAACCTGGTCATGGCGTTGGCGCCCAACTTCCAGGTGCTGTTTATCTCGCGCATTGTCCTGGGCTCCGTCTCGGGCGCACTGCTCGCCGTGGGTGTGACGTACATCCCCGAGCTGCTGTCCCCACAGCAAACCTCGCTTGCCATCTCGGTGGTATATGGTGCGTTTTCCGTGGCAATGGTCTTTGTGACCTCGATCGGCAAGTTCGTGGCCGACACGCTCGACTGGCACGTGGCCATGTACGGCACGCTGACCTTTGCCGTTCTGATCTGCGGAGCGCTCGTGGCGTTTATGCCGCGCGCTGGGCAAACCGATGAGCCTGCCACCTTTCGCGAGCAGGCGGGTCTGCTGCGCGAGCCGAGCATCATCACCGGCATGCTCATCTTTTTGTTTGGCGTAGGCTCGGTCTATGTGTTCTACGGCTACGTGACGCCTTATCTTGAGCAGGTGCTGGGTATGGGAACCGTTCAGGCGAGCACCACGCTTATGGCCTACGGCGTGTTCTGCCTGATCTCGAACATCCTGGGCGGATGGATCGATGCGCGCTTTGGCATGAAGGCGCTGCTTGTGACGTTTGTGCTGCAGGCCGCGGCGTTACTCGGGCTGTTTGCTGTGGGCGGCACCATGCCGCTCGCGCTGGTCTTTGTTTTTAGCTTGGCACTGCTCATGTACCTGTTCTCGGTGTCGTGCATCACGCACTTTATGGACGTGGCACGCAGCCGCCATCCCAAGTCGATGGTACTCGCAAGTTCGGTTGAACCCATGGCGTTTAACGTCGGCATTTCGTTTGGCACCGCGGTAGGCGGAGCCGTGGTGAGCAGCATTGGCATTGCACACGTGGGCGCCGTGGGCGCCGCGTTCTCGCTTGTGGCCTGGGCGCTTACGCTGGTGACGATTAAGCTCGCCCGTTGGGAGCGCCACCGCGGGTAGCGCAATTGCAGCCAAAAGCCGCAGCACCGCCCACCATCTTTTGACCGTGTGGCGTTCGCTCCTGCAGCCATGCAACACGTCGTCTGCCGCCCAAGTCAGCATCTTTCCCGGCGCTATTTAACCACGCAAAACACATCCTGTTAAGATTATCGCTATCGTTTTTCGCAATCTGAAAATCGATGGAATCGCAGGTAGAGCTTTCGTAGTCTGAAGTGGTCAATCCACACGAAAGGGGTTTACCACATGGACAAGAAAGCAGTTGTAATCGCCGGAGCCGGCAGCACCCACACTCCCGGCATCATCCAGAGCCTGTTGCAGAAGAAAAACGAATTACCGCTGCGCAAACTCGCCCTGTACGACATCGACGAGAAGCGCATGCATCTCGTCTACGACATCATGAAGCAGTTCATCGAGCAGGAAGCTCCTGACATCGAAGTTGTCGTGACGACCGATCCCGAAAAGGCATTCACCGATGTCGACTTCGTCTTCGCGCAAATCCGCCAGGGTGGCCTTCAGATGCGTCGCCAGGACGAGCGCATCCCTCTCAAGTACGGTTGCGTGGGACAGGAAACCTGCGGCGCCGGCGGTTCGATCTCCTATGGCATCAGGTCCATCCCCGGCGTCTTCGACCTCGTACGCTACGCCAAGAAATATAGTCCAGACGCCTGGATCCTCAACTATTCCAACCCCGCCGCGGTTGTCGCCGAGGCCACACGTCGCGAGTTTGGCAACGACCATATCCTTAACATCTGCGATATGCCCACGGCTATCTTGCTCTCGTACTCTAAGATGCTCGGACTTCCCAGCTGGCGCGATATCGACCCCATGTATTTTGGACTCAATCACTTTGGCTGGTTTACCAAAATTTACGACAAGCAGGGGCGCGATCGTCTGCCGGAGCTCCGTCAGATGATTCTCGAGCACGGCATGGCCGTGAGCGACAAGCATCACAAGGACAAGGACTGGATGCACACCTGGGGTCAATACGTCAAGATTGTGAAGGACTATCCCGAGTATCTGCCCAACAGCTACCTGCAGTACTACCTGTACTCCAAAGACATGGCAGATGACATGGACCCCAACTGGACGCGCGCCGACAACGTCATCAACGGACGCGAGAAGGAGATGTTTGCCGAGCACGACAAGTACCTGGCAGATCCCGCCAATTACAAGAGCCCCGTACAGAGCTTCACGGTCTTTGGCGACTTTATCGTCGACGCAGCCGCCTCTATCGCCTACAACAAGTGCGAACGTTATCTCGTAATCGTCGAGAATAACGGCGCCATCCCCAATCTGCCCGACGACGCCATGGTCGAGGTCCCCGCCTACCTGCGCTCCTGGGGTCCCGAACCCATCAGCCAGCCTGCTATCCCCACCTTCTACAAGGGGCTTATCGAAGAGCAGAATGCCAGTGAGAAGCTCGCCGTCGACGCATATTACGAGCATTCCTACCAGAAGGCGCTCGAAGCCATCGCAATCAACAAGACCGTCCCTTCGACTACCGTCGCGCGCCAAATCCTCGACGACCTAATCGAAGCGAACGGCGATTATTGGCCGACCCTGTCCTAACTCCCCGCGCATCGAAGGAACATCATGAAAGAAAGCAAGCTCTACAGCGAGTTCCAGAGACTCGGCAAGGTGCTCATGGCGCCGGTCCTCCTCCTGCCCGTTTCCGGCATTTTGGTCGGTCTGGGCTCCGCCCTTTCCAATGCTAACCTCATCTCGCTCTGCCCGCTTTTGGGCACCGAGCCGATGGTGATCTTTAGCACGCTCATCAAAGCAGCCGGCAACGTTATCAATGGTAACATCTCGGTTCTCTTTGCGATCTGCATCGCCTACGGTTACGCCAAGGCCGAGAAGGCGACCGCCGCACTCTCGGGCTTCATCGGCTACATGACCATGAACACGATCATGGGTCAGCTGCTTATCCTGCTGGGCACCATCGATCCCGCCAACCTACAGACCGGTCAGAACGCCATCTTGGGCGTAACCACACTCGACACCGGCGTATTCGGCGGCATCATCATCGGCTTGGTAGTCGCATGGATCCACAACCGATTCTATAAGGTGCAGCTTCCGCCGGTGCTCGGCATCTTCAACGGCACGCGCTGCGTCCCCGCCCTCACCGTCGTTTTCGCAAGCCTGGTGGGCGTTGCGCTCGCCTTCGTGTTTCCGTTTGTGCAAACCGGCCTAAAGGCCGCCTCGACACTCATCGATTCCACCGGGGTGTTTGGCGCGTTCATCTATGGCTTCTCCGAGCGCATGCTTCTGCCCTTCGGCCTGCATCATTTCATCTACCTGCCGTTTTTCTTCACTTCTCTGGGCGGTAGCATCCAGGTTGACGGCCAGACCGTCGAGGGTGCTGTCAACATCTACAACGCCATGCTCAACACGCCCGGCATGATGTACGACATCGACATCTCAAAATACGTCATGAACGGCAAGGTGCTGTTCGCCATGTGCGGCCTGCCCGCGGCGGCGCTCGCCATCTACCACTGTGCCCATCCCGAGAATAAAAAGAAGGTCGGCTCCCTCATGATCGCCGCCGTTATTCCGGCCGCCATCATGGGCATAACCGAACCGCTCGAGTACTCCTTCCTCTTTGTAGCGCCCGTACTCTATGTGGTCCACGCCCTGCTGTGCGGCATCGCGTATGTACTCACCTACCTGGTACAGTTCAATGTGCCCGGACCTTCCGCCTTCGGCGGACCGCTCCTCTCGTGGATCTTCAACGGCATCATGAACGCCGATAAAGGCTCCAACTGGTTCTGGCTTATTCCGCTCGGCATCGCTTACTTCGGGATCTATTACGTACTGTTCCGCACCTTTATCAAGAAATTTAACCTCAAAACCCCGGGCCGCGAGGATGATGACACGCAGGCAGCGGATGACACGTCGGCCATCGACTCCAAAGCACCTGTCCAGGTAAGCAAGCTCATCCCGCAGATCGTGGAAGCCGTGGGCGGCGCCGATAACATCTCGGGTGTCAACGCTTGCTTCACTCGCCTGAGGCTTAGCCTCAAAGACACCGCCCTGGTCAAGGACGATAGCGTCTTCACCAAAGACCTCGGCGCCAGCGCCATCGTTCACGTTGGCGGCGGTGTTCAGATCGTTTACGGCAATAAAGCTTCTGTCTACAAAGTCGAAATGAGAGAATACTTGGGCATGGAATAAATCCTGTCCCATAGCTTCACCACGATGCTCCGGAGACGGCATATCCGCTCCGGGGCATTATTGTTTGGAGTGATTTGAATGTCGATGTACGAGGTCTATTCGAACCTCAGGTCTTGTATCGAAGACGTCGAGAAGGGCGGCAGCCTTGACGCCCACATCGCACTCTACGCCCTTTCCCATCACGACGAGATCCCAGAGCTCTCAATAGAAGAACTTGCCCGCGCGTGCAATACATCGCCCGCGACCATCTCGCGCTTCTGCAGGCGCGTGAACGGCTCGAGCTTTCGATCGTTCAAAGAGCAAGTTGACGACTTCAACGCTTGGCTCCAGCGTGAGACAACCGAGGCAAGGGCTCATAAGCAAATCGATATACCCTGGTATTTCGATATCGTAGAGACCTCTTTGCTTGAAACAAAACGCCTGCTCACTGAGGATCGACTCGAGCGGGCCGTTGACTGGCTTCTCGATGCGCAAAATGTCTACGTATACGGAAGCTCATTCTCCAATCTCGCCGCCCGCTCACTCTGCGAAAAGCTGAGCCGCGTAAACCGACTGTGCTTCTCATTCGGCTCCGTCAAGGGACAGGAGACGTCGCTCTGTCTGCTCCAACCCGACGACCTAACCATCTTTGTATCGTTCTCAGGGAAGACGAGCCACATCTTCAATCTTTACGTTGAGGCCAAGCGGCGAGGTTGCCGCGTTAATTGGATATCGAGCAACATGGCATTCGATAACAACGGGGCGCGCGAGCTCTTGCTACCCGTGAGCGCGGAGTCACTCAGCGAGTACTCGACCGCCTTGGTTGAGGGCATGAGCCTACAAAGCGCGGTTAACGCTCTGTATATCAGCTGTGCAAATCGACTTCGGGCGCAGCGCTAGCCGCAAACACGCTAGAACCGAAAAGAACGCACCTCACCGTCACAAGGCGTCCGAATACACGATAGGCAGCGCCAAAAGAGAGCAGCGAGCACGTCATGTGCTTGCCCATTCACCCCAAAACAGCACAGGTCGGCGCCCGATTGAAGGATCGGACGCCGACCTGTATTAATCTTGATTGTGTGTTTGAGTCGTTTACTCCATACCCAGCAGCTCGCGCATCTGAGTTGCGTAGTTAGATGCCATGTTGCCGTAGACAATCTGCACGCCGCCGTTAACATGCACGATGCCACGCGCTTCGAGCTTTTCGGTAAACTCGGCGTCATCAACTACCTTGTCACAGTCATTGAGCTGGATGCGCAGACGGGTGAAGCAGGCCTCGACAGACTTAATATTGTTGTCGCCGCCCACTGCCTCAACGATAGCGGGAATGAGGTCGCTAATCACGGTCTTGGGAGCCTTTTCGGCTTCATCGTCAGACTCTTCCTCGCGGCCGGGGGTCTTTAGGTCCTTCTTAAGAATGATGAACTTGAAGACGAAGTAGTACACCATGAAGTAGATGGGGCCGAGGAACAGGATAACCTGCCAGTTGGAGCCCTTGGCTGCACCCATAATGCCGTTAAAGATCAACGACAAGAGCGGGCCGCCGAAGGACGCGGAACCGGCCACGTTGAACTGCAGGATATAGGTCAGCGCATAGGCAAGACCAGCCATGAGAGCGTGGAACACGTAGAGGATGGGCGCGATAAACAGGAAGGAGTACTCGAGCGGCTCGGTAATGCCGGAGAGGATGCAAGGCACCACGATGGCAATCATGAGCGCTGCGGTCTTCTTCTTATTCTTGGGAAGCGCCGTCTTGTAGAAGGCGAGTGCAGCGCCAGGCAGGCCGAACATGGCGAAGATAACCTTGCCGTTCATGACAAAACGGCTGACCTCGATGTTAAACGGCGTGCTGGGAGAGCCCAGGATCGCGTTGTAGATATTGATAGCGCCCTGAACAGTCTGGCCATCGATGGTCTCGACGCCACCGAGCGACGTGAAGAAAAACGGGAGATAGACAAAGTGATGCAGACCAAAAGGCAGGAGCATGCGCTCGCCGGCGCCGTAGACAAATGCACCAAAGGCACCCGTAGTCTTGATGAACTCGGACAGCGCACCGAGAGCGTTCTGAATAAACGGGAAAACAAAGGACATGACCAATGCGAGGATGCTGCATGAGAGCAGCGTCACCGCCGGGATAAAGCGCGTACCGTTGAAGATGGAGAACACGGCAGGCAGCTCAATCTTGTAGTAACGGTTATGCAACCATGCGACGATTGCGCCTACCAGAAGACCGCCGATAACGCCGGTGTCGAGCGTGGTGATGCCGAGGATCGTGCTCTGGCCCGTCGTAAGATTCGCGGGATCGATAACGCCAGTCGCCGTAAGGAACGTGCCCATCACGGAATTCATGCACATGTAGCCCAAAAAGCCACAAAGCGCCGCGGTAGCCTTCTCGGACTTGGCGAAGCCATAGGCGAGACAAATCGAGAAGATAACCGGGATGTTGCTCATAACGATGCCGGCAGCGGCCTTGAGAATCGAAAAGAAAATCGCAAAGCCCGGAGCAGCAAGCCAGGGAACAGCTGCCGTAAGAGTGGGGCTGGTAAAGGCATTACCAAAGCCCTGAAGGATGCCGGCAATTGGCAGAATCAGCACGGGCGTCATGAGGACTTTGCCCAGGCGCTGGAACTTTGCCAGCAGCTCATCTTTGTTCATGGGATACCCCTCTTAAAGAAACGGGGCGTGCAGCTCTACAGCCCACACGCCCCATAACAGTTATCAAGCGCTATGGAACTAACTACTTAAGCTCCGGCCAGTAATCCTTATTGGCCTCGATGAGCTTGTCGAGCACTTTGCGAGCCTTCTTGGCGTCACCGACCAGACGATTAAGCGTGAGTGCCTGCAGAGCCTTCTCGTAGGAACCCTCCATCCAAGCCTCAACAGTCAGGCGCTCATAGGCGTACTGGTTCTCCATAAGGCCGCGATAGAAGGTACCGATCTTGCCAACAGCATAGGGCTGCGGGCCATTGGCGCCCACGCTTGCCGCGACCTCGACCATGGCGTCATCGGGCATACCCTCGATAATGCCGTTGTTGGGCACGATGACAATGAAGGTCTTGTTGGTGTTGCGATAAATGGCCGAGGTGATTTCCACGATCATATCGCCATGAGCGTCGTTTTGCACAACCGAGGAGTTCTTTGCGGTGCCGACTTTGGCAACACGCTCGCACTCGGCGAACACGCGCTTCTCACGACCGTTGATAACCTCGTCGGAGCGAGTGTAGTCGGGGTCGAGGTGAGCGACCTTGTACTCGGGATACAGATAGTACTGCAGATAAGTGTTGGGCAGATAGTCGGGGAAGTCCTCGAGCATGTCCTTGACCATGGCGTAGGTATCAAGCCAGGACTGGTCACGCTGCTCGGCATCGGCAGGAAGGAAGCCGTTCTTCTCCGTGTACTCCTTAATCTGCGGGACGAGGTCATGACCCTCTTCATCGTAGATGTGCTTGAACCAACCGAAGTGATTGAGGCCGAAGTACACGGGCTCCGTCTTGCTCATATCGCGACCGAGCAGGCGACCGTAAGAGCGCATGAGGTTGACAGGCTGGTCGCAGATGTTGAGGACGCGATGCTCATCGGGCAGGACGCGCTCGAGACCATATGCCACAATAGCAGCCGGGTTGGTGTAGTTGATAATCCACGCCTCCGGGCTATGAGCGCGAACGTCGTTGACGATCTCAACCATGTCATGCATGGAGCGCATACCGTAAGCCATGCCGCCAGGGCCCACCGTTTCCTGGCCGATGATTCCCATATGCAGCGGAATCTTCTCGTCCTTGCTACGCATCTCGTAGCCGCCGGTACGAATCTGGCAGAGCACAAAGTCGACGTCGGTGTAAGCCTCGTCCTTATCGGTGGTGTAACCAAACTCCACACCGGGCTCCTCCTCGGCGAAGAGGATCTTGCCAAACTCGCCGATCGGACGCTGACGCTCGGCATCGATGTCATAGAGCATCACGCGGTTCAGCGGCAGAATGTCCATGTGCTTGGTCAGGGCTTTAAGAATGCCAGGGCACCACGTGGAGCCGCCGCCAACGATCACAATATTGAGCTTATCCTTCATGTTCCGTCCCTCCAGGGTTGGCTGATCGGTGTTCTCGAAGACCTTGGGCTCCGCGGTTGTCCTCGGCTTGCTTCGTTTCGATTGATATTTTGCGACATAAGGTCATTTGCGAGTCCCCGTGTGAGCCAATGCGAAACGGGGACACATGATTTCGCTCACGACACAGATATGTGTAGGCAGACACGCACGTTTACCCAGTTCATGGGCAATTGGCGATCTTGACCGATTACCGATTTCTCACCTGGCTACACAAAGCGGTACCATATGTACGACGAGGTGCGAGGGGCTGGAACATCTTATGAAAGATCAAGCATCTTTTTATGATCATGTGCGGGCTGGCGAGAGCAAGCTCAACGATCTCGAAAGCGAGATCATGCGCTACATCATCGAGCTGCGTGATGATATTGACGATGTCACGCTTAAGAGCGTTGCTGAACGGTTCTTCGTCGCTCCCAATACAATCGTCAGGCTTGCTCATAAGCTTGGCTTCTCGGGGTTTACGGAGCTCAAACAATCGTATTCCGCCTCGCTCGACCGCAATCGATTCACAATCGAGACACTTCCGCTCGACACCCAGCTCGTACAAACAAAAGACCTGATTAACGACCGGGTCATCGACTCGGTTGTAAGCCTTATCCAGGACGCCTCGCATATCGTGTTCTTCTGCTCGGGCTTTTCGAAATACCCGTGCCTCGAGATGGCTGAAAAGCTCAAAATAATGGGCAAGAATACCGACACGCTTAGTGAACGCCACGTCATGAGGCATTACGCAGAACTCCTCGGCAAAAACGACCTGGTCTTCAGCGTTTCCGTAAGCGGCGAGACGCAGGTGTCTATTGACGCTACATCGATAGCCAAAACGCGCGGATGCAAGGTCGTCACACTCACCGGCTTTTCTCGAAATTCTCTCTCGAAACTAGCCGACTACCCTATCTACACCGTGCAAAAAGAAATCCGCTTGGGCAGCATGGACCTCGACAGTCGATTGATGTTCTATTACGTTTTCGAATTGATATTTGAGCGTTACTTCAAACTGGCCAAGAAATAAAACTCTGCATGCGCCCGGCTTCGACTCTTTAGCAGCCTTCTATATGAAAGGTATCGTTCTATGCAACGCATTCTTTTTATCTGCTATGGAAATATCTGCCGCTCGACGATGGCTGAGTCGGTGTTTACCGAGCTGGTGCACCGCGCCGGACGCGCGGACGAGTTTGTCATCGATTCCGCCGCGACCTCGACCGAGGAGATCGGCAACCCGCCACATCACGGTACCGTTGCCAAGCTACGCGAGGTTGGGATTCCCGTCGTCGCACATCGCGCACGTCAGGTGCGGCGCGCAGAGTATGGCAACTGGGATCGCATTGTTTATATGGATGCTGAGAACGCGCGCGGTCTGCGTCGCATCTTTGGCGACGACCCCGACGGCAAGATTACGCGCTTGCTCGATTGGACCGAGCGCCCCGGCGACGTGGCCGATCCCTGGTACACCGGCAACTTCGATGCCACCTACCGCGATGTGCTCGCCGGCTGCACTGCCATGCTCGAGCAGATGTAGGTTCGCGGGCGCACGAACCTCGCGAGCCGCGTCATCGGCATACAGATCGAGCGTGGATTTTCTCCCACTTTGAGCATTCAAGTGCGCTCTAGACGGGAGAAAATCCACGCTCATTATCTCGGATAGCGGATGCGACAAAGGCACTATCCCTTTGTCGCATCGGGGACTGTCCCTAGACCGGCTTGACCTCCAGCTTTATCCCCTCGGCACAGGAGTCACCCAAAACATCCGAAAGGGCCCAGGTCGCATATAGCGGCAAATAAAGAACAGCTCCGCTGCGTTCAACGTTGCCTCTCGAGAAAACAATCCCAAGCCTTACGCCATATTCGGCCGTATCAAGCACATGACCGAGCGCGGCGTGCGCGTGGTAATAGGAACCCGATTTAACCTCGATCGGAACAGCCGTTCCATCCGGTCCGTCGACCACAAAGTCCACTTCGCCGCGCTTCTTTGTCTGATAGTAGTAAAGCTGGCGATTTTGGGCAGTCAGCTGCTGGGCCACCACGTTTTCGTAAATACCGCCCAGATTGGGTTCCTTGCTATCAAGATACGCCGCCTGGGCGACGCCAACGGGGTAGCGCGCCATCAACATGCCCGTATCCGATTGGTATAGCTTGAACTGCGATGGCCGTGCCGTCTTGAGCAGGGGCGACTTTGGCTCGGTTACGATATCCGCCTTGAGAGCAACGCCGGCATCGACAAGCCAGACAAAATCTCGCTGGTACTTGTCGTAATGCGCCTTGAGGTCAATGGAATTGAGCACGAAGCGTTTGTTTTCGCCCTCGAGCATAATAGGGAGCTGATCGTAAATGCTCTGCACCTGAAGGGCTCGCCCGCTTGCATACTTGGAGATATCCCGCCGGTACTGTTCGTTGAGCTCTGACTGTAGCTGACGAACAGAGGCAAGGTCGCCCCGCGTGTCAAGGAAACGCTGCACGACCTCTGGCATTCCACCGACAACGGTATAGGTCCTGAAGTTTGCCATCATCGCGTCGTGAATGTAATCAGGAATGGGCTTCTCGCTGATACACGCGTCGCGTATCGTTTGGCGAGCTCCCTCGCTCACCCCGATCGCCCAGCAAAACTCCTCGAAATCGAGCGGGAACATCCTAAGCTCGTGAACATATCCCACGGGATAGGACCTAACGACCTTGAACTGGGTCCCGAGCATTGACCCCGAAAACGCCCAGCGGCACCTCCCGTCCTCAACAAGGAACTTTGCCATCGTCATGATGTCGGGGGCCTCTTGGACCTCATCGATAAACACGAGCGTTTTGCCCGGTGCTATCGGCTTTCCCGAGAGAAGCGTCACCCTGCTGATGAAATCGTCGGCATCCCGTGCCTCGAGAAGAGCATCTTTTGCCTGGCGATTTTCCATGAGGTTGAGTTCGATGTAGGTTGCATGGCTGGCTTTGCCAAATGCGCGAATCGAATAACTTTTGCCGATCTGGCGAGAACCCGTAATGAATAAGGCCTTTTGCTCGGCAGACTTCAGCCAACGCTCCAGCTCTGCCGCTATTTTCCTACGCAGCATAGGCTCTCCCCTCAGTGTCATCAAATGAAATGCAAGGTTTATATGCTTGATTATCGATGAAATGCAGAGTTTTTAGAACCTAATATCGGATGAAATGCAGAGATTTAGGATTATAGGCAAAAAAGAAGGGGCACCATCGGCGGATGCGACAAAGGGCCCGCCCCTTTGTCACATCCGGCTATTCGTCGACGATCTCGGCAAGCCAGACGTTCAACGTGTCGACCTCGGGACAGCAGAACTTTGCCGTGCCGGGCTCGTTGCCAGGCACGGTTCCGCCATAGCGCAGGATATCGATATAGGGAAAGCCCACATGGCAGGCCATGGCGCACATCTTGCCGCGGTCTCGGTCGAAGTCAAAAACGTCGCCCGGCTTGTGACCATGATGGCAGCGGCACGTTCCCAGCTGGTCCACGCAGCTCACGCGGATACGCGGACGTTTGTCCCGCGGCGCGCCGAGCGGCTTGCCCCCGCCCGCAGGCTTGGCGCCGCCCTCGCCAGCGTTACTCATGGTCAATCACATCCAGGCAGGCTTCGATGGGAAGGCCGGCCGACTTGTCCTCCTGGTCGGCATTGCGCTCGATAAGCTCAGCCACCACACGCATGGCATCGGACGTCGCGCGCTGCAGACTCCAACCTGCCATAACGCGGCCGACGAGCACCGCCGAGAACGTGTCGCCCGTGCCCGGGAAATAGACCGGAATGAGCTCAAAGGGAATCATAAAGTACTCCCCCGCTACATGGTCGTAACCGATAACCGCGTTCGTGCCATTGACCACGGCGCTCGTAATGACCACCGACTTGGCACCCAGCTCGCGCACGGCGTCCACAAGGGCGCGGCCCTCATCGGGCGTAATTTCCTCGGCAATAGGCCTATCGGCAAGCAGGCACGCCTCGGTATAGTTAGGCACCGCGTAGTCTGCGCACTCCAGAAGATGCCGCATAAGGCCAATCGTGGACTCGGGCACGCCCGCATAGAGCTTGCCGTTGTCGCCCATGATGGGGTCGACGAACACCTTGGTGCCCTTTTGCGCGCGGCGGTGGCAAAAGTCCGAGATGATGCGCGTCTCTTCCTCGGTCACGATAAAGCCAGTCGAGATGGCGTCGAACTCAAAGCCGAGCTCCTCCCAGATGGCAAGACTCTGACGCACGTACTCCGTGGTGTCGTGGATGTAGAACTTGGGGTAGTTGAGCGTGTCGGAAACGAGCGCCGTCGGCAGGTTATGGATACGGTAGCCCATGTGCGACAGCACCGGCAGCATGGCGGAAAGCGCGACCTTGCCGTAACCGCACATATCGTTAATCAGCAGCAGCTGAGTGTTCTTCATGAGGGTCTCCCTTGTTTCGGGCACAGCGCAGCAGCGCCACAGTGCGACTAAGTGTAGCGCAGGAGGCGTTGTGGGCGGAGGCGAGCGGTACGAAGGGCAAATTGTTGCGGAAAGGTTTCGGAAATGGGGGCTGTTTGCTCCATAGCGGCCTAGTTGATGCTACTCATATAGCGCCATTTCAAAACTATGCCTATTTACTACGTTTAACCGCCCGCCTCCAACCACAACGAATTTCTCTCCAACAAAACCGCAGGTAGATAGCTTGCGTTTTTTCAGAAACAGCTGTTGTGGTCAGCGATGCTGGATTCATCGTAGTAATTAGGCATGGTTTTTGGCAAGGCCGCTTCGAAAGGCATCATCGCAGCCCAAAACGATACCTTTTCCTTCGTCCCCAAGGGATCAGATTGCCGCTTAGGAGCGTTTGCAGCATCGAGCGGTTACGGCGTTTGGCAAAACGCCGTAACTTAATAAGTTTGGTACCTTGACATTTATTTCTTGCACTCCTAAATTAGTTAGGCACAAAACAATTGCACTACCTAACTAAAGAAAGGAGCGACACCATGTGCGATGACCACATCGGCCTCTGCCCCCACACGCCGGGCGGCGACCCCCATGAACCCGCAGATGCGCCCGCGGCACAGTCCCAATCAGACGCGCTCGCCAAGCACATCCTAAACGGGCTGGGCTTCTGCGGCCACTTTCTGCACTTTCACGGCGGCGGCGCCTCGGGAAAGGCCCCCATCGTCTGCTTGCTCGCCAAGCAGCCAAACGGCGAGATGTCACAGCAGGAACTAGGCCTGCACTTTGATCTTAAGCCCGGTTCGCTTTCCGAGATTCTCTCCAAGATCGAATGCGCCGGCCTTATCGAGCGCAGCCGCAATCCCAAAGACCGGCGGCAGCTCACCATTCGCCTGACCGAAGCGGGATGGGAAAAGGCCCACGTAGAGCAGGCGGCCCGCATTCGCTTTAGAGAGCAGGCCTTTAGCGCGCTCACCCACGACGAGCGCGAGGACCTCGCCGAAATGCTCGATAAAATCCGCGTAACCTGGGAGGAACTGGATGATTAAAACCCTCATGGGCAGCATCCGCGACTATATGAAAGTCACCGTTGCTACGCCGTTGCTTGTGCTTGGCGAGGTGCTCTGCGAGATGCTGATTCCATTTATCACTGCCAACCTGATCGACGCCATCAAAGACGGCGCCACCGTAGCCGAGATGCTTCCCACCGCAGGCTTTTTGGTGCTCATCGCGCTGACGTCGCTTGCTTTTGGTGCCGCTGCCGGCGTCACCTGCAGCCATGCGAGCTGCGGGTTCGCCAAGAACCTGCGTCACGACCTGTTCTACAAGATCCAGACGTTCAGCTTTGCCAACATCGATGAGTTCTCGAGCTCCTCGCTCGTCACGCGCCTGACCACCGATATCAACAACGTGCAGCAGGCCTTTATGATGATCATCCGTATCGCCGTGCGCGCGCCGCTGGTATTGATCTTCGCCTTTACCATGGCGTTTATCATGGGCGGCAGCGTCGCCATGGTCTACCTGGTCATCATTCCGCTGCTGGGCTTTGGACTGTTCTTTATCATCTTTAAGGTGCGCCCCATCTTCTCGCGCGTGTTCCACAAGTACGATGCCCTTAACGAGTCCGTCGAGGAAAACGTCACCGGTATGCGCGTGGTCAAGAGCTATGTGCGCGAAGACTTTGAGAAGGAGAAGTTCGCGACCGCCGCGCGCGACGTCCAGATGGACTTCACCCGCGCCGAGAAGCTGCTCGCCTTTAACAACCCCATGATGAACATCTGCGTCAACGGCGCGTTTGTCGTCATCATCTACCTGGGCTCCAAGCTCATCATCACGAGCCAGGGCACGCTGTTCGACGTGGGCCAGCTCTCCTCGACCTTTACCTATGGTTTCCAGATTCTCATGAGCCTGATGCAGCTGTCGATGATCTTTGTCATGGTGACCATGGCCGACGAATCGGCACACCGCATTGCCGAGGTGCTGGCCGCCGAGCCCACGATCGCCGATCCCGCCGAGCCCGTGCTCGAGGTTGCCGACGGTTCCATCGACTTTGACCACGTGAGCTTTAAGTATTCCAAGCATGCGAAGCGCCAGGCGCTCGACGATATCGACCTGCACATTACGAGCGGCGAGACCATCGGCATCATCGGCGGCACCGGTTCGGCCAAGTCCACGCTCGTTAACCTCATCGCCCGCCTGTACGACACCACCGAAGGCGCTGTGCGCGTGGGCGGCGTGGACGTGCGCGACTACGACCTGGACGCACTGCGCCACCAGGTCGCCATGGTGCTGCAGAAAAACGTGCTGTTTAGCGGCACCATCGCCGAGAACCTGCGTTGGGGCGACCCGAACGCCACCGACGAGGAAGTCCGCGAGGCAGCGCATCTGGCCTGCGCCGACGAGTTTGTCGACGGTTTCCCCAAGGGCTACGACACCTGGATCGAACAGGGCGGCTCCAATGTTTCGGGCGGTCAGAAGCAGCGCCTGTGCATTGCACGCGCCCTGCTGCGTCGCCCCAAGATCTTGATCCTGGACGACTCCACCAGCGCCGTCGACACCAAGACCGACGCCAAGATCCGCGCAGGGCTGGCAAGCTATCTGCCCAACACGACCAAGCTCATCATCGCCCAGCGCATCAGCTCCGTGCAGGACGCAGACCGCATCATTGTCATGGAGGGCGGCCGTATCGCGCAGATCGGCAACCATGACGAGCTGCTTAAGACAAGCGAGATCTACCGCGAGACCTTTACCTCGCAGAACAAGATGTCTGCCGAGGGCGAAGGGGCCGTCGAGGCCAACACCGAGGCATCCGCAACGCAAGCTCAGACCCAGGAAGGAGGCGAGGCCCATGAGTAAGGCAACGACCGCCGAGCGCGCGCTCAACCGCAAGGGCGGCACCATGTCGCGCCTCATCAAGACGCTCTTTGGCTTCTATCCCGTGCTTTTGCCCCTCGTCGTCGCCGGCGTGGTGCTCTGCGCCATCATCAACTCCATCGGCGCGACCTTCCTGCAGAGCGCCCTGCAAATTATTGGCGAATCGTGGCAGTCGGGCGATTGGGGAGCCGCGCAGCCCAAGATCGCGCAGCTCGTGACCACCCTCGCCTGCATTTACGGCGTCGGCGTCCTGTCCTCGCTCTTCTGGAACCGCGCCATGGCTATCGTCACGCAGGGCTCGTTGGAGAAGCTTCGCGAGATGATGTTCAACCGCATGCAGGACCTGCCGATCCGCTACTTCGACACGCACCAGCGCGGCGACATCATGAGCCACTACACCAACGACATCGATACGCTGCGTCAGATGATCAGTCAGTCGCTGCCCAACCTGCTCATGACGATCATCATCATCGTCACGGTGTTCTTTATCATGCTGTACTACAGCGTGTGGATGTGCCTGGTCATCATCGCCGGCGTCGCCTTTATGACCTTTATGACCAAGCTGCTCGGCTCCAACTCCGCGCGCTTCTTCATTGCGCAGCAGACCGAGCTTGGCGTGGTCGAGGGCCATATCGAGGAGGTCATGAACGGCCAGAAGGTCGTCAAGGCGTTCTGCCACGAGTCTGCCGCCGAGGCCGATTTTGACGAGCGCAACGAAAAGCTCTTCGAGGTCTCGCAAAAGGCCAACATGTACGCCAACATCCTCATGCCCATCCTTATGAACCTGGGCAACCTGCTCTACGTGCTGGTGGCCCTTGCCGGCGGCATTTTCCTGGCACTGGGCGTGCCCAACCTGAGCATCTCGGGCATGGCGCTGTCCATCGCCGTCGTGGTGCCGTTCCTCAACATGACCAAGCAGTTCTGCGGACAGATCGGCCAGATCTCGCAGCAGATCAACGCCGTGGTCATGGGCCTCGCCGGCGCCGACCGTATCTTTGAGCTCATCGACGAGAAGCCCGAAGCCGACGAAGGCTACGTGACGCTCGTCAACGCACAGGTGAACCCCGAGACTTGGGAGTTCGAAGAGGCCGACCACCACACCGGCATGTGGGCGTGGAAACATCCGCACCGCGCAACCGGCGAGATCGAGTACGTGCCGCTTCGCGGCGATCTGGTCATGGACAACGTCGACTTTGGCTACACGCCCGACCACGAGGTGCTGCACGGCGTGTCCGTGTTTGCCAAGCCGGGCCAGAAAGTCGCGTTTGTCGGCGCCACCGGTGCGGGCAAGACGACCATCACCAACCTCATCAACCGCTTCTATGACATTGCCGACGGCAAGATTCGCTACGACGGCATCAACGTCAACAAGATCCGCAAGGCCGACCTGCGCCGAAGCCTGGGCGTCGTGCTGCAGGACGTGAACCTGTTCACCGGCACCGTGATGGACAACATCCGCTACGGCAACCTGGACGCCACCGACGAGGAGTGCATCGCAGCGGCCAAGCTCGCGGGCGCAGACGACTTTATCACCCGCCTGCCCGACGGCTACGACACCATGCTTACCGGTAACGGTGCCCAGCTTTCGCAGGGCCAGCGCCAGCTGATTTCGATCGCACGCGCCGCCGTCGCCGATCCGCCGGCGATGATCCTGGACGAGGCCACGAGCTCCATCGACACCCGCACCGAGGCCATCGTACAGGCGGGCATGGACAAGCTCATGGAGGGCCGCACGACGTTTGTCATCGCACACCGCCTGTCCACCGTGCGCAACTCCGACGCGATCATCTGTCTGGATCACGGCCGCATCATCGAGCGCGGCAACCACGACGAGCTGATCGCCAAGCGCGGGTATTACTACCAGCTGTACACGGGAGCGTTTGAGCTGGAGTAGGAACGGTTACTGACGGAGGGTTCCCCGGGGCGTCGGGGTAATTCCTCCGTGCTCAAACATTCTCGCTTCGCTGCGAAACTGCGCGCGGAGGAAATACCCCGCCGCCCCGGGGCACCCTCCTGCGCGCAATCAGCCCGTTGTTTAAAACGGAATAAAGGTTAGTGAGGCCCTGGCCGTTTGGCCAGGGCCTCGTTTTGTGTAAGCTACTTGAGGAGTTGGGCCATGGCGTTGACAAATTTTTGTACTTGGAGGGTTGGCTCGAGCGGGTAGTGTAGAAAGACCGGCACCTCGCGGCCGCATAGAAACGGCACGCCCACAAAGGCCGGATGCACCCCCGACCATGCGCCGCAGGTGAGCACCGCGTCGCCCTTTTCCTCGGCCTCGTTAAAGAGCGCAAAGTCGAAGCTATCCACATCGATCACGTCCACGCCGCCGTCGGCCAACAGGTCGATACGCAGGCTGTCTATGGCGTCGTTGCCGTGACGGAGCACGCGCAGGCGCATGCCCTCCAGGTCGGCAACCGTGATGCGCGTCTTGCGCGCGAGCCGGCTCGTGCGCGGCACATCAATATAAAACGGCACGGTAACGATGCGGAGCTTTTGGCAGGCGTCGCCCCAGCGCGGGGTCGAAAAACTCGACTGCACCACATCCACCTCGCGCCCCAGACTGCGCATGACGGTCTCGCGCTCATCGTAAAGGTCCCCCACCGGCACAATCTCAAAACGCAAGCGCGGCTCCATGTCGTGCACCTGCGGCCACAGCGCGAGCGTGTGGCGCCCCGGGCACATCATCGACACGCCCAGGCGCACGGCGCCGCCATCGCCCGCCGCGCGTCGGGCGCGGCGCAGCGCATCATCGGACTGGCGCATGATCGAGCGCGCGTCGTCCACCAGCAGCGCCCCCGCCGGCGTCACCTTAACGCCCGAGTGCGACCGCTCGAACAGCGTGATGCCGAACTCGGCCTCGAAGCCCGAAACCTGCTTGACGAGTGCCGGCGTCGACACGCGCAGCTTTGCCGCGGCACGCGAGAAGCTTCCCAGCTCCGCGGCGGCCGATATGGCCTCAAGTCGTCGATCGTACACGTCAATCTCCCGTTTCCAGACGTATGCCCATGCGCGGCCGCAGGGGGTTGTTTTGGCAGGTCACACACTCAATTACGGACAAATCTACTTGCGAGCTATAAACCAATGGTTTACGCCATTCTAACAAATATGCAATTCACCTGCGCGAATTCAAAGCATACGATAACCAGCGAAAACCACGTGAGTCGATTAATGGGAGCGGCCCACAGGGAGGCACAAGAAGGGAAGTTCCTATGAGCAATTGGCTTAAGCTCGAGGGCGACGTCTGCGCCGTGACCGGTGCGCTCGGCGGTATGGGCGTCGAGATTTGCCGCGAGTTCGCCCGCAACGGCGCCAACGTCGTCCTGCTCGACCTGGACGAGGAGAAGGTCAAGACCGCAGCCGCCGACCTCGCTGCCGAGTTTGGCATCCACGCCGAGGGCTACAAGATGAACGCCACCGACGAGGCCGAGGTTCAGGCCGCCGTCGACGCCACGATCGCCGACTTCGGTCGCGTCGACGTTCTCGTCAACACCGCCGGCGTCCTGCGCTTCGCAGCCATGGAAGACCTGCCGCTGAGCGACTGGAACGAGGTCCTCAACGTCAACCTTACCGGCTACTTCATCACCTCGCAGCGCTTTGGTCGCGAGATGATTAAGGCCGGTCAGGGTCGTCTGGTGCACATCTCGACCGTTGCCAGCCACTCCCCCGAGACGTTCTCGGGCGTGTACAGCTCCACCAAGGCGGGCGTCAACATGATGTCCAAGATGCTGGCTGCCGAGTGGGGCCCCTACGGCGTGCGCTCCAACTGCGTCGAGCCTTGCTTTGTCAAGACCCCCATGTCGGCAAGCTTTTACGCCGACCCCGAGGTCGAGAAGAGCCGCAGCCGCCTCATCGCCACGCGCCGCATCGGCGAGGTCAGCGATATCGCCAACGCCGTCATGTTCCTGGCGTCCAAGCGCTCGGACTTTACCACCGGCGACGCCATCAAGGTCGATGGCGGCTTCTCCAACATGATGGGCGATCTCACCGCCAAGCCCGGCGGCCGTCGAACCTTTGCCGACAACTACCTCAAGAACAAGGGCGTCGAGCTTTGGTCCGACGAGTCCGGCGTCGCAAAGCCGACTGACCAGTAAACCAGCCCGACAGGGAGGCTCGCGGTGATGCCCTCCCCTCCCCCGTATCGATTAGAAAGAGTCCAATGGCTTCCACCAACTCCAACAAGGGTCGCGCCGTCGTGCTTTCCGCCGCGTGCGTCACCATGTTCTTTATCAGCTCCATCGCGCTGTATTCCGTTGTGAGCAAGAACCTGCTCGCCGTCTATCCCGAGTGGTCCAGCGCTCTTACCTGGGCTTTCCCGGTCTTCCAGACCATCATGGCCGTGACGGGCATCTTCGCCGGCCGCATCTCCGATAAGATCGGCCCGCGCAACGTCGTGATCGCTGCCGCCGTGTGCTACGGCGTGGGCTGGTTCATGTCCGGCACCGTCACCGAGCCGTGGCAGTTCTACCTGTGGTTCTCGCTCGTCGCCGCCATCGGCAACGGCCTGGGCTACAACCCCGCGCTCACCACCGGCCAAAAGTGGTTCATCGACAAAAAGGGCCTCGCCTCCGGCATTACGCTCGCTGCTTCGACCGCCGGCCCCGCCGTGCTGTCCCCGGTACTCGCCTCGCTGCTCATCCCGAGCCTGGGCATCTTTGGCGCCCTCAAGGCACTCGGCGTCATCTTCTTTGTGACGATCGCCGCCTCCGCCCTGTTCCTGAAGGCCCCCGAGGCCGGCTGGCTGCCCGAGGGCTTCGAGGCCCCCAAGGGCGGCGCACATGCCGGCACCTTCGGCGACCTCACCCCGGGCGAAATGGTCAAGACCCCGCGCTTCTGGGTCCTCATCGTCACCTTCGCCTTTGCCGCCACCGCGGGTACCCTGCTCGTGGGCAAGGTTGCCTCCATCGCCGCCGTCCAGCTCTTCGCCGACCCCACGAGCGCCGCAGCCGTCGCCCTCGGCGGTGTGGTGGTCTCCGTCAACACCTGCGCCAACCTGGTTGGCCGCCTGTCCTTTGGTCAGATCATCGACAAGCTCGGCGCCTATAAGTCGCTGCTCATCAGCCTTGTCGTCACCATCGTCGCCCTCGTCATCATGTCGATGAGCTTTACGCAGAGCATGTTCTTTGTGGCGCTCGCCCTGCTCGGCTTTAGCTTTGGCGCCCTGCTTGTCATCTACCCGCCGCTCACCGGTGGCGCCTTTGGCACCAGCAACATCGGCGTCAACTACGGCATCATGTTCTTGGGCTACGCCGCTTCTACCTGGATCAGCCAGCCCATCACCGCCGTGCTGTATCACGCCGAGGCCGGCAGCGCCGCCTACCAGCAGTCCTTCTACGGCGCCATTGTGATCGCCGCCATCGCCGTCGTGCTCACCGTCTACATGATGGTCTCCGACAGCAAGAAGAAGTCCGCCTAGTTTTACCGATGCGACAAAGGGGCAGACCCTTTGTCGTATTCCACCGGTCACCAGTATTAAGGAGTCGAAATGTCTGAGCTCAACCCCGTCCGCATTGCCGTCATCGGCGCCGGCGCCATGGGCCGCAACCACATCCGCTTTGTCACCGAGGAGCCCGAGGCCGAGCTCGTCGCCATCGCCGACGCCTTTGAGGGCGCCCGCGCCACGGCCGAGTCCGCCGGCGTGCCGTTTTACACCGATCCCGCCCAGATGATGGACGAGGTCAAGCCCGAGGCCGTCATCATCGCCACCCCCAACGACCTGCACCTGGGCGTTGCCCGCGAGGCTGTGAAGCGCAGCATCGTGCCGCTGGTCGAAAAGCCGATCTCCAACGACCTGGAAGATGCCCAGGCCTTTGCCGCCGAGGCCGAGACCGCCGGCGTGCCCGTGCTCGTGGGCCAGCACCGTCGCCACAACCCCTTCGTCAACAAGGCCAAGGAGATCATCGAGTCCGGCGAGCTGGGCAAGCTCACCGTGTCGAGCTTCCACTACATGATCTATAAGAACGACGAGTACTTCGATGTCGAGTGGCGCCGCAAGAAGGGTGCCGGCCCGATCCTGGTCAACCTGGTGCACGACGTCGACCTGCTCCGCTACCTGCTGGGCGAGCCCGTCGCCGTCCAGGGCATGCAGTCCAGCGCCGCCCGCGGTTTTGAGACCGAGGACTCCGCCGTGGTCAACGTTCGCTTTGCCGACGGAGCGCTCGCGAGCATGACCATCTCCGACGCCACCGCCAGCCCCTGGAACTGGGAGGCGACCGCCCGCGAGGATCCGCAGTACCGCCCCTTCGACGCCGACGCCTACTTCATCGGCGGCACCAAAGGCGCCCTGTCGCTGCCCCGCCTGCACCAGTTCTCCTACGACGGCGCCTCCAACTGGCACAAGCCGCTGCAGATGGAGATTCCGGCCGTCGACCCGGCACTGCCGCACAAGATGCAGCTCAAGCACTTTGTGAAGGTTGTCCGCCGCGAGGTCGAACCCGTCGTGACCCCCGCCGACAACGTCAAGACGCTCACGCTGCTTAACGCCATCAAGGAAGCCGCCGAGACCGGTCAGCTCGTCGAGCTGTAATGCCTTAAGAGCGGCCGCGGCAGAAACCCCATGCCGAGTCCCTCGGTCCGCCACAAATAAGCCCCTCTTCTTTGCCCCACGAGCAGCCTCCTGCCCGCGGGGCTTTTTGCTACCTTGACGACGATTTTTCTGGGGCGAGGGCTATTTTGCGCCTCGGCTTGATTCGTTCGCCACGAAATGGGCCCATCTACTACGTTTAACCGACCACCCTCGACCATACCGAATTTCGCGAAATAAAAACCGCAGGTAAACGGCTTGCCAATTTTCGGAAAACCGGGGGATGGTCAGCCCCTACGGGTAAAACGTAGTAGATAGGCCGTTTTCATGGCGCGGCCCCAAAACAGTCCTTTGGGACGGGTGGTATCCTTGGTAGCCCTGTGCTGCAAACGCACCCTAAACGCAAGGAGCCCCATGGATCTTATCGCCCAGCTCGCCCGCGAGCTCAACCTTAAGGCCGCCAACATCGAGGCGGCCGTCAAGCTCATCGACGAGGGCAACACCATCCCCTTTATCTCGCGCTACCGCAAGGAAGCCACGGGTGGCATGGACGATGTCGCCCTGCGCGCACTCGACGAGCGCCTGTCCTACCTACGCAATCTTGAGCAGCGTAAAGAGGACGTCATTCTGCTCATCGACGCCCAGGGCAAACTCACGCCCGAACTCGAGCAGCAGATTCGCGAGGCCACACAGCTCCAGCGCGTCGAGGACCTCTACAAGCCCTACCGCAAGAAACGCATGACCCGCGCGCAGAAGGCACGCGAGGCAGGCCTGGAGCCGCTCGCCAACATGATCATCATGCAGGCTTCGGCCAAGGGCAGCGCACTCGACGCCGCCGCGACATACGTCAACGAGGAGGCCGGCTTCGACACGCCCGAAAAGGCGCTCGCCGGCGCAGCTGATATCGTGGCCGAGACGGTGGCCGAGGACCCCGAGAACGTCGCCGATCTGCGCGCCTTTACGCAAAACACCGCCGACATCGTCGTTGAGGCCACCGACCCCGCCGAGAAGACCCCCTACGAGCCGTACTACAGCTATGACGAACCGCTGCGCCGCATCCCCAACCACCGCGTGCTGGCTATCGACCGCGGTGAGCGCGAGGGCAAGCTCCGCGTGCGCGTGAACGTCGACGGCGCTGCCGCCACGGCGCGCCTCGGCAGCCGCTGGCCCCGTCGCCAGGGCGTGTTCGCGCCCGTCTTTGACGCCGCTATCGCCGACGGCTACAAGCGCCTCATGGCTCCCTCGCTGGAGCGCGAAGCCCGCGCCAAACTCACCGTTCGCGCGCAGACCGAGGCCATCAACGTCTTTGCCAAGAATCTCGAGGGGCTGCTCTCGGCGCGCCCCGTGCGCGGCGCCCGCGTGCTCGCGCTCGATCCGGGCTACCGCACCGGCTGCAAGGTCGCCGTCATGGACGAGACCGGCAAGCTACTCGACCACGGCGTGGTCTATCCCACCAAGCCGCGCCACGACGTCGCCGGCACCAAGCGCGAGCTCGCCCGCCTCGTCAAGAAGGACGGCGTCAACACCATCGTCATCGGCAACGGCACCGCCAGCCGCGAGACCGAGGAAGTCGTCTCGGAGTTCATTACCGAGCAGGCGCCCGGGTTGCGCTACACCATCGTCAACGAGGCCGGCGCATCTGTGTACTCCGCCTCCGAGCTCGCCAGCCAGGAATATCCCGACCTGGACGTCACCGTGCGCGGCGCCATGAGCCTAGGCCGCCGCCTGCAAGACCCGCTGGCAGAGCTCGTCAAGATTCCGCCCCAGTCCATCGGCGTCGGCCAGTACCAGCACGATCTTGACCAAGCCGAGCTTTCGCGCACCCTGGGCTACGTGGTGGAGGACGTCGTCAACCGCGTGGGCGTCGATGTAAACACCGCGAGCGCGAGCCTGCTGGGATATGTATCTGGCATCACACCGAGCGTGGCCAAGAATATCGTGGCCTACCGCGAGGAAAACGGCGCCTTTACCGATCGCCGTCAGCTTAAGAAGGTCCCCAAGCTGGGGCCCAAGGCGTATCTCAACGCCGCGGGCTTCCTGCGCATCAGTGGCGGCAAGAACCCACTCGACGCGACAAGTGTCCACCCTGAGAGCTACGAGGTGGCCACGGCCGTCCTGGAACGCGCCGGCGTTGCGACAAGCGAGCTCAGCCGTGGCGGCGTGCCCGACATCGAGCGCCGCCTGGGCAGCATCTCGGCACTGGCAAGCGACCTGGACTGCGGCACCCTGACGCTCATCGACATCGTCAACGAGCTCAAGAAGCCCGGGCGCGACCCGCGCGACGACGCGCCCGAGGTGGTCTTTAGCCGCTCGGCGCTTTCCATCGATGACCTGGAACCCGGCATGGAACTCAAGGGCACAGTGCGCAACGTCGTCGACTTTGGCGCCTTTGTCGACGTGGGCGTGCACCAGGACGGCCTCGTGCACATCTCCAAGCTGGCCAACCGCTTTGTCAAGCACCCGAGCGACGTGGTGCGCGTCGGTGACACGGTAAAGGTGTGGGTCGAAAAGGTCGATCGGGACCGCAAGAAAATCTCCCTCACCATGGTGCAGGGGAAGTAAACCGTCAAAGCAAGGTACCCCCTGTAGCAACGTGCAAAATCGCGAGTATTCTGCAATTTCCGCCGCTCCGAACGCCCCTCAGAGACGAAAAAGCAAGAAACAGCCCCCGTTTTAGCGTCATCAGAGCCAAAACGGGGGCTGTTCCATGCTTCACCCAGCTGGTAAAAGCCTTTACCTTGCTGAATACTCTCAATTTTGCACGGCGCAGGCGGGGGTACCTTTGTCCACGGCAGGATATGGAAGCCTATCACCAACCTACCGGCAAGTTCGTGTCGGCAGCCCCGGCCTTTCCTTTGCCTAGCGCGACCCTCGCGAAGCGCGTGAGCGATAGGGAAAGGAAAGGCCGGGGCGAACAACCCGCGATGTAGCCAGCGTTCGCGTTACGGCAGGATATGGAAACCGAGCGAGGCGATATCCTTGGCAAAACCGCGCACGGTATCGAGCGAGACCTCGTACGGGTCACGGCCGATGTTCTTACGCTTGGCCAGGATGCTGTTGGGCACCGTGATGATCTGGCAACCGCATCCTTCCGCCTGGTAAATATTGATAAGCTCACGCGTGGATGCCCACAGGACCTCGCAGTTGGGCTTGGCGGCGGCCTTCTTGACCGACTCCGTCATAAACGGAATGGGGTCGACGCCGGTATCGGCGATGCGGCCGGCAAAGAGCGAGATGATGGACGGTGTCTCGGCATCAACGGCCTCGACCATCTCGTCGACCTGCGTAGGCGTAAAGATGGTGGTGACGTTGACCTTGATGCCGTCGGCCGAAAGCTTGCGCACCAGCTCGGCGGTGGACTCACCCTTGGTGGTCACGCACGGAATCTTGACGTAGACGTTCTCGGCCCAGGTAGCGATCTCGCGGGCCTCGACCTCCATGGTCTCGACGTCGTCGGCAAAGACCTCAAACGACACGGACACATCGGTGATGTGGGCCAGGACCTCCTTGGCAAACGCGCGGTAATCCGTCACGCCGCCCTTCTTCATAAGGGACGGGTTGGTCGTGAAACCCTGAACGTTGCCGTTCTCGTACATGTCGAGCATGCCCTCGAGATTTGCACCGTCAGCGAACACCTTGATTGCCATCTGCCTGATTCCTTTCGTTAGCATACGGCCGATAAACTGCTAAACACTTTACCTACGTTTATCAAGGCGTGAGCTGCGGGTTTTCATCTTCTCGGCGAACGGTTTTGCAGATTTACCATTTTTATATCGACGCCCCAGCGGCAAAACGTTTTTGCCGATCATTGCGTTTGATTCCGTTCACGGAACAGAAGCAGCGCCTCGCCGGCTCATATTCACAATCGCTCCAAAGCAAAAAGCGGTGACGCCTCGATTGAGACGTCACCGCTTCCGTGTAGGAGCCGGTTATCGGAGCTCCGCCCGATTAGGGCTTAACGTATGCCTGGATTACTCTTCCTCAACGTGATTGATCACAGCACCCTTGGTGTGGATGAAGTTGGGGACGAAGGCAACGACCAGAAGGACAGCGAGAATCGCGTAGACACCGGTGGTACCGAAGGCCTCGGCAGCGCGGCCAAGCGTAATACCAATGACGGAGAAATCGAAGTCGCCGAACGTAGTGTTCTTGAAGCCAAAGACGTCAAGAACGGGCAGGAGCAGGGCCGGGGCAAAGGTGATGAGCAGGCCGTTGACGAAAGCGCCAAGAGCTGCGCCCTTGCGACCGCCGGTAGCATTGCCGTAGATGCCCGCGGTAGCACCGCAGAAGAAGTGGGGAACCATGCCCGGGATGATGAAGATGCCCAGGGTAGCGCCCACGATGAACATACCGACCACGCCACCGATAAAGGAAGCGACAAAGCCGAGGATGACGGCGGTGGGAGCATAGGGGAAGAAGACGGCGCAGTCGACGGCGGGGATGGCACCGGGGATCAGCTTGTTGGAGATGCCCTGGAAAGCCGGGACCAGGTCGGCAAGGATCATACGAACGCCGTTATAGACGATGGTGACACCAACGGCGAAAGACAGAGCGCAGGTCAGGGCATAGACAATCACGTTGTCGCCACCAGCGGTCTTGGTAACGACCGCAGGATCTGCAATGTAAGCGGCGAAAGCGGTAACCAGGTAGAAGAAGGCCATGGTAAGAGCCGTGGAGATGGTAGTGTCGCGCAGGAAGGCGAACTTCTCGGGAACCTCGATCTTCTCGGTGCTGTTCTCCTCGGCGTCCTTAGCAAAAAGCGTACCGACTGCAGCGGAGATGTAATAGGCGAGTGAACCGAAGTGGCCCATGGCGATTTCATCGCCATCGGTAACCTTCTCGGTGAAACGCTGACCAACGGCGGGAAGCATAGCGCTCACGAGGCCCAGGAACATGCCGCCCACGATGACAAGCTGGACATCCTGGAAGCCAGATGCCTGCAGAACGGCAGACAGCAGGCAGGCCATAAACATGCTGTGATGGCCCGTCAGGAAGATGTACTTAAACTTGGTAAAGCGGGCAATGATAATGTTCACGACATAGCCGAGAATCAGGATCATCATGGTCTGAACGCCGAGGACGCTCTGAGCCATCGAAACGACGACCTCGTTGTTGGGCACGACGCCGGTGATGTGGAAACCGGTCTCGATGAAGGTACCCAGCGGAGCAAGGTTCTCCTGAACAACAGCGGCGCCGGCAGACAGCATGATGTAACCAAGAATGGGCTTCAGGGTGCCCGTCATCACCTTGTGGGCAGGACGCTTAAGCGCGACAAGGCCCACAAAGGCAAATAGACCCATAATCCACGCTGGCTTGGTCAGAATCGATTGGATAAACTCAAGTATGGGAAGGATGGCTTGCATCTGCGCTTCCTTTCTCTCTAACGTGGGCGCGTTTCCCTCTTCCACAGGGAACCGCCCTTTTTTGTGCCGCTTTAGGCGTTAGCGGCGGCCGCCTTGATTGCCTCGAGGGCGTCTTCGCGGATCTTCTTCTTGTTCACATAGCTGCGAACGATCACAACGTTGCCGTGGAGCTCGGGGGCGAGTTCCTTAACGGTGATGAACAGATCCGGATTTGCGGAAGAAGCACCGTTCAGGTCCATAGACTCAACGTCGGCCTTGATGCCCTCCTCCTCGCAAAGCTCCTCGACTTTGCCAGCGAGCATCAGGCTGGACCCGATGCCGTTTCCGCATACGGTGATGATATGCATGGCAACCTTCCTCTCCTACACGTGACGGTTTTCCGTCTATCCAAAAGCGGCGACGCATCGCCGTGCCATTAAGGCCTAAAAGAATGAACGCATGGTCTCCAAAACCTGCTCGGGCGTATCGCATGCGCTGAGCTTGGCAACGCAGTCCTCGTCCTCGAACATCTGCGAAAGCTCCGCCAAGCAGCCAAGATGAGCCTTGGGGTCGGGTGCGCAAATACCCACGAGCACGTGAACCGGATCGAAATCCTCGTGTCCAAACGCAACGGCTGGGTCAAGCGTGACGATACAGATTCCCGCTTCGCTCACATTGCCATCTGCCTGAGCGTGGGGCATGGCGATGCCCTCTTCCAAGACCATATAGGGGCCGAATTTGTGAACCGATGAAATCATGGCGTCAACATAGCTCTGATCGCATTTGCCAGCGTCTACGAGCAACTTACCGCATGCCCTGATCGCTTCCTCCCAGTCGGAGGCCTCGACGTGGCAGGCAACAAGCTCGGGCTTAAGAAGATCGGTCAGCATGCTCGTCCCCTACTCCTCGGGCAGGATATGAAAACCAAGCGCCTGAATGTCGCGGGCAAAACCCTTGACCGTATCAAGCGAGTACTCAAGCAAATCTTTCCCGAAATTCTTGCGTTTGGCAAGAAGGGCATTGGGGACCGTAATGATCTGGCATCCAACGGACTCCGCCTGGAAGATATTGAGGACCTCGCGCGTAGACGCCCAGAGAACCTCGGCAGCAGGCTTAACGGCAGCCTTCTTTACGGACTCCGCCATGAGGGGCAGCGGATCGACGCCGGTATCGGCAATGCGACCGGCAAAGATGGACAGAATAGAGGGGGTCTCAGCAGAAACGGCATCGACAAACTCGTCGACCTGCTCGGGCGTAAAGATAGTGGTGACATTCACCTTGATGCCGTCGGCAGAAAGGCGCTTGACCAGCGCGGCAGTGGACTCGCCCTTGGTGTTGAGCGCCGGGATCTTAACGTAGACGTTGTCTGCCCAGGTTGCGATCTCGCGAGCCTCGGCTTCCATACCCGCCTCGTCGTCGGCGAATACCTCAAAAGAGACCGACACATCAGTAATGTGCTCAAGAACCGTCTTGGCAAAAGCGCGGTAGTCGGTCACGCCGCCGGCCTTCATAAGGGAAGGATTGGTCGTGAAGCCCTGAACGTTGCCATTGTCATGCATGTCAAGCATGCCCTCGAGGTTAGCGCCGTCGGCAAACACCTTGATCGCCATGTTCGGTCCTTTCTCATCTAACACTATTGCTATCGAAAGCCTTCTTCTTTGTTTCAAAAGCTTTTCGGTTTTCTTTTATAAACCATTTCAAAAGCTATCGAAAGCTCAATTGTCAGCTTTCCGTGAACGGTCGAATATCGGGCGTGAACGTACTTCTTTTGGGCGGCACCTTCAGAATGAGACTCTTTATAGCCCGTTTACGTGCGAACTATCTGCTACGCATGCATTTATGACATGCCATTCCGTTCTTTTGATTCATTCGAATTTGCCTTGTTCTTTTCATATCGATACGTTATATTTCGATTACGAAAGGCGCATCTTTTTACCTTTTGTTCAAAAGGAGCGGCATATGGCATCTACTTCAGACCTTTCACCGGCCGAGCGTCAGCGATTTATCATGAATTGGCTGGCCGAAAAGCCAAATATCTCGGTATCCGACATCGTTCGCCGTTTTTCGGTTTCGGAAGTCACCGCACGACACGACCTCATCTCGCTGGAATCCGAAGGCAAGCTGCGTCGCGTACGCGGCGGAGCGGTATCGCTTTCTCGCTCCAACGCAATCTCGTATCCCGAGGAGCGCATCAATGTCCAAGTCGAGGCCAAGGAGGCCATCGCCGCAACCGCAGCAACTCTTGTTGATGATGGCGATGTTCTGGTAATTGATATCGGCACCACAGGCTTTTACTTCGCTAAGGCCCTCATGGACAAGCGTGAGATCACCATTATCACAGGCGATCTTGCAATCGCGAACTACGCCAGCTTCAATCTCCCCAATGCTTCGGTAGTGCTGCTGGGCGGCTCCGTGCGCAAGGGTCACCTTTATCTCGCGGGCGCACTAACGCTCGACTGCATGAGCAAACTACATGCCGACAAGGCGTTTGTCAGTGCCGACGGATTCCACCCCGACCACGGTTTTACCGTCGAGCACGACTTCTCGGCCATGATCAAGCATATGTACCTGACCAACTCAAACCAGGGCTACATGATGGTTGACCAGGGAAAGTTCAACAAGACCAGTTTTTATCAGTCCGCGCAGATCGATGACCTCGATGGCATCATCGTTGATGGAGACGACGAGGGCATCATGACGGCGGCGATCGAGAGCAGTCGCAGTCATCCCAAGCTCTATATTGCAAAATAGCTCAAATGGCCGGGTCGCCCCACCGCGGGCGACCCGGCCATTTATTAGATCAACCCAAAGTGGCGCATGGCGGTGACGGTACCGTCGTGTGCGACATCGTCGGTCACGTAGTCGGCGACCGCCTTGACCTCGGGCATGGCGTTGCCCATGGCGACAGCCGTCTCGACCGCAGCGAGCATGCCCAGGTCGTTGCCCGAATCGCCAAAGCCAAAGGTGCGCGCATTTCCCTCGCGGCCCAGATACGCCAGCGCTCGCGCCACGCCCACGCCTTTGTCGATGCCCTTGGGGCTCAGTTCGCGGTTTGCTTGCTGGGTTCGCCTGGAAGATCGGCGGTAAACGCGTCTCCCAGTCAATCCGGCACCGCCAAGGCAAACCCCACACGCGCCCGCCGGCAAGCGGCACGCGCCCGCCAACGCAAAGGTCCGGCGGGACGCACCTAGCATCCCGCCGGACCGTCATTCGTCCAGGAGGTCGCCGCGACGAGCCCCTAGATCTTCGCAAGCTCCTCGGAGATGACGCGGCAGACGTCCTCAGCCTGAGGCATCACGCCGTACATCTCGAAGAAGCCGTGGTCGCAGCCGCGATAGCGAATCGCGGTGACGTCAACGCCCGCATCCTGCAGCCTCTTCGCGAACAGCTCGTCCTGATAGCGCAGGTAGTCATACTCGGAAGAGATGATGACCGTGCGGGGGAACGCGCTCACGTCCTCCGCGAACAGAGCAGACACCCTCGGGTCGAGCATCTCCTCCGCATTGCCGTTGGTATACATCAACGGCAGGTCGTCGTTGGCATTGCGGATGCGATCCACCCTGCTCAGAGCCTCGGCCCTCTGGTCTTTCACGATCTCATAGAGGTCATAGGACCATTCCTCCGGAACGGGGCCGCCGTCGACGAGCGGATACAGCTCGGCCACGAGCTTGATCTTGTCCGCATGGGACCCGTCGAGGACGACGGCGTTGGTCAGGCTTCCGCCCGCGGAGTCGCCAGCCACGACGACCCGCGTCGCGTCGACACCCAGCTCATCCGCGTGCTCGACAAGCCAGTCGAGCGTCTTCACGCAGTCCTCGACGCCACCGGGAAACATCGTCTCGGGAGACAGACGGTACTCCGGGTAAATCGCGACGCAGCCCGTTCGCTCCGCGATGTCGCGCAGGCAGTTCTCGTACTGGCCGATGTTGCCCACCATAAAGCCGCCGCCATGGATGAACACGAGCGCGGCAGAACCGCTCTCGTGCCTCTCGGGCGTGAAGACGTGCAGGGGAATGCCCCTGTCGCCAAAGTTCATGACGACGGTCTTCTTGGCAACGCCCGCGCCCCTCACGACATGGGTCTCCTTGTTGGGCGCGGAGCGCCACGCGATCACGTCCACCGGCCCCGCCGGCGCCGGACCGGCAGCGAGTTTCGCGTGGGCGCGCGCATAGACGCGCGGATCGAGCACGTGCTCGCGCTCATCTCCCGGCACGGGCTTCAGTAGGAGCTTCAGCCCGTTGGGCTCGACGACCTCCCTAGCTCCACGCTCAAGCACTTCAAGCTCGGAAGTGGGGTACTTCCTCTCCTCGGCGCCCATGGCTAGCCAATCTTCAGCTCGTCAAGCTTAGCGTCAAGCTTGGCCATCTCATCGGCGGAAAGCTCCCACTCGAACGTCTCGCAGTTCTGAATCGCATGGGCGTCCGTGCGCACGCCAACGAGCGCGGTGCCCACGTACTCCTTCTGGGTGCTCCAGTTCACGGCAACCTGTGCCACGGGCTTGTCGTGAGCCTCGGCAATCTCGTCCATGACCTTGAGCAGCTCCTGGACGCGAGAGAACTTGGGCTCCTGGAAGTAGTCGTAGAAGCCGGCACGGACGTCGCCCTCCTCGAACTTCGGCAGCTCGCGGAACTTGCCCGACAGGATGCCCGCGCCAAGGGAGCCATAGGTGAAGGAGTCGATGCCACGCTCGTAGCCCCACTTGATGAGGTCCTCGGAGGAGCGGTCGACCATGGAGTAGGGCGGCTGCTGGACGTCGACCTGAGCGACCTTCTCGCACTCCTCGATCATCTCGGGCGTGAAGTTGGAGACGCCGATGTGGCGAATCTTGCCCTGCTCCTTGAGGAGCTGGAGGGCGCACATCGTCTCAGAGAACGGGGTCTTGGCGTCGGGCCAGTGCACGAAGTAGAAGTCGATGTAGTCGGTGCGGAGGTTGCGCAGCGAGCTCTCGACCTCCCTCATGATATTCTTGAACGAGGAGTCGCGGTCATAGCCGGCGGCGCTGGTAATCAAGCCAACCTTGGTCGAGAGCAGGTAGCTCTCTCGGTCGATGCCCCTGAGCGCGTTGCCGACGACCTTCTCGGATGTGCCGTTGCCATAGCACGGCGCGGTGTCGATGAGGTTGACTCCGTGATCGAGCATGGTGCGGATGGCGGACATGCTGGCGGCGTCATCGTTCTCACCAAAGGAGTCGCCGCCGATCGCCCAGGTGCCCACGGCGAGCTGGGAGACGTCGACGTCGGAATTCTTGAGGTGCGTGTAGCGCATGTTCTCTCCTTCTAATGGGGCGGCACGCGTCGAATGTCCTCGATCGCGCGCCGCCGGGAATTGCCTTAAACAAGCTTCGAATGATCCGGAAGCCGCCCTACACGATGCCCACGAGGCCGAGGACGAGCGCCAGAATCATGATGCCAACCAGGATGATGTTGACGTTCACGTTCTTCTTGCGCAGGAGCCAGAGGACGACGAGCGTAAGCCCCAGGGGCACGATGCCCTTGAAGATCGAGTCGAGGTAGGTCTGGATCATGACGGGGTCAGAGTCCTGAACCGGAATGGACAGGATCGTGTTGAATTGGACGTTCGCCGCAGTCATGGCACCGATCATCACGAGGCCAACCGTGGAGGTCGCCTTGGTGATGAGCTTCATGAGACCACCCTCGTACATCTCGGAGATGAAGTTGGTGCCCATGCTGAAGCCGAGGTAGGTCATGAAGTATCGGCAGAGGATCGACGGGATGTTGTAGATCAGCAGGAACATGATCGCGCCGAGGGGCGAGCCGCTCATGGCGAGGTTGATGCCAATGCCGGCGGCGATGACACGCAGGACGCCCCAGAAGATTGCGTCACCGATGCCGGACATCGGGCCCATCAGGGAAACCTTGATGCCGTCGATGGACTCGGTGTCGAAGTCTTCGTGCTGCGAGTTCTCCCTCTCCATGGAGGCGACGAGGCCCATGGCGAACGTGCCGACGTTCTGGGTAATGTTGTACCAAGTCGTGTGACGCTTCATGGCTTCGGCACGGGCCTCGGGGTCATCGGCGTAGTAGCGGTTAAGCGCGGGCTGGACGGAGTACAGCCAGCCGTCGGCGCCAGCCTTGACGGAACCGCCAGCGCAGGAGGCGAACACGGAGAAAGAGCGCAGGAAAATGCTGTTGAGCATCTTCTTGTCTTCAGGGCTCACATTCTTGGTCAGGTTGCTCATGCGAAGAAATCCTCCTCGTCGCTGGTTACAGAGTCGTTGGAAACGGCCTGGGTGGCCAAGCCCTTCTTGGTGAGATCGAAAATCTCCTTGTCGCGGAGGGCGGAGGCAACCGCGATGATGACGCCGAGAACCGCGATGGCGATCATCGGGAGGCCGAGGTACTGGTAGAGCGTGAAGCCCAGGAAGAAGTAGATGCTGAGCTCGGTGCTCCACAGCATCTGGAGCAGGAGCGCCATACCAACGGCGGGCAGGAGGGCGCCCACGGCGTTGAGGCCGCTCATGACATTGGCCGGAATCTGGTTGACGATGGCGGCAACGGGCTCAGCGCCAAGGTAAACGCCGAGGAAGGCGATGAGGCCAAAGGCGGCGTACTTAACGAACCAGAGAACGAAGTGCTGAAGCGCGAGGCCCTTCTCGTTGCCCTCGGCGGCCATCTTGTCAAAGGTGGCGGCGAAGAACGCGAGGAACACGTTGTTCATGAAGATCGAGAGGAACGCGGTGACGACGCCCACGGGAACGGCCAGCGTGATGGCGGCACCCTGGTCGATACCGGCGCCAACGGTGAAGGCGACGGCGAGGGCGGTCGCGGTAACGGGCTCGGCGGAGATAGCACCACCGATGTTAACCGCGCCCATGAAGATCGCCTCGAGAGAGGCACCGATGATGACACCGGTCTTGACGTCGCCCATCAGGAGGCCCGCAACGAGACCTACCACGAGAGGACGCTCGATCATGCACTGACCGAGAACCCAGTTGCCGCCGTAGCAAATCAGCACGGTCAACCAGGCCATTACTGCTAACCCAATCATTTGACTTCCTTTCTCTCATTTCATTTGACCGCCTGGCCAAATCCCCTTATTTCTCTGCCGCCTCGATCAGACTCTTGAGAGGAGTCTTGGGATTGGACGGGATAAGCTGATGGAAAACCGGAATACCCTGCTCGCAAAGCTCCTTCGCGGCCTCGAGCTCATCCGGGTTGAGCATGATCGTGGAGTTGAGGGCGACCTTGCTATCCGGATCGGACTTGTCGAAGCGGCCGACATTGGCAACGTTCACGCCCTCGATCTTGCCCGGTGCGCCTTTAACGAGCTCAAGCACGTCACGCACGCAGTTGGTGAGCGCGAAGATGCGCATGGAGTCCGCACGCGGATCGTTCGCGATGCGGCAAGCATCCGGAACATCCTTGACGAGGAGCTTCTGGCCCGCCGGCGTACCCATGGAAAGCGTCATGCGAAGGGCATCGCTCTCCACGGCGTGCTTGTTGGCGACGATGATCCTGGTGGTGTTGAGCTCCTTGGTCCACACCAGGGCGACCTGCCCGTGAATCAGACGGTCATCGACTCGAACCTGAACAATCATTGTTTCCTCTCCTTACTTATTAGTGCTCTCTAATCGAAGAAGTCTCCGTCGGACCCCTCGTTGTCCGCGGCCTTGCTCGGAGGCTCGACGACCTGCATCGTCGCCCTCGCCAGCTCGACGCTCTGCTTGATCGAATCTGCCGTGACCGGCTCAGCGCCGAGGAGCGCCTCGATCACGAGGCCGAGGTTCATACCGGTAACATGGACGATCCCGCGCTTCTCCGGCTCCATGAGGACGACCTTCTGGAAGACGGAGCCACCGTAGATGTCGGTGAAGATGATGGCCTCGTCCTCAGGGCCCACCGAGTCAATAAACGCCTGGATGCGAGGGGTGAAATCGGAGTCGTCCACGTAGCAGTCAACTGCTTCCACCATGTCCGCCATACCGGTCAGGATCTCGATCGAGCTCCTGATTCCGCTTGCGAGGTGACCGTGCGACGCGACAAGAACTTTCTTCATCGAGTCTCTCCTAGAGCGAATAGTGGTTGGGGTTCAGAAGCTGGATCTTGCTTGCGACAAACGCGCGCATGTCGGGGGCGGCGTCCATCAGGAGGCCAACGCCGTTGCCGTCGTTCTTGCCGGAGTTGATGTCCTTCTCGAAGGCGCGGTACATGGAGCGGAAGTACTCCGTGGCGATGTTGAACTTGCTCATGCCGAGGTTCACGGCCTCCTGGAGCTGCTCGTCGGGGATGTCGGAGCATCCGTGCATGACGAGGGGGACGCTGACGGCCTCCCTGCAGGCCTTGATGCGCTCCATGTCGAGGTTCGGGACCTTGACGTAGGGGCCGTGGGCGTTGCCGACGGCGATGGCGAGCGAACCACAGCCGGTGCCCTCGACGAACTCCTCGGCGAGGTTCGGGTCGGTATAGTGGTCGCTGTTCACGAAGTCGTTGGCGTCGGAGCCGTTGCCGACGTGGCCGAGCTCGGCCTCGATGTCAACGTCGAAGATCTTGGCGACCTGGACGACGTCCTTCGTGAGCTGGAAGTTCTCCTCATAGGGAAGCGAGGAGCCGTCGACCATGACGGAGGGGAAACCGGCCTTGACGCCCTTGACGGCGATCTCGTAACCAGCGGAGTGATCCTGGTGGACGGCGACGGGCACGCTCGCGCGCTCGGCGTAATAGCGGGCGGCGAAGGCGATGATGTCGAGGGCACAGTGGTCCTCGAAGCCGGGCCAGTACTGGATGATGATAGGCATGTGCTCATCCTCGGCGGCCTGGATCGCATAACGGATGGTCTCCGTGTTGATGACGTTGATCGCGGGCACGCCATAGTGGTGCTCGGTCGCATGTTGAAGAAGCTCGTTGACCTTGATGAGAGACATCTTTGTCTTCCTTTCACTTGGATAACCATTGGATTGGACAGTTCTCAGCTCGTCAGCTGGTTGAACACGAAGAGAAGCGCGAGGCAGGCAGGCGCTTGCAAAACGCGGTGGAGCCTATGCGGCCGACTGGCCCTCAGGCTGTGGCGCTGCGCTTCGACGCCACAGTACGTACGCCACAAAAGCAACGACCGCAGCAATCGTTGAAGCGAGGGCGAAGGCCAGAAAACCCGCGTGCGTGCCGAGCGCGTCGCACGCCCAACCGCCAAACAGGTTCGCAACCACGACGGACAGACCGCTCTGAACCATCGCGAAGGCGCTCTGACCTCGAGCGCGACAATCCTCGTAAGTGTGGTTGGCAATGTAGGTAACGCAGGAGTAGTAGACGGTCATGTAACTCACGCTCTGCAGCAGCTGGCCGCAGATCATGACCGGGACGATGCCGGTGCCCACGAGCACGAGCCTGAGCGCCGCCATGAAGCAGGAAAAGATCAGGAGGTTCATCTCGCCGAAGCGCCTGACCAGCTTGGAGGAAACGAGCAGGATGGGGATCTCGCTCGCAGCGGAGACCGCACTCAGGACGCCCACGAGGTTCTGACCCTCGCCAAGCTCGACCGCGTAGCGGCCCAAGAACGCCCCGATGAAGCCAATCGCGGCCGAACTGATGAAGGCGAAGACCAAGACGAAGGCGATCTCATTGCTGGTGAACAGCGAGAGGAGGCCCTTTCCGTGGGAGACCTTGGGATCGTCCGCGGCATTGGCGCGAATTCCCGCCTCGGGGAGGCGCCACATGTGAGCCGCGAAGACCACCAGCGCGGCAGAGACCACCGCGAACTGGATTTGAGGAGCCATGTCGAGCAGCCGACCGACGATCAGGACGACGATGGCATAGCCGATAGTGCCACCCATGCGAATGCGAGAAAAGTCCAGGCCAGAGCGATCCGCGAGCTCGATGACGAGGGAGTCGCTCAGGGGCAGGAGCCCCGAGAAAAACGCCGAGAACGCAAAGGTTACGAGAAGGACCGGGACGAACGTCGACGCCAGGTAATACAGCGGAGCGAGTACCGCCGCCGCAAGGCAGAGGATCACGATGACCGCGCGGCGGCGCCCGAGTTTGTCGGCGATCGTCGACCAGAGCGGCTGGATGGCGAGCGCACACGCCGGGGTCGCCGCGAGGAGGATGCCGGTCTGGGCTGCGCTGAGGCCGAGGCTCGTGTAGTGAGCGGAGAGGAACGGCGAGTACACGCCCGCGCAGACCCAGTAGAGGACGTTCGCGAAGAACAGCGAAGTCATGCTTGCGTTTGTCCTGGCGTTGTGCATCGTGCTTCTCCCTTCTTGCTCGCCGGGTGCCTGTCTGGGCTTCGAAGTGATTCGCCATCTAGCGTGAAACGAAGTTGCGAGGCGTTGGAACAATGTTCTGTTGTTTCATCGTTTTCGTGCTGTTGTTTCACGGCTCATAAGATAGCAGCTCAAGATGAGATTGCGCCGGGGAAGCATCGATTTACCGTGAACGGTAGGAAATCAGCGGTGAAACGCTATTTCACCGCTTATGAAACATTTTGCTTTATTTTCACCTCTCTTGACCTAAGATACAGAGCAAACTAGGGCCAAGGAGTAACCATGGATAAGACAGGAGATGTGCTCAGCCACATCTGCGCGGTCATGAGCAGCCTATCCCCCTCGGAGAAGGCAATCGCAACGTATGTGCTCGACCACCCGTCGGACGTCGCAACGATGACCGTCCGCGAACTCGCCGCAGAAACCGGTACGTCACCGGCGTCTGTTTCGAGGTTCGCAAGGACGCTTGACTACCGAACCTATTCGGACATGCGTCTGGCGCTCGGCATATCCATCAGCAGGGCCTCCGGCGAGGAAAAGGCCACGGGCGGCAAGGTTACTCTGGACGACGTCGAGGGCTCCATTAAGTACGTCCTGTCTCACAAGGTCAAGGAGCTCTCCCAAACCGCCTCGCTCATTGACTCCGATGACTTTTCGACAGTCGTCAATCTGCTCCACAACGCCAACCTCGTCCTGATTGCGGGCGTCGGCAACTCGATTAGCATGGGCGTAAACGCGGCGTTTAAGCTCTCACAGGTTGGAGTCAGGGCATTTTGCCCCAGTACCACCGATGCCATGGTCTCCGCCGCAACCAGCCTCAAGGAGAATGACATCCTGCTCGTCATTTCGACGTCCGGATACTCGAAGCGCCTCGTCAACATATTCGACTCTGCCGAGGATTCGAACACCCCCATCATCATGATCACAGACAACCCAGATACGCCGCTCGCGAAGCGTGCCACGTATATCATCCGAGCCGTCTCGCGAGATCAGGCCATCACCGGAACCGAGGTCGCCTTCTCGCACAGCTCGATCAACTTCGTCATCGAGCTGTTGTTCCTCTTCCTGACCTCTTGCTGGGATGACCCGGTAGAGTTTAACAGGATCATCTCGAAGAATCTCTTGGGAGACAGGCAATACAGCTAGGACGACGCACACCGACGCCCAGACCGAAACGGGAGGACCCCTTGATAAAGCTCATCCTCGCAGACATGGACGGGACCCTGCTGCCGTTTGGCTCAAGGGTCGTATCGGAGCGCACGCACAGCGCGATTCTTTCGGCGCTTGATGCGGGCATCGCGCTCGGCCCCGCAAGCGGCCGCGACTACGCCGACCTGGCCGATGCCTTTGACGGCGACACGCGCTGTTTCTCGACCGGCATCATGGCCAACGGAAAGAAGGTCTTCTCCAGCGGCGAACTCGTGTTCAAAAAGACGCTCTCGACGGAGGCCCTCGTCAAGCTCGATAGCGCCGTACGCCCCTACGCGGGGACGTCACTCTGGCTAGTCGCCGATGTCGATGAGACAGGCAAACGCTGCGAGCAGTTCCTCTGCGCCGTCGAGCCTGGCGACGAATTCGCCCTGGAAATCGTTAAGGACTCCGGAAGAGACATGGCGCTCGGAGACGTGCCCACGAACCGTGACGTCATCACCGCCGGCATCTTCGTCAACGTCAGCTCCGCCCCGACGGAAGTCGTTCGGAGTCGATGCAAGGAGGCCTGCCCAGAACTTGATTTCCCCTCGCCCGTCCCATTCTTCCTCGATGTTGTTCCGGCTGGCTGGAGCAAGGTAAACGGACTCGACGCGCTTCTCGGCAGCCTTGGGGTCACGCTGGACGAGGTCGCTTTTATCGGAGACTCGGAAAACGACGTGACGCTCCTCGAAAAGGTGCCGAACTCCTACGCAGTCGCGGGCGCGATGCCAGAGGCGAAGGCCGCGGCCCATCACCTGATCGGGGACGCAGCCGAGGACTCCGTCGCGAAGCTCATCGAACAGATTGTCCAGCAGCGAGGCTAGGGCTCCGCCAGCGTGGCATGCGCCGCGTGCCTCGTCATCCGTTCGTGGCGCGCTACCTCGTGACGATCCAGAGCGTGGCCATCGTCGCGACGCCGATGCCCACGATGAGCGCGGCCCACAGGACGCGGACCACGAGGTTCATGTCGCCCGCCACCACCATGTCGTTCGCGTGCCAGAACCAGCTCTCGTTTGCCTTGCGCATGATGCCCTCCCTTAGCCTCGATTACGCCATCTATGGCCGAGCAATCGCAGGTCGCGTGCCATGGATTTGCCCTACGCCCAGCTTTCAGTTCTATAAGGCGGCGGGAGCCTGTGCGAGGCCCCGAGTCCTGAGGCTGTTGCAATGAAAATGGGAATCAAGGAGCACGCATCAATCATATGGGTTCCTTTCGGGGGCGATGGCAAACGAAGCATCCATCATATAATGGAGCGACGCAACCAGAGAGGTCACCCATGGAATTTTACGCAAGCTGCCCCGAGGGCTTTGAGTCCGCACTCGCCGATGAGCTTAAACGCCTCGGGCTTTCGCATGTCCGCCGCCTGAAGGGCCGCGCTACGTTTGAGGGCGAGCTCGAAGAAGGCTACCGTGCCTGCCTGTGGTCGCGCCTGGCCAGCCGCGTGTTTGTGGTGCTTGGGCGCTTTGAGGCGCAGGATGCCGACGAGCTGTACGACAGCGTTTACGACATCGCCTGGGAGAGCATCGTCCGCCCCGGCGCCACCATCGCCATCACCGCCCGCGGCGTGACCGAGCAGCTGCGCAACACGCGCTTCTCGGCCCTGCGCGCCAAAGACGCGCTGTGCGACCGTCTGGCCGAAACCACGGGCCGTCGCGCCGATGTCGATGCCGCCGACCCCGATGTCCACCTGCTGCTCTCGCTGCGTCAGCGCCGCGCGAGCATAAGCCTGGACCTTTCGGGCGACCCGCTGTTCAAGCGCCTGCCGCCCGCAGCGACCCGAGCCGGCGAGGGCGCGCACGTGTTGCGCCCCGACTACGCCGCCCTGGTGCTGGCGCAGGTCGGCTGGACCGCACTGTGCGAGCGCGAGCTGACGGCCGACGATTACGAGAACGAAGCTCTGCCCACGCTGGTCGACGCCTCGTGCGCCGGCGGCGGCCTGCTGCTGGAGGCCGTGAACATTCTGACCGACCGCGCCCCGGGCGCCGTACGCGAGCGCTGGGGCTTTGAGGGCTGGCAGCTGCACGACGCCGCTCTGTGGGAACAACTGCTTGCCGAGGCACGCGAGCGCGAGGCGGCAGCGCGCGAGCGGCAGGCGCGCATCGTGGCCGTAGACATCGACCCCGCCGCCCGCAAAACTGCCGAGCGCATGGTCAAGTGCGCCGGCTACAAACGTTTTGTCGACTTTTGCGCTGCCAAGCCCGCCACCGTGCTGGACCATGCGGACGCTGTCGCCGGCGCCGCCGTGGTCGCAGACACCACCGAGACCCCGCTTTCGCTCATGCACGACGCCATGACGCTAGTCGGCGAGCTGCGCCGCGCGCCCGAACTCGCTTCGGCACCGGTCGCCGCGCTCACCCGCGATGGCCTTATGGCCCGCGCGCTCCATGCCGAGCCCGCGCGCTCCATTGCCGTCATGCCCAATAACGAAGAGGCAACTATTGAGGTTTGGCCCTCGCTCGACCACGCCGCCGCGGCATTCGAAGCTGCGAACAGCGCAGATGTCGAGAAGCAGACCGCAGACGCTCAAGACGAAGCCGCCGACACCCCCACGCCCGAACCTGCCGCCACGCTCGACCTGGGCGACGGCAAGCCGCTGCCCGTGCTCATCCCCGAGTCCGAGCAGTTCGCCAACCGCCTGCGCAAGAATGCACGCCTGCGTCGCAAGTGGGCAAAGCGCGAGGGCGTGAGCTGCTACCGCGTCTACGATGCCGACCTGCCCGACTACTCCGCCGCCATTGACCTGTACGAGGGCTGCCCGCAGACGCCGGGCCGCTGGCTCGTCATCGCCGAGTACGCCGCGCCTAAGACCATCGACCCCGCGCTGGCCCAGGCCCGTATGCTCGACATTCTGGCCATCGCGCCGCGTATCCTTGATGTTCCGGCCGAGCATGTGCACGCCAAGGCCCGCATGCGTTCGCGCGGCGGCTCGCAGTACGGCAAACAGGGCGCCGGCAAGGGCGCATCGGGCGAGCGCGCCAATATCGCACGCCGCCGTCTGCCGCTCATCGAAGAGGGCGGCCTTACCTTTGCCGTCAACTTTGACGACTACCTGGATGTGGGCATCTTCCTGGACCACCGCGTCACCCGCAACCTAGTGCGCGAGCACGCCAAGCAGGCGCGCCGCTTCCTCAACCTGTTTGCCTACACCGGCACCGCCACCTGCTATGCGGCCGATGGCGGCGTCGAGGAGACCGTGACGGTCGACCTCTCCAACACCTATCTGGACTGGGCCGAGCGCAACATGCGCCAGAACGGCTTTGTGGGACCGCAGCATCATTTTGTGCGCGACGACGTGCTCGCCTGGATTCGCGACCAGCGCCAGACGCGCAACCGCTGGGACCTGATTTTTGTCGACCCGCCCACGTTCTCGAACTCGTCCAAGATGGGCCGCCGTACCTGGGATGTCCAGCGCGACCATGTTGAGCTTTTGGCTGGCGTATCGCGCCTGCTCGCGCAGGGCGGCCACGCCATCTTTAGCTGCAACCTGCGCGGCTTCCGCCCCGAGACGCGCAAGCTCGCCCGCGCGGGCGTAGTGCTACAGGACATTACGGCACAGACCATCCCCGAGGACTTCGCGCGCAACCAGAAGGTGCACCACTGCTATATCGTGCGCCGCCTGCCCATCGAGGACGCCATGGCCGAGGTCGGCTTTAGCGCCGAGGAAATTGCCGAGCGCGTCGAGGAACTGCATAACCCCGAGGCCCGCAAGCCCCGTGCGGCAGTACCCGCGCACGCGCAGACCGGCAACGGCAAGTCCAACTTTGCCGGCAAATCCTCCCCCGCCGGCAAGCCCAAAAAGAAGAAGTTCTACGCCAGCAAGCCCAAGGGCAGATAACAAAGTTGCGGTGGAATACGGACTGTTTTGCCTGGAATTAGGTAAATTTAGACCGTATTTCACCGCAACTCATATTGGGATGGCGGATGCCGACCTATCCCTGGATGACCAATCGGTAACCAATACCCACGTGCGTCTGGATATAGCGCGGATGCGCGGGGTCGGACTCGATCTTCTTGCGCAGCGTGCCCATAAAGACACGCAGGCTCGCCAGGTCGCTCTTGGTCGCCGTGCCCCAAATCTCGTGCAGGATAAACTGGTGCGTCAGCACCTTGTCGGCGTTGTGTGCCAGCAGGCACAAGAGCTTGTACTCGATCGGCGTCAGATGCAGTTCCTCGCCATCCATCGTGGCGATGCCGGCATCAAAATCGATATGCAGCTCACCGGTATCGAACGAGCCCTCGGAGACAACGCCGCCCGTCTGCGCATACGAAAGGCGCCTGAGCGTCGTGCGAATGCGCGCGAGCAGCTCCTCGACCGAAAACGGCTTAGTCAGGTAGTCATCGGCGCCGGCATCGAGTGCGCGAATCTTGTCCGCATCCTCGCTACGCGCCGATACCACGATAATCGGCATGCCCGACCACGCGCGCACCGACTCCACCACCTTGACGCCGTCCATATCGGGCAGGCCCAGATCGAGCAGTACTATGCTCGGCGCCTGCGACGAGGCGGCGGCGATGGCGGCATGGGCGGTCTCCACAGCCATATGACGCAAGCCGTGCGCCTCGAGCGCGGCAACAATAAGATTGCGAACGGCGGAGTCGTCCTCAACGACCAAGATGAGCGGTTTTACGGCAGAGTTCGGCACGGCGCTACTCCTTATCAAACGAAACATCGGCGACGGGAAGCTCAATCGTAAAGACCGAGCCGTGCGGGTCCGCCGCGGCAACCTCTATGCTACCGCCATGCGCCAACGCAATGGAACGGCAGAGCGAAAGTCCCAGGCCCACGCTGCGATGGCTGTCGGCAAGACCGTGGTTGGCGGTGTAGAACGACTCAAAGATGCGTTCGCGGTCCTCGGGCGCAATGCCCGGCCCGTCATCGGCCACCGAGCACGCCACGCGTCCATCGTCGACGCCAATCGAAATCACGATATGCGAGCCTGCGGGCGTATAGGTGATGGCATTGTTCACCAGGTTCACCACGAGCTGTACCATCAGACGCGCGTCAACGTTAACGAGCGCCGGCTCGTCGCACGCCACCACCTTAAGATCGTGCTCGCGCACGGCCGGGTTCACGTGGCGCAGCGCCTCCTCGACGATATCGTCCATGAGCTCGAGCGTAGTCGCCAGATGCATACCGCCGCCCTCGAGCTTAGTGATGGCAAGCAGGTTCTCGACGGTGGCGTTGAGCCATTGCGCATCCGCGCGAATGGACAGGAGCATGCCGCGGCGCGTCTGGTCGTCGAGCTCGGCAGTGCCGGTCGAGCCCTGGTCGAGCAGTACGTCGGCATTGCCCGAAATGCTGGTAAGCGGCGTACGCAGATCGTGCGAAATGGAGCGCAGCAGGTTGGCGCGCAGCTGTTCGTTTTTGGCGAGCACCGCCGCCTCCTCGCGGGCCTCCATGGCGCGGGCGCGGTCGAGCGCCAGCTCGCCTTCGCTCACGATGGCATCGGCAAGCGTCCGCTCCTCATGCGTCAGCACGTCGGGCTCGGCAACGATAGCCAGCACGCCCACCACCGAGGCGGGGTCGCCCGAACGGACGAAGCCGTCGCCTGTGCGAACCGTCAGGTAGATGCCATAAAACGCCGAGCCGCCATAGGTGGCATCGAGCGGCGTTCCCACATAGGCGGACGCCGAGAGCCGCGGCGGCATCTGCGGCGCCAGTTCGTGCACCGGCGCGGCATCGCCCACGGCCGTGTATGTCGCACGCGGCAGCAGGTCATCGCCCTCGGCGTCGGCGCTGTACCACACGACCGGACAGCCCGAAAGACGCGCCAGCTGCGTTGCCATGGCATGGACGATCTGCTGCTGATCGGCGCACCGCTGCAGCATGCGGTTGGTCTCGAGCACCATATGCGTGCGGCGGTCGCTGGCAGCGGCCTGCGCCAGGGCACGGCGCAGGGCCAAGGCAATCGAGCTCGACACAAGCGAGACCACGAACATGATGAAGAACATGCCAGGATAGACGCGGTCGATAAGCGACAGCGAGTAGCGCGGGTCGACAAACAAGAAGTTGTAGAGTGCCACGGCGGCAGCCGAGCTCAGCAAGCAATACAGGCGACTCCAGGTGAAAAAGGCACACAGCTGCACGGCAAACACGTAGACGATCATGATGCTCGGCGCGAGACCCGGATGGTCGAGCAGCGCGCCCACAATCGTCGCCGCGACCAGCAGTCCCACCGATACGCAAGCGTCATACAGAGGAGTGCGGCGCGTCAGCGTTGTGCGCCGCCACCAAAAGCTATCGGCAATATCGCCGTCCGTACGGACGTCCATCAGCGCTCCGCCCCTCTCTCAAAAACAAAAACCACCACAAAGGGACAGGCACCTTTGTGGTGGTTTTCCCTCGTGGTGGTTCCAAGTGTAAAGCCTTCTACGACCGGCGGTCGCTAGACAAACAGCACGTGCGCGAGCAGCGCGCAAACGCACGCCGCGACAAGCAGCGTCACCACGATCGAGATCACGCGGTCGGCCATGTCCATGTTGGCACGGTTCGTCAAAAACCGATCTTCGGCGGCGTCAGCGCGTGCCTCACGTACCAGCTCGGCAATCACCTCGCGGCCATCAAGCATCTTTGCATCCATGTTTGCCTCCCCGGTCTCAATCTTGTCCATCGAAAACCAACTCCGTGCAACCTGTCGGCGCCTACGGGCGCTCGTTGGGAGCCAGGCGTTGCATCTTGTTCACGGCCTTGAACTTGGTGAACAGCGGCACGTACTCAAAGCTCACGTTGGAGTTCTCCAGGCCGTACCAACGTGCAGGCGTGCCGGCGGCGCGACGAATGATGTACTTGAGCGTGATGGCCGTACGCTCGCTCGGCTCCACATCGCTTTCGGGCGCCAGAAGCTTACGGATCAGGACGAACTTGAACGTACCGATGTTGCCCGGATCCTTGTAGACCGAGTAATCATGCGTCTGCGCCGGCAGCTCGCCGGTGGCAGCCAGGTCCTGAACAACCTGACGCAGGTAGGCATTGACGCGCTGGTTGATCTTGTAGCCCAGGTACAGATGCACGCGGAACACGTAGTCGGTGCCGAACGTCTCGACCGAATAGGCAAAGGTATGCGGCTCGTCCATGGTCTCGACATTCACAAACCACCAGGCGCGGGCGCGCTTGGGATGCTTGTCCAGAATCGAGTAGACGATGTCGCGGTCGATGTAATCGGTATGGGTGTCCTTGGTCAGGTACACGATGTTGTCGCTCAGACGCTCGTAGCGATCGTCATCGCGCAGGCGCTTGAGCTGCGGCAGGTAGCTGCGCAGCGGCAGCAGCGTAAACTGGCGCTGCTCGACCGCCGTGCCGTTGTACCAGCACACCATAATGCCCATGATGAGTGCAGCCATGAGGATGGTGAAATAGCCGCCGTGGAAGAACTTGGTGAGCGAGCTCACGAAGAAGAAGCCTTCGAGCAAAAGGAAGAAGGCCGCGAAGATCCACGGAGCAACCTTGAGCTTGCGCTCCTCGTGCAGGTAGAAGAAGAGCAGCAGCGTGGTGCACATCATAGTCAGCGTAATGGCAAGGCCGTAGGCGGCTTCCATATGCGCCGAGTTCTGGAACAGCAGCACCACGATGACGCAGCCCACGAGCATGACGTTGTTGACCATGGGGATGTAGAGCTGGCCCTTGGTCTCGGCAGGGTAGAAGACCTGCATGTGCGGCATGAGGTCCAGACGGCTGGCCTCGGACACCAGCGAGAATGCGCCGGTAATGAGCGCCTGCGAGGCAATGATGGCCGCGACGGTAGAAAGGCCGACGGCAAACGGGCGCAGGCCCGGGGCGAGCATCTGGTAGAACGGGTTGAGGTCGGCAATGCCCATGAGCTCGGGGTTGGCAGCGTTGTTCATAAGCCAAGCGCCCTGGCCCATATAGGAAAGCAGCAGGCAGCACTTAACGAACGGCCAGGTAGCGTAGATGTTGCCGCGGCCGACGTGGCCCATGTCGGAGTAGAGCGCCTCGGCACCGGTGGTGGCGAGGAAGCAGCTGCCCAGAATCATGATGCCCGCATGGTTGTTGGGGCTCAGCAAAAAGGCGATGCCGCGCACCGGGTTGAGGCACAGCAGCACGGCGGGGTGCTGGAGGACAAAGAACAGACCCGTACCGCCCAAGAACAGGAACCACAGCGTCATGATGGGGCCAAAGGCGTGACCGATCTTGGCCGTACCGATGCGCTGTACCAAGAAGAGCACGATGATGATGGCGAGCGTAATGGCGACGACGCGGCCCTGGTCATCGCCCAGCACGGCATGGACCGCCGGGATGGTGCGCAGGCCCTCGATGGCCGTGGTAACGGTAACGGCCGGCGTCAGGATGCCGTCGGCGAGCAGCGCGGCGCCACCCAACATAGCGGGGATGATAAGCCACTTGCCGCAGCGCTTGACTAGGCTGTACAGGGCAAAGATACCGCCCTCGCCATGGTTATCGGCACGCAGCGAGATCAGCACGTACTTGATGGTCGTCAGCAGCGTGACCGTCCACACGACAAGGGAGAGCGCGCCGAGCACGAACTCCTCCGTGACGCTTCCGATGCCGCCGTTGCCGGCAACGAGCGCCTTGGTTACATACATAGGGCTGGTGCCGATATCGCCGTACACCACGCCCAGCGTGACGAGCATCGCCGAGATGCTCACAGGAATCGCAGCGTGCGAGGCTGCCTCCTTGGCCTTTTGTTCCATAAGCCGGTTTCCTCCCAACTTTAATGTTCGAAGGGATTATAGGCAATCGGCCCATGTTTTAATGCACTGTTTTCCCAGCTAGATAAACATTTATACGGCCTTTATGCCATCGCGCGATATGGAATGTGACAAAGGGACGCCCCCTTTGCCACATTCGTCATTTTCCGAGCCAGTTTTTGAACCACCACTCCATGGAGCGACTCATCTCGGCCATAAAGGGACTGGTGTGTTTGCGGGTGTAGATATCCACCACGCGCTCCCCCACCTCGCGGGCATGCGGGCGAAACATCGCGTCCATCTCGGCCACCTGCGCGTCCATGGTCGCGGCATCCGCGCGGCAGTAGCGCTCCTCGTGCACCAGGTTCACCACGGGGTGCGCGATTGCCGGGCGCTCCTTACGGGGCGTGCCGATGATGAGCATCGACAGCGGCATGGTATAGGGCGGCAGATCGAGCAGCTCGGCAACTTCCTCGGCATTCTCGACGATATCACCGATGTAGCAGCTCCCCAGCCCCAGGGCCTCGGCGGCAACCACGGCGTTTTGGGCGGCGATCACGGCGTCCTGCGCCGCGATGGCAAAGTCGCCCAGACCCGGTGCACGACGGGGCGCCTTGCCCGTACGCTCTACAAACTCGGGCTCAAAGCAACCCACATGCTCAAACAGATCGATCCACTTGGCATAGTCGACCACAAATATTAGTGCCCAAGGCGCCTTGGCGATCATGGGCTGGTGGTCGCACAGGTCGGCCAGACGATCCAGCGTAGCCTGCTCGCGAATGCTCACGATGGAATACATCATCATGGCGCCTGCCGACGGCGCACGGCTCGCCGCATGCAGAATCGCCGCCCGCTGCTCGTCGGTCACCGCCACGGGGCGGTCGTCGTCATCACGCGCGAAGGCACGCGTGGAGGAACGGTGCTCCAACGTGTCCAGCACCGCATTGCCCGTCGTCTCGACCGGATAGCCACACGTATCCACGCCCACAGCTCCGTCGCAGTACTCGGCGCCCGTCATACAAACCTGCTCGCTCATCGCCCTGCCCTCGCCATTTCTTTAAGAAGCCTTTACGTTTCCGTGTAATTCCCGTCCATTATCGCGCAGGTCGCCACTACATTGCGCCACACCGCCACACGCGCGCGTTAATATGGCTGGTTGTTGTGCGCAGCCACCAATTGCAGCGCATATCTTGGTAACAATCGGGTAAACCCCCGCTTTCGTAGGTTTTAGTTTGTGAGGAGTCTCAGCATGTTCGCTGCCGCCATCTCGCTCGTCGGTCTTGCGGCGACCGTCTACCTTGTCTTGCGCGAGGCCAAGGCCATTCGCGCACAGTCGAGCACCGTTGCCAAGGGCGCTATCGCCTGGAGCGTCGCCTTCGGTCTGTTCCAGGTCTTTTTGACCGTCTGGGGCGCTATTGGTCTCGTCGCGCAAAACGAGCCGCTCGCCTTTGTGATGCTCATCCTGACCAATGCCATTCTCACCGGTTGCGCTTGGGCCAGCATCGCCCGCGACCGCATCGCCCCGCGCGTCTTTGCGTTCGCCAAGCCCGACGCCCCCGCCCCCACCGGCAAGCTCGCCCGCCTGCGCGGCGCCTTTGTGGGCAAACCGCTCGTCGCCGCCGTCCTGTGCCTGCTGCTCGCCGGCGTCTTTGCGCTGCTGGGCATAGAGGTTTCGTCCAACCACGACTTTACCTGGGTCTACCCCCTATGCATCCTGCTCGAGTGGGCCATCATCACCGTGCTCATGACCGGCCTGTTCTTCCTGTTCCAGCGCCACGGCGCAGCTCCCGCGGTCCTGGCCTTTGCCCTCTTTGTCCTGGGCATTGCCGAGTTCTTCGTCATCACGTTTAAATCCATGCCCATCCAGCCGGGTGACCTTTCGGCCATCTCCACTGCCGCCGCGGTCGCCGGCACCGGCTACACCTTCTCCATCTCGCTGTTCTGCGTGCTGTCCATGGGCTTTACCGCCATCGCCATGCTGCTGTGCGAGTACGCCGGCCTGGTCGCGCCGCATCGCCAGAAGGGCGCCGCCAACGCCAAGCGCATGCTGCTCACCAACCTGCTCGTAGCGGTGCTGTGCCTGGGCGGTGTGACCGCGCACGTCACGCTCATCGACTACTACAACACCCTCGGTATAACCGTCTACACCTGGCGTCCGCTCGAGAGCTACTGGCGCGAGGGCTACCTGCCCGCTTTCATTAGCGCGGCGCAGTCCATCAAGCCGCCCAAACCCGCCGACTACTCCGTCGACGATGCCAAGGCCACGCTCAAAAAGTACGCCAAGGCCTACGACAAGTCCGATGCCGCCAAGAGCGACGAGCGCGCCGCCGCAAAGGAGCAGTTCGACAGCGAGAAGCCCACGGTCATCGCCATCATGAACGAGACTTTCTCGGACCTGTCCATCTATCAGAACATGCGCGCCGGCTACGAGGGCCCGCAGTACTTTAAGAACCTGTCCAACTGCCTCAGCCGCGGCAAGCTCTACGTGAGCGCCTACGGCGGCGGTACCGCCAATACCGAGTTTGAGTTTATGACCGGCAACTCCATGGCCAACCTGGGCTCGGGCGTGTACCCCTACACCATCTACAACATGGAAACGACCGGGAACCTGGCAGAGCAGTTCAAGTCGCTCGGCTATTCCACCACGGCCATGCACCCCAACCACGCGACCAACTGGAACCGCGAGAACGTCTACAAGGACTTTGGCTTTGACCAGTTCCTGTCCATCAACGATTTCCAGGGCGCCGACACCCTGCGCGGCATGGTGACCGACCAGGCAACCTACGACAAGATTCTTGAGCTGCTCGACCAGAACGCCGATCCGCAGTTCATCTTCGACGTAACCATGCAGAACCACTCGGGCTACGATACGGGTCTGCTGCCGGTCGACAAGCAGATGCACCTCAACATCGACACGACCGACCTGGACACCAAGACCGTCGAGGACGGCACGCTCTCCGATGTCGACGAGTACGTCTCGTGCATTGAGCAGTCCGACCAGGCACTGCGCTACTTCCTCAACGCCTTGAGCAAGCTCGACCGCAAGGTGGTCGTGGTGTTCTGGGGCGATCACCAGCCGTTCTTCCCGTCCAAGTTCAACGATAAGTGGTTTACCGGCGAGGACGACGCTACGCATCAAGAGCGCCTGTGGCAGACCGACTACATCATCTGGGCCAACTACGACGTTGCCGGCTGCGACCAGACGAGCGAGGTCGATGACCTGTCCACCAACTATCTGTCCACCCAGCTGATGCAGCTGATCGGCGCACCTCTCTCCGACTACCAGAAAGCGCACATGACGCTGCGCGAGTCGCTGCCCGCCATCAACTCGGTGGGCTACGAGGACGCCAGCCTGCGCTGGGCGCTCTCCTCCAACGTCACCGGTGACGACGACGCCGCCGCGGCTGCCGCCAAGGCACGCGAGGATTACGCCAAGATGCAGTACTACGAGATGTTCCGCGACGGCAAGAACGTCTACACGGAGCACTTCCAGACCGAGGCCAACGAGACCGACCCCAACCTGGCACCGGGTACGACCAAGATCAAGTAGCAGCGCGTCTTAACTGGTTCGTCTGCCCGGCGACGCGGAACGTAAGGTTCCCTGCTCGGACAGTCCTGCGCAAGACGGAGGCCACATTAAGTGGCCTCCTTTGCGTGCGGAACTCGCGATGAACCTTACATTCCGCGTCGCCGGGCAGACGCCTCGGTGTTGAAGCGCGGCTTGTCATGAGAGCATCCGCAACATATGTAAGTTGTAGGCCACATTAAGTGGCCTTCTTTGTATTCGGAAAGCCCGTCCCACTCTGAACGCATCGGGGCATGGAACTATCAGCTTATTAGGCCTTCCATCAATAAAGGGGCGCCCTCCCGGGCGTTGCGTTTAGAAGATGGACCTAGCGCTTATCCCTCCGGGACAAAAGCAGCGCGGCCATAAAAGCGATGATTGCAAGCGTCAGCAGCATCAAAAGCCATGCGAGCGTGCTGTCGCCGGTTGCCGCCAGGCCAAACAGACCGGGGCTCTTACTGTCAGCAGGTTGTACGGGAATCTTCTCGCCATCGTCCTCGGCGGTGATTTCCCAGTGGATGGTCTTGCTTGCGTCGGCAAGCTCGTTGCCCACCGACGTCGGGACACTTAGTTGCAAATTGAGCACCGTGCTGCCATCGCTCGTGAACGTGGCGACCTGCGTGGGATAGGCGAACACGCTGCCCGGCGTTCCCGTCTGGAGCCAACCGTCAGACGCATCGCCAGCCGACGCCGTTAAGGTAATGGGCGACAGCAGGTGTGCCGTCTCGTGATTGACAACGGCCCGCACAAACACGCGTACCTGGGACTTTACGCCCGTGGCACGAACCTCGATCTGCTGCTCGCGCGCATCGCCGGGCATTAGATCTTTAAAGGCGGGAAACAGATCGGGCTCCCCCGAGGAGCCCGTCGCCCCCGTTACCGTCAGCTGGCGCGCATTTCCGTCATAGGCAATCGCGGGAGCATCGGCAAACGCGCGGGCGGGAACGGCGAGCGCGACCACGCAGAGAATGGCCGCGACCATGCAACGCAAGGAGCGCGCAACGCCTCTGCGAATCGGGAACGCCATACTTACGCACCTCCGTGCGGCGGCACCAGCACGCCATCTTTGACCGTACAGTTCCATGCCTCGGTGACCGCATCGTCGGGCGTGGACTGAATCGCCTGGGTCGAAATGTCGACGACTAGGTTTTTACCATCTGCCTTCTTTTCGGACACGCTCTTGATGAGCACGCCCGTCTTGTCGAGCGGCTTAACAGAAGACGTCCAGTAGTAGAACCCGTCGCTCGCAAGAACCCAAGACGAAGGTCTGTTAGTGGCGGAGGCATCGCCTTTATCGCCCCACTCAATGGTGTAGTCGGTGCCGGCAACCGGCTCATCCCACAGGCGCGCGCCATCCTTATCCTGCCAGTAGATATCCACCGCGACACGCAGGTATGCCGGAGCCGAGCCCGTGTTTTTTACCGAGACATCCCTTTTCATCACGTTGTCCTTGAGCGTCTCGTCCACCGAAGGCGCCACCGAGCCAAAGCCAAACTCGTTGACCAGCACGCCCGTAACCGAAAGCCACGCAAAGGTGCCGACGACGCCGGCCAAAAGGAGGACGCCGACAAGGAGGGCAACGATCCGCTTGCGCTTAGTCATCCTTGTCCTCCCTCCTCAGCGTGCCGTTTTCCCAAACATTCTTGGCACGCGAGCCGCCATCGACCCATTTGTCCTTCGCGCGCGTGTTGACGCACGTCACCACCGCATCGCCCGCGCTCGAAGCAGACGAAATCGTCAGCTCGGCAGATTTACCGGGCGCCTTGCCCGGCGTGCTCAGCTCGCCCTCGTAGCGCCATGCCCAATTCGTGTCTTCCTCGACGGTATAGATGCCCGTCGGCGCGGCAAATTGCACGCTGCCGACATACCAGGTCTCGCCGTCTTCGTCGCGCCTCTCGCTAACTTTCACCTCGACCATGCGCGTCTCGGCAGGAGAATCCTCCGACGCCTTGCGTGTCACCTTAAAGCGGAACGTCTGTCCCATGGCGCTGGCGTCGGTGGTCTTTTTGACGATCGTCAGCGCATGAGTCTGGGCAAAGTTGAACACGGCATTACCGGGATCTTGCTCGCCTTCGCCTGTCTTCTTGGACTCCAGACGGTTGGCCAAGTCGAACGAACCGTTACCCGAGCCCAAGCTGTAGAGCGAGACATACTGGTCGTTAACGGGTTCCTCCGCCATGGACGCACCAGGACCGTAGCTCGCCCGCTTAACGGTAACAGTCAGCTGCGTCCCCATAAACGGCTCGGCGAAGCAGACCTTAAACGGCGCCTTGTCGGCACCGTCATCGACGGTGTTGGCGGCGGCGGGATCGAGCAGCCATTTAAGCTGCGCGGTCATAGTTACGGGGCTCGCGGGATCAGACGTATCGTTGGCAACCACGCGATACGTCACGGGATACAGGTCCATGTCTCCCGTGACCGGCTCGCCCTTAAACTCATTCCAAGACTTCGGAGCGCCAACGGCAGGCACATATCGCCACTCCAGGAAGAGCTCGCGTACGTCACCGCTGGCCGCCTGTTCATCGAGCAGCGCGACGATCTTGGAGTGGGCGTCCGGGTCGTATGCCACGGACTTTTTCTCCATCTCGGGATTGCCGTTTTTGTCATAGACCGGGTTGCCGCTCTCATCCACCTTGGGAACATCGACGTTATGGACAAAGCCGGCGCCCGTCGCTCGCTCGCCGTCCGAGTCGACCGTCGCTGTAAAGATGACCGCCCCGTCGACGCCGTGATAGCGCACCTTATACGGCGTGACCTTGTACACCGCGGTATACGTCGCGCTCTCAAAGGGCTCGCTGCCCTCGAGGGGATACTTCTCGTCATCGGTCAACAGGGTGTATTTGCCATCGGGTTCATAGTCACGCGACCAGCCGACAAAGTCGTACTTGGTGCCATCCTTGCCGACAACCTCAGCTGTAGCTCTTACTTCCAGCGAAATTTGATCGACAGAGTCGGTGCGCGAAAGAGAACGCACGGAATCGGGGTTATCCAGCTTGGCATCGATATTCGATTGGACTTTTACCGCGCTGGGACGGTAAACCGGGTACAGCTCCATGGGGGCCTTGACCACAGTGTTTTTATCCACCATGGAAACGCCGTCCGACCAAACGACATAACCCTTGCCAGGTACCGGCTTAGTTTCCGTCCAGCCTACGAAGGCATTGTATGCACCCGTCGCAGCATCGATGTCTCCAACGTTATACGTTGGCAGCGGCATGCCATCCTTAAGGCTGCCGAGCGTATTGCCCTCCTGCGCGAGCTTGCCATCGATATCGGTGTCGTTCAGGTGATACACCACCGCAATGGGCGTGTAGTAGGCCACAAACATGTAAGGCTTGCCCGGCTCCACCGGATAGGTATACGAGTTATTGCCGTCAGATTCGAGCTCCTTAACCTCACCGTTCGGGAGTTCGATTTCGACCTTATTCAGCTTGTATCGCTCGCCGCCTGACTTGTATACCGTCGTTTCGATATCAGGAGTCACCGTTGCCGTGGCGGGATCGGTGTCCGCATTGAGATTAGGGGTGATGTCATACCTAGGAACATTCACCTCGGAAGTGCCATTAAAACCGGCGCGGTGCAGGTTGGTGGTGTAGTTGACGTCGAACTTTGCGTAGACGGGATAGGCATCCTGACACTGGGTGACCTTGGAGTCATCCGTCGCCAAGTATGGCGCCGCCTTTTCCGGATCGCTCGTCACATAGGAGTCGTCGGCAACATCATAGATATAGTTCCAGACGGCAGAATCCTTCTTGACCTCGGCGGTCGAAATCCAGCCCAGGAACTTATAGCCTGGCACGGCCATGTCGGCATCGGTCGGGGAAGCTTCGAGGGTCAGGGGGCTCTCATACGATCCCTTCTCACCATCTTCTGGTTTTTCGGCCACTTTAACCGACTTATTAACATGCGGGTAGTAATACGTGAACGTCGGATCCGCCCCGTTCACCTTGGTCTGCAGCAAGTTACTCTCATAGCGCCGCGTGGCAGTCCTCACGACATTATCGCCCTTGTTGTAGAAATTAACATCCGTGGTAATCATCGCGCGAACGTAGTACTTCTTATCTGTACGCACTATGCTCTCGATGGGATTTTTCACATATGTCCAATATTCACCATCGCGCTCAAGCGTCCAGAAATTCAGGCGATAGCGATCATTCACCAGTTTGGCCTTTACGTTCAGCGAAGCCGAAGTCCAAGTATCGCTTAGCGTTGCAGCGCCTGGAAAATCAGTATCGGCATAGAGGTTTTTTAGAGTATCGGCTCCCGTATCGTTTTTAACGTTGTGCGAGTACGCGTTAAGGGGACTCACGACAAGGGTTTCCTTCGTGAAGCGCGTGCCACACGTTTCGTCATACCTATCCTTTATACCGTGGTCAACATGCTCCGGACCCCAGTGGACGACGTTTTCACGCACGAAGGTACTACCGACGTTTTCCTCAAAGGGCGTTTGATAGCGATTCCAAACGGAACAAAGTAGCTTGCTGTCCGTAAACTCATGGTTGGTATAAGCCCGAACGTAATAATCCACTCGGTACTCAAAGCGGGCGATGTAGGTATGCGGCGCGGTTAAATCGACATCTGCGGGGAGCGTATAGCTGGGATCGCGGCTTACGCGCACCTCGAGCGGAGCATCCTCGGTTCCCTTGTTTTCGTACCAACCCAAGAAGCGATAGCCATCGGGCAGTTTGCCGCCATTGGACAGGGGCGTACCTTCCGTGTTGCACACCTGTACCGTGTAGACGCTGGTGCCGTCCTCGGTAGTCTGGACGTCGACATTGGTTTTGCCCACGCCGTCGCGCAGAGTCTTATCGTCGGTTGTGTCCCGCTCATTGCCCTCGAACACCGTCATGATGTTCGACACGTAGTCGCTGTACACCGGGTAGAAGTCGGTAGGACGGACAACCGTAATCTCGCTACCCGCAGGATAAAAAGCTCCCTGATTTTTAAGCTCGGCTAACTGAGTCGAGGTGATGGCGGCATAGCCACCATTCATCCCCGCCTCGCTGCTAGGCTGCGTGGTCCAGCCGATAAATGTCGCGGTAGGCTTCAAGTTGCCGCGATCCGCGGGGGCAGCGGGCGTCAAACCCACGCCATAGCGGTACCAATCAGTTGACTTGCCGTGCGCAGCACCGGTTTTCCAATCAAGCGTCTCGCCCTTAACGTTATAGAACAGCACCTGTGCCTCGTACGAAGCGATAAACAGGTCATTGCCCTCAAAAGCCTTGGCCACTTTCGCGTTATCGGCAGTATAGGTTGACGTTTCGTCGTGCAACTCGCTCTTCTGGACCTGCTTGCCAGCAGCCACAGCATCGGCATCGGTCTTGCCGTCAAACCAGCTGTTGTCTTGTCCAATTCGGTTCACACGCACATCGGGCTCGCGGAACCAGCCCATAAAGCGGTAGCCGCCGTTCTCCTCGCTCAGCCCCTCAGGCTTTGCGGAGGTATCCTGCTTAAACGTTACCAACGTATCGCCCTTGGCCAAGCCCTGGGCCGTTCCCGCCAGCACGGCGCTCACGGCAAAGGTGTACGGATCGCTGGTAGATTGATCTTTTCCCAACATGGTTGCCAGAACGGTTGCCGTACCCGCGCCGGGGAAGTCGGTCGTCGTCTTCACGCTTTCGCCGTGTACGGGGATATTCAGTTTGTAGTCCATCGCCCACTCATTGGGGTGTGAGTCATTCGGATACGCATCGTTAGCAGTCGAGCGCATGGTGCCGGCACAGAAGTCGTAATCATGCTGCTCCCACAGCTCACGTGTGACGTAGCGTTCGTCGTCCCAGGGACCGAATCCGGCACCGGATACCGTGCCATCACCCGCAAGGGCGTAAATCTTCTTCTTGGCTGCCGTACCCTGACTAAACCCGGATAGGCTGACACTGGGCTTGAAGTAGCAATCAGTGATAGTCGCATCACCCGCATTAGCGCGTGCAGCAATACCGCCCAGGTTCACGTCGTTTTGAATAATGGGGATCACGGCGATGGGGTTGTACTGGCGCGAGCTCAAATCGCCGGCGAAATGGCTGCGAGTGATCTCGTTACCGCTCTTAGACAAGATGCGGCCTGCAAGACCGCCCGTCCAAGCGCGCGTTACGGAGACAACGCCCACGTAAGAAGCAGCATAGCTATAGCATTTCGCCGTTGAAAAGCAGTCAATGACTTTAGCGCCTTCTGCCATGCAGCCCACAAAACCCGAGGCGTACACGTTGTTGCCGCCCAGGGCGCCAATGGCCACATCGTATTTATTGGTAACGTCGGTCATGCCCTTCTCGGCAATCGAGCCATCCTCGTTGCGCGTAGGCGTCACGCGGCAATACTCGATGGTCGAGTTCTTAACGTAGCCGGCAAACGCCGCCATATACAGGCCCTCGCCACCGATTGCCTGCACGCCCGAAGTCGTGTTGTTAACGGCGCGGCCACCACGGACCTCGCAGTTGTAGAGGGTGCAACCATCGAGCTCGCCGGCAATCAGGCCCCCCTCAAAACCCGCATTGGTAATCACATTGAGCATGTTGTTGGCACACGTAACGTGCAGGGTGCTCTCCATGACCATAACGTTTTCGAAGTGGGTCTTGATCGCCCTGCCCACGATAATGCCGCCGCGGAAGTCAGCCCAGATGTTGGCATCCTTGACCAGGAAGTTCTTGATGGTGGCGCCATCGGTCTCGGCAAAAAAGCCCGTATCGCGCTCGGGATCCAAGACCTTATTCTCGTAGTTCAGGCCCTTCACGGTATGGTTTTTACCGTCAAAGACGCCCTTAAAGGGATGTTCTTTGTTGCCAAAGGAGAGGTGCTTGACCGTATCCTCAACAATGGCGTTCATATCATCATCGTTAAGAACGATATCGTTATCGAGATAGACGAGCCACTGCGACGTGTCGCGCTGTCGCGACAGCGCGACACACGCCAGGAAGTCGTTCCTGTTTGTGATATGGAATTCGGTCTGATCCTCGGCATGCGCTGCCGCCGGCAGCGCTACAACGCAGCAAAGGGCGATTGCCACCACAGCGATCAGCCTGCCGAGCACGCCTCGGTTTCTGTTCTTAATCTCCATGGGCTAGTTCGCCTCCGGCCAGCCCACGACGTCGAGCACGTCGAGGACGGTATCGTTTGCCTGCTGGTTTTTGGCCTGCACGGCCTGGACGTCGATATCGAGCCTGTATGAGCCGCCGCGCGCGGCATCGTGGTAGTCGCCCACAAATCGCAGCGAGTCCATGAGGCTCTCCGTCATGGCACCGGAATCGAGCACGCCCCCGCATCCGGCCAATCCGCGGTAGTAGTACCACCCATCGCCGCCATCGATCCACGGGGACCCCTCGCCCGCGTTCACGTGAAAGGCGACGTTGCCCGAGGCGTCCGCACTCGAACCGTCGGGCGCCACCGACGTCATGCGCAGACGAGCGCGAACGTACTCAGGCTGCGCGCCGGCGTTCTCCACGCGCACAATGCGGCTGATGTCAGAGCCCCCGGCCTCGGTGTCGGGATAGTCGCCGCGCTCGTCGGCCTCAAACGGAATCTCCTCGCCCTGCTCGTTTAGGGTGTATTCGCAGACTCGTACCTTCACGCTGCCAAACGATAGGACGTTGTTCGCCGGAACCATATCAACGGTAAAAGCCAGCGTGCCACACAGGCACGCCAGGGCCAACAGCGCCATCGCGGCAAGCGCCAAGGTGCGTTTCTGATTGTCGGAAAGATTGTTGAGCATTACGTTCGCCAATCGTCGATCAAAGGGGGACCGAGATCCCGACCCGAAAATGGGGATGGGGAGCGGACCGGGATCTCAGTGGGGGGAGCGGGATTACTTCTGGGTGGCAGCCCAAGTCTTGGCCTGAGCAACGGCGTTGGCGGCAGCGTCAGTCTCGTTGCCCTTCTGGTCGGCACCGAAGATGTAGCAGGAGACCGTCATAGCGGGACCTTGAACAACATCCGTGCTGTTCAAGGCAGCCGGGATATGCACGGTGCTGAACAGCTCACCGGTGTAAGCAGCCTTGTTATCAGCGGGAGTAAGCTTTGCAGGAGTGCTGTTGCCATCAGCGACATACATGAACAGACCGCTCACGTACTGGTCATTGTTACCGTTGGTCTTCACCTGGTCAGTAGCAACCGGCTTCCAGTTGGGATTAAGGGTGAAGTACGGGGTCTTGGCAAGGGCGTTTTCGGCGCCTGTCTCCACAATTGCGTTCTTCACATAGATGAACACATAGGAGCTATCGGAATCCTTGCCGATGCCGACGTTGGGGTTCTTATTGACGGCGGTGCCGGGAATCATCTTGGAGCCATCGGTCCATTTGGTCTCGAACAGATAACCATCCACTGAGGGGTTTGTGGGATCAGTGCCGGGCTTGTCCGGATGATCAGGGTCGGGCTTCACTTCGGGCTTGCCGATATTACCGACCGTGAACTCATTGGTCTCCGTATCGGTAGCTGTCAGCCAGGCGTAGGTGCCCACACCGGCAGCCAGCACCAGCAGCAGCAGGGCGGCAACGATGCCGTAGCGCTTTTTCTTCTTGTTTTCCATCGTCCTCTTCCTTTCGAAAATCGACTTCCCCGGCAACGGCCCTTGCCGTTGCCGACACCTCTCCCCTGCCGCTATGAACGCCGCTCCCTCGCATGCGCGCGGGCATGCTTGCCAGCAGGCCCATCGGGAACCATCCGATCGAGCACTATCGACGCCGCGACCAGCAGCGCCAGAACGGCCACCACAACAAGCAAACCGGGCATCGTCGTGCAATATGCGTTAACGAAGCCCAGGTAAGGGACACAAAAAGAAACGACGCCGATCACACGTGAAAAAGGCGTCTGCTCGGCGTCGTGCATGATGGTTCCATCTGCATTTTTGTTTGCGATTCCCTGTGTACTGATCGTCTGCGCCACAGGGTCGACCTCGTACACCTGGTGGGTCACTACGGCGCCGTCCGATCGGTAAAAAGTTGCATTGTCGCCCATGGCAATATCCGTTGGATCAACCTGGTGAACAAACACCATGGAGCCGACGGGAAGCTCGGGTTCCATAGAGCCCGAAAGCACTGCATAGGGCGTGTATCCAAATGCACGAGGGACAAAAGAAACGACGGCAAGAGCCATGACGAGCGCAATCGCCAAACTGCTTAGAAGTGCAATAAATCGTTTGAGTCCGCGCGCCGCCATAATGATTAATTCATCCCCATCGAGGCCTTATTCGACCCATCCAAAGGTCAGCAAGTTTCAACAGGAACCGCAAGGCGATTGAAAAGTGAGTCCGAAATAAGCCAATTTGGAATCTTTTCGTAATAAAAACATAGCGATGTGCTACACATTTTTCAATGTTTTGTCGCTAAATGCTACTTATTTTGACGTAAGTGGTCATTAATTCCCAAATTAGTCTGTTTTATCCAATATCTGTGACTAACCCCCTACGCAATCCCTCCATAGAGGGTTAAATACTTTGAAAAACTCAGATATCGTACCCCCCCCCCCCACATTAAAAATACTGCTGGAAGTACCGTCTATTTTTAACCCTCTTTTTGTAGCTTTATGACAGCCCCATGTAGTTCGCGGCCCACAGCCCTCTGGAAGCCATGTCCCAGAATTCGCGTCCGGAGTGGGATGCGGTTTCCGCTTGTGGCCCCGTTGGGAAGCCACATCCCGCTTCGATCACGAATTCCGGGTTGCACTTTCCATCAAGGCCCTCAACCGGAAACGGCATCCCGTTTCTCGGCCAAATACTGGGATGTAGTTTCCACAGAGCCTTCAACTGGAAACCGCATCCCATTCCAAAGGCAAATTCCGGGACGCAGCTTCCGCAACCCCACCCATCCGGAAAGCCCATCCCACTCTGGATACATTTGGGTATGGAATTATCAGCCACCTGCTAGGCCTAGGTTCTGCAACGTGGCGCCCGCCCGGCGGCGTCTTGCTGTATGAATCCCATCGAGTGATGCGTAAAGAAGCCCGGATACGTCTGGTAACCGTACTCCATCTGGCGATACATCCAGCGAATGCACGAGACTGTATCATTCAAAACCGACTCATCATCCGGATGATGGAAAACGTCGCCCCAGACGCTCGCCACGGCGCACCCCCGTGTTAAGAAAAAAGCCTCGAGAATTTCGAGGCTTTCACGTTTGTATTATTTCGAGCGCGCGACGGCGATTATCTACTCGCCCAGCACGGCCTTCTTGGCGGCTGCGGTCATGTTGTCCAGATCCTCCTTGGTGGGATGATCCTTTGCGGCAACCCAGTTGTCGAGCAGCATCTTAAAGCGAGTATTGTCAGGATCTTGCTCGAGCATTGCCTCGTAGCGCTGCTTGACCGCAGGGCCCATCTTGCCCTGGCACATCGCCCAGCCCGCAAGCTCGGCATCCCCAGCCAAATTGGACGAAACGCGGTCGATAATCTGCTTAAAGTAGTCCTTGCTCGCGCCGAAGCCGCAGGTGCCAAACAAAAAGACGCGCTTGCCGTGCAGGGCGGAAAGCAGTGCCGCCACCGAGGGCGTGCAGGCACCCTTGTCGCACCAAAAACCAACGAGCACCGTATCGGCGGCACAGGCGCCCTCAGCCTCGTGCGCGACCTGCTCCGGATCTGCATCATCGCTCAGCGCGGCGGCATGGATAAACTCAACGCCTGCAGCCTGCAGGGCGCGCTTAATCGCCCCCGAAACCATCCTGGTATTACCGCTCTTGCTGTTGACCACCATAGAGCATGTCATAGTCACGTTGCCTCGTTTCCCCCGAAACTCGAGCCATTAATGCAGTTTGTTAGAAGCATATCTTAGTACTAACGGCGCAGATGTAAACCATCTGCCGCTAATCGGTATTCCCTACTGGGCGAACTGGCTGCGGTAGAGTTCGGCGTAGAAGCCGCCTGCCGCTAGCAGCTCGTCATGCGTGCCGCGCTCGATAATCTGGCCGTCGCGCATCACCAGAATGCAGTCGGCGTTGCGGATCGTCGACAGGCGGTGTGCCACGACAAAGCTCGTGCGGCCAGCCATGAGCTCGTCGAATGCCGCCTGCACCTGCAGCTCGGTGCGCGTATCGATGCTCGAGGTCGCCTCGTCCAGCAACAATATGGCCGGATCGGTAAGCATAACGCGGGCGATGCACAGCAGCTGCTTTTGGCCCTGGCTAAACGTGCCGCCGTCCTCGCCGATCACCGTATCGTAGCCGCCTGGCAGCTGCACGATAAACTTATGCGCGTGCGCGCGCTTGGCGGCTTCGATGACCTGCTCACGCGTGGCATCGGGGCAACCGTACGCGATGTTTTCCGCCACGGTGCCCTCGAACAGCCAGGTATCCTGCAGCACCATGCCAAAGGCACGGCGCAGGCTCGAGCGTGTGTAATCGCGCGAAGCCTTGCCATCGACCGCGATGCGGCCGGCATCAATATCGTAAAAACGCAGCAGCAGGTTGATGAGCGTCGTCTTGCCGCAGCCCGTGGGACCGACCAGGGCAAAGCGCATGCCCGGCTTGGCCTCGATGCAGATATCCTGCAGCAGCTTGCGGTCGAGCACGTAGCTAAAGTCCACGTGCTCAAAGGTCACCTCGCCCTGTGGGGCAGCAAGCTCCACGGCATCTGGCGCATCGGGCTCTTGCTCGCGGGCGTCGAGCAACGCAAACATACGACGCGCCGAGGCATACGCCGTTTGGATTTGCGTAATGACGTTGGTAACCTCGTTGAACGGTTTGGTGTACTGGTTGGCATAGGACAGGAAGATCTGCACGCCGCCTACCGTAAGCGCCGCCGGCACGCCTGTGATCACGCCCACGCAGCCAATCACGGCAACCACGGCGTAGATGATGTTGTTGATAAAGCGCGTGCCGGGGTTGGAGAGCGAACCCATAAACTGCGCGCGCTCGCCTGCCGTATAGAGCTCGGCGTTAAGGGCATCAAAGCGCAGCTGCGCGTTGGGGCCATAGGCAAAGGCGTCGACAAGCTTCTGCTCGCCTACGTACTCCTCAATATGACCACCGAGCTGCCCTTGAATACGCTGCTGTGCCGTAAAGCTCTTGTTGGAGAGCTTGGCGATGGCGCCGGCCGCAAAGATGGAGAGCGGTGTGACGAGCACCACCACGAGCGTCATGGTCAGGTTGATGGAGAGCATAAACGCGAGCGTGCCCACGATGGTGATAACGCCGGTGAAAAGCTGGGTAAAGCCTTGCAGCAGACCGTCGCCCACCTGATCGACGTCGTTGACCACACGGCTCATAAGGTCGCCGTGGGCATGACTGTCGATAAAGCTGAGCGGCATGCGGCTGAGCTTATCGCTCGCCTCCACGCGCATGTCGCGCACCGTCTCGTAGGACAGGCGGTTGACGCAATAGCCCTGTAGCCACTGGAAGGCCGCCGCGCCCACCACGACAATCGCGAGCTTAGTAACGAGCGGCAGCAGCGCATCGAAGTCCACCTGCCCGGTGGCGACGATGAGGTCGATGCCCTCGCCGATAAGGATGGGCGTATAGAGTTGCAAGATCACCGAGATGGCGGCGCTCACAAACGACGCCGTAAACGAGGCGCGGTGCGGGCGAACATAGCCCAGCAGGCGGCGGGTCACCGCACCCACGGGATAGCGCTCGGGGTCGCCGGGCTGGCGCGGACCGTCGCCCAGGTCGTTGAGGTTATCGTTACCGGACACGTTGGCCGTCATCGTGGCGACCGAACCGGAAGAAGTGTACGGATTCATTTAGCAGCCCTCCTTTGCGCAGACGGATGCGGAGGCGATCGGTGCGGACGCGAGCGCCGCACTCCCCTGCTGGCCCTCGAGTTCCTCGCGGCGAAACTGCGACTGGCAAATCTCGCGGTAGAGCTGGCAGGTCGCGTACAGCTCGTCATGCGTGCCCAGGCCCGCGACCGAGCCGTGGTCGAGAACGCAGATCATATCGGCGTCGCGCACGGTCGAGACGCGCTGGCTCACAATCACCGTGGTCAGCGGCAGCCCGCCCTCGGCGGCACCGCGCATGCTTCGTTCGCGAATGGCATGGCGAAGCGCTGCATCGGTCTTAAAGTCGAGCGCCGAGGCGGAGTCGTCCATGATTAGGACCTGCGGAGAGCCCACCAGGGCGCGCGCGATGGTCAGGCGCTGGCGTTGGCCACCGCTAAAGTTCTTGCCGCCCGCCTCGACCGGGGCGTCGAGCCCCTGCGGCTTGTTGCGCACGAACTCGCTCGCCTGCGCCATGTCGAGCGCCGCCCAGAGCTCCTCGTCGGTTGCTGCCTCGTCGCGCCAGGTTAGGTTGCTGCGGATCGTGCCGCTCACCAGCGACGCGCGCTGTGGAACGGTCGCGACCACACGGCGCAGCTGGTCGAGCGGCCAAGCGCGCACGTCGGCGCCCATCACGCACACGCTGCCGGTGCCCGCATCGTACAGGCGCGGGATAAGCGAAACGAGCGTGGACTTACCGCTACCCGTACCGCCGATAATGCCGAGCGTCTTGCCCAGCGGGAGTTCCAGCGTCACATCGCTCACGGCATTGGCCGCGCCGGCGCCAAGCGAGAAGCTCGCATGGCTCAAGCTCAGCGCGGGAACCGGAACAGCGCCACCCGCCAGTTCGCTCGGCTCGGGCAGCACGACCGGCTCGTTGTCCTCGTCGGTGATGCTCGGCTCGCAGTTGAGCACCTCGTTGATACGCGACGCGCTCGCGCTCGCCTTGGTAAAGACCACGACCAGGTTGGCGACATACACGATGGAGGTCAGGGTCTGCGTCATGTAGTTCACAAACGCCATGACCTGGCCCTGCGTGAGTTCGCCCACGTTGACCTGGATGCCGCCCACCCACAGGATGGCGCACACGCCCAGGTTCATCACAAGAAACGTGACGGGATTGAGAATCGACGAGAGCTTGCCCACCGCGATGGCAGTATTGGCCTGGTCATCGGCAGCTTGGGCAAAGCGCTCGCGCTCGTGGTCCTCGCGCACGAAGGCGCGAACCACGCGAGCGCCCGAAAGGCCTTCGCGGCAGATAAGCGCGATGCGGTCGAGCTTTGCCTGCAGCTGCTTGTAGTACGGGATGCAGCGCGCCATGACAAACCAAAACACCAGGCCGATGGCGGGCGTGCAAATCAAAAAGATCATGCCGAGCCTAAGGTCGATGGCAAGGGCCGCGCACATGGAGCCCACCGCCAGGAAGGGCCAGCGGATGAGCATGCGCACGCCCAGCGCCACGGCAAGCTGCACCTGGTTGACATCGTTGGTGATACGCGTGATGAGCGACGGCGTGCCAAAGCGGTCGAGTTCGGCATAGCTCAGCTTATTGATGTGCTGGTAGAGCGCACCGCGAATGTCGGTGCCCATGCCCTGCGAGGTGAGCGCCGCCATCTTTTGGCAAACAAGCGTAAACGAGATGCCGATCACAGCCATGGCGCCAAGCACCATACCGTAGTGAATAACGGCGTTCACATCGCGTGCGCCGATGCCCTTATCGATCATCTGGGCAATCACCAGCGGCGTCAGCAGGTCAAAGATCACTTCGATCAGCTTGCACGCAGGGCCAATCACCATATAGCGGCGAAACTTGCCACCAAAACGCCTAAGCAACTCAATCATAAAAAGGCGCTCCCTATCATCATCTCTCTTCAATCTGATTCATGATAGTACGGCGAGCCCTGGAGATGCGTAAGCAACTCGTTACAGATGTAAGGGCGACGGTCACTAGCGCCCAAGGCATGTAGCAGCCGATGTTTTGGCAACGCCAGCGAGCGGCATAACGCCAGGGATTCAATTATCAGATAAATGTGACCCTTCAGGCGGTTTTGGTCGGCTACCCGCGAGTGCCGGCAGGGCGCTTGGTAGTCGCGCGATCCCGCAGGCGAAGCCGAGGACCAGCGAGACACCAAATACCTCGTCACCGGCCGGGCCATGTCGCGGCACCAAAAAGCGCCCGTGCGTTCGATGGATTCGGATGCCCGACAGAGGCTCCTTATGGCTGCTTCCTTCCGGACCTGACCAGATTCGGAACATGTCGTCATCCGAACCCATCGAACGCGCTAGGCGCTCGGTATATCTTACCTGCTCCTGCTCGACAGGGCAAGGTGGCTAATTTGGGACGGAGCTTTTTTGACTACTCGGGCAATCAGATCGGCAAGTAGCCAAAATAGCCCCGTTCCAAAAAGACTGGTCTGACGCTGCGCCACGAAAAGGGCCCATCTACTACGTTTTGGTCGCAGGGGTCAACCATAGCGTGCTTTTTCGAATAGCGGCAAGCTCTCTACCTGCGGTTTTATTTTTGCAAATCCCGGAATGGTCGAGGGTGGCCGGTTTAACGTAGTAGATGGCCGCCTTTCGTGGCAGGCGGTCCGGCTCGAGACCCAAGGCAGCCAACCTCGAATGGCCATTCTCGAAGTTGCGGTGGAATACGGACTGAATTGGCCCCTTAAAGGCAAAAACACTCCGTATTTCACCGCAACTTATCGAGGGGATGGGTTTTAGATACGGCCAAAGTCGTAGGATCGAGCGGCCGCTTCGCCGGCGCAGATGAGGTTGATTGTGGCTTCCTGGGGGTCGAGCGCTTGGTCAAGGGGCATGGGTCTGCGACAGACCGGCAGAACTAAGTCGACACCCTGCCCATACGCCGCATCCAGGTTGTCGGCACGACCGCCCACGACGGCGACCACCGGCTTGCCATAGCGCTTGGCACGGCGGGCCACACCCACCGGCGCTTTGCCGGCGGCGGATTGCTCGTCCATATTGCCCTCGCCCGTTATGACCAGATCGACATCCCGCACGCGCTCGTCAAACCCAATCAGATCAAGCACCGTCTCCACGCCCGAATGTAGCTCTGCACCGAGCGCTAGCAGCGCGGCGCCCAGACCGCCAGCGGCACCGGCGCCGGGCACGCCGAGCACCGAGCCAAACGTCCGCGCACCCTCGGGCACGCGCAGTAACCCCTGAGCCCGTGCCTCGGCAATCGCCGTATCGAGCAGGCGACCGTAACCGACCATCCAGTCGTCGTACCCGCCCAGCGCTTCGACATCGTCTGTCGGCAGGCCCTTTTGCCCGCCAAACACCGCAAGCGCCCCGCGACGCCCCACGAGCGGATTCTCGACATCGGAAAGCACCACGACACGCGCGCCATTCAGTGCCCGAAGCGCCGGTGCCAAATCGATACTCGCCACGTGTTCAAGGCCCGTGAGCCCCAGCGCGATATTGCAGCCACGGTCATCGACAAGACGCGCGCCCAGCGCTTGCAGCATGCCGGCGCCACCGTCGTTGGTGGCGCTGCCGCCCAGTCCCATATATAGGGTCCTCGCCCCCGCGCGAACCGCACGAAGCATCAGCTCGCCCACGCCATAGGTCGTAGCGGCCAACGCCGCCGACTCCGTGCACGGCGAGCACCCGATGCCCGCGGCTTCGGCCATCTCAATGACAGCCGACTCGTGCTCGCCGTCCACCAGCATCCGGGCAGCCACGCACTTGCCCAAGGGACCTGCCACCTCGCAGGTCACAATCTCACCGCCGCACGCGGCAACGGCATCGAGCGTTCCCTCACCGCCATCCGCCAGCGGCAGCGCGCTTACTTGGGCATCGGGCCACACGCGGCGCACGCCTTCGGCAACGACCTCCTCTGCCTGCGCACTCGAAACGCTGCCCTTAAAGGAATCAATCGCCAGCAGCACACGGCGAGGCCGGCGCTGCACGGGACCAAAGTCGAGCGTCTCGCCGGCAAGATCCTCGCCGTCAGCAAGGGCCTCGGCGTGGGCAACATGCGCCTCAAGGTTTGCACCGCAGCCGCAACCGACGCCATCCGCACCGCGCAAACCGGCAAAATAGTTGCTCAGCACCGCGCGACACTCATCCGCCAACACGCCGGCGGTCACATGAAACCGATGGTTTAGGCGCGAATCGGCATTGAGATCGTACAACGAGCCCAACGCACCCGCCTTGGCGTCGCTCGCGCCATACACGCAGCGCCCCACGCGCGCATTGACCATAAGCCCCGCACACATGCAACAGGGCTCGAGCGTCACGTAGACCGTACAGTCGGAAAGGCGCCAGCGGCCAAGCGCCTGGGCAGCGGCGCACAGGGCCGCGAACTCTGCATGCGCCGAAGGGTCCTGGTCGAGCTCGCGACGATTATGCGCCCTCGCGACGATCTCACCCGCACGCACCACTACGGCACCGATCGGCACCTCGCCCACCGCAGCAGCGGCACACGCCTCCGCCAGCGCCTCGCGCATGAACTTCTCATCGATTCCGGTGCTCGTCATCGTTCGCCTTCCCTGTTGCAAATTCAAAACGATGCTATCATTACGACTCACGGAGAGATGGCAGAGCGGTTGAATGCGGCGGTCTTGAAAACCGTTGAGCGCGAGAGCGTTCCGGGGGTTCGAATCCCCCTCTCTCCGCCACTTTTAGTGATGCACCGGCGTCATGGTTCGCTCGAACAGTGCATCGACCACGTCGGCCATCTCGGGTCGACGCTCAAGATCGTGGCCCGATTCCCACCATATCGTGAAAAGTCGAATAATACCGCCGGCGACAAACTCAGACGTCGTCTCGAGTGACACGGGGGCCAGGGCATCCTCGGCAAGCACGTTCATCACACGCTCGCGGATGGAGCGGGCAATGCGGTCGCAAATAACGTTGGTCAACATGCCCGACATGCTGCTTGCCAAAATGTTATCCATGAGCTGCTCGTGCGCCAGAATCAAATCCATGGCATCGTCCAAAATCGCGTGCCGAAGCGCGCGCACGTCCTCGGCAGACACTGCGCCGGCCTCATCGGGCTGTTTTTGCGGCAAGCCCGACATGAGCTCATCGATATAAAAGGCAAAGTAATCGTTCTTGTCGCGAAAGTGCTTGTAGAACGTCGTGCGGCGAATCATGGCGCGGTCGCACAGCATGGCAACCGTCAGGTCCTCAAAACGATGCTCCTCGAGAAGTTCGGTGAAGGCATCGAACAGGGCGCGGTAGGTTTTCTTAATGCGAAGGTCCACTGGTATCGCCATCCTCAGGGCAAAGACAACACTCGACAATCTGTCGCATATCTTACACCTGTACCTCGCGCGCTTTGCCCCGGTGCCAACCCCGCCGAAAACATAACGCTTACCGGAAAGTTCGGCACGGCAAAACGTTGCGGGTATACTAGTAGCGTTATACCAACGGCAGCTGGCGCATGCCGCCGCGGCCATTCGAAACGGAGACATCATGATTACCGTCATCATCGGCATCGTTGTTGTCATTGTGATTGTCTGCGCCATCGCCGGCATCTACAACAACATGGTCACCAAGCGTAACCGCATCGATAACGCTTGGCAGAACATCGATACGCAGCTGCAGCGCCGCAACGACCTGATCCCCAACCTGGTCGAGACCGTCAAGGGCTACGCCAAGCACGAGCAGGAGACGCTCTCCGCCGTGATCAGCGCGCGTAACACCGCCGTCAAGGCCACCACGCCCGAGGCCAAAATGGAAGCCGACAACGTGCTGACCGGTGCGCTGCGCCAGCTCTTCGCCGTAGCCGAGGCCTACCCCGACCTTAAGGCGAACACCAACTTTACGCAGCTGCAGGCATCGCTCGAGGATACTGAGAACAAGATTAGCTATGCACGCCAGAGCTACAACGATTGCGTGCTCAGCTACAATAACGCCATTCAGACGTTCCCGGCTGTCATCTTTGCCGGCATCTTCCAGTTTAAGGAGCGTCAGGGCTTCGAAGCAGCTGAGGCCGCCCACCAGGCACCGACCGTCAAGTTCTAGTAGTTTGGCAGCGCATCCTTAATCGGACAAATGTATAAACCGCCCCGTCGAATGCATACTTCGACGGGGCGGTTTCCTTTTTCGCGAAGGTCCCCCTCTAAGCGCCGTGCATTTTTAGGAGCATTCAACATAACCAAGGACTTCGGGCGCCGCGATAAATGCCAAAGAGCGCAAATATCCCTGCAAATCAAACGCTGTCGGCCCATAACCCCGCCCATCATTCGTAGAAAACATCGAGAAATCCCGATTTTTTGCCCGAGGTCGGTATGCAGGGGCCTTCGATTGCAGAATACTCGCAAAAATGCACGTCGCCACCACCCCCACATGGCGCGAACCAAAACAAAAGCGCGGCCTTCCTTTCCGGCGCACTCCGCAGGACGAAAGAACCCCCGCCGCACGTAGTGCGCAGCGGGGGTTCTTTCATGTCCGCGGACGCACCGGAAAGGAAGGTCGCCCTCGGGCCGGACAGCTAAGACAGCTTACGCGACGGTGTAAACCCAGTTGTGCTTGTCCTCGACAGCACCGGACTGGATGCCAGTCAGGGTCTCGCGAAGCTTCTTCATCACAGGACCGATCTCGGTGTAGCCAGCCGGGAAGGTCACAGTCTCGTCGGCACCATAGACCTTGTTGTCGATCTCGCCCACCGGGGAGATGACGGCAGCGGTACCGCACAGGCCGCACTCCACAAAGGTGCCGGCCTTGACCTCGGCCCACTCGACGGGACGCTGATCGACGGTCATACCCAGATCCTCGGCAACCTGAACGAGCGAACGACGGGTGATGGAGGGCAGGATGGAGTCGGTGTGCGACTGCGGGACGACGAGCGTGCCGTCCTCCTTCACGAACAGGACGTTGGCGCCACCGGTCTCCTCGACATAGGTGCGGGACTCGGAGTCGAGATACAGGTTCTCGGCATAGCCCTCGCGGTGAGCCTCCATCGTGGGCTTAAGGGACATGGCGTAGTTCAGGCCAGCCTTGATGTTACCGGTGCCGTGCGGTGCGGCGCGGTCGTACTCGGAAACGCGCAGCTTGACGGGCTTGAGGCCACCCTTAAAGTACGGACCGACCGGGGTCACGAGAATGCGGAACGTGTACTCAGGAGCGGGAGCCACGCCGATCACGTCACCGGAGCCGATCATAAACGGACGCACGTACAGGGTCGCACCGGAGCCGAAGGGCGGAACCCAGGCGGCGTTGGCAGAAACGACCTGCTTAACGGCCTCAACGAACTTGTCCTTGGGGAACGGGGGCATCTCGAGGCGCTGGGCAGAGTTATACATGCGCTCGGCGTTCATGTCGGGACGGAAGCAGACGATGCTGCCGTCCTCGGCGGTGTAGGCCTTCAGGCCCTCAAAGACCTCCTGGCAGTAATGGAAGATGCCACCGCACTCGGAGACATGCAGGGTGTGGTCGGTGGTCAGGCCGCCCTCGTCCCACTCGCCATCCTTCCAATGAGCCTCGTAGCTGTAATCGGTCTTCATGTAGCCAAAGCCGAGGCTACCCCAATCGATATCCTTCTTCTCGACAGTCATATGTCGCTCCTTACATACACAGTTGCATACTCGCGAACTCGCACGCAAGGACCGAGGCCGACCGCGTCGCAACGTCGCACGCCCGGAGCGTAGAGCCGGACGGGACACGCGGGCAACACCAAAGCCCATGGCACGTCGATTCGCATGCACGAGATTGTACTCCCCGTACGCGTCTGATAAAACGCTTTTCTTTAACTAAGTAAAGTATTTTCATTTGACCGAAGCAAAAAGGCCCGCCACCGTAAGCGGTGACGGGCCTCAACGGCACGGTTTGTGTGCTGGCTCGATCTACGCGTTCTATTTGCCCAGCTTAGCCTTAACCAGGCCGACCACGGTCGGAATGATCGACACGGCGACGATGCCGATAATCAGCAGCTCAAAGTGCTCCTGCACAAAGGGAATGCCGCCAAAGAAGTAGCCCAGCAGCGTAAAGACCGTCGACCAGGTAATGCCGCCCAGCACGTTAAAGATGACAAAGTTACGCCAGTGCATACCGCCCATGCCGGCAATGAAGGGCACGAAGGTGCGGATAAACGGGAAGAAGCGACCCAGGAAGATAGCCAGGTGGCCCCACTTGTCCAGGAAGTCCTCGGACTTTTTAATACGCTCGGGCGTCATGGCCTTCACCTTGCCCGAGGCAATGATCTTTTGGCCAAAGAAATGGCCAATCATAAAGTTGCACTGATCGCCCAAAATGGCAGCGGCCCACGCCACAGCCAGCAGGGCCACAATGTTAAAGCCGCCGTTGTGGGCGAAGAAGCCCGAGGCGAACAGCAGCGAGTCGCCGGGAAGAAACGGGAAGAACACCACGCCCGTCTCGATAAAGATGATCAGGAACACGCAGCCGTAGGCCATAAGCGGGCCGGCGGCGATCCAGCTGGCAATCGCGGTGCGCGGGTCTTTGAGCAGCTCGGCGATAAAATTGATGAAACCCATGAAGTAAAACCTCTCAGTTGTGGGCGCGGATACGTCCAAGTTGACCAGTATACGGTTGCGGCGCCCCCTCGTGCGCAACCCCACAAAAGCATGACTCCATTACCAGCAAGTTTGCATAACTGACACCTGTCGCGCAATGCCGCCAAGATTGTCCTTCCTAATCCCTAGCGAATCGCTATACTTTATTGAACCGCATTGCCATGGCGCTAAGGGAGGGCGGCCGGTGAGCTTTATCAATACCATTCGCGAGGACATCAAGACCGTCCAGGCGCAGGACCCCGCCGCGCAAAACGGTCTAGTCATCTTCCTTTCCTATCCTGGCCTGCACGCCAAGTGGAACCACGTGCCCGAGCACTGGCTGTGGGAGCACGGTCATCGCTCACTCGCCCGTGTGCTCTCGCAAATCACCCGCCACATCACCGGCGTCGAGATTCACCCTGCCGCGCAGATCGGCAAGCATCTCTTTATCGACCACGCCATGGGCGTCGTCATCGGCGAAACCACCATCGTGGGCGACAACTGCGTGCTCTACCAGGGCGTCACGCTCGGCGGTACCGGCAACGAGACCGGCAAGCGCCACCCCACCCTGGGCAACAACGTCACCGTGGGCACGGGCGCCAAGGTGCTCGGCAACATTCGCATCGGCAACAACGTCAAGATCGGCGGCAACTCGGTTGTCGTTAAGGACGTGCCCGACAACTGCACCGTCGTTGGCGTGCCGGGACGCATCATCAAGCGTAACGGCTGCCGCGTGTTCGAGGAGAGCTTCGACGCCAAGCAGCATCGCGAGTACATGCCCGACGCCGCCGCCGAGCAGTCCGCGCTCAACCGTCAAGGCATCGCTGAGAACGCCCGCCGCGTCAAGGAACTCGAGCGAGAGGTGGCCGAGCTCAAGGCCCTCGTCGCCAAGCTCGTGGACGAGCGCTAGGGCCGCGGGCAACCGCCACAGCATTAACGCCAGCACAAAAGGCGCGCCAGGGAATCCGCCCCCGGCGCGCCTTCTTTTCGATGTGGCATGCGGGACTGCCCCTTTGTCACCTTATGCGAACTGGCTTAGGTAGAGGTCGGCATAGGCACCCTCGGCAGCCAGCAGCTCCTTATGCGTGCCTTGCTCGATAATGTTGCCGTGATCCATAACCAAGATCAGGTCGGCATCGACGATCGTCGACAGACGGTGCGCGATCACAAAGCTCGTGCGCCCGCGCATGAGCGCGTCCATGGCGCGGCCGATGGCGAGCTCGGTGCGCGTGTCCACGCTTGAGGTCGCCTCGTCCAGGATGAGAATCGCCGGATTGTTGAGCAGCACGCGCGCGATGGTCAGTAACTGACGTTGGCCTTGGCTGATGCTCTCGGCATCGTTAGCCACACGCGTGTCGTAGCCCTGCGGCATAGTGCGCACAAAGAAGTCGACCTGCGCGGCGCGCGCAGCCGCCACGATCTCGTCGCGCGTTGCCTCGGGGCAGCCGTAGGCGATGTTTTCGGCAATCGTGCCGTCGAACAGCCAGGCGTCCTGCAGCACCATGCCAAACTGCTGGCGCAGCTCGCCGCGGTCCATGCGGCTCGTATCCACGCCGTCGAGCGTAATGCGGCCGCCGTCGATCTCGTAAAAGCGCATAAGCAGGTTGATGAGCGTGGTCTTACCCGCACCCGTAGTTCCCACCACGGCGATCTTCTGGCCCGGCTCGGCGGCAAACGACACGTCGCGCATAAGAGGTTTGTCGGACGAATAACCAAAGCGCACGTGCTCAAAAGCGACGCGGCCCTCAACGCGGCCCGGCAGCTTGGCGGCCTCGTCCGACAGCGGATCGGCCTCCATCTCGGGCTCATCGAGCAGGTCGAACACGCGCTCCGCACTCGCTAACGCGCTCTGCAGCGAGTTGAAAGTAAACGACAGCTGCGTCATGGGTTCGGATGCCTCGTAGATAAACTGGAAGAACGCCTGGAACACGCCGACGGTCATGTGACCGGCGACCAGCATGCTGCAGCCCACCAGCGCGATCACGATCTGCGCCAAACGGCCGATAAAGCGCACCGCAGGACCGACGGCATTGATCATAAAGTCGGCCTTGGTACTCACGCGCGCCAGCTCCCTCGAGGCCTCATGCACTTCGGCAGAGCTCTGACGCTCGCGGTTAAACGCGCGAATCACCAGACGGCCCGAGTAGCCTTCCTCGACCGCACTCGTAATCTTGGACACCCACTCCTGGCGCTCGCCGGTCACGTCATGTGTGCGAGACGAGACCACTTTGGTCACCAGCAGCGACAACGCCGTAAAGAACAAAAAGACCAGCGTGAGCGGCACGCTAAACACGAACATCACGCCCACGGCGCCCACCACGGTGCCGATCGACACCAGCAACTGCAGCAGTCCGCGCTGCATGCTTTCGGACATCTTGTCCAAGTCGTTGGTCGCGCGGCTGACGACCTCGCCGGGACGATGCGCGTCAAAATAGGCGAGCGGCAGACGGTTGAGCTTTTGAGCGATGCGGTTACGCAGACGCAGGTTGAGGCGTTCGGCCACGCTCGACATCAAAAAGCTCTGGAGCGCGTAGAACGAGGCGGCGGCCGTCCAGATCATAAAGTAGATGAAGATGGTCCTGCCGCAGTTCTCCCAGGTGATACTGAAGGTGGTGTCGTTGGCAAACGCCAGCTTCACGTGTCCCCACAGCTCATCGATGACGCGAGCGCTGTACGCCGGCGCCGCGGTGTTAAAGATGGCGTAGAACACGATGCTCGCGAACACGAGGTAGAAACGCCAGTGATCGCCGGCGGCCTCGCTCCACAGACGGCGCACCGTCGCCCAGGTGTCACTGGGTTTCTCGTCCTCGTCCTCGTCGCCCACATCGCGCATGCGCTCTGCCTCAGCACGGGCGCGCTCGTCCTCGGCGCGTTCGTTTTCCTCGTAGAGCGCTTGGCGGCGAGCCTCGCGTTCGGCTGCAGCCTTGGCGGCATCGTCCAGACCGGGCGCGACCGCCGTCTCCTCAGCCGTCCCTGCTGCCACGACGCCATCAACGACGCCCTGATTCTTGAGCTCCTCGGTCATGCTACTCACCTCCCTTCATCTGCGATTCCGCGATGGCGCGGTACACCTCGCAGGTCTCCATCAACTCGTCGTGCGTGCCCAAGCCCACGACCTCGCCATCCTTGAGCACCACGATCTGGTCGGCATGCAGAATGGTCGAGATACGCTGCGCGATGATGAGAACCGCGGCATCGCGCGTCTCGTCCTGCAGCGCATGGCGCAGGGCCGCGTCGGTCTTGAAGTCCAGGGCCGAAAAGCTATCGTCGAAGATATACAGATCAGCGTGCTTCATGAGCGCACGGGCGATGGCCAGACGCTGACGCTGGCCGCCCGAGAAGTTCGTACCGCCCTGCGCCACCGGGGTATCGAGCCCCTGCGGCTGATCGAGCACAAAGGTGCTCTGGGCAACCTGCAGCGCGTGAAGCATGTCGGCCTCGGTCGCATCCTCGTTGCCATAGCGCAGGTTGCTCGCCACCGTGCCCGAGAACAGCCAAGCCTTCTGCGGCACGTAGGCGATATGCCCGCGAATCTCGTCTTGCGAAAGGTCGCGCAGGTCAACACCATTGAGGCGAATGGCACCCTTCGTGGCATCGTGGAAACGCAACAAGAGCTTGGCCACCGTCGACTTGCCCGATCCCGTCGAGCCTACAATTGCCGTGGTCTGTCCGCGGCGGCAGGCAAAGCTCAGGTCGCACAGGGTGTCCTCGTCGGCGTCGTCAAAACGGAACGACATATGGTCGAACACGGCGACCGCGTCTGCTCCGTCCTTTGAGTCGGACGCGCCCGCGTTGAGCGTTCGCTCGCCATCGACGATGCTCGGCTCAATCTGGAGCACCTGTTGTGCACGGTTGAGGCACGCCGCGGCGCGCGGAAGCGTCAGAATCACCATCTGCGCCATCATCACAAAGAACAGGATCAGAATCGCGTATTCCAGCACGGCCGAGATGCTGCCGATTTGCATGGCGTGGACGCCTACGCGGTTGCCTCCCACCCACAGCACCGCCACCTCGGCGATGTTCATCAGAAAGAAGCTGGAGCTATCGAGGCCCACAAACAGGTGGTTGACTTTGATGGCATTGGCCGCGTAATCGCTAAACACCTCGTCCAGGCGCTGCTCCTCATGACGCTCCTTGTTAAACGCGCGGATGACGCGCACGCCCACGATGTTCTCGCGCAACACCACGTTCATACGGTCGATAAAACTCTGCAGGCGCATAAAAATCGGCGCTGCGTTGGCGACCGTAAAGACCGCCGCCACCAGCACAATCGCCACGACTGCGCCCAGCAGCGTACCCATGGCGGGATCGATATGCCAGGCGAAGATGATGCCCGCCACGGCCAAAAACGGCACCGGCAGCACCAGCTGGATCGTCTGCAGAATCGCCTGCTGGATCACGTTGATGTCGTTGAGCGATCGTGTGATCATCGAGCCGGTGCCAAAGCGCTCAAAGTCGCTGGCAGACAGCTCGAGCGACTTGTCGTAGACGGCGTTGCGGATGTCACAGGCCACGTTGGCTGCCAGGCGGGCCGAAAGATAGCAGCCCAGCACCGCGCCACCGCTGGCCATGCCGGTCGCGATAAGCATGTACAGGCCGTTGCGCAGGATGTAGTCGACATCACCCGTCGTGATGCCGGTATTGACCATATTCGCCAACATCGTAGGCACCAGCAGCGTGCCGACGTTATCTATCAGCAGCACAAACAGTGTCACCGCAATCAGCCCGCGATACGGCCTCATAAACCTCATTAAGAGTCGCACGTCTCCCCCTCTTCTTGTTTTTCCACTTGGCTCTCGGCGGCTATCTGCTGTTTAAACGCCTCGCACTCCTCGTTGAGCACGTGGGAAAACTTGCCGACCAGGCGCATAATCTCACGCTGTTCCCAGGGCTCGAGCGCGCCAAAGGCACGCTGCTCGGCTTTAACCGCCGGCAACGCATAGTGCTCGGCGAACCGCCGGCCCTCATCGGTCAAACAAACGACCTTATTCTTGCGGCTGCCTTCGGCGAATTCCAGCGTCGCAAGCCCTCGCGCCGTCAGGGTTTTAATTGCCGAGTTAATGGTCTGCTTGCTATAGAACCATTCGCTCGTGAGTCGGCTCACGGCAACATCTTCATCCGCCGTGCTGATATCGACGAGCATCCAATAGGCGCAATCCGAAAGGCCGCAGGCACGCGCGAACTCTGAATAAATACGGTCGAGCCCGTTGAGCATCCGGTCAAAATCGACCGACGTAACCGCGCAATCCATCTCTCCCACCATTCGATAGTCCGAATTTTGACTAATTGAAGTTTCAGATTAGTCCGAGTTTTGACTATCGTCAAGGGCTTCGTTCGCAGCGCGCAGGCTATACAACATATCGACAAAAAAGACCGCCGGCGCGGGGGCAGCGCCGGCGGTCATGAGAGGAAATCGATTATTTGCTGCTAGGCGGCGACGGCCTCGTAGACCGTAGCGCCCGAGAAGCTATCGTGCAGGCTCTTGCCGCAGATCCAAGGCAGCTCGACGACCTCGCAGACCGTGTTGACCAGCTCGGAGCAGTCAGTAAAGTGGCCCTTATCGTTGAGGGCCTCGCAATCCTGAACACGCCAATAGCCATCGGTGTGCGTGATGTAGTACTCGTGATCATTGATCGACACGAAAGCGCGCGTCTTGGAACGCAGCAGCTTCAGAAATCCTTCGAAATCGGTCTCGACGACATCTCCAGCCTGGAACATGATAGTTACCTCCTGGCCCGGCGCCACCACGGCGCGTTGATAAACGTTGGTGCTTCTTTAGTAAAACCTTTATCAGGGGTTATGCGGGCATCATTTAGGCAAGTGGTAAAAAACCGCAGGGTAGACGGGATAAAACGTTTAACCATCCCATTGGTTTATCACATTCTTGCTGCAGTTTTATGCAGACCCACTTTTCTCATTGGTAGCCAGAGCCATTCGAAGCGCTTCGCGCGATTACGGTCTTGAGCCGACGGGTATGAACGTGGCATCTCAATCAACGTCAGGAGGACTCATGGAGACCATCGAAGCGCTCATCCACCGCCGCAGCTGCCGCAAATACAGCGATCGCCCCGTCGAAGCCGAAAAGCTCGCACGCATTATCGAGGCAGGCCAGTACGCGCCCAGCGGCATGGGACGCCAGCCGGTGACGTTTGTCGCCGTCACCGACCCCGCGACCGTCGAGCGCCTCTCGCAGCTCAACGCCCAGGTTATGGGCAGCGATGGCGATCCCTTCTACGGGGCCAAGACCGTTGTGGTAGTGCTCGTCGACCGCAGCGTGCCCACACATCTGGAAGACGGCTCGCTTGCCATGGGCAACCTGCTCAACGCGGCGTATGCGCTGGGTGTTGATTCGTGCTGGATCCACCGCGCGCACGAGGTCTTCGACTCGCCCGAGGGCCTGGAGCTGCTGGCCAGCTGGGGTCTGCCCGCCGACGGAAGCCTGCGCGGCGTCGGCCACTGCATTCTGGGCTATGCCGAGGGCGCGCTTCCCGAGGCAAAGCCGCGCCGCGACAATGTGGTGTATGCAAGGTAATTAGTTCCGCCGTTCTAACGAACGGCGGACCCGCTGACGCTGCGCGGGCCGCTCGCTGTTGGTGACTGACATCGGGTGCGTCGCTGGTGACATCTGGCACTTGGGCAGCTAAAAGGCCCCATCCCAAATCTGCTGTCCCACTCGAAACTTATCTTGCCGATGGAGTTGTCGTCGCTTCGTTCGTGTGAGTCGTTTCGGCGCCGTCGTCTTGTTCGTCCTCGTCCTTTTGCGCATCGGCGATGGTGGAGGCCGCCGCAACGATACCGCGCTGGGGCGCGACGCCCGTCTGGGTCTGAACGCCCTCGACAACTTCTGTGCCTGCATGCGCGAGCTCGGGCGACTTAAACATTGCGTCCAGATTGGCCCCGCCGCCGGCGTAACCAAGCGCCGCGAGCGCGATGACAATCACCGCAACAACGACCGCGATCGGAACATAGCGATGCCAGCCTGCGGGATTGAGGCCGCTACGGCGAGCAGCGCCACGGCTAATGTAGCCAAGCGTTCCATCGTGCTTGAGCTTTGACCCCACCACACGCTTACGGCCCCACAGCGACGATTCGGCCTGCATGGCCAAGCGAGCGCTTGCCGAAGGATAACCATATTTAGTGCGTTTGAACGAACCGTCGAAGCCCGAGGCGCTTTTGCCCCACGTCCGCGAAGTCGTGCGACGGTTGGCCGGCGCCGCGGGCTTTCGAGCCCGATTTGTTTTTGAAGTCTCCGCCATACGCCCCCGCACGCCGTAACAGAATCGAAACAATGCTGCTTTGGACTGTAGCACACGTACCGCACGCGGTCACGGGAACCTCGCTTAACGGTCGTCGTCCTTCAGCAGGCGCCACAGGGTCGTACGGCTTATGCCTAGCACTTCGGCAGCACGGGTCCTGTTGCCGTGAAGGTGACCTACGACCAACCGCGCGATATCGCGCTCGGTATCGACCAGAGGCCGCAAGATATACAAATCGCTTTCGAGTGTCGGGGCACCAAAGGTCGCGGTCTTGATAACGTCCTCCTGGGCAAGCACCTCTTCTGCCACCGCCCGCTCGGCCGTGCCCGTCCCCACTAATATATAAAGTCGTTCCGAAACCTCGCGCAGCTGTAGATAGTTACGGGGCCATCGATAGGCATCGAGTGTCTTTGCCGCCGCGGACGACAAGGCAGGTGTTGCCGTCTCAAACATATCTGCCAGATACTCCAGATAGCGTGCAACCTTTTCCGACGCGCCGCCCTGCTCGGCAATCGCCGGCGCCACACTCACCGCACAGGCCAGACGCTCGGTTACAAAAGCAGCCTGATCGCTTTCGCCGCCGCCCGGCATATCGTTTGCCGTCAACACCACATGGCAACGAGTTGCGAGCGCCGTGTCGATCATTGCGGACACGAGCTCGCGCAGGCGCTGAGGCCCAACAGCATGCCAGCCGCCCATGCAAAGTGTCAGCCCCGTTTGGAATAGCGGCGATTCGGAACTTTTGAGCAGATGGCGCCAACCGCGATCCGTAAGCTCATCGAGCGCAACGGAAACAAAGGGCTGATCGGCATAGGGTCCATCCAGGTACAAACGTTTTGCAATCTGATCCTGCCCCGCACCCAGCTCGCCCTCGAGCATAAGGGGTACCCCGCGCGCGTAGCTCTCCCGTACGGGGGCAGCGACCGCCGCCGCGTCTTCGACGATGCCGTACGTGCTCGACTCGTAACGAGCCTCGACCTCGTCGGCATTGAGCCACTCGATGCCCGCATGCGGCGCGGCGGCGCGCACCTCATGCGCCACGACCACCCAAAGCGCCCCGTGCTCCTGGGCCGTCGGGCGCACCGTCAAGCTCAACCGCATGCCCTCGCGGCCCATTACCAGGCGCGCTCCATCGCCCACGCGAGCGAGACGCTCGGAAACAAAAGCGGCGACATCCTGCTCGAGCGAAGCGTCGCTCATAGTCGAGATTACAACGCCACCGCGCTCGTCGATTGCCAGCGCCGATGCTCCGGCTGCGGACAATGCCTCGATCAGAATCTGCAGCTTGACATCGCTGTCCATGGTTCGCCCCGTCTCCAGCCACGACCCTTATCTGTGGCTTGGCATCTCAAGTGTTTCAAAATTGAACGATAATGTTCACCAAACACTATAGGGCCTACGGCGCCTTCTTGCGAATATATGAATTGCCCCGCATCGCCATCCTAGCGGGGCGATAAGAGCTCTTCGGGACCTATTAACCTGCGGACAAGCCATACCCGCAAGAGCTCCTATCGCTCCACCGCAGGCATGCGCCCACCAGCAACTAGCACGCAAATAAGCTTCTTCTCTACCAGATTCCCAGCACGTGCTGCATTCCCAAGCTCATGCACGCAATGCCAATCCAGCAGCAAAAGCCCAATGCGATGGGCTTGCCGCCCTTTTTGACCAGCTCGACGATATCGGTATTAAAACCAATAGCCGCCATGGCCATCACAATAAAGAACTTCGACAGTTCCTTGATGGGCGCCGTAAAGGACGCGGGAAGCTGAAGCACCGTGGTGATCACGCTCGCCAGCACAAAGAACAGCACAAACATGGGAAACGCGCGTTTAAGCGAGAACGTGCTTTTGGCGTCGCCGCCGGCCTTCCGCGCCAGATGCATCTGCCAGCATGCTAGGACCAACGTGATGGGAATGATGGCCAGCGTCCTGGTGAGCTTGACCACCGTGGCGCTCTCGAGCACATTGGCACCGGGATGCATGCTGTCCCAAGCGCTCGCCGCAGCCGTTACGGACGAGGTGTCGTTGATGGCGGTGCCGGCAAACAGGCCAAAGCCCTCGTTGGTCAGCCCAAGCATGCCACCGAGCGTCGGAAACACGAGCGCCGCGATGACGTTAAACAGGAAGATGACCGAAATAGCCTGGGCAATCTCGCGATCGTCGGCATCGATGACGGGTGCGGTCGCGGCGATGGCGGAACCGCCGCAAATCGACGAACCCACACCCACAAGCGTCGCGATCTTGCTCGGCACGTTCATAACGCGGCAGAGCACAAAGGCGATGACAAGCGAGGTCGAGATCGTCGCCACGATAATCGGCAGCGACTGGGCGCCCTTGGACAAAATCTGGGAGAGGTTCATGCCAAAGCCAAGCAGGATAACCGCGTACTGCAAGACTTTTTTGGACGTATAGGTGACGCCGGCGGCGAGCTGTTCGCGACGATTCTTGGGAAAGACGAGCGCCAGGACCATGCCAAAGAGGATGGCAAATACCGGTCCACCGACCACCTCAATTTGTTTGCCGAGCAGCGTCGCGGGGATAGCGATGATCAGGCAGAACAAGACACCCTTCCAGCGCTCGCGTACGATATTCGCCAGTTGCATATGGGATTCCTTCTTTCTATTTCACGTTTGCGACGGTTTATGATAAGGCAACATTGAGTGCAACCTTGCGTAAACAACGACTAAGACGCCGCAATAGTTCTCAGGCAACAGCCGAATCACCCACCACGGAAAGCTGATTCGCGGCATAATTAACAACTGACATATGAGTGTGATAGAACAGTTGCGAGGCGCTATGGAAGAATCGATGCACGTTGGCGAGCAGGAGACGAGCCTACAGGACCAGTCCTACCACACCATTCGGCGCAAAATCGTCTACCTGGACTACAAGCCGGGCGAAAAGCTCGGCGTCAAACAGCTTTGCGACGACCTGGACATGGGTCGCACGCCCGTGCGCGAGGCTTTGGTTCGCTTGGCGCAGGAAGGCCTGGTGCGCACCGTGCCCCAAAGCGGCACCTATGTCTCGCCCATCAACCTCACCCTTGCCGAGAGTGCCTGCTACATTCGCGAGCACCTGGAAAAACAGGTGATTGTAGAGTGCTGCGCCCGTGCCACCTCGGCAGGCATCGAGCAGCTCGACCGCGCCATCGCGCTGCAGGAAAAGGCCATGGCCGAAGAGGACCGCATCGGCTTCTTTTTGAGCGACAACCTCATGCATCACATGATTTTTAGCATCGCATGCCGCAGCACCGTGTGGTCGTGGCTCGAGGAGACCAATGCCGACCTGGAGCGCTTCCGCTGGCTGCGCGCCGCCACGCAAGTTCTCGACAATCAGGACATCGTGAACGAGCACAAGCAGATTCGCCGCGCTATCGCCGGTCGCGACCCTATCGAAGCGAGCTTTTTAGTCAGCAAGCACCTGCACATGATGTTCCGCAACCAGACCGAGGTCCTGGACCAATATCCCAAGTACTTCGAGACCAGCAAGCTCCGCTAACCTGCCAAAAAGGGACAGGTTTATTTTGGCAGGCTTTATCTGGCCAAACGCAAAAGGCCCGACTCCGCTTGATGTGGAGCCGGGCCTTGGTCGTTAGAACGGCGGAACCAACTACTCTACCGTGACGCTCTTTGCCAGGTTACGGGGCTGGTCGACGTCGCAACCGCGCAGGATGGCCACCTCGCGGGCGAGCAGCTGCAGCGGAACGCTCGCCGTGATGGGACTGAACACGTCGCGGACGGCCGGCACGCGAATGATGCAATCGGCAATCTTGTTGATCTCCTCATCGCCCTCGGTGGCAACGACGATAACCTTGGCGCCACGCGCCTTGCACTCCATGAGGTTCGACACGGTCTTGTCATAGGTGGCGCTCTTGGTGGCCACGGCGATGACAGGGAAGCCCGGGTCGATCAAGGCAATGGGGCCGTGCTTCATCTCGCCGGCGGCGTAGGCCTCGGCGTGCAGGTAGCTGACCTCTTTGAGCTTGAGCGCGCCCTCGTAGGAGATAGCGGCACCCATGCCACGGCCCACGAACAGCGCCGACTGCGCGTCCTTGCACAGCAGGGCGGCCTCATGCACGGCCTCGGTCTGGGTATCCAAAATCCACTGGATCTGCTCGGCCGTATCGGAAAGCTCGCGGAACAGCATACGCGCCTGCTTGGTGGTCAAGCGGTACTTGACCTGCGCCAACAGCAGAGCCAAAAGCGTCAGGCTCACGACCTGGCCGATAAAGCTCTTGGTCGAGGCGACCGCGATCTCCTTGTTGGCCTTGGTGTAGATAACGCCGTCGCTCTCACGCGCCACCGGGCTGCCCACCACGTTGGTGATGCCGAAGACCTTGGCGCCCTTGATGCGCGCGTCACGAATGGCGGCAAGGGTATCGGCCGTCTCGCCCGACTGGGACACGGCAACGACAAGCGTCGTCGGCGTAATGATGGGATTGCGATAGCGGAACTCGCTGGCCGCCTCAACCTCAGTAGGGATGCGAGCCCAGCCCTCGATAAGGTTCTTGGCAATGAGACCGGCATGGTAGCTGGTGCCGCAAGCGATCACGTAGACGCGGTCGATATCGTTGAGTTCCTCGAGCGAAAGGCCCAGCTCATCGATATCAAGCTCACCGGCGGGGGTCATGCGGCCCACCAGGGTATCGCGCACGACGCGCGGCTGCTCGTGAATCTCCTTGAGCATAAAGTCGGGGTAGCCGCCCTTTTCGGCCATGTCCAGATCCCAGTCGATATGGGTAACCTTAGGCTCAATCACATTGCCGGCCTCGTCGGTATACTCGACGCCTGCGGGCGTGAGCTTGGCAAACTGGCCGTCCTCGAGCACCACGACGTCGCGGGTTGCGTCGATGAGCGCGATGACATCGGAAGCAACATAAGAGCCGGTTTCGCCCGCGCCGACTACGATCGGGGAATCCTTGCGGGCCACGGCGATCACGCCGGGCTCGTCGGCGCACACGGCGGCCAAGCCATAGGCGCCCACCACGTGGGTGCAGGCCTCGCGCACGGAAGCCATCAGGTCGTGCGTCTCGGCATAGGCCTCTTCGATCAGATGCGCGAAGACCTCGGTATCGGTCTCGCTCTTAAAGTGATGGCCGCGGCCCTCCAGCTCTTCGCGCAGCTCGGCGAAGTTCTCGATGATGCCGTTGTGGACGATGGCGATACGGCCATCGCAGCTGGTGTGGGGATGGGCGTTAACGACGGAAGGCTTGCCGTGGGTAGCCCAGCGGGTGTGACCGATGCCGCAGGTAGCGTCGCTGTCGATGTTGGAAAGCTCGCTCTCCAGGCCCGCGACCTTGCCCACGCGACGGATGACGTCGAGGTGCGCCGCGGCGCCCTCGCCCACCTCGAGTGCGACGCCCGAGGAGTCATAGCCGCGATACTCCATACGTTTAAGACCCGTGACCAGGATGTTCTTTGCAATATCAGAGCCGGTGTAGCCGACGATTCCGCACATAGGATAAATCCCTTCGTCCGCGTGACTGCAAAACGTCCACGCACATGGGGCGCTGAGACGTATAACGTTCGAGTATTGTACTCACGCAGACGCAAGCTGATATACCAGAAGTGGTATCCCAACTTAGATACCACCCGATGCACACACGTCCAGCCGGTCCAAACCACCACAATGGGAACAGGCACCTTTGTGGTGGCTTGGTCTGGCAGCATCGTTTCCCCAGATAAAACCTGCCAAAATAAACCTGTCCCTAATTGGCAGGTTTTGCCACCCCAGGGGCGGGCGATGCTACAATCTGGCTTGTACTTGAAACGCATCAAAGGGGCCGCTATGGCAAAGGTTAAAATCAGCGACGTCGCGCGCGAAGCCGGGGTTTCGTTGGGCACAGTTTCCAACGCGCTCAACCATCCCGAAAAGTTGCGTCCCGAGACCCTCAAGCTCATTAACGAAACCATCAATCGACTGGGCTACCTGCCCAACCAAAGCGCTCGTCAGCTCGCGGGCGGTGCCACCAAGTCCTTTGGCCTGGTGCTCCCCCGTCTCGATCACGGTTTTTCGCTCCAAATCGCCAGCGGCGCCCACAACGAGGCCCGCAAGCACGGCTACGACCTGCTCATCGCCAACGCCGATAACGACGATATTCTCCAGGACCATTACCTGCGCTATTTTATGGGCACCCAGATGTCCGGCGTTATGGTTCAGCCCATGGCATCCCCCGACTGGCACCCCGCCATGACCAAGATGCCCGTGCCGATCGTCCATCTGGACATCCATTGCTCCGAGCCCGGCTACTACGTAGCGGCCGACAACGAGGCCCAGGGTCGCATCATTGCCGAACTCGCCATCGCCCGTGGCGCGCGCCATATTGTCGTCGTCGGCCGAGCAGCATTTATGCAACTCACCCTGCGCGTCCTTGGCATCCACAAGGCACTTGCCCTGCATCCCGATATCAAAATTGAGGTCATCGACGCCGGCGAATGGAATACCGCAGCCGACGGCTACAGTATCGGTGCCCAGATTGCCGAGCGCCCTGCTGACGAGCGCCCCGATTTTGTCATCGGCCTGACCGACGTATTGGCCTCGGGCGTTATCTCGGCGCTGGTCGACAAGGGCATTTCCGTCCCCGGCCAGATTCTTGTTGCCGGCTGCGATGGCAACCCGCTTGCCTGGAGCGGATCGGTCCCCCTCACCACGGTAGCACCACCGGGCTACGAGATCGGCCGCAAGGGCGTGCAGCTGCTCATGGAACAAATCGAGGATAAACCTACCGCCAAGACCAAACGAGTCCGCATCGGCTCCGCCGCGCGTACCGTCACCACGGTCACGGCCACCGAGGACATTAACCGTCAGGAGCTCGTGCGCCCCTTCTTGCTCGAACGTATGAGCACCCAAAAGGCCGAGCAGCACCCGACGGGCCCATCCGCGGCCCCAATAACCGACATCAACCTGGGCGCCTACCTGTAACAAAAAACGCCGCAACGGGAACAGCCCCGCTGCGGCGTTTTTGCTGGCCCCACGGGCCTTCCCCATTTAGCCGGACCTGCGGCTACGGATATTTATGGAATGTAATCCATTTTTCATTAGCTTTTTTGTTAAAATAGACTCAATTCCATATTTTTAGATATTTCCTATAAGTATTGATTTTGCTCCAGTTTTTTCTCGCCAAGAAAGGGGTTTCATGAATCTGATTGATCGCAAACAGTACCTCGACTGGCTCATTTCGTGGAAAGACTCGCACGTCATCAAGGTCGTTTCGGGCGTGCGAAGGTCCGGCAAATCAAAGCTATTCGAAATCTACCGTAGCTACCTGCGCGATCATGGAATCACAGGCGACCAGGTTATATCCCTCAACTTTGAAGACCTGGAGTTCGAGTCGCTTACGTCGTATAGAGCACTCTACGACTACATTTCCGCCAGACTCGTCCCCGATAAGATGAACTACGTTTTTCTGGACGAGATACAGCACGTCGAGCATTTCGAAAAAGCCGTCGACAGTCTTTTTATCAAGGACAATGTCGACCTCTACATAACCGGTTCCAACGCTTATCTGCTCTCGAGCGAGCTGGCGACTTTGCTCTCCGGCCGCTACGTAGAGCTCAAGATGCTGCCCCTATCCTTTAAAGAGTTTTGCTCGGCAAAAACCAATGACGGAAAGGCTCCCGCGCAGTTGTTTGACGAGTACATCACCCGGGGCTCTTTTCCCTTTATCGCCGAGACGGGTATTCAGGGACCCCAGGCGCGCGATTATCTTATGAGCCTCTACGATACCATCGTCATACGCGACGTTATCGAACGCCTGAAGGTCTCGGACGTCCCGACCCTGCGCGATATCACCAAGTTCCTACTCCATAGCATTGGAAACCGGATCTCGATTAAAAAAATCTCCGACACGCTCTTGTCCAACGGCAACAAAACCGACCAGAAAACCGTAGCCAAATACCTCAAAGGCTTAACAGACAGCCTTGTGCTGTACTTTGCTCCGCGCTATAACGTGCGCGGTCGGCAGCTTCTTTCAACAAACGGCAAATACTACGCCGTTGACCTTGGACTTAGAGGCGCTCTCGTCAAAACCCAAAGCAGCGATATCGGTCATATCCTCGAAAATGTTGTTTATCTCGAGCTCCTACGCCGTGGATACGACGTCTACGTGGGCGATATCGACGGCGGGGAAATCGATTTTGTTGCCCTAAAGTCAGACGAGACAGCCTATTTTCAGGTTTCAGCCACAACGCTCGACGAAACTACCCTCAATCGAGAGTTGGCCCCCTTTAAGAAAGTCCGAGACAACTACCCCAAGACGCTTCTTACGCTCGACACGCTGTTTGCGGACGCGAACTACGAAGGAGTCCGCAAGCGCAACGTGATCGACTGGCTCCTGGAATAACTTGTAGCGTCATAACCCTCCGCCAGCTCCTTACCAAGGCCGCAGCCCCAGTCGCTTAAAGCACAATGCCCCTCTTATCGGCCAAAACAGCAATCTTGGCGTGATAAGAGGGGCTGACTGCGTCAGCGCCTCCACGCAGACGCCGTTGCCGCCACCGTCCTGCGAGCTCGGGCGCGGGACATGGCGACTCGCGTGCAAACGCTAGCGCACGGCCTTGACTGCCGCCGCCAGGTCGAACAACGTATCGAGCACGGCCTCGCAGCCATCCACCACGTCCTGCGGCAGCGGCACGATATCGGGGACGGCAAAGACATGGCAGCCGGCCGTAATGCCCGAGACGCAGCCGTTGCGAGAATCCTCGACCACGGCACATTCTTCGGGAGCAAAGCCCGCGCGCTCGCAGGCGAGCAGGTACATCTCAGGGTCGGGCTTGCCGTGTGCGACGTCCTCGCCGCAGGTCACCGTCTCAAACTTGTCAAAAAGACCGACCGTCTTAAGGTTGCGCTCGGCGGTAACATGGCGCGACGACGTCGCGAGGCCCACGTGATAGCCCGCAGCCAGCAGTTCGTCCAGGCACTCGGCGGCGCCGGCCTTAAGCTCCAGATCGGTCTTGACCATCTCGTCGCGAATCTCCCTATGGCGACGATAGATTGCCTCAGCGGTTTCGCGGCTGCCGTAATGCCCATCAAGGATCTCCATGACATCGGGCAGTGTGCGACCGATAAACTGATGGATCAGCGCATCATCAATCGCGAATCCCAGCTCGGCCGCTCCCGCCTTCCACGCCTTGATACCCAAACGCTCGGTGTCGACCAGCGTTCCGTCCATATCAAAAATAACAGCCTTGATCATATCGGTCCCCCATCGCTTCGCGCTGCTGTACTCCCGCAACTTTACCGCACTTGTAAACTTGTATATAACGTATATAGCATATTGCACTTTCGTTACATAGATAGAAGTCTTATGACAAGCGGCTCGGTAGGATTATAGTTTTCGACCGAGTACTCAACGGCAAGGATCGATTCATGCTTTCAGACACCACCGCACCTGCAGAGGGGCTTCAGGACAAACTCGCAGCGCTCGAGCAGCTGCTTTTGGCATACGGACGCGTCGCCATCGGCTTTTCCGGTGGCGTCGACAGCAGCTTTTTGGCCGCGGTCTGCGCCCGCATCATGCCCGCCAGCACGCTTCTCGTTCACCTCACCACGCCGCTCATCGGCACGCCCGAGCAGGCTTCGTTTGAGCGGTCCGTTGACGGGCAGGCCAATGAAGGGCCGCATTTTAAGCTCCCCGTGCTCAATCTTTCGGTCGATCAGCTGCGGCTCCCCCAAGTAGCCTGCAACGATGCCGACCGCTGCTACCACTGCAAGCGCGCCGGCTTTACCGCCATCGTCAACCACGCCAAGTCGCTGGGCTTTCCCACCGTCATCGACGGCAGCAACGCAAGCGACCGCGGCGACTACCGCCCCGGCATGCGCGCCGCCCAGGAGCTCGGCGTGCGCTCGCCCCTCATGGAGGTCGGCTTTACCAAGGACGAAGAGCGCGAGCTGCTGCGCGCCTGGGGCTATCCCGTTTGGAACCTGCCGGCAGGAGCCTGCCTGGCCACGCGTGTCCCCACGGGCGAGGAGCTCACGCGCGAGAAGGTCGATGTAATCCGCGCCTGTGAGGACTACCTGCACGACCTTGGCCTGGACCAGGTCCGCGCACGCCTCGTCGGCGGCTGCATGCATATCGAGGCCGCGCCGGCAGACGTCGCCAAGATCGCCGCCCTCGGCAGCACCGCGATCAACGACGAGGGCAAGGCCCCGCTTCCCGCCGCCATCGAATCTGCCCTGCGCAACCTAGGCTGCGGCCATATCTCCCCCGAGGTCACCCCCTACATCCACGGCAACATGAATCAATAGCGCATCCCAAATAAGTTGCGGTGGAATAGTTCCTGTTTTGCGGCCTATCGGGCCCAAACAGGAACTATTCCACCGCAACTTCGTTTGATGGGCATTGACCCGCAGACCTGCCAAAAAGGGACAGGTTTATTTTGGCAGGTTTTATCTGGGGAAACGCAAGTAGAGCCACGCCGAATTCACCACCATCAACCTCGGCGCATGCCTTTAACGCACCGCCTTAACTACCGCCGGCAGCTCAAAGAGCGTATCGAGCACGGCCTCGCAGTCATCTACCACGTCCTGCGGCAGCGGCAAGATATCGGGCACAGCAAAGACATGACAGCCGGCCGTGATGCCTGAGACGCAGCCATTGCGTGAGTCCTCGACCACGGCACATTCCTCGGGTGCAAAGCCCGCGCGCTCGCAGGCGAGCAGGTAGATCTCGGGATTGGGCTTGCCATATGCGACGTCCTCGCCGAAGGTCACCGTTTCAAACTTGTCAAAGAGGCCGACCGTTTTAAGGTTGCGCTCGGCCGCAACGCGGCGCGACGACGTCGCGAGGCCCACGTGATAGCCCGCAGCCAGCAGCTCGTCGAGGCACTCGGCGGCACCGGCCTTAAGCTCCAGGTCGGTCTTGGCCATCTCGCTGTGTAGCTCAATGTTGCGGGCAAAAATCGCGTCGGCGGTTTCGCCCTTGCCGTAATGCGCCTCAAGGATGCCCTTAACATCGGCATTCGAACGGCCGATAAACCGATGGGTCAGCGCGTCGTCGATCGCGATCCCCAGCTCGGCAGCGGCCACCTTCCACGCCTTCATATCCAAACGCTCGGTATCGATCAGCGTTCCGTCCATGTCAAAAATAACAGCCTTGATCATATCGACCCCTTCATCGGCTTGCGTTACCGCAAATCCACTGCACGTCACAAACTTGTATATAACGTATATATCATATTGTACTTCCGTTACATAGACAGAAACCTTATGACGCAACCCGCCAAAAAGGGACAGGTTTATTTTGGCAGGTTTTATCTGGGGAAACGGTCTGAGGCGTCTCCTGCTAGACTAGTAGATTCCCAACCGTCCATCCAGGAGCCCCCATGTCGCGCAAGTCCGCCTACAAGCAAGTACTTTCCATCGGCACCGCCGTGGTGCTGGGGTTTGCACTGTTTACGGGATCGCTTGACGGGGCGCCCAAGCTGCTGTCGCCGCAAAGCGATGAACAGGCGGCGGCTCTGGCCGAAAAACAAAACGAGAGCCCCAGCCGCACCGACGACGAGGCAGACCTGGTCGCCCGGCTCGAATCGGGAACAGCGAGTTCCGAGGACTCCGACGATGGCTCCGAATCCGCCACGACCAGCACCAACGGCAACGTTGCCGAGGACAGCTCCACCGCCCCCATCGACGAAGTCGAAAATCCCGATCTCGACCGCGCGCGCGGCGTATACCTCAACAGCATTCCCGACTACGCCGGCAACCCCTACGTCGCCCTTCGCGCCGACGGCACGCATCCGCTCGGCACGCCGTCATTCACGCTCGATGAATACGAACGGGCCACCGCAGAAGGATGCTTTAAGAAATTCTCCAAGCTCGACAGCCTGGGCCGCACCCGCAAAGCGCTCGCCTGCGTGGGCCCCGAATCACTCGGTCAAGGCGGGCGCGGCGATATCTCGCGTATCCATCCCGCTGGATGGCGTCAGCAGCGCTACGACTTTATTCCGGGCCAGAGCCTCTACAACCGCTGCCACCTTATCGCCTGGTCGCTCTGCGGCGAAAACGCCAACCGTAAGAATCTCCTCACCGGCACGCGCTATCTCAACGAGACGGGCATGCTACCGTTTGAAGAGCAGATTCTCAACTATATTCGCGATACGGGCAACCATGTTCTCTATCGCGTCACGCCCATGTATAACGAAGAGGAACTTGTCTGCCGTGGCGTGCGCCTTGAGGCGCAATCAGTCGAGGACCACGGCAAGACCCTCTGCTTCCACGTATATTGCTACAACCTGCAGCCGCATGTGCAGATCGACTACGCCACCGGCCGCAACCAGGCCTCGGGGGACTAACCCCTCAGCACGACAAGAACCGATTTGCATCCCCCAGGGATCAAAAAGGGCCGCTCCGGATCACCCAGAGCGGCCCTTGCATCAACATGCGTGGCGCAGGCAAAACCACACGTTACTTGGCGCGGCCCTCCTCATAGCGCTCGACCAGCTTGGCCTGAACGTCATAAGGCACCTGCTCATAGCCTGCGGGCTTCATGGTAAAGTCGCCCGTGCCGCGCGTGATAGAGCGCAGGCGCGTCGAATAATCCGTCAGCTCGGCCAGCGGGGCCTGGGCAATGACCACGGTATCGCCGCGCTCATCGGTCTCCATACCCGTCACGCGACCGCGCGAGGCCGAGATGTCGCCCATCACGGCGCCGGCGTAGCTCTCGGGGATAGTCACCGTGATTTCCTCGATGGGCTCCAGCACCACCGGGTCGGCATCGGCACATGCCTTGCGCAGGCCGATGCGAGCCGCCGCGCGGAACGCCATCTCGTTGGAGTCGACGCTGTGATACGAGCCGTCGTACACAGCCACGCGAATGCCCGTGAGCGGATAGCCGGCGATGATGCCGTCCTTCATAGTCTCCTGGACGCCCTTGTCCACGGCAGGGATCAGCGAGCGCGGAATGCGGCCGCCCACGACCTCGTCCACAAACTCATAGCCGTCGCTCGTACCGTCGGCGGCAATCATCGGCTCCACACGCAGCCAGCAGTCACCATACTGACCGGCGCCACCGGTCTGCTTCTTATGGCGGCCCTGGGCACTCGCCGTGCGGCGGATGGTCTCGCGATACGGAATGCGGATCGGCACGCTCTTGGCCACGACCTTGGTGCGATCCTCCAAACGGTTGAGCAGCACCGAAACCTGCGCCTCACCAACGGCGGAGATAATGGTCTGGCCGGTCTCCTCGTCGCGGTCGATGCTCATGGTCGGATCAGCCTTGCACGCCTTCTCGATAAACGTGTAGAGCTTCTCTTCGTCCCCGCGATTCTCGGCCTCGATGGCGATACGGTACTGCGAGTTGGGGAACTTAAACGCCGCCGCCTCGACCTTACCGGTAATGGAGAGCGTATCGCCCGTCTCGGCCGCCAACTTGGGCGCCACAATAATGTCGCCGGCATAGGCGTGACCGACCTCGGTCATGTCGCGGCCGCACATCACATACAGGTGAGCCAGACGATCGCTCTTGCGGGTACGCGCGTTGATCAGCTCAAGGCCCGGCTCAAGCGTGCCCGTCAGCACCTTGATAAAGCTGATGCGACCCTGCTGCGGATCAGCCAGCGTCTTAAACACAAACGCCACCGGACGATCATCGTCACTCGAGATCTTAAGCGAATCGCCGTCGATAAGCGGCATCTCGCCGTAGTCGGTCGGCGCCGGGAAGTACGTGGCAATGTCGTCCATCAGCGAGTTGACGCCCTGCTCCTTAATGCAATCGCCCGCAAAGACCGGCACAAAGATGCGCTCGGCAATCGCCTTCGACAGCAGGCCTTCAAGCTCCTCCTGCGTCAGCGTCTCCTCGCCTTCCAGGTACTTCATCATCAGCTCATCGTCGGCCTCGGCCACCAACTCGCACAGATGGTCGTGAGCCTCCTCGGCCTGGACACGATACTCCTCGGGAATCTCCGACTCAACGGCTTCGGTGCCGTTGCAATGGCGCGCCTTCATGCGCACCAGGTCGATGATGCCGTCAAAGTCCTCGCCCTCGCCCCAGGGAAGGGTCACGGCGCCCAGGCGCGTGCCAAAGCGCTCCTGTAGCAGGTCCATCGTGGTCGCAAAGCTGGCCTCGGGACGCGACAGGCGGTTTACGAACACCGCACGCGCCAGGCGCAGGTCCTCGGCAGCATACCAGAGCTTAACCGTCGTAGGCTGCGGGCCGGCCTCGGCGTCAACCACAAACAGAGCCGTCTCGCAGACGCTCATCGCGGCAAAGGCGTCGCCGATAAAATCGGGGTAGCACGGGGCATCGAGCACATTGATGCGCGCGCCCTTCCAGTCGATCGGCGCGATGGTCGTCGAGATGGAGAATGAACGCTTGACCTCTTCAGGGTCATAGTCGAGTGTAGGCTTGGTGCCGTCGTGGCCGCCCAGGCGGGCGGTCTTGCCGGAAAGGTGGAGCATGGCTTCGGCGAGTGAAGTCTTGCCCACCCCGCCTTGGCCTACGAGCACCACGTTCCTTACGTTACCGGTCTTGGGAGCACCCATGATGACCTCCTTGCAGGGCCGCGCGCATTGCGCGACGCCAACGGGGAGAGTTCGCGGTCGGTGCCATCCCGGGAGCAGCATGGTCGGCAGCCGAGCCGACTCACCCTCCAAATGTCCTATGCCACCACCCTACCCTCACGGGCGACCGTCCATGCACACCTTTCGGCACACGTATGAATACAGGCGGCGAGAGGAAGAGACAAGCTTGCGAGGCGATTATTGAACCCCGTCGATGCAAACAAAAAGCCGCCACAGACCGTAAGACCTGCGGCGGCTTCACCTCAATTAATAGTTGAGTAAATACCTGAGCCTATCCCTCGATACGGCTCAAGAACTCACGGGTGCGCTGCTCGCGCGGATGGTCGATGACCTGCTCGGCAGGACCCTCCTCGACAATGCGGCCGCCATCCATAAAGACCACGCGGTCGGCAACATCGCGCGCAAACTGCATTGCGTGGGTCACGATTACCATCGTCATATTCTGCGCGGCAAGGTCTTTAATGACACGCAGCACCTCGGCCGTTAGCTCGGGATCGAGTGCCGAGGTCGGCTCGTCAAAGAACAGGATCTCCGGATCGAGCGCCAAGGCGCGGGCAATACTCACGCGCTGCTGCTGACCGCCCGAAAGCTCACACGGAACCTTGTTCTCGTTGCCCGTAAGCCCCATCTGAGCAATTAATTCATGCGCACGAGCTTCCGCCTGCTCGCGCGGGCGCTTAAGCACGCGGATCGGCGCGTCGATGATGTTTTTCATCACGGTATAGTGCGGGAACAGGTTGTAATTTTGGAACACCAGGCCGAATCGCGAGCGTGCCCGCTTGGGCACATCGCCCTTCGCATAGACCGCGCCCGAACCCGCATCCGTCGCAACGGCAAGGTCACCAAACGAGAGCGAGCCTCCGTCGAGTGTCTCGAGCAGCGTGGCACACCGCAGCAGCGTGGACTTGCCGCCACCCGAAGGCCCGATAATCGCCACGACCTCGCCACGCTTGACTTCGAGTGAGATATCCTTGAGCACCTCATTGCCGCCAAACGCCTTACGCGCGCTTTCGATTTTCATCACTGAGTTAGTCATGATAATAGTCCAGCTTCTTTTCGGCAGCGCCCAGCAGCATCTCGACCACAAAGTTAAAGACCCAGTAGATCAACGCCGCAATCGCAAACGGCACCATGCTCACTTGCGAGGCAACCAGTGCCTTGGCCGTCGAGAACATCTCGCCCACGCCAATGGCAAATGCCAGCGACGTGTCCTTGACCAGCGTGATGATCTCGTTGCCCATCGCCGGCAAAATACGCTTAGCGACCTGCGGCATCACGATGTACAAAAAAGTCTGCAGGCGCGAATAGCCCAGCACCTCGGCGGCCTCGTATTGACCGCGCGGGATGGACTGCAGGCCCGAGCGATAGATCTCTGCAAAGTAGCCGGCGTAGTTGATGATGAATGCCACAACGCACGCCGTCCATTTGGAATCGGGCGTGAGCGAGATGCCAAACACGTAGTACGGGGCAAAGTAGATGGCAAACATCTGCAGCATGAGCGGCGTGCCACGCATGACCGAAATGTAGATGCGCGCAATCCAGCGAAGCGGCGCGATCTTACTCATACGCATAAACGCCACGGGGATTCCCAGCGGAATCGACCCGAGCAGCGTCAGCACAAACAGCTGCAAACTGACCAAGAAGCCCTGGCCAAGCATCTGCATCATGACCTGGATAGACAACCTAAGCTCTCTTTCGCGACAACAGAACAGCGGGCATTAATTGAAATAGGCACAGTGCCCAAGATTGCGAGCGACAAGCCCGACGAAGCGTACTTTGGTACGCGAGGAGGGTTGGAGCCGCAAGATTCATACGGGTTTTCCAGGTGCCCGAGGTTGCCGCGAAAGAGGAGCGACGCGTACTTTTGTACGCGAGCGACGGTTTGAGCGGCAAGATCGGGTGCCTGGGAAAGCCGTTATTTGAGAACCCAGTTGTCGAAGGAAAGACCGTAATCTGCATATTTATCGCACAGGTCCTTGACCGTGCCGTCCTCATAGAGTGCCTTGAGCGACTCGGTCACGGCGTCGGCCGACTTGGTGTCCCCCTTCTTAAAGCCGACGGCGTAATGCTCGCTGGACAGCGGCTTGTCGAGCTGCGTATAGGCATCTGGCTTGGCGGCCAGCTGATACTGAGCGATCGAGAGGTCACAGGCAACGGCATCGACCGCACCACTCTCGAGCTGCATAAACGCCGTGTTGTACTCACCGATGGTATCGAGCGTGGCAAACGTCGCGGCCAGATCCTTCTGGTCGCCCTCGAGCACATCCTGCGCAGCGGAATCAGTCTGGGTAATCACGGTCTTGCCGGCAAGATCGTCCCAGCTCTTGATACCCGCGTCCTTCTTGACCACGAGCACCTGCTCATTGAGCATGTACGACTCGGAGAACGTGTAGTCGTCCTCGCGGCCCTCCATGGTAAAGCCGTTCCAGATGCAGTTGATGGCGCCGGAGTTGAGCAGCGTGTCCTTGGCATCCCAATCGATGGCCTCGTAATCGACATCCCAGCCCCGCTTATCGGCAACGGCCTTGGCAAGGTCAAGGTCAAAGCCCGTGTACTCGCCGTCATCGCCCACAAAGCCGTACGGAGGGTAGGACTTGTCAAAGCCCACCACGAGCTTTTTGGACTCCGCGGCACCCTTCGTATCCTTGGCCGCGGCAGAGCCGGCAGCAGAGCCCTTAGCGGCACCGCCGCCACAACCGACAAGACCAAGGCCGAGCACCGTGGCGAGCGAGCCGGCTAGACCAACAAACTGACGACGAGACATATCGGTATTCATGGTATTCCCCCTTGGTGGCACTTTAGTTAAGTAAAGTGAATCATGTAACGTTCAGAATCATACACTTTAGCGTGATAGAGCACAAGGCAAGTTTGCCCGCCGCGTGAGGGGTGTGGGGGTTAAGTTTCCTGCTCTACAGTCCTGCTCACGACGGAGGCCACATTAAGTGGCCTCCTGTTCGTGCGGAACTCGCGATAAACTTAACCCCCACACCCCTCACGCGGCGGGCAACCGTCGTTGGGCTTATCACTGACACGAATAAACCGCTTGTATATCGTCTGCTGGCTTGGCACGGTACAATACTTGCAGCTTTAATTCATGAATTAGTGGAGTTATTGATGGCAGAATCTCGTGCGGAGCGTAAGGCTCGTCGTGCTTTGATCGAGGCAGCTGAGGGGTCGGAGGAGAAATCTTCCACGAAATCCAAGTCTTCTAAAGCTGCAAAAAGCAAATCGACCAAGAGCAGGGCTAAGACCAAGCGTTCTGACTCTCGTCGGGGCGGGGACAAAGCGCCTCGGACTCGTTCCAAGCGTCCGCATAATGATTCGGTTCCATCCGTGCGTAAGGCCACGGACCCCAAGTCTCCTTGTTCCATCATGAAAACTTGTGGTGGGTGCACGGCGCTCAATCGTCCTTATAAGAAGCAGTTGGCGGCCAAGCAGGCTGCTATGGAGGAGCTGTTTGCTGAGCTCTGTGAGCGCGAGGGCATTAGCGTTGATCCCATTCGCGGTATGGGTGTTACCCTGGGCGACCCGGGCAAGTATCCTGCGCCGCGTGGTTTTCGTCATAAGGCTGCCACTCCGTTTGCTCCCGGCAAAGAGGGCGCTGTCCGCTGCGGCTTTTTTGAACGTGGGACGCACAGGATCGTTGCTGTTCCTGAATGCCCTGTCGAGGCGCCGGGCACTCGTCAGATTCTCAACGGCATCGCTCGCGAGGCCGAACGTCTGCATATTCCTGCCTTTAACGAAGACAAGCATCTGGGGCTGCTTCGCTATGCCGTCGTTCGCTGCGGCTGGCGCACCGACCAGATTATGGTCACCCTCGTGACCGCTCAGCGCGACCTGCCGCATGCGCAGGAGTTCTTTGAGGCTGTCGCCGCACTCGATCCGCACATCGTCACCGTCGCCCAAAACATCAACGGACGCCCCGGCAACGCCATCCTCGGCGAGGAAACTCGCATCGTGTATGGCGCCGAATGCATGCGCGACCAGCTGCTCGGCTGCGAGTTCGATATCTCCCCCACCGCGTTTTATCAGACCAACCCGCAACAGACCGAGCTGCTCTATCAGCTCGCTATCGACGGCATGGATTTGCACCAGGGCGATGTGCTCATGGATGCCTACTGTGGCAGCGGTACCATCGGTCTTTGCGCCGCGAAGGATGCCCAGAACAAGGGTATCGGCATTATGCTGCTCGGCGTGGAGCGCAACCCGGCGGGCATTGCCGACGCACGTCGCAATGCCGAGCTCAACGGCCTCACCCGCAGCACTTGGTTTATGGCCGACGACGCCACCGACTACATCCTAGATGCCGCCGACAACAACGAGCGGATCGATGTCCTTTCCATCGACCCGCCGCGCGCCGGCTCCACCCCCGAGTTCCTCGAAGCCGCCTGCGCACTCAAGCCGCGCCGCATCACCTATATCAGCTGCAACCCCGTGACCCAAGAGCGCGACCTGCACCAGCTCCTCGACGGAGGCTATCGCCTGCTCAAGATCACGCCCGTCGACATGTTCCCCCATACCGACCACACCGAAACCGTAGCGGTCCTCGAACGCCGCTAACCAACCTCAGTTGATTTTTGGGATCAAAACCACCCCTAAAAGGGGTGGTTTGCTCTTAGGGTATAACCC
>JAQDZZ010000008.1:0-148334 GCA_027671585.1 Coriobacteriaceae bacterium AM22-12AC-r | reverse complement strand
CCTTCCGTAACGGGCGCTGCTTGCTGACAGCTCTAGTTATATCCAAATTCCACCCGCAATTCCACCTCGCCCCCGAACGGTCAACAAAGTGCGATGAACGGTATATCGCATGTGATTCCCCCATGATGCACTTCGGCGCTCTAAAGTAACTTTTCTAAGGTAAACGCTCTTTTTCCCATAAATTATCCCCCATCGCATCTATAAATCCATGATTCAGAATTGCATAGGTAAAACGGTTTTATGTATATAAATGAAGCTAGCTCACGTTTTGGACCGAATTCGATGATATTCAGCTCACCATCATTCTTATTCACGCATCCCTATCAGTTGAGTGAGAATATTGAACGCTAGCAATAGCGTCGCGAGCGTTAGTTCTATGGCCGGGCATCGTAAGAAATAGGTAAAGATACCGTTCACGCGATACGTCCGTGCCAGCGGTCAACTAAATTGAGACAATAGAATAGAGTTAGGCTATCGTCCCCTGCGGGGACTGAACGGACAGATGCATATGCCGAGCAAAATCGAAAAGAAGCAAAAGGCCGCCAAGCTGCGCAAGCCGCCGCGTGATTTTTCGTATACGCAAAACCGAGAGCTTAGCTGGCTGCGCTTTGACAACCGCGTGCTTGACGAGGCCTTTGACGAGACCGTCCCGCTGTTTGAGCGCCTCAAGTTCGTGTCGATCTTCGAGTCCAACCTCGACGAGTTTCTCATGGTGCGCGTGGGCGGCCTGTCCGACCTGGCAGAACTCAAAAAACAGCCCGTGGACAACAAGAGCAATTTGACCGCCTCCGAACAGGTCGATGCCGTCATGGCAGAGCTGCCCGAACTCCTTACCCGTTGGGAGTCCATCTTCAAGAGCATCGAGGGCAAACTCGACGCCTTGGGCGTTCACCGCGCTCGCATCGATTCACTTACGCCCGAGGAGCGCACCTTTGTCACCCGCTACTTCCAGGCCTACGTGTCGCCGGTCATCTCGCCGTTGGTCATTGACCCGCGCCACCCCTTCCCCAACCTGCGCAACGGCGCACTCTATCTAGCTTGCGGACTGGACGGTGTCACGGACGAGGAAAGTCTGCTGGGCCTCATCGAGATTCCCGCCTCGATGAACCGCGTGGTCGAGATTCCCTCGCCCGCCGGCACCTACTCCTACATCTTGCTCGAGGACGTCATTCTTGCCTGCTTGGACAGCTGCTTTGGCTCCTATAAGCCGCTCGACCGCGCTCTGATCCGCGTCACCCGCAATGCCGATATCGACCCGGACGGCGAGGGCGTCGAGGAGGAAGAGGATTACCGCCAGCACATGAAGCGCATCCTCAAAAAGCGTTTGCGCCTGCAGCCGGTGGTGCTTGCCGTCTCCGGTTCGCTCGAGAAGGCGACGCTCAAGACCATCCGCAAAGCGCTCGAGCTTTCGCGCCGCTCGGTTTTTACCTGCGATATCCCACTCGACCTGGGCTACGTCTTTGGCATCGAGGGCAAAATTCCCGAGCACCTGCGCAACGAGCTCCTCTTTACGCCGTTTAAGCCGCAGCCCAACCCCACCATCGACATGTCCCGCTCCATTCGTGAGCAGGTGCTGCAGGGCGACAAGTTGCTCTTTTACCCCTACGAGGCCATGAATCCGTTCCTGGACCTGGTACACGAGGCCGCATACGACCCCGAGTGCATCTCGCTACGCATCACGCTCTACCGCGTGGCCAAGCAGAGCCGCCTGTGCGAGTCGTTGATTGACGCCGCCGAGAACGGCAAAGAGGTCACGGTGCTCATGGAGCTCCGCGCGCGCTTTGACGAGCAAAATAACATCGAGTGGGCAGAGCGTCTGGAAGAAGCGGGCTGCACCGTCATCTATGGCTCCGAGGGTTTTAAATGCCACTCAAAGATCTGCCAGCTTACCTATCGCGAGGGTATGGCGCTCACCCGACTCACGCTTTTGGGTACCGGCAACTTTAACGAGAAGACGGCCAAGCTCTACAGCGACTTTATGCTCATGACCGCCCATCCCGGCATCGGCGAAGACGCCAACCTGTTCTTCCGCAACCTGTCGCTGGGCAACCTGCACGGCGACTACCGCTTTTTGGGCGTGGCGCCCGTCGGCCTTAAGCCGCTCATCATGCGCGGTCTGGACCGCGAGATACAACGCGCGCTCGCCGGCGAGCCCGCCCGCGTGTTCTTTAAGCTCAACTCGCTGACCGACCGCGAGGTCATCGACAAGATCTCCGAGGCATCGTGCGCAGGAGTCCGCGTGGACATGATCATCCGCGGCATCTCGTGCCTGAAGCCCAACATTGCGGGCAAGACCGAAAACGTGCACGTACGTTCTATCGTCGGACGTTTCTTGGAGCACGCGCGCGTCTATGCCTTCGGCGTGGACTCGGACATGATCTACCTGAGTTCTGCCGATATGATGACGCGCAACACCGAGCACCGCGTAGAGATCGCCTTCCCCGTGCTCGACCCCACCTGCCGCGCGCTGGTGCACGAGTACATGGGCGTGCAGCTGCGCGACAACGTGAAGGCACGTAGCCTGACGAGCGACGGCACCTGGGTTCCCGTAGAGCGAAAAGAGGGTGAGAAGCCCTTTAACTCGCAGGAGTTCCTGTTGGAGCGCGCTTATCGCAACGCCGAGTCCGCAGCCGTGGCTTCGGAGCCCGTCGCCAAAGCAAAACCGGAATCCGCACCTGTTCTGGGCCCCAAGCCCAAGCCCCAGACGGACGTTCCCAAGGTCCAGAAGGTCCAGGCAACCGTCATTGAACCCGACCTGGAATCCGAACCCGAGCCTGCGCCCCAGCCCCAGCCTCAGCCGCAGACCGTCAAGTCCGCGCCCCATGCAAGCGCCCGCCGCGAGAAACCCGCCGGCAAGACCAAGGCCATCGAGCGCCATCGCCCCGGCCGCGTGCGCATGGGCTTGGGCCTGATCGGCCTGGGTCTTAAGACGCTCATTACCGGCAAGACGAAATAGACGTTTGTAGAAGCGCCCCGTATTTGAGGAATGCCTCAGATACGAGGCGCTTTTCCCTGCTACCATGGTTGCGGACAACAACGCGAATGACAGGCAGGAATATGAAGCTCACCATAGAATCGATGACGTATGGCGCCGACGGTCTGGCGCATGCCGACAACGGCAAAGCCGTATTTGTGCAGGGCGCCGTGGCGGGCGACACCGTCGAGGCCGAGATCGTGCAGGACGGCAAATCGTTTATGCGCGCCCGCGCCACCGAGATTCTGGAGCCGAGCCCCGATCGCATCCAGCCTCCCTGTCCCTTCGTGGGCATCTGCGGTGGCTGCTCGTGGGGCAATCTCTCACGCACCGCTCAGCTTGCCGCCAAGGAGCAAAACCTGCGCTCCACGCTCGAGCGCATCGGCAAGTTCACCCCTGAGCAAGTCGACGAGCTGGTGCAGCCCATCCGCCAGACCAAGGACGATTGGGGCTACCGCAATAAAATTGAGCTCGAACCGACCGTCGTCAACGGCCGCGTTCGTCTTGGCATGCACGGCGTCGATCCCAGCAAGATCGTGACCGTCGATTCGTGTCCGCTGTTCGATAAACGTTTTCCCAGGGCGCTCAAGTCGGTCGTCGGCGCGCTCAACTATCTGAGCGGGAGCCACGACCTAAGCCTGGAGCGCGTGGGCATTCGCGCCTCGCGTCGCACCAAGGCGCTCGAAGTCGCGCTCTGGACGCCCACGGGCTCGTTTCCGCGCTCGCAGGTCTCGCGCGTGCTGGCAGACGCTGCACACCCCACGAGCATAGTGCGCGTTATGAGCAAGGGTGAGAAGAAGGCCCGCCGCGTCTCCAAGGTTGAGATGCTCGCCGGCGAGGGCTCCTGGACCGAGAACATCGCCGACGGCCAGATGCGCCTTTCGGCCCCGTCGTTTTTCCAGGTCAACACCAAGGGTGCCGAGATTTTGATCGAGCTTGTCATGGAGGCGCTCGACCCGCAGGAAGACGAGCTGGCCGTGGACCTGTACTGCGGTGCCGGTACCTTTCCCCTGCCGCTCGCCCGCCGCTGCGACTTTGTTGCCGCCGTCGAGGCCTACGGTCCGGCCGTGCGCGACCTGCGCCGTAACCTCGAGATCAACAAACTCGACAACGTCGACGTCATCGGCGGCGATGCCGTGCGCGAGTTCCCCGACCAGGATGCCGATGTCCTGGTAGTCGATCCGCCGCGCGCAGGCTTGGCACCCGAGGCCATCGACCTCATCGCCAGCACGAGCGCACGCGACGTGGCCTATGTGAGCTGCGACCCTGCCACCCTGGCGCGCGACCTTAAGCGCTTTGTCGAGGAAGGCACCTTCTCCCCCGTCAAGATCACACCGGTCGACCTGTTCCCGCAAACCTTCCACTGCGAAACCGTCGTCCACCTCAAGCGTAACTAGACCGTTTGCCCAAGACCACGCCCGATGATTTTTCTGGGACGGGGATAAAAAAATTGTTCTGAATGATTATTTAATCCCCGTCCCGAAATTGAACCGCCCCCTCATTTCTTGGACATTAGAAATGGGGGGCTTCTTTATGGACGGGAAAGTCGGACACGACGCCACGCTGAGGACTCTTGCAGCAGAGTTTTGCGACAGGGGGTGCGGGCGCGCCGAAGGCCAGCGGGAGGCCTAAGGGTGCCCGGACCCGGCCGGGGCCGGCGGCGTGCGAGGGCAAGCTCATGCGACGGAGCTGCTGCCCGGGCGCCTGAAGGACGAATTCTACAGGAGCCGGACGTGGCGGAGCTTCGAGGAGTTCAAGCGGGACCTCCACGCCTACACCGTTCACTGGAACAAGAGGAGGCAGGTTAAGCAAAAGGGACTGACCCCGGAGGAGTTCCGGAATCAGTCCCCATGTGCGGCATAGGCCGCTAATTGACCCGTCTAAGTTTCGGGGCGCAGTTCATTTCAGCGCCGCCCGAGAAAGCTAAACGCCTTCTGGCAGGTTGTCCCGGGCCGAGGGCGGCCACCTTGATCGCCCTCGGCCCTCACCCACCTCAACTGCTCCTCAATTACATAGAGCTGATTGAGGAGGGCGCAAGCTAGTGGGCGCCTCCCTCCTCGTCGTTGGGTCGGTAGGTGATGAACTCGATAACAAAGGCCAGGACGGCGGAGATGAGCGAGGCGATGATCGCGAAGATCATGTGGGAGATCCCGGCACCACCAGGGGTCCCGTCGATGAAGTTGAGCAGGTTGAAGACGCCGAGGCCGCCCGAGATGTACATGAGAGCGCCAGTCATTCCCACGATAGCGCCGCCCACGGCGGAGCTCAGGCATGCCACGACGAACGCGCGCTTGTTGGGGAGGGCGATGCCGTAGATGCCCGGCTCGGTGACGCCGAAGAAGAAGGCGGAGATCATCGCGGGAAGGGCGATGCCGCGGAAGCGCTCGTCCTTGTTTCTGAGGTACATGGCAAAGATGACCGCTCCGAGTGCGAACCCGTGGCCGATGGTAGCGGCGAGCACGCTATCGTGGCCGAGGGTGTTCAGGTTCATGATGGAGATGGGGATGAGGCTCCAGTGGAAGCCGAAGATGACGAGGCACATCCACAGTCCGCCGACTAGGGCGCTGCCCAGGACGGAACCAACCACGGGGAGCTGGAAGATGAACGAGAACGCCGCGCTCAGCAGGTTGGTGATGAGGGTGGCCACCGGGCCGATGATGAGGTAGCCCAAGACGATGGAGACCGTCATCGTGGCGAGCGGGACAAGGAACATCTTGAGCGCAGCCGGCATCCAGCTCTTGAGCCAGCGCTCAAGGATAGAGCCGAACCACACCATGAGAAGGACGGGGATCACCGAGCTCACGTAGCCGGACACGGGCATGATGATGGGGAGCCCGAGGGCGGTGGCGTACCACGAGAACGTGCCGGCCACGCCGAGGTCGATGCTGCCGAGCGCCTCGCCCGAGGTCAGGGCGACCATCGTCGGGTAGAGGAGCGCCACGCCGATTGCCACGCCGGTGAACTCGTTCATGCGGAACTTGCGCGCGGCACTGAACGCCAGGGCGACGGGAAGGAAGTAGAAGAAGCCGTCAGCAACGGTGTAGAGCAGCGTGTAGAGGCCGTCGTTTGCAAAGGCCGGGACGAAGTAGGTGATGAGGGCAAGCAGTCCCTTCATGATGCCTGCGGCGGCAAGCGGTCCCAGGATGGGCTGGAAGATGCCAGAGATGAGGTCGATGATGACGGAGGCAACGGTCTTATCGCCTTGGGGCTCGTCGTCGGCGCTTGCGCCGCCCGAGAAGTTGCCGGCCTCCAGGACCGCGTCGTAGACGTCCTCGACGATGTTGCCCACGACCACCTGGTACTGGCCGTTGGCCTGGATGACCTGGATGACGCCCTTGAGGGCCTCGATCTTGGCCGTGTTGGCGCGGGACTCGTCCTTGAGTTTGAAGCGCACGCGCGTGATGCAGTGCGCGACGCTGGCGACGTTCTCGGCGCCGCCTACGTTCTCGAGTATGGATCTGGCCAGGTCGTCGTATTTTTCTGCCATTATTTTCTCCTCTTAGTGATATTGCCCGGGTGGTTAGCCCAGGTCGCCTCCGTTGGTGGCGATGGCCTGTTGATACCAGTAGAAGCTCTTCTTGCGCCTGCGCTCGAGCGTGCCGTTGCCCAGGTTGTCGCGGTCCACGTAGATGAAGCCGTAGCGCTTCTCCATCTCGCCGGAGCCCGCGCTCACGAGGTCGATCGGCCCCCAGGTGGTGTAGCCGAGCATCTCGACGCCGTCCTGCTCGATAGCGTCGCGCATGGCCTCGATGTGCTCGCGCAGGTAGGCGATGCGGTAGTCATCCTCGATCGTGCCGTCGGGAAGCACCTCGTCATAGGCGCCGAGGCCGTTCTCCACCACAAAGAGTGGCTTCTGGTAGCGGTCCCAGAGGTCGTTGATCGTGATGCGGAACCCCAGCGGGTCGATGACCCAGCCCCAGTCGCTCGTGCGCACGTAGGGGTTCTCTACGCCGGCGAAGGCGTTGCCCTCGGCGACGCCGCCCACGGAATCGGGGTCGCCCGCGGTACAGCGCGAGGAGTAGTAGCTAAACGAGATGAAGTCGACGGTGTTCTCCGCAAGGATGCGCTCGTCCTCGGCGGTCATGCCCACGTCGATGCCCTCGCGCTCGAGCATCTTGAGCGCGTAGCCGGGGTAGTGCCCGCGTGCCTGCACGTCCACGAAGAAGAGGTCCTCCTGGTTCTTGACCTGCGCTGCACGGACGTCCTCGGGACGACAGGAGTAGGGGTAGTAGCTTCCCGCGGCGAGCATGCAGCCTACCTTGTTCTCCGGGTCGACCTCGTGGGCGATCTTGGTGGCCCAGGCGCTCGCCACGAGCTCGTTGTGCGCGGCGCGGTACTCGGCCTCGCGGGCATTCTCCCCGGGCTCGAGGACGATGCCGGCGCCCATGAAGGGACGGTGCAAGATCATGTTCATCTCGTTGAACGTGATCCACCAATGCACGAGGCCGCGGTAGCGGTTGAAGAGCACCTTCACGAGCCGCTTGTAGAGCTCGATGAGGGCGCGGTTTCGCCAGGCGCCGTACTTCTTGACGAGGTGGATGGGGCAGTCGAAGTGCGTGATGGTCACGAGGGGCTCGATCCCGTGCTCGCGGCAGCAGCGGAACACGTCCTCGTAGAAGGCGAGCCCGGCCTCGTTGGGCTCCTCCTCGTCGCCATTGGGGAAGATGCGGCTCCAGGCGATGGAGAGGCGAAAGACCTTAAAGCCCATCTCCGCGAAGAGGGCTATGTCCTCGCGGTAGTGGTGGTAGAAGTCGATGCCCGTCTGGGCCGGGTAGTAGTACCCGGGCTCAAAGTCGAGCATGCGCCTCAGGCCGCGACTTACGTCGTTGCGCTCCGACCCGTGTGGGATGACGTCGACATTGGCAAGGCCGCGGCCGCCCTCGTCATAACCTCCCTCGCATTGGTTAGCAGCGGTGGCTCCTCCCCAAAGGAACCCTTTTGGAAATGGCATGGTGCCTCCTTCTCTCTGGCGCCCCCACCTCTGCGGGGACGCTTTATAACGTCCTTGCGACCTCACGCGCCGGGCCCGTGGCCCTTTCCCCGATGCGCGCGGGCCGCCCGTGAAGGGGTGACTAGCTGACGGCTTGTCCTGCGGCGGCGCGACGTGCCTCCCGGCCTCCAAGCAGGGAGGGGACCTGTGCCAGGCACACGCCGGCGAGGATGATGGCGACGCCCAGCCACTCGACGACGCCGAGCGGCTCGCCGAGGACGACCATGGCGATGAGCAGGCCGGCGGGGAGTTCCGCGGCGGCCATGACAGTGGAGAGACCCGCGGGCAGGTGCGGAGAGCCCATGCCGAAGAGCAAGACCGGGCAGAGCATGCCAAAGAAGCCGGCGATGACGGCAAAGGGCATGATGCCCTGGGCGAGGACGCCCGAGACGACGTAGTCCGGGCACACCGTGAGCGACATGACCACGGAGCCCGCGCACACGATGACGCCGCGCTGCTCGGACGAGCAGGGGGCCTCGACCTTGCCGGAGAGGGTGACAAAGAGGGAGCAGGACACGGCCGCCCCCAGCGCGCAGAGCAGGGCCACGGGGTCGTACCCGGTGATGCCGGTCTTGTAAACGCCGCTCGCGAACACCGTCCCGAAGACGATGGCCAGGGCGGAGGCCACTTGGAGGAGCCTTGGCGGGCGGCGCGTCATGACGGTCTGCCACACGAGCCCCAGCCACGTGAACTGGAAGAGGAGCGTGAGCGCCACCGGGGCGGGCAGCACGCTCATGGCGTAGCAGTAGAGGATTGAGGTGAGGCAGGTGAGGGCTCCCAGGCCCATGAGCTTAAGGGCGAGCTTCCAGCCCACGCGCTGCCAGCGGTGCCCGAGTGCGTGCCCTGCGAGCGTGGCGAGGGCGAAGAAGAGGCAGCCGAGCCACGCTTGGCTCGCCACCACCTGTGCCGAGGTGAAGCCCGCGGCGTAGGCGAGCTTGTAGGTCGTGGCCATCGCGCCGTAGCAGGCGCCGCCCGCAAAGACCTGGAGCGCCGCCTTGGCCTGTCCCGCGCCCGTGGCTCCCGCCCCGGCGGCCTGTTGCTTGATTGTGTTTATTCCTGCCATTAGGCTCCCTTCCGTCTGCTGTCTTGCAGACGCACGTCTCGTGCGTCTGTTCCCTGCAGTCGGAAGGTGGGCTCGTGCAGTCTTCTGGCGGTGCATGTGGCACCTGCTGCCAAGACGAAAAAAGCCACGCAACCGACTGCTCGGTTGCGTGGCAAAAAGGTGGCTAGCGCCCAGAAAAGTCCACGCGTTTTTAGACTGGGTCAGAGTACTACAACAGGTGAGATTCCGTCAAGAAAAACCGAGGAAAAAAGTGAGCCTCTGCCCGCCGTACCCGTGGCGGTCGTTCCCCGAACGGGGCGGTGCTGTTGGGGACTGTCTCGATCTGTAACAGTTGGGGCTAGTTTTGGTCGATGGATGTTACAGATTGAGATTGTTGAGGATGGGTGGGGGTAGCTAATTCGGACGGGGCTATTTTAAACATTGGGAAATCGAGCGTGGCAAGCGGAGGTCTTCGGGGTATAAGACGGCTAATTGTATGCCGCCCTATGAAAGGAACCCTTATGCCCAGCGTTGCCGTTCTTGCCGCCGATGGCTTTGAAACGATTGAATGCCTGACCATGGTCGATGTCATGCGTCGCGGCGGCGTGCGCGCCACGCTCGTCTCGATCATGCCCACCCGCGAGGTCGTAAGCTCGCTGCAGATTCCCGTAACTTGCGACGCGCTCTTTGACGAGATTAACTTTGACGAGTACGACTGCGTCGTGCTGCCCGGCGGTCTGCCCGGCGCCACCAACCTGCGCGCCGATCAGCGCGTCTGCGACGTAGTCTGCGAGTTCGCCGCGACCAAGCATGTTGCCGCCATCTGCGCCGCCCCGTTTATCCTGGGCGAGCTTGACCTGCTCGAGGGACGCCATGCCACGTGCTTCCCCGGCTTTGAGAAGAGCTTCCCCGAGGGCGCCTATACCGGCGACAAGGTCACGCACGACGGCAACATCATCACCGCCAGCGGCATGGCCCAGTCGCTCCCCTTTGCGCTTGAACTGCTGCGCACGCTCGCCGGCGACAAGGCTGTCGAGAAGGTTGCCGAGGGCATTCAGCTATGATTTTGGCTTCGCAATCACCGCGCCGCATCGAGTTGATGCGCGAAGCGGGCTACGACATCCGCGTCATTCCCGCTGACATCGACGAGACTCCTTTTGATGACGAGGCCCCGCTTACGCTTGTCGAGCGCTTAGCTCGCGCTAAGGCTGCCGCTGTTGCCGCCGAGCACGCCGAACCCAATGAGCTGACCATCGCAGCCGACACCATCGTCACCTTCGATGGCAAGCTTTTGGGCAAGCCGGCAAACGAGGACGAAGCCCGCACCATGCTCCATGAGCTCTCGGGGCGCACGCACCAGGTCGCAACCGGCGTCTGCATCGTTAGAGCCGGAGACGTCACAGCCCCGCACGCCGCCGAGAGCCTGTCGTTTGTCGATGTGACCGACGTGACGTTCTATGAGCTCACCGACGAGCAGATTGAGCGCTACGTCGCCTCGGGCGAGCCCATGGACAAGGCCGGCGCCTACGGCATCCAGGGCGTCGGCGGGCGCATGCTCGTGCATAATATTTCGGGCGACTTCTACAACGTGGTGGGCCTGCCCATCGCTCGCGTCGCACGCGCGATTCAAAAACTATCGTAATTGCATCTGGCGCTGGGTATCCCCCAGCGCCTACAATTTCGGCGTACCGTACGGATCCCGACCGGGCATAAGGCCCGGCGGAAAACCGATAGGAGTAAAACATGGATACACTGCTTGAGGCCATTGACGTTTGCGATGTCGATGGCTTTTGCTTTGGCAACTACACGGACGAGGAGGCCGGCACTGGTTGCACCGTAATCGTGGCACCCGAGGGCGCCACCGGCGGCGTTGACGTTCGCGGCGGTGCCCCGGCATCGCGCGAAACCGACCTGCTGCGACCCGAGAACACCGTCGACAAGGTCCACGCCGTCTGCCTTTCGGGCGGATCGGCCTTTGGCCTGGAGGCCGCAAGCGGCGTCGCTCGCGAGCTTGAGAGCCGCGGCATCGGCCTTCCCGTCGGCCCCACGCAGGTGCCTATCGTGTGCTCCAGCTGTATCTTCGACCTCGCCTTTGGTAACCCCACCGTTCGCCCCGACATAGAGGCCGGCATCGCCGCCGTGCGCGAGGCACTCGACAACACCCCCACCACGCTCGAGCAGGGCAATGTAGGTGCCGGCACCGGTGCCACCGTGGGCAAGCTCATGGGCCCCGCCACCTGCATGAAGGCCGGCCTTGGCGCCGCCGCCGTGGCACTCGGCCCCGTCAAGGTGGGCGCCGTGGTCTCGGTCAACGCCTGCGGCAACGTTGTCGACCCCTTCACCGGCGAGTGGGTCGCCGGCATGCGCGCCGCAGCCGATAGCGACCAGATCGTCGACATGGAACTCGCAGCCTTTGCTGCCGCCGGATCCATGCAGATGCCGCTCGACCGCACCAACACCACCATCAGCTGCATCGTCACCAACGTGGAACTCACTAAGGCACAAGCCACCAAGGTCTCCCAGATGGCCGCAGACGCCTACGCACACGCCATCCGTCCCACGCACACCACCAACGACGGCGACACCATCTACACCCTCGCCAGCGGCAAACTGGGCGCCCAGGCAAGCGCCGCCGTTCCCCTAGACCTGCTGGGCATGCTCGCCGTAAGGGCTTTGCAAACCGCCATCGTAAACGGAGCCAAAAACGCCAAAACCTCCCACGGCATCCCCGGCGCCGCAAAGTAAACTAGCTCGTCCGGTTGCCCGGTGGGGCTAGGTTATGTTTGCTGCTCTACAGTCCTGGCTCGCACGAAGAGCACATTAAGTGCTCTTCGGCTCGTGCGGAACTCGCGACAAACATGACCAAGACCCACCGGGCAACCTACCAACCAAGTCTTTTCAGCCCAGGCCCATGTGTACCGCGCGTCCAAGGTCTTCAAATTCAGCTTGCTGACATAAAGCAAGACATAACAGAGGACCCCTGGTCCTTAACTTGATACGAGTTCCGCACGCAAAGGAGGCGCCAGTGGCGCCTCCGTCTTGCGCAGGACTGTTCGAAGTAGCAAGTTAAGGACCAGGGGTCCCCGTTACCCGAGCGTTTCTGCCCTAGTTGAATTTGAAGATCTTTGAGGCAAGACGGTATAGGCCAAGTGTGGTTTTGTCTCCGGCGCGACCGCGGAGGTTGGTAAAGAATCCGACCACGCCGTAACGAGCGCGACGATACATGCGCTCGTCGTACTCCTTCAGGTCCTTCCACAGCGTCTTCAGGCGCTCATCGGCACGATCTTCCTCGGAAAGCTTGGTGAGCACCGAGCAAATCGCCATCATCATGGTGAAGTAGCCCATCATGTACGAACGCAGACGCGAGGACTCAACGTCCTGGTACAGGTGGAACGATTCCATCATGATACGCGTTACGCGGAACTGCTGGCCCAGGCGCTTGACCATCGTGGCCTCATTGACGCTCTGGCCCTCGCGACCGATAAAGTAGCGATAGAGGTCGATGTCGGCGTAGTACATGGTCTTGCAGCGCGGCAGCGGCACGTATGCGTAGATATTATCCACGTAGAAGGTGTGTGCCGGCATAGGCAGATTGGACTCGCGCAGTACGTCGGTGCGATAGCACAGGCTGTGCATGAGCAGGTTCTGATCGGGACGGAAGTGTCCGATCTGGTCCCAAGAGAAAATCTTTTTGCGCGGCAGGGCAAACTTGTAGCCAATAGCGGTATGCGTGCCCTCGTAAACCTTCTCGTACACGTAGTTCGAGATAAACAGGTCGACGCGCTGGTCGCGCTCCTCAAAGCCACGCAGAATCGACAGCATGGTCGAAAGCGCCGCACCGTCGAGCCAGTCGTCCGAGTCAACGACCTTATAGTACGTACCATGCGCCTCACGCAGGCCCGAGAGGACGGCGATACCGTGGCCGCCATTCTCCTGGTGCACCGCGCGGATGATTCCAGGATAACGGGCCTCCCACTCGTCGGCCTTGGCGGCCGTCTCGTCCTTGGAGCCGTCGTCCACCACAATAATCTCGATATCGGTGGCGTAATTGCTCCCCTCCAAGATGGAGGTGATGCAATGGTCCATGTCCTTGGCGGCGTTATATGAGGGAATACCGAATGTTATGACTTTATGCATGGCAGGCGATAATCTCATCCGAAAGATCGAGGGCAGAATTGGTCACGGCGTCCATATCGTAGTAACGATACTCGGCCAGACGACCCACCGGGTGGAAGTTCGTCAGGTTCTGGACGCGCTCAAGGTAGCGCTCATAGAGCTCACGGTTCTCGGGCTCCAGAATAGCGTAGTACGGCGTCTCGCCCGAGCCGGGCGTATAGGCCTTGGAGTACTCCTTCATGATGGTGGTCTTGCCGGGCAGGACCTGACCAGTCATGTTCTTGAACTCGGTGATGCGCGTATAGTCCTCGCTCGTGGTGTAGTTGACGGTGCCCACGGGCTGGAACTGGTCCATATCGAGCGTCTCGAACTTCATATCGAGCGTGCGGTACGGCAGCGCGCCCAGGTCGAGGTTGAATAGCTCGTCGAGCGGACCGGTGTAGACGATCTCGCCGCCATAGACCTTGCCGTCGATCTTGACGGTGGTCTCGTCGATTTCAAAGAGGTCACGGGCGTCTACGTCACAGAATACGTCGATCAGATCGTGATCGAGCATATGCTCGAACAGCGCGGTATAGCCATCCTGCGGCATGCCCTGGAAAGGAGCCTGCGGGAAGTAGCGATCGTCATCGCCCACAAAGACGGGAACGCGGCCGGTGATCGAGGGGTCGATCTGGTCGGGCGTCTGGCCCCACTGCTTCATGGTGTAATGCAAAAAGACGTTCTCATAGACATAATCGGCGACCTCGGCAAGATCCGGGTCGTTCTTCTTGCGCAGCTCCATAATGGGCACCTTGACGTCCTTGCCAAAGGTCTCCACGAGCTTTTGGTACAGCTCCTCGCCGCGCTCATCGCCAAAGGCAAGCTTGAGGCTCGCATGGTTAAAGGGTACGGGCATGAGGGTGCCGTTGATGTTGGCGAGCACCTTGTGCTGGTAGTCCGTCCACTTGGTAAAGCGCGACAGGAAGTTATGGACGCGCTCGTTAAAAGTGTGATAGATGTGCGGACCGTACTCGTGGACCAGGATTCCGGCCTCGTCAGTGCAGTCGTAGGCATTACCCGCGATGTGGCCGCGACGCTCCAAAACGGCAACACGATAGCCGATAGTTTCGGCAAGACGGCGGGCGCAAACGGCACCGGCATAACCGGCGCCGACAACGATCATGTCGTACGCACCGGCATTAAAGCCTTCAGGCAGGCCTGAGGTAATCTGCATCGATACTCCTTGTCAAAAGCCACACGCTTTTTAACTGGGCTTTTTCTCGAACATACGTCGAGACATATTTATCAGAGCGATTATAGCGCTAATGCGTCCTATAATGAGCTTGCCACACAAGGAAAGCTCAAGCACCGCGGCGTACATTATTGAAAGGTAAACCCGCTAGCAGCGGGTTTATTCGTGTACAGCCGAGGGCCTGGAGCTTAGCAAAACGCTTGTAAGGAGTAACATGAGCGATTTCCTAAACCGTATGAAGTCTGCCGCAAAGGCCGACCTTAAGACGATCGTCCTGCCCGAGGGCGAGGATCCGCGTACCATCGTCGCGGCAAACAAAATCATCGAGGAGGGCCTGGCAAAGCTTGTCATCCTGGGCAACCCCGACGAGATCGATGTTCCCGGCGCCACCGTCATCGACCCGCGCAACGCCGAGAAGCACGAGGAGTACGCGCAGAAGTTTGCCGAGCTCCGCGCCAAGAAGGGCGTCACCATCGAGCAGGCTCGTGCCCAGGTGATGGACGCCACCTACTTTGGCACCATGATGGTCAAGATGGGCGATGCCGACGGCCTGGTCTCCGGTGCCTGCCACTCCACCGCCGACACCCTGCGCCCCGCGCTGCAGATCCTCAAGACTGCCCCGGGCACCAAGCTGGTCTCGGCCTTCTTCGTGATGTGCACCGACACCCCGCAATTCGGCACCGACGGTACGCTGATCTTCGCCGACTGCGGCCTCAACATCAACCCGTCCTCTGACGAGCTCTCCGAGATCGCCATCGCCTCGGCCCACTCCTGGTCCACCTTTATGGGCAATGTTGAGCCGCACGTGGCCATGCTCTCCTACTCCACCATGGGCTCCGCCGGTGGCGAGGTCGCCAAGAAGGTCCAGGAGGCCGTGAAGTTCTGCAAGGAGAAGGCACCCGAGCTCGCCATCGACGGCGACCTGCAGCTCGATGCTGCTATCGTCCCCACCGTCGCCCAGCTCAAGGCTCCCGGCTCCTCCGTCGCCGGTAAGGCCAACGTGCTCGTGTTCCCCGACCTCGAGGCCGGCAACATCGGCTACAAGCTGGTCCAGCGCTTCGCCGGCGCCGACGCTTACGGCCCCATTCTGCAGGGCATCGCCAAGCCGGTCAACGACCTGTCGCGCGGCTGCTCTGCCGACGACATCGTGGGTGTCGTAGCCATCACCGCCGTCCAGGCTCAGATGGCTGAGTAGCGGACGCACTCGCCCGAAGGCCGTACGGGCTAACCCCTGAAAACGTCCTCGACCAATGAAACGCCCCCGTTCTGCTCCTTCGGAGCTACGAACGGGGGCGTTTCTGGTCTGCGGAATGTTTTCAGGGGTTAGCCCGTACGGCCTTCTACTGCTACGAAGCATTCAGAGCATCTGGAGTGGACGGCGGCTTGGCTACGAGCTGGGGCTGAGGATCTGAATGGATGGGTGTCGTTGCTGGGAGCGCAGGCGTTACTGGTGATGATCACTTTGGGACTGGAATTTCCGCCTGCTAGCAAAAAGGCCTCCTGAGCTGCTGCTCAGGAGGCCTTTCGTTCAATCGCAAGCGAACGCACTAGTTATTCGCGGTCAGGCGCTCGACGTCGTGGGCGATCATGTATTCCTCGTCGGTGGGGATGACCATGACCGTGACGGCGGAACCGGCGGCGCTGATGACCTGTGGGCCGTTGCCCACGGCCTCGCGGTTCTTGTTGTTGTCGATACGCACGCCCAGCCACTCAAAGCAGTCGCAGAAGGCCTTGCGGATCGACCAGTCATTCTCGCCGATGCCGGCGGTAAAGGTAATGGTGTCCACGCCCGCCATGGAGGCAATCATGGAACCAGCTTGCTGCATGGCCTTGTATGCGAACATATCGAAGGCAAGCAGGCAGCGCTCGTCACCCTCGGAAGCGCGCGTACGAATGTCTCGGGCATCGTTGGAGATGCCCGAGATGGCAAGCAGACCGGACTGCTTGTTCATCATGTCGTCGACTTCCTGGTAGCTGTAGCCGCCCTCGCGCTGCAGGTAGCACACGGTAGCCGGGTCGATGGAGCCGCAGCGGGTTCCCATCATCAGGCCGTCGAGCGGCGTGAGGCCCATCGTGGTGTCGCGGCACACACCATCCTCGATGGCGGCAAGCGAGGCGCCGTTGCCCAAATGGCACGAGAGCAGGCGGTGGCAGCGCGAGCCCAGAATCTCCTTGGCCATCATCCACTCGTAGCGGTGGCTCGTACCGTGGGCGCCGTACTTGCGCACGTGGTACTTGTCGCACACGTCCTTGGGCAGCGCATAGGTGTAGGCAACCTCGGGCATGGTCATGTGGAACGAGGTGTCGAAGACGGCCACGTTGGGCAGCTCCGGATACTTCTCGCGGCAATATTCGATTGCCGCGGCCTCGCCGTAATTGTGCAGCGGGGCGAGCGGGGCCACCTCAAGGATCTTAGCCATGACCTCATCGTCGACGACCGCGGAATCATCGAAGTGCCAGCCACCCTGAACGATACGGTGGCCGATGCCATCGATCGTAAAGTCGGTCTTCTCGAGCTCCTCGAGCACGCGCGCAATGGCGCAGCGATGATCGGGAAAAGGAATCTCCTCGGTCAGCTTGGCACCACCGTTCTCGGAATGGCCAAAGGTGCCCATCTCCGAGCCGATACGCTCGCAGTTGCCCTTGGCGAAAACCTCGCGGGTATCGGTATCCAAAAGCTGATATTTAAGGCTCGAGCTGCCGGCGTTGACAACAAGTACGTTCATGAGACTCCTTCGTGATTACAGTACGGTCGGCAAACCTATAAGGTGGCCGTACACTTAATAAGAAGTTATCAGAATCCAATAAATATCTATTAAACTCTTCGCCCAAAGAGCGTAAAAGGGGGCTGAACGGCACAAGGCCATCCAGTCCCCTCCCCTTGCATCAATTACTTGCCGTTGACGATGCGCTCGACGTCGGAAGCGATCATGAACTCCTCGTCCGTGGGGATGACGAAAATCTTGACCTTGGAATCCTTGGCTGACAGGCACCAAGCGCCGTCGCCGCGCAGAGCGTTGCGGGCATGGTCCATCTTGACGCCCATAAAGGCCAGACGATCGGCCACGCCAGCGCGGACGGCCGGAGCGTGCTCGCCGATGCCGGCGGTAAAGACCAGGGTGTCCATGCCGCACATGGAGGTGGCCATCTCGGCGGCCTTGGCGGCAATCTTGTAGACGAACATATCGAAGGCGAGCTGGGCCTCGGGGTCGCCGGCAGCGGCGAGCTCCTCAACGTTGCGGCAGTCGTTGGTCTTGCCACCGGTCACAGCCAAAAGGCCGGACTTCTTGTTCATCATCTCGTCGACCTCGTCGAAGGTGTAGCCGCCTTCGCGCTGCAGGTAGCACACGGTGGCCGGGTCGATGGAGCCGCAGCGGGTGCCCATCATGACACCGTCGAGCGGCGTCAAGCCCATGGTGGTGTCCATGCACTTGCCGTCCTCGATGGCGCACAGGGAAGCGCCGGAACCGATGTGGCACACGACGACCTTGCGGGCCTCGCCGTTGGTCATCTCGGCGACCTTCTTGGAGATGTAGCGATAGCTGGTGCCATGAGCGCCGTACTTACGGATGTGCAGCTTGTCGCAGACGTCCTTGGGCAGGGCGTAGGTCTTGGCGACCTCGGGCATGTTGAAGTGGAAAGCGGTGTCGTAGACCGTGACGTTGGGCAGGTCGGGATACTGCTCGAGGCAGTACTCGATAACGTTGGCCTCGGGGTTGTTGTGCAGCGGAGCGAGCGGAGCGACCTCGCGGATCTTGGCGAGGACGTCCTCGTCGACGAGGGAGGAATCGCCAAAGTACCAACCGCCCTGAACGATACGGTGGCCGATGCCCTCGATCTTGACGCCGTTGGCCTCGAGGTCCTTCAGGACGACCTCGATGGCGACCTTGTGGTCGGGGAACTCAATGTTCTCGGTCACCTTCTTGGAGCCGTTGGCAGCGTGGGTGAAGGTACCGCCGGTAAAGCAGACGCGCTCGCAGGAGCCCTTTGCGGACACCTTGTGGGACTTGGTATCGATGACCTGATACTTAAGGGTCGAAGATCCTGCGTTGACGACCAGAACGTTCATGTGTCTCCCTACTAACAGGCGGTGTGGCGCCGCCAGGTTACATACGCTTCAATAATAAACCCAAACGCCCTCGCGCTCGGGTTTATTGCGTTGATATATAAGTTATCGATGCCTAAATGCTCATGGCCTTTGACTTGTAAGACGAAATAGCGCGGGGATATACACCAGGGAAGTAATCCCGAGCGCAACAAGCAATACGACTCGAATGCCCGCAACGCTACTCAGCACAGAGTTGAGCAGATAGAAAAGAACAGCGCCCACCGCCACCATCTGGCTTTGAACCGAAATCAGTGAACAGCGCATCGATGAATCGGCAGCATTTTGAAAAACTGAGTATTTGATTGGGGCAAACAACGAGTAGGCGACCGTCTGCAGCACATAGAACACGGGCAGCAAATTAGCCGGAGTAAGGGGGATCAAAAACAAAGCTGTCAATACTAAGCGAATGATGCCGCAAATACGCGCAAAACGGCCCTTGTCGACATGAGCACTCACACTGGGCACAATAAGCCCCATAGAGGCCGAGGCAAGGAGCTGGACCGCAATGGTCACACCCGAAGCGACGGCATTCATTCCGCGACCCGCAAGCAGCAGTGAGAAAAAGTTTTCCAGGGCGACAAAAGCAAATGCCTGAGAACAGTCCATGATGAACGCTGAACGAAGAATGCCATTACACGCAATAGCAGCACCGATCATCTTCGGGCTAATTCCACGCTCAGGTGCCCCCGCAGCGCCCCCTCTTCGCATCTCAGGAATGCAGACAACGACAACCAACGTCAACACCATTGCGATGATATCTGCCGAAAGACCAATGAGATATGCACCGACAGACGAAATGAAACCGCCCACGCAAGCGGAGATGGCATAAGAGGCATAGAAAACAAATCGCTCAACGACATTAAGTCTTACGAGCTGGTCCTGAGAGACGCTGTCAATGTAAATCGCTTCTATGGATCCGCTCAGACATGCAACGGCAAAACCTTTGAGAGCGAACGCACCGATTAAAAGCAGAGGGGAACGGACGAGAAGCAGGGCGGCGTAGTATCCAAGCATTCCCACGACGCCAACGAGACCGCTTGTCTTTCGTCCAAACCTATCAGCAATATAGCCAGTGGGAACTTCAAGGACGAACTTGCTCACTTGATATGCAATCATCATGCCAGAAATCGCTACCATCGAAAGCCCGACGAACTCAAGGTAGACAGTTAGAAAATACAAGATGGTGCTGAAGTTCGACAGAAAAACGAACGTCATATAAAGCAAAACCGTACGGTTTTTCATGCTCCGCCCTCCAAGAGCCAGCAATCTTAATCGGAATCTTGGAAAAGCATGAGGGCAAAGCTGTCAGCTATGTGTTGCAAGGCGTCAATAATCACTTGACGTCTCAAAGCCAATTAATTTCACGAAGCAAGATGACGCAATAGGTGAAGAAATACCGTCTGGTGTCGATCGGTCCAGGCATTTTGTCGATAGCAAAAGTAGATGGGCAAGGCTACGTCACGCGAACCCTCAATGGAGCACTCGCTCACTTCCAATACATCTGATGCGAGAGAAGAGCCAGAAAGACTCAATATCAATCCCCCGGCTTGAAGAAACTCAGTCTGCGCCCTGTTTCCGTATTCGACATCGCGGAAACGGAAATTAACTAGCTGAGCTTCGGGGCATTGATTGATTGCATTGAGACAGGGTGACAAATTAATTGGAACAGCGAGCCTGCCGCCCAGTAACTCACGAACGGTCATAGCGCCCACAGATTGATGACCCGCTGGGCACGAAAGAACCTTGAGCTCCTTTTCACCCAAGTATTTCGAAGAAAGGACACTGTCCCTTGGTTCCTCAAATGAGATGGCCGCATCCGAAATGCCAAGCACAAGTGATTCAAAGCATGTAGCCGTTGGCTGATGCCACACATCAAGGTGAATCTGAGGGTGCGAGCGTTCAAACGAGTCGTACCAGTTTTCGGAAAAAAGACGCCCCCGCCCATGAAGGCAGGGGGCGTAAAGACGGAAGTGGCCGTCGGGCGAGACGCCGTCGTCCCTCGATTGGGCGTACTTTTTGAGATCGTCGACTTGTGCCAGGATCACGCGTGCACGACGCGCAAATTCTCTGCCCGCCGGAGACAAAACAGCCTCCCCCGCCGATCGGTCGAGCAAAACAATCTGATACTCAGATTCCAACTTTTTGATTGCCGACGAAACGGCCTGCGGACTCACATGAACGGCGCGAGCTGCCTTGCGCACGCCGCCATAGTTCGCTACCGCTTGAAGGTATTCGAGTTGAGAAAGCTGCATAGATTACTCCAAAGGCAGCCAAGTCGACGGGCTACGCGTCCTCAGATGAGGTTCTCGCCCAGGTTCTTGCCGCCGAGGACATGCATGTGGAAGTGCATGACGGTCTGGCCGGCGTTGACGCCCTTGTTGGAGATGACGCGGAAGCCGTCCTCCAGACCCTTGGCCTTAGCGACCTCCTGGATGGCGTGAGCCATGGCGCCCATGGTCTCGGCAGGTACGTTGTCGGCGATATCGCTGTAGTGCTTCTTGGGGATCACGAGCGTGTGGACCGGCGCCTGTGGGTTGAGGTCGTCGAAGGCGATGACCTGGTCGTCCTCATAGACAACGGTCGAGGGGATCTCGTGGTTGGCAATTTTGCAGAAGATGCAATCACACATGGTTGGTTCCTTTCTCGCAGACCAAGGTAATTATATTTGGTCGGGATGGTTAGAACGAGAGGTTGTCGTCGGTGTTGGCGGCTTCGCCGTCGGCGAGCACGTCGTTGCCGTCGACGTCCTTCAGGAGCACCGAGACCTTCTGCTCGGCATCGGACAAGCGAGTACGCAGGCTCTTGAGGAGCTCGACGCCGCGGGTATAGCTCTCGAGCGACTCCTCGAGCTCCATATCGCCCGACTCCAAGCTGCGGATGATGAGCTCCAGCTCCTGCGAAGCCTGCTTGTACGTAAGCTGCTCGACCGGGGTCTTCTCTGCCATATCTGTTTCCTTTCCTAAAGGTTTATCGCTATGAAACGCGGTTTACTCGACCGCATCGACCGTTGCCGCCACGTTGCCGTCTGCCATGCGCACGCGGATGGCGTCGCCGGGCTTAAAAGTCTTGGCGCTCGTAGCCACCCCATCATCGCTGTACGCGATGGAATAGCCGCGGGCAAGCACCTTGAGCGGCGACAGGGCATCGAGCGACGCGGCAACTCGGCCCAGGTCGGACGCTGGCTTGCTGAGCATCGTGCGCCCCTGATGCTCTAAACGGGAACTCGCAAGCGTGAGCGCATGGCGCTTCCCATCGAGCCCCGAGGTGCTTGCGATCAAGCGCTCGGGCAGACGCTCGAAGTTGGAGCGGAAGGCCCCAACCGAACGCGTTATGGCGCCGGACAGACGATCGGCCGTCAGGGCAAGCTCGGACTCGCGGCGCTCGACCATAAACGTTGGGTCGTTGAGGCACGGGCGGCGCGCGGCTGCATCGAGCGCGTCGCCCAGACGAGCCGTATAGGTGTCCCAGGCACGGTGACCGCGCTGATCGAGCATCTCCAGGTCGACCTGGGCCGACCCAATCATCGATGCCATCGCGGCACCCAGACGCTGATGGCGCGCCTCGAGCACATCGGCCAACTCCGTCATAGCCGGCGCCACCGATTCGGCCGCCGCCGTGGGCGTGGAGGCGCGACGGTCGCTTACCATGTCGCAGATCGAGGTATCGGGCTCATGGCCAATGCCCGTCACCACAGGCACGGGACAGGCTGCCACCGCGCGGGCAAGCCCTTCGTCGTTAAAGGTCATAAGGTCTTCGAAGGAGCCACCGCCGCGCACCAGCAAAATACAGTCGGGCGCCGGCGTAATGGAAGCGGCGCGGCGCAAGCCCTCAATGAGCTCGGCCGGCGCGCCCTCGCCTTGAACCTTGGCACCCACGCAGACAAGCTCAACGAGCGGGTTGCGGCGGCGCAGCGTACGCTTGACGTCGTCGATTACGGCACCCGAAAGCGAGGTGACGACCGCCACGCGCGAGCAGAACACCGGGATGCGGCGCTTGCGTGCCTCGTCCATCAGGCCCTCGCGGCGTAGCTTTTCGGCCAGTTGCGCCACTTGCTGACGCAGCAAGCCCTCCCCCGCCAACGAGAATGACTTAGCCACGAAGCTCATGCGGCCCGTGGCCTTATACAGGTTAAAGCTGCCCTTAAAGCTCACCTGCATACCGTCGCGCAAATCGAAGGTGCGCTTGAGATAGGCGCCCTTCCAGATGATGCAGTCAACGGCTGCCGAGGCGTCCTTAATCTGGAAGTAGCAGTGACCGCTTCGGGCATTGGGGCCACGGAAGCCCGTGACCTCGCCCAGGACGCTCAGCTGCGGAATAGCATCGAGCGCACCAGCGGCGATCTCCACCGCCTGGCTCACGCTGAGCTCTTTGCGCTCCTGCTCGTCCGAACCGTCGAACTCGGCGGAAACGGCATTGCCGGTCAGATTCCAGCCTGCCACGCAGCCTCCTTTCGTCATCGTGCACAAGGGCTCCGGCCCTGCGCAAATTCAAGTCCAACACATAGTACAGCGCCGCGGGGACACAAATCTCCGCGGCGCCTGTCAAGCCAATTTGTTATCGGTTGGAGTTTCTGTTGTAGCGAGCCATCAGGTAGAGCAGCTGAATGATCGAAGTGAGCGCTGCAGCAACGTAGGTAAGCGCGGCTGCCGTCAGGACCTTCTTGGCACCATTGACCTGCTTGGAGCTCATGCCCGACTGCTCGATGTACGCCACGGCGCGGCGGCTGGCATCAATCTCGACCGGCAGCGTAACCAACTGGAACAACACACTAAACGAGAAGAAGACCAGCGCGAGGGTCGTGAGCCCCGCGATGTTCATAAACAGGCCCATGAGTAGCACGATGGTCCAGGTGTTCTGGGTAAAGTTGACGACCGGGACCAGGGCGGTGCGCACCCTCATCATGGCATAACCACTTTGACGCTGGGCGGCATGGCCCGCCTCGTGGCAGGCCACGGCAACGCTTGCGACCGATCCGCCCGAGCGGTTGGCTTCCGAGAGATACAGGTTGTTATCCTGAGGGTTGTAATGGTCGGTGAGCTCACCAGCGACACCCTTGATACCCACGGCACTGCAGCCGTTGGCGTCGAGCATGCGGCGCGCGACCGCAGCACCCGTATCGCCGTCCGAGCGAACCTTGGACCAGGTTTTGTACGTCGAGTTGATATAGCTCTGTGCAGCAAGGCCAAGCACCGTACAGACAAGGACAACCAGCAGATACAGCGGGTCGATGCCAAAGCCGTATCCATAGTAGTAGGGCATACGAATTCCTCCGAATCGAGTTACACATTGGAGGCATTCTACCCACTCGCCCAGACAATGAGACACCATCGATGTTTTGTCGCTACCGGTTTGTATCGTTTGGCAAAACCGCGTAATTACAAAAGCTCGATTTTACCGTCCTTCACGGTGAGCCCCATATTGCCGGAAAGCAGATCGTCCAGGCGCGAACCCACAAGCTCAAAACGCCAGCCTTCGCGCAGGGGGCTCTGCTCGGGATGCTCAATATAGTCGGCCAGGTCATCGCGCGAGGCAATGACCGAGGTCGCCACGCCCGAGCGCTCGGCAACCAGGCGGATGAGCGCGTACATCAGGTCCGTCACGCTCTCCAACTCCGGAGAGATCTGGCGATGCCCGCGCACCATGAGCGGCAGGCGATCGTGCGGGCAGCTTGCGCCGCGCTTGATGGCCATGAGCGCGCCGTCCACGTCGCGCTCCCCCAGCTGATCGGTACCGCGGATGCTACGGAACTCCTCAACGCGAACGGGATTGCGCTTGACGAGCGCCAGCAGCGTATCGTCGGACATGACCCACTTGCGCGGGATGTTGCGGCGCTCGGCGCGGTCCTCGCGCCAGGCGGCGAGCTCGCGCGCAATGCCCAGCTGATGGCGGCTGCACGAGTTGATGCGCTTGACCTTGCGGAATGCCTCATGGCGGTCGGCGCGGTAGTGCGACTCGTCTGCCAGCGGGCGCAGCTCATCGAGCACCCAATCCACACGGCCCAGCTCGCGCAGGCGGCTCATCATCTCGGTATAGGCAACGATCAGATACTTGACGTCATCGATCGCGTACTCAATCTGCTTATCGGTCAGCGGGCGGCGCGACCAGTCGGTCAGCGACTCGGTCTTAGGCAACGAAACGCCGCAGAACGTCTGCACGAGCGCACCGTAGGAAATCTGCTGGCGCTCGCCCAAAAAGGCGGCGGCGACCTGCGTGTCAAAAATCGGACGCGGCAGCGCGCCCACGGTATGAAGCATGACCTCCATATCCTGCGAGCAGGCGTGGAAGACCTTGGTCACGCTCTCATCGGCCATAAGCTCGGCCAGCGGCGAAAGGTCGTCGATTACCAGGGGATCGACCGCTACGCTCTCGGCAGGGGTGGCAATCTGGACCAGGCACAGACGCGGATGGAACGTGCGCTCGCGCAAAAACTCGGTATCGACGGCAATCGCGTCGAACTCACGGGCGCGCTGGCAAAAGTCGAGTAGAGCCTGATGTGTGGAAATGTACATATCAACCCATCGAATAAGGTTAGGCCCGAAAAACACGGGTAGGATATCGGCATTGCCTTACAACTATACTCGGTTAGTCACAGAACGGGAACGTAAGTATGCGCTGCCTTATCATCCACAACCCGGCATCGGGCCCCAGCTCAGATGAAATCTACGCGTTCACGCACGCCCTCGCGCAGGGCGGCGACGAGGTCGTGATGCGTTTTATCGGCGATGGCATGGAACCCGAGGACGCCGTGGCGGACGTGCGCGAGTTTGATCGCGTGGTGATTTCGGGCGGCGACGGCACCGTCTCCAACGTGCTCGACCAAATGCGCGGATGCGGCGTCCCCACGCTCGTCTTCCCCTCCGGTACGGCCTGCCTGTTCTTCAATAACATCGGTAATGCCCCCGAGGCAGCGGCACTTGCCAAGGCCTGCCGCGCCGGTCGCACGGTCAAAGTAGACATGGGCGAGCTCTTTTGGCTCGACGAGAACGGCAACGAGAAGCGCCACGGCTTTATCATCATCGCCGGCTCGGGCTTTGATGCCGAGATCATGATGAAGGCCGCCCCCACCAAAAACGACATCGGCGAGATCGCCTACTTCCTCTCCGCGCTCGCCACGCCCAACCCCACGGTGGCGCACTTTACCATCGAGCATGACGGCATTGTCGAGGAGCTCGATGGCATCTGCTGCATGGCCGGCAACACCTCGGTCATCCAAAACGACATCAACCTGTTCCCCGATTGCCGCATGAACGACGGCATGGTCGACATCGCGGTCATCGAGCCCGTAAAAACCGTGCAGCTGCTCCCGACCGTGATCACCGCCGCGCTCGACCCCGCCGGCAAGGTGCTCGGTCGTCCGCAGTTTAAGATCATCCAGACCAAGGAAGCCAAGATCACCTGCACCCCGTCGCTGGGCATGCAGTTCGATGGCGAGATTATCTCCAGCAATTCGGGCGTCTTTGGAGCCCGCGCGCTTCCGCAATGCCTCGACCTCATCGTCGACGAATTCTCACCGCTCGGAAAATAGGAGGGCCCCATGAACGACAATCCCCTGATCGGCTTTATCATCATCGTTTTGGCCATGCTCGTCGGCTATGCGATCAACGTGATCCACCGCCGGAAGAAGTAATTCCATATTGGCATGATATTCATCCAGTTATCGACTCTCCCGCTGTTTATGCAAATCCTAAACAGCGGGAGAGTTTTCTTTTTGACCGCCGTCTAATGCTTTATTCAGCTACAGTAAATGCAGGGTGCCTTTATTTAACTAAAGCCATAAAATGAGTATTATTATCCGTTCATCGTATATTTCTTCACGCTCATCGAGTATTTCATCGAATCTAGTGAATACTCTTTAGACTTCCGATAGGCTAATAGATGTATTTATTAGCTGAAATCCTGCACGGTTCCGCGGGGTTTCAACGGTTGGGAGGGATTATGAGGCTTACTCATCCCGTCAACACGCTCAAGAAGCTTGGCTGCGGCCTTGCATTCGGAGCTGCGGCCATTATGGCCATGCCGACCTCGGCACTCGCTTGCACCCAGATCTACATGGGCAGCAAACTCACGACGGACGGCAACACGTACTACGGCCGCGCAGAGGACTTTAGCACACGCTATATCAAGCACTTTGGCATTGAGCCTGCGCACAAGGACGGTAGCAAGTACACCTCGCTCGAATCCGGCTTTGAGTACAAGTCCACGGGCCCCACGTATCGCTACACCTTCGTTCGCGACAACCCCTCTCAGTGGGAAGATCGCTATGACGCTTATTCCGAGGCTGGCATCAACGAGAAGGGCGTCTCCTGCTCTGCCACGCTGAGCACCTCCTACAACGAGAAGGCCGAGGAGGCCGACCCCCTCACCGAGGAGACCGGCATCGGTGAGTACAACTACGCCAGCGTCATCTTGGGCGAGAGCGCCACGGCCCGCGAGGGCGTCGAGCTCCTCGGAAGTCTGGTCGACGAGCAGGGCATCTGCACCAACGACCAGGTCATCATCGCCGACAACAACGAGACTTGGCTGTTCGCCGGACTTTCTGGCCATCAGTGGATTGCCATGAAGCTCACCGACGACATCGCCTCGGTCAACCCTAACATCGGCAACCTTAACTACAAGGTTAACCTCGACGACACCGAGAACTGCCTCCACTCCAAGGACATTCAGACCATGCCCGAAGAAAAGGGCTTTGCCAAGTACTTCGATGACGGCCAGTTCGACGTTGCCCAGACCTACGGTGAGGAAATTAGCGAGCAGGCCATGCATTCTTGGTCGCGCTATATCCAGGGCCGCGATTACTTCATGGCTCCGCTTGCCGAGGGCACCGACTACGAGATCGTTAAGGACGAGCGCGAAAATGCTCGCGCCACGACCGGCGCCCTGGTCCACGAGATGCAGCCGCTGTTCTTCCAGCCCGGCAAGTCCGACTGGAACACCTTTGAGATGATCCGCAGCTTTGCTACTCGTGGCGAGAATGTCGCCGGCCTCAACGCCAACACCGACGGCGCCTATGCCATTGGCTCCAACCGCAACACCGAGATCCACACCTTCCAGATCCGTCAGGGCATGGACCCCGAGATCGCGACCATCCAGTGGGAGATGCTCTCCAACGCCGAATTCTCCGTCGCCATCCCCTTCTACTCCGCACTGCTCACCGAGGTCAGCCCCTACTTCAGCGATCAGGATGTCTCCTTCGATCACTGCGAAGAGGAAGACGTCGTGAACAACGAGGAGCCCAAGAACTCCATCAACTACGTCCTCATGGACATCAACACACTCGCCTATGAGAACCGCGACCACTGCGCCACCGGCGTCCGCGCCTATCTCGACGCCCTGCAGAAGGAACTCATCGAGCAGAACCTAACCGTCGACGATGCTATGCAGGCCACTGAGGGCACCGAGGCCCGCACCGCCCTGGCAAACAAGGCCGGCAAGGCTGCCACCAAGAACACCTACCTCAAGTGCAAGGCTATGCTCGAGGAGATGCGTGACTACCTCAAGGAGGAGGATTTCTCCGAGGAGTTCGTCCCGAGTGACTACGATGCCGACAACGACTGCCTGGTCGAGTCCATCACCTACGCCGACGAGGCCCTCTCCGATGAGGATGTAGTCGAGCCCGAGGTCAAAGAGAAAGAGGCCACCGAGGAGAAGTCCGAGGGCAACAACATGGCTGCCATGGCCGTTGGCGCCGTCGTCATCATCGGTGTCTGCGCCTACGTGATCTATCGTCGCAAGAAGGCCTAAGGCCCTCATGTCCTAGCTGAGCGGGCAAGGCAGCAATGGCAGCCTCGCCCGCTCAGCCCGCTCTTTTGACCGACGGGAAACCCGCCTGAAATCTTTTTAAAAAAGATTTCCCCGCACACACTTCGCTGTGCTATAGTGCAGCGCAACAGCAACTAGGTGCGACCGCGCCACGGCATCACGAAAGGAGCCACCAACATGAAGAACACAATGAAGTCTCTCAACAACTGGTGGTGGCGTGATGCGAATACGATCGGTCGACAGTGAGTCCCTCACGCCTGTTTTTGCGCTCTAGGTGATTGGAAGGCCTCCGGTTTCGACCGGGGGCCTTTTTCTATCTCGAGCCCGATCGCATTCGCATCACGCGCCTCCGCTTTTCTCTTGCAATCCCCTTCCGAAAGGATTTTCACCATGTCTCAGAACACCACCGCCACCCAGCCCCGCACCGTCCAGACCGCCGATCGCGGCAAACTCGATGTCCGCGCCCTCGTCCTGCTCGCCATCCTGCTCGCCGCCGGCTTCATCCTCAACTTCACCGTCGGCAAGGCAATCTCAGGCATCTCGGGCGGCATGATCAGCCCCGAGTTCATCATCTCGGCCTTCTGCCTCACCATCCTGGTCGTTCGCCCCAACATCGGCCAGGCGCTCGTCATTGGCCTCATCTCGGCTGCCGTAATCCAGATCACCACTACTTCGCCGTTCGTCGATTTTGCCGCCGAGGGCATCGCCGCCATGCTCATGGCCGGCATCGTCAACACCGCCGGCAAGAACGGTCAGGTCAAGCCCGCCATCGCCATCGTCGCAACGTTCGTGACCACCTTTGTCTCGGGCGTCATCTTCATGGTCATCAAGATGGCCATGCTCGGCGTGGTAGGCGAGCTCGCCGCCGCTATGCTGCCCGTCGTCGCCATGACCGCCGTCTTTAACGCCATTCTGGTCGGCACCCTCTACTTGCCCATCCAGAAGGCCCTGAAGCTCAACTAACCCGCTCGGCTTTATGAGCCACCCCATCTTGGCGTTCATTCGTCGCTCGCGTACCCAAGTACGCTTCGCTCCTCTTTCGCGCCAACCTGGGGCCCCTCGTAAAGCCGTCTCCGTGCTTCGCCACCAAAGACTGTCCCAAACAACAAGCTCTTGGGGACGTTCTTAAACGACTAGTCATGTAAGAACGTCCCCAATGACTATGAAAGGTATCCATGGAAACGATCATCGACGTCGACGATGCCTCGTTCTCCTATGGCACGCAGACCGAGCAGGCGCTCAGCCACATCTCGCTCAGCGTGAACAAGGGAGATTTCATCGGCATCATCGGGCCCTCGGGCGCCGGCAAGTCCACGCTTTCCGCCTGCCTGTCGGGCGCCGTGCCCCACCACTACACCGGCACGTTCTTTGGGTCCGTCATGGTTGACGGCCACGACACCTGCGAAGTCTCGCTCACCGACGTGTCGCAAATCGTCGGCAGTGTGCTGCAGGATATCGACACGCAGATGGTCGCTTCGGTCGTCGAGGACGAGATGCTCTTTGGACTCGAGAACTTTGGCGTTCCCCACGACCAGATCGAGCAGCGCGTGAGCGAAACGCTCGAGACCGTCGGCATCAGCGACCTGCGCGACCGCGAGATCGCCACGCTTTCAGGCGGCCAAAAGCAAAAGGTCGCCATCGCCGCCATCCTCGCCATGCGTCCGCGCGTCTTGGTTCTCGACGAGCCCACCGCGGCACTCGACCCCGCCAGCTCCACGTTGGTCTTCGAGACGCTGCGTGAGGCAAACCGCGCACTTGGAATCACCATCGTCGTCGTTGAGCAAAAGGTCGCCCTGCTCTCGGAGTACTGCAACCGCGTGCTCGTGCTCAACCATGGCGAAATCGCGCTGCGGGGCGAGCCACACGAGGTCTTCGCGCATACCGACGAGCTCCGTGCCATCGGCGTCGACTGCCCTCGCGTCACGCGTATCTTCAATAGCCTCGAGGCCGATGGCCTGGTAAGCGGTACCCCTTGCTTGGATGTCGATGAGGCTGAGCGCCTGATTTCGGGCATCGTCGACCCCGCACGCGCGGCTATCAAAGCCCAGGCGCCCGCCGGTTCCCCGCATGCACCGTCGTTGCGCCCGCACGCCAAGGACGCCGAGCCCGTGCTCACCTTCGATCACGTTGAGTTTGCCTATCCCAATGGCGGCGCCGCCGTCCACGACCTTAGCCTGATGCTCTATCCTGGCGAGCTCGTGGGCATCGTCGGCCAGAACGGTGCCGGCAAGACCACGCTCACCAAACTGCTCACAGGCCTGCTTAAGCCCGCCTCGGGCAGCGTGCGCGTCACGGGACTGGATACCGCAGCCGTTCCCACGAGCCGCATCGCCCGCGAAGTCGCAACCCTCTTCCAAAACCCCGACCGCCAGATCTGCAAGGATACCGTACTCGACGAGGTCGCTTTTGGCTTGGAGCTTGCCGGCATCGACCGTGCCGAGGCACTGCGCCGTGCTCGGCTCGTCATCGACCGCTTTGGCCTGCCTGCCGATGAGGCACCTTTCTCGCTTTCGCGCGGTCAGCGCCAGATGGTGGCACTCGCCTCTGTCGTGGTCGTAGAGCCCAAGATCGTGGTGCTCGACGAACCCACGAGCGGCCTTGATTACCGCGAGTGCATGACCGTCATGGAAACGGTGCGCACCATGGCCGAGCGCGGTTGCGCCGTTATCATGGTCTGCCACGATATGGAAGTCGTCTCGGATTTTGCCGAGCGCATTGTGGTAATGGCCGACGGTCGCATCCTCGACCGCGGCCGCACGCACGAGCTATTCTCGAACATCGATCTCATGCGGCGTGCCTACGTGGAGCCTCCCCAGGTTATTGAACTCTCGCGCCGTCTGGCATCTTCCGTCTCGCCCGCTTTTGCGCAGGTGAGCGAGGTCACCGATGTCGTTCGAATTACCAAGGAGATGGTCCACCGTGGTTAACGTCATCGACTACATGCCGGGCGATACGCTACTACATCGCCTGAACCCCGTCGTCAAACTGGGCCTCGCCGCCGCCATCATCGTCGGCATCTTCTTGTCCGACACCTACGTAGCGCTGCTGGGCTTTTTGGCACTCACCCTTGCGCTGGGTGCCTATGCCGGCGTCGTCGACCGTCTGTTCTCGCTGCTCAAGTTGCTGATCCCGCTCGCGCTTATCATGCTGGTGCTCCAGCTGGCCTTTATGCGCGATGGCAACGTGGTGTGGGGCTTTATCACCGACACGGGCCTCATCACAGGATCAAAGGCCTGTCTGCGCCTGCTGGGCGTGGCGTTACCACTCATCCTCATGCTCATGGTGACCAAGCTCAACGACCTTGCCAACGCCTGCGTCGAGGTGCTGCACGTGCCGTATCGCTATGCCTTCACCTTTACCACGGCGCTGCGCTTTGTGCCGGTGTTTGGTCAGGAGATGAACGCCATCATGGAGGCGCAGACCGCACGCGGCGTCGAGTACGACACCAAGAACCCCATCAAGAAGCTTAAGCTCATGCTGCCACTGTGCGTGCCACTGCTCATCTCGAGCGTGGGCAAGACCGATGCCACAGCCTTGGCGGCAGAACAGCGCGGCTTCTATCTACGCACGCGCGCCAGCTCGTACAAGCGCTACCCCATCAAGGGCCTGGACATCGCCGTGCTCATCGCCAGCATCGCCCTCATCGCCATCGGCTTCCTGTTCTAGTTCACCACCGACAGCAACCGCCCAACGCAAAAGGCCTCGGCTCGCACCAAACGAGCCGAGGCCTTTACTGTTTCACCAGATAAAACCTACCAAAATAAACCTGTCCCTTTTTGGCAGGTCGGAAGCTAGAGGCGGTAGGGGGCGCCGCTGCGGATGATGGATTCGCGCACCAGGACATCCATGGCGTCGAGGGTAATCTCGGGCATCTCTCGGTACTTCTGCAGCACCGAGAGCTCGGTGCAGGCCAGAATGACGCGGTCGCAACCGCTACGGGCGAACTCCCACATCACGCGGTCGAACTTATCCATATCGGGCTCACGTCCGGCCTTCACATCATCGTAGATAAGCGACATCACATCGTTCTGACGTTTCTCGCTGGGATAGACGACCTCAACACCCGCAGCCTTACATTCGCGGCCGTAGACGCCCGCGCCCACGGTTCCGTCGGTGCCCATGATGCCAATCTTGTGCACCGGCTCGGCCGGCATACTCAGGTTGGGGTCGAACTCGCACTCCCCCATCACCGCACCGGCCAGAGCATAGCGCACCGACTCACGCGGCATGTGGATAATCGGCACCTTCGTGAACGACTGGATCTGGTCGTAGAAGTAGTGCGACGTGTTGCAGGGAATGGCAATGTGCGCACAGCCCAGCGACTCGAGTGCCTGGGCACACTCTTTCATGGTCGCCAGCAGCTTGGCATGCTCGCCGGTCTTAATGGCCAACGTGCGGTCGGGCATGGTCGACTTGGAGAGCACCACCATGTCGATATGTTCCTGATCGCAGGCAGCAGCCGTATGACGCACCACCTGGTCGTAGTAATACGACGTGGCCTCGGCGCCCATGCCACCGATAACTCCCAGCTTTTCCATCGCCGCCTCCTTGGTGACGCTTGCACAATTGCGCGTATCATACCCGCGCCCGCCCGATGCAAACCGGACGGGCGCCGCGCTCATCTACTTGTAATACGTCTTGAACAGCTTAAAGTGGCGCAGCTTGGTGTGCCACATGCGCAGCCAGCGGTTAAAGACAAAGTCGCCCTTCATAAACGAAGGGTCGGCGCCCTTGCCTTCCTTGTCCAGGCGATGCACCTTAGCGCGCAGCTCGGGATCCTTGACGTATTTGTCGACGACGCCCATGGGGACGACCATCCACAGCGCCTCGTCCTGCGCCGTCACAAACTCCGGCTCAAACGGGCGGTTGAACACATACTCGTCCACCACATACTTGGCAACGTTAAAGCCACTGTTAGTGACATAGTAGTTGCTGCGGCCCTGGCGCGTGTTGAAATCGAAGAACTTAAACGAGCCGTCGCGCTCGTCGTACTTAACGTCAAAGTTGGAATAGCCCACAAAGTGAAGGTCCTCGAGCAACTTGCGCACGCCGCCCATGAGCTCGTCGTTGGGCTCGGTGATGATGCAGGCGTGATTACCGACGCCATGGGGCTGATGCTCCTCGAGCAGCACGTGACCCAGGCACATCATGCGGACCTTGCCGTTGCGGTCGGAATAGCTGGTGAGCACGCGCATGTACTCGTCGTTGCCGGGCACGCGATCCTGCAAGATCAGATCGTCGGTGTAGCCGCTGGCATACGAATCGCGAATGACCTGTTCCAACTCAGCGCGGTCGGCAATCTCATAAGCCTTCTTCTGGCCCTCGAACTCGTGCTGCCACCACATGATGCCGTCAGAAGGCTTCAGAATCATCGGGTAGGGAAAATCGATCTGGTCGAGCACTTCGGCAGGCGCCTCGCCTTGGGCGTTCAGCATCGCCATGGTGAAGGTAAAGGTATGCGGATAGGGCACGCCATGCTTCTCGCACAGCTCGTAGAAGATCTCCTTCTTCTGACACTGCTCAAGCATGCTATAGGGAGCGTAAGGCGCGACGATGTTATCCGCCAACTCATGGGCATCCTTGGCCTGAGCCACGAGGGCAACATAGTTATCGCCACAGCCCACAAGGACAATCGTCTTATCGGCATGCGCTTGGGCAATGCCGTTGACGGTCCTGAGCATCACGGGCATGGTATCGATATCCACGTTGGGCGTGTAGTCGATAATCTGGCTGCGGTACGCGGGACCCGTCTGATACTTGCCAAAGACCAGACTCTTGACCTGGTACTCCTCATAGAAGGCGCGCGCCACCGAATAGGCGTTGATGTCGCCACCGAGCAGCACGGGAATGAACTCGCGCTCTGTAAACTGCAATGCCATGGAAACTTCCTATCATGAACTGCCCACACAACGGGGCGGTCTTTGCGCAACTGATTTATTCTAGCGTGCCAAGCCGCCGGCGCCCAAAGCTCCACCGTATCTATGGCAATCGACGTAATCGTCCAGCATGAAATCCGCCCTCGCCGTGATGGGACCCTGTAGTTGCAAAACCCCACATGAGGCGACTTTTGATAAACAAAAACCCTCTCGACAGGGTTCCGTAACGTTAAAGTTGAACTCTATGGTTTCTCAACAATTCATCATAACTGCAGGTCAAAGCCAAAGCCTCAAGTTCAACTTGACCCTTTGGAACCTTTAAGGTTCAAGTTGAGGTCGAAAGCAGTAGTAGAATACCGTTCGAACCATAACCTACGATTGATTGCAGAGGGACTGGATGCAGCATTCGAATCATCGCACCGCAGCGCTCATTGCGTCGAAGCCGGCTCGTATCATCACGAGCGCCGCGCTCGCCGTTGCGCTGACGGCCACGCCGATGCTCTCCCCCGTTGCGGCGTATGCCGCCTCGCAGGCAACGCAGGACCAGCTTTCCGCAGCCCAGCAGAAGATCGAAGCCGCCACGAGCGCCTACAACGACGCCCGCACCAAACTCGATGACCTGCAAAAGCAGATTGACTCCAATGAGGCAAGCATCGAGGAAATCGAGGCTAAACTTCCCGAGCAGCAGGCCAAGGCAAGCTCCGCCATGCGCGATCTGTACAAGTATCAGAAAGGCACCAATCCCATCGTGAGCTTCCTGGTCAATGCGCAGAGCCTGGGTGAGTTCATCACGACCTGCAAATACACCAACCAGATCACGAGCTCGAGCGTCGACGAGATCGAAGAGCTCAATAATATGCAAACCGAACTCGAGCAGAACAAGGCCGAGCTCCAGCAGGCCAAGTCACAGCTTGAGGCAGAGCAGAAAAACGCCGAGGATGCGCTGGCGCAGGCCCAGCAGCTCCGCAGCGAGGCACAGGCAAAAGCCGAGCAGGAAAATGCCGCCGAGCTTGCCAAGCTTGAGGCCGATAAGGCCGCTGCCGCCGAGAAGCTCTCGGGCGAGGGCGTAAGCGGCGGCAATTCCAGCAGCCAGGCCACCAACACCAACACCACCATAGACACCACGGTGAACAACTCCAATACCGGTAGTTCCGATTACGATTCGTTCATTAATGAGTGGACGAGCCGCATCGACAATTATCTCGCCGGCTCCCCCATGGCAGGCCAGGGCTATAACTTTGCCGTCGCCGCCTGGAATACCGGTGTCGACCCCCGTTGGTCCCCCGCCATCGCCTGCATCGAGAGCACCAAGGGTGCTTATTGCGCCAATTCTTACAACGCCTGGGGCTGGAGTGCCCGTGGCGGCGGTTGGCGCAGCTTTGGCAGCTGGAGCGAGGGCATCTCCGCTCACGTTGCCTATCTGGGCGCCAACTACGGCTCCACCCTTACCCCGGCAGCGGCCAAAAAGTACTGCCCGCCCACGTGGCAGGACTGGTACAACAAAGTCGCCGCTCAGATGAACCGCATCTAGGTGCAACTGCAAAGGGCCCCAATGGGGCCCTTTTCTTTTAGGTAGCGGAGGTATCGACGACGCCGGTCGCATTGGCAACCGCGACTATGACGATCATGCATAGGAGCAGCACACCCAATGCCTTGAGCCAGAGTTTCGCGAGTTTCTTGCCGCGATAGCTGTCGAGCAGTACGAATCGCCGACGAAGACGGCGCTTATCGAGCAGCGCAAAATGCATAAGCACCATAAGGCCATCGACAAAGAAAAAATACTCGATTATGAGAAGCCACGTCGGGTAGCCTTGGTTTGCTCCCGTGGGGTGAAAGACGGCAAAGTGACTTCCGGCAAAGAACACAAGTAGCGAGAAGCAGACAAGCGTATTCCAAATGCGCCCCAGAGACTCCGGAACGCGAGAGAGCAGACCGCATGCAGCGGAGGCGGCAGGCCTAGGAAGCCCTGCGGGGTTCTGGAGCCCTTGGGGCGTCAACACCGTCTCCGAGGCCGGAGTACGGACAGGCGCAGGCGCAGGAGGCCGCACGGGGCGACTCAGATCGTATGCCGCGCGCGTAGCCCGTCCCAACGCTTCCGCACTCGCAAAACGCTTAGCCGGGTCGAGCGCCATCGACATGCAGATGACATCGGCAAGTGGAGTGGGAATGCCACGCGCCTCGCATTGCTCGCGCATGTCGAGCCCTGGTTTAGGGTCGATTCCCGTCAAGCAGAAGAACAACAGGGCGCCAAGTGCGTAGACGTCGCTGCGCACACTCGTCTGCCCAAACCCATACTGCTCGGGCGGCGCATAGGGTCGCGTGCCAAACTTGACGGTGTCGGCATCGGCGCCATCGCGCCATACGCGCGCGATCCCCAAGTCGATAATCACCAGCGATGAAAACGTCAGGCCCTCATCGAGCGTACGGCTCGCACCTGTCACGATGATATTCGATGGCTTGAGGTCGCGATGGATCACCGGCGCCGACGTCTCCCCCGCCATTGCAAAACCGGCGTGGAGCTCGCCCACGGCGTCGCAAAGGGCAGGATACAATTCACGTGCATAATCGGGGGTGGCTCCCAGACGGTCCACCAGCACCCCGAGCGTCTCTCCTTCGATATATTCCATAACCACGTTAAGCTCGTCGCCCACACGACGGCAATCGACGATTCTGGGCAGGTGCTCAAAACGCCCGCCCGCCCGCTGGGCGGCAAACAGACGCTCGTATGCCCCGCCGATTTGAGCCGAAGCATCGATGCGTTTACGGACAAAGGGGCCGAGCGAACCACCGCCGGTTCCTTCAAAGTACACGAGCTCAGTTGTTTCAACGGACGAGCGCTTAAGTACACGCTCCACGCGATAGCTGTCGTCGCGATCGAGCGACGCCAGGTGCTCGGCAAGCGCTGCGGTCAGCTCGTCATCGGGATATGTTGGGGTCTGAGTATCCATAGCCTCCATCATAGCGCAGGGCGCAGACACCCCATGGCATCCGCGCCCCGTTCGTTTGCATCGTTGTTCGGCAGCTCCGCCGGCTCAGATATCAGCCGCTAACTCACCGTCTCCTCGCCAAAGCGATACAGCTCCTCGTTGACCTTTTGGAGGCTGCACCCGCGATCGATGCAAAAGATGATAATCGCGTCACGGCGATCCTTGCAGTTGAGGACGCTCACCCCGGCAGCCGTCAGCGCACGGTTGGTCTCTTTGAGCGTCAGCGCCATCGCAAAGGCAATCTGCAGCACCTTATTGCGACTCGGGTGACGCGCACCGGTAAAGATCTGATAGCCAAAGGTCTCATTGAGATCGGCCATACGAACCACGCGAGAGCGCTCCAAGCCCTTTTCCTGCATCAGCTGCTTCAGGTAGTCCGAAAGCGACGGGGCGGCAAAGTCGTGCTCCCTGATATAGCCATCGATGTTCGGTGCATCGAGAAGCTCATTGAGCAACTCCTCAGTCAGCTTTTTATCGGGCATACGACTTCACCTCCCCCAGTGCATGCAACATGCTAGAAACCGCTTACGTCCGAACGCTCCCAGCTAGCAACCTGGTCGGGAGACACCGTACCCAGCGCCTCGAACTTCCAGGAGCCGCCCGCCTTCAGATGATTGGTGTTTGCAAGAGCCGTTCCAACCTGGTTGCCATCGGCATCATACAGAACATACTCAATCTGAATGTAGCTCTTTTCCTTGTCCGTGTTATTGGTCAGCGTGCCCGTGATCTTATAGGCAAACTGACTGGAGGTGTCTTCAGCCTCGTCAGCAATGGTATACGGTTCTTGCGGTTCTTTTTGCTCCTCAGCCTGCTGTGTCGCCTCGGCAGGTTTTGCCGAATCGCTCGCAGACGAATCGGTTGAATTGCCACCCATAGAGCCCACGGCACCGACGATAACCAGCACCACGATGACGCCTAGGACAATCTTGCCGATCGGCTTCTTTCCCTCTTTTGCCATTATTCATCCTTCCTACGATCCGGCTACCGCGCCGGCACACAGCACATCGTAGAAAGGATTGAACTTGGATTCATTAGCTGAGAGCTAAGGTTGCGGTAAACGGCCAATGCAGCTATCCAGACGCCGAGCAAACGCACTTTGCGTGACCGTCTGCTAGCAGCGCATCAACCCACCGTGACGGATTCCCCGGTAAAGGTGCTCACAAGCAACAGGATAAAGAAAACTAAATAGCTGATGCTCAATAGGTAGGCGACGACTAAAAAGATAGTCCATCCAACATTGGTCTTACCATCGGCACGACGTTGCTCGCGAGAACGGCACAGCCAGACCGTCACGCCAATGGCCACAATCAGCAACACGAGTGCCGCTGCTGCCACCCCGGCAAGCGCAAACATCACGCCAATGCTCACAGCAATAACCGGGAGCAGTAGCAAGCCACACCCGCATCCACCCGGGCTATATACGGCAGACTGTCGGCGTCGTTCCATCGTCACTCCAAGCCAAGCAATCGTTTGTAGACATCGAGGCCTTTGAGCAGGATTTCCTCGTCAAAGAGCATGGTATCAGTATGCAGGGCGCTCGTGGCATAGGCGGGGCAGCCATCCGAATCGATCGGGTTTTCTTGTCCCTCCGGCATGCCCATACCCAGCAGGAAGAACACACCCGGCAGATGGCGCTGATAGAAGGCAAAGTCCTCGGCGATTAGCAGTGGCTCGTCCACAAGCTGCAGCTCGGACAAGGCAGGCGCAATGTGGGCGAACAGCTCGGGGTCGTTATCGACCGGCGGATAGCCCTCGGCAAAGTCGAGGTCGTACGTACAGCCTGTTGCGGCGCAGGCCTCGTCCAACACGCGGCGCACGCCCTCACGCGCACGGTCGAACATGGCGTCCGTAAACACACGTAGGCTGCCGGCAACATGGGCCTCCCCCGCCACCGCATTGCAGACGGTGCCGGCCTGCAGCAGGCCGAACTTACCAATGCAGGGCTCGTCGACACCCAACTCGTCCATGAGCTCGCGCTCGGAAACCAAGAACTTGGCAGCCGCCAGCGCCGCATCGTGCGACTCCTCGACCGGAACGCCATAGGTCTTAGCGATATGGATGCTCGTGCCATGGATATGAATGTGTGTCTCACTCGAACGCGCCAGCAACGGACCGGAGCAGCTCGCCAACGTGCCGGCGGGCAGATCGGGCCACACGTGGAAGCCGAAGATGCGATCCACCCCGTAGCGCTCGAACACGCCGCTCTCGCACACCGTCTTGGCACCACCAGTCGTCTCCTCGGCCGGCTGAAACACAAAGAGCACATTGCGCTTAATGGCGCCCGGCTGCTCACGGATCGTACGGTCGACAAAGGTTGCCGCCGAAAGCGCCATGGCCATGTGTCCATCGTGCCCGCAAGCATGCATCTTGCCGGGATGGGTCGAAGCGAACGCTGCCCCCGTTGCCTCGGCAATGGGCAGCGCATCCATATCGGCGCGAATCGCCGTGGCATGCGCGGCGCCAACGCCAGCGTCGAAGAAAGCGCAGACGCAGCCGGGGCACGGATGGGTCACATCGCAGGTGAGCGGTGCCAACACGCCCTCGATATAGGCGATCGTCTGCGGAAGATCGAAGTCGAGCTCCGGGATCCTGTGCAAGTCGCGGCGGTAGCGACGGAGTTCTTGGAGCTCGGCCATATTGGTTCCTTTCGTAGGTGCGCGTCGGCTGCTATCTATTGTGCCGCAAGATTGCTACACCCTTATTTCCAGCATATCCCTGCATTTTTTAAACGTTATATACGAATACTCTTGTTTGGTAAAGTGCAACGTGGTAGGGTCGTTACCACTTGATAGAGGCGCGGGCACGAAGAGCCGCGGGCGAGCCGGCAGGCTTTGACCCCGCGGGGAGGCGAAACCCGCCGAACTGGGTTTTTCGGGCACGAACAGCCTGGTGGGCCTGCGGGAAACACCCGCAGGACTGTCTGCAGCAATGCGGGAGCGCTATCCGGACATTGGGTCCACGCTATGCGGATTCGATGCGCAGGTAGCGCCGTCTGGATAGCGAGGTTTACGGGACATGTCATTGACTCCCAACGAGGCATATGCGGCCAAGCAGCCGTTTGTGGACAAGGAGACGCTCGAGCATATCGTCGAGCAGTTCCCCACGCCGTTTCATCTATACGACGAGGCGGGCATCCGCCGCAACATGCAAGAAGTGCGCGACGCCTTTGCATGGAACCCGGGCTTTAAGGAATACTTTGCCGTCAAGGCCAACCCCAACCCGGCACTCATCTCCATTCTCAACGAATACGGCTGCGGCTGCGATTGCTCGAGCTATACCGAGCTCATGATCGCCCGCTCGCTGGGCATCACCGGACACGACATCATGTTCTCGTCCAACGACACACCGGCGGCGGACTTTGAGCTCGCCGACAAGCTGGGTGCCATCGTCAACTTTGACGACATCAGCCACATCGAGTTCTTTGAGCGCGTTGCGGGACCCATCCCCAAGACGGTCAGCTGCCGCTTTAATCCGGGCGGCCTATTCCAGCTCTCCAACGGCATCATGGATAACCCCGGCGACTCCAAATACGGCATGACCACCGAGCAGCTCTTCGAGGCCTTCCGCATGCTCAAGGCCAAGGGCGCCGAGGACTTTGGCATCCACGCATTCCTTGCCAGCAACACCGTCACCAACGACTACTACCCCAAGCTTGCGCGCATCCTCTTTGAGCTTGCCGTGCGCCTGGAGCGCGAGACCGGCGCACACGTCGCCTTCATCAACCTATCCGGCGGCGTCGGTATCCCCTACCTGCCCGAGCAGCAGGCTAACGACATCCGTGCCATCGGCGAGGGCGTACACGCGGCCTACGACGAGATCTTGGTTCCCGCCGGCATGGGCGATGTGGCGATTTGCACCGAGATGGGTCGCTTTATGATGGGCCCCTACGGCTGCCTGGTGACCAAGGCCATCCACGAAAAGCAGATCTACAAGGACTATATCGGCGTGGACGCAAGCGCCGTCGATCTGATCCGTCCTGCCATGTATGGCGCTTACCACCACATTACGGTGATGGGACAGCCGGGTGGCGCCGACAAGACCGCAGCACCCGTTACGGACACCTACGACATCACGGGCAATCTGTGTGAGAACAATGACAAGTTCGCCATTGATCGCGAGTTGCCGCATATCGACATGGGCGACCTGCTCGTGATCCACGATACCGGCGCGCATGGCTACTCCATGGGCTACAACTACAACGGCCGTCTGCGCTCCGCCGAGGTGCTGCTGCGCCCCGATGGCTCGGCCGACCTCATCCGCCGTGCTGAGCGCCCGGGCGATTACTTTGCCACGCTCGACGTGCTGCCTAGCGGCCGAGAGCTGCTGGCCAAGTCGCGCGCCGAAAGTGCCCGCCGTCGCGCCCAGGACGAGCGTCTGGCCGTCGCCGCTCAGTGGAACAAACGCATCCAGATCGCGGAAGCGAAGGAGAAGAACATGGATATCCTCAACCTCGAGGGTTCGATCGTCGCCCTCGTCACGCCGTTTAAAAAGGACGGAAGCGTCGACTTTGACGCGCTCGAGCGCCTTATCGATTTCCACCTGCAAAACGGTACCGACGCCATCCTCACCCTGGGCACCACCGGCGAGAGCGCCACGATGACTGACGATGAGGACAACTCCGTTGTCGCCGCGGTGGTCAAGCAGGTTGCAGGCCGTGTCCCCGTCATCGCCGGCTCGGGCTCCAACTCCACGCAGACCATGCTCACCAAGTCGCTCACCTATCAGGGCCTGGGCGCCGACGGCCTGCTGCTCATTACCCCCTACTACAACAAGTCCAACGAGGAGGGCATCTACCAGCACTTTAAGACCGTTGCCGATGCCGTAGATATCCCCTGCATCCTGTACAACATCCCCGGCCGCTGCGGCTGCGGCATCAGCGAGCGCAACGTAGAGCGCTTGGCCGCGCACCCCAACATCATGGGTATTAAAGAAGCCTCGGGCAACGTCGCCTACGCGGCCAAGATCGCCCACCTGCTGTCCGATGACTTCCGCATGTACTCGGGCGAGGACGCCCTCACCGTGCCGCTCATGAGCCTGGGCGCCTCGGGCACCATCAGTGTGTGGGCCGATGTTCAGCCGCAGCTCGTGCACGACATGTGCCGCGCCTATCTGGACGGCGACGTAGCGCGCGCCCGCGATATCCAGATTGCCGGCCAGCCGCTCATCAATGCCCTCTTTAGCGAGGTCAACCCCATCCCAGTTAAGGAAGCGCTCGCCCAGATGGGTATGATCGAGGCAAACTACCGCATGCCGCTGTGCCCCATGGCCAACGACACGCGAGCCGCACTTACCGATGCTCTGAAGGGAGCTGGTCTGCTTGATTAAGACCGTCATTATGGGAACGGGCCGCATGGGCTCGCTCATCCGCACTACCGCCGAAGGCATTGTCGACGCCGCCGGGCAGCCCGTTTTTGATATCGTGGCCCACATCGGCTTCGACTTGTCCGAGCTCGAGAGCGCCCCGGCAGCCGACGTCATCATCGACTTCTCGAACGTCGTGACCTTCGATGCCGTCGTCGCCTATGTCGAGTGCACGGGCGCGGCGTTGGTCTCGGGCACTACAGGCTACACACCCGAGCAGATGGATCGCCTGCGCGAGCTGGGTCAGAACGCCCGCGTCATGCACTCCGGCAATTACTCCATCGGTATCGCAGCCCTGCGTCATCTGGTAGCACAGGCCACACGCGAGCTGCCCGGCTTTGACTGCGAAATCGTCGAGACGCACCATAACCAAAAGGTCGATGCCCCCAGCGGCACTGCAAAGCTGCTGCTCGACGCCGTAGTCGAGGCCGAGCCCAAGGCAGGCTACCACCCCGTCTATGGCCGCGAGGGCATGTGCGGAGCGCGCGACCCCAAGGAGATCGGCATGCACTCGCTGCGCGGTGGCACTGTCGCCGGCGTGCACGAAGTGAGTTTCTTTGGCCAGGACGAAGAAGTCACGCTCACGCATCGCGCCACAAGCCGTCAGATCTTCGTCAACGGCGCCCTGGCCGCCGCCCAGAAGCTCATCACCCGCGACCCCGGCTTCTACACCTTCGACCAGGTCATGTTTGCCTAACCAGGTATCAACCGGATCCACCCAAAGGAGAAACAGCATATGAGTAACGCAGCCGAGATGGATGCACAGGAGATTATCAACTACATCGCCACCGCGCCCAAGAAAACGCCCGTCAAACTGTACGTGCGCGAAAAGCCGGGCATGAAGGTCCAGTGGGGCAATGCGCACGTCTACGGCGGTCATCGCGGCAAGACCGTCTTTGGCAACTGGGATGAGCTTAAGACCATCCTGGTCGCCAATGCCGATTCCATCGACTACTACGACGTAGAGAACGACTGCCGCAACTCCGCCGTGCCCATGCTCGACCTCAAGGGCATCAACGCCCGCATCGAGCCGGGCGCAATCATCCGCGACCGCGTCGAGATCGGCGATCGCGCCGTCATCATGATGGGTGCCATCATCAACATCGGCTCCGTCATCGGCGAAGGCTCCATGATCGATATGGGCGCCGTGCTGGGCGGCCGCGCCACCGTGGGTAAGAACTGCCACATCGGCGCCGGCACCGTGTTGGCAGGCGTCGTAGAGCCCGCCAGCGCCACGCCCGTCATCATCGAGGACGATGTCATGATCGGCGCCAACGCCGTGGTCCTGGAGGGCGTGCACGTAGGCAAGGGCGCCGTCGTTGCCGCCGGCGCCGTGTGCGTCGAGGACGTCCCCGCCGGCGCCGTCGTGGCCGGTGTCCCCGCCCGCGTCATCAAGATGCGCGACGAGAAGACCGACAGCAAGACCGGCCTGGAAGAGGGCTTACGTCAACTGTAGGGTTACGCGGGTTTACCAACCCGCGTAACAGCTCGACGCTGCAAACGCCCCAGAGCGGCAATCTGACGTTCAATCGTCGGGCATGACCAGAAGGTCAATGCCCTCCTCTTTCACGTCACCTTGCTTGCTCTGGGGCGTTTTCGCTGACGTATGCTCAACCTACGGCGCAATTCAATCCCAAGCAAAAAAGGCCGAAGCCCTCATCCGAGGCTTCGGCCTTTGTTTTTCTGCAGCGTCCAAGCGCAGTTTATCGATTCTCGATGCTGCCGATGTTTTTGAGCTCGATGGAGATGAGGCCGTTGGGCTCGTTGACGAACTCGATGTACTCGGAGTTTGAGCCCATCTCGGCCGGGAAGCTGATTTCGATACCCGTGTCGGTACGAATCTTGTGGTTGCGCACTGCCGCACGCTCGACCTGCTTGCGCTCCACGGGAACGCGCTCGGGAACCTTCTCCTCGGTCAGTGCCGCGCGTACACTTTCCTTGATAACCGGCTCATCCTCAAAGACCTCGTCGACGATATCCCAGGGCGGAAGCTCCTCGTCATCCTCGACCTTCTCGGCCACAGCGGCCTTAACCTTGGCGAGCGCCACGGCCGTGTTGGCGCCGTGCTCCTCGGCGACTTCCTCAACCACACGCGTCACGGTGTCGATGACCTCCTTGCCCGATACGCCCGTGTCGCACTGCAGCAGGCCATCGGGAATGAGCATGCGGTCTTCGCCGGCAATCTTGCGCTTCTTGTCCACGTAGCCGATCTCCATGGTGCTCGCGCGCACGATGGCATAGCTCGGCACCTTTTGCGAGGGGTTCGGCAGAATGGCGTAGTGGCGCGCGATGTCGTTGCGCACCTCCCCCTCCTCGCGGCCCACTTCGTGCATAAAAGCCTGCTTGGAGCCCAGCAGCATCACGGCAAACCAGCGGGCATCCTCATCGTCGTCAAAATCGGCCACGAGCACGTCGGTGGACTCGGCTTTCTCGGCTTTGGTGAGCTCGGAGGAGATAAACTCCGCAATCTGCTGCGACAGGTCCACGAACTCGCGCTCGCCAAAGAAATAACCCTTGAGCTCGCCGCCAAACGCAGAGTTCTCGGCAAACGTGGCGCGTTTATTGTCGGCCGAGGTACGTGCGCGGCGCAGATGCGTGGTCACGAAGTTGCGCACGGTACGGCTCTCGATATCGAGCTCGCGCTGGCTCATAACGTTGACGGCAGAGTCAAAGTCCAGAATATGCAGAATCGCGTGATTGATTTTCATATACGGCATTCCGTTCTAGATCGATTTCGGCACGAACCAGTATAGCGGTCGAGCCCTCCCCGAGCGCATCGAAGATTGGTGCATCGAGGACAGGTTGCTTTACACCAATGGCTAGCGCAGGAGCTCGGACTGCCAAGCCTCGAGCTGTTCTGCCAGGCTCTTACCGGCAGCGGACATGTCGATCTGGGGTCGTTTGGGCAGCAGCGCGCATTTAAGGATTGCCACGATGGTCTGCGAGACAAAGCGTCGCGTATCCTTGTCGAAACCTTGCGCAGCCTGGAGCATCACGGGCAGGCTCTCGCGCAGATTCCCGGCGATATCCGCAAACCGCTCAGCACCCGTAGCCTCAAACACGGAGAACAACGCATCTACAAAACGCTCGCGCTCGGCAGGCCCCACTGCAAGCAGCATCTCGCGAATGGAGCCATCAACGTATCGAGCACCGGCGGACAGGCGCTCACAGTACACGAAGTCGCGACCATCAACCACCCAGCTAAAGGGATTGTGCTGCAGCAGGCTGAACTCGGTGCTCTCAACGATGGCATAGTCCTCCTGCGTCTCGAACATCATGCCAAAAATCGACGACCGAGGTAGCGTCTTGTCGATTCGGCTGGATAGATCAGCGAAAGCGTTGCCGTTCAGAAACTCCTCGACGAAGCCCGGACCATCATGGGAATACGCCCGTTCGATTCGCTCACGGGCGACATCGGAGCACATCGCCGCACCGTATACCGCAAGGTTTCCACCCTTGGAATGACCTCCGCACAAAAGCGGCCCGTCAATCGTATCCGCTGCCTCGTCCACATAACGCGCCGCGGATTCCTGGGCCGGCACAGGACACCGGAACGCCATGTTAAAGTCCTCTTTCCAGCCCACAATCGTGCTGTCGGTCCCCCGGAAGGAAAGATAGCTAAACCCCGCCGGAAACCGGAACGCCATGGCTGCAAACTGCTCTGTCGCCACCACATCGCTCACGGCACGATAGCCGCAAACGTGCACGCCACGGTAGCGAGGACTTGCTGCCACGGCCTCCAGCAAGGCCTTGCTCCCCTCCGGGTCCCACAAGTCGTCAATCATGTCCCGGTAGCACTCGGCACGCAGCAGCTCGCGTACGTCTAGGCCCTGCCAGTTCGTCAGCTCCGCCATATCACCCGGCAAACGCAAATAGGACAACCACGCAAAGACGAGGCTATCCACCGCGCAGAACGGCCTCTCCTCAAACGGATCAAACGCCGTCTGGGCATAGGTTAAAAAATTAGGCGAATCCGACATGGCCCTCCCATCAACTATGGTGCATTGGGGCAACTATGGTGCATTGGGGTCAGGTTACTTTGCACCAAAAAGGCGCCCGGGCCGTGTGGACCCGGACGCCTTCATTGTAGCTTTTCGCTCTAGCGAGCTTGATTTAGCAGGAGAAGTCGACGCTGTCGATGATGTCCTTGAGGGCCTTGGCGGAGGCGGTGAGCTCATGCTGCTCGTCATCGTTCAGCGGCACGGGGACGCGACAGACGACGCCGTCGCGGCCAACGACCGTCGGCATGGAGATGGCAAGATCGGACAGGCCATACTCGCCCACCATGAGCGAGGAGACGGGCAGAACGGTCTGCTCATCGCGCATGACGGCGGTGCAGATGCGCTTGACGGCCATGGCGACGCCATAGTAGGTGGCGTGCTTCTTCTCGATGATGGTGTAGGCGGAGTTCTTGACGTCCTCGGCGATGCGCTTCTCGGCAGCCTCATGCTCCAGATGACCGTGAAGCTCGCAGAAAGTGTTCAGCGGCACGCCGGCAACCTGGGCGCTGGACCAAGCGACAAACTCAGAGTCGCCGTGCTCACCCATGACATAGGCCTGGACATCGCGCGGGTCAACCTCGACGTGGGCACCAAGCATCTGCTGCAGACGGCCAGTGTCGAGCACGGTGCCGGAGCCGATGACATGGCCCTCGGGCAGGCCGGACATCTTGATGGCGGCATAGGTCAGAACATCGACCGGGTTGGAGACAATGAGCAGAATGCCGTCGAAGCCAGACTTCTTAATTTCGGGAATGATGGACTTAAAGATGTTGACGTTCTTGTTGACCAGGTCCAGACGGGTCTCACCGGGCTTCTGGGCAGCGCCAGCGGTGACGACGATCATGGCGGCGTCGGCGACATCGGAATAATCGCCGGCGTAGATCTTCATCGGCTCGGCAAACGTCATGCCGTGCGCGATATCCAGGGCCTCACCCTCGGCGCGGTTCTTGTCCACGTCGATGAGGACCATCTCGGAGAACAGACCGCTCTGCATCAGCGCGAACGCCGAAGACGAACCGACGAAACCGCAGCCGACAATAGCGACCTTCTTCTCGTTAACCATTAGAAACTCCCATCTCTCTCCACAAACAAGCCACCCGGGAACGACCCGAGCGGCTTGTCGTAATCCCAATACATCCAATCGGGACTTTGATTATGCTCCTATTCGCAGCCAAAAATCGACCGTTTACCGAAATTGTTTGCAGGATTCGTAAAATAACTGCACGAAATCGGTTTCGAGCTATTGACGAGTCGAAACAGGTTTCTAATACAGACCCGCCTCGCGGATGGCCTCGACAGCCAAAGCAATCTGATCGGGCGGCAGGACCAGCGCCATGCGCACGTGCCCCTCGCCCGAAGGACCAAAGCTCGCGCCCGGCGTCACCACAACGCCGGCCTTCTCCATGAGCTCCTCGCAAAACGCCATGGAATCGGTGCGACCACCGGGAAGCTTGGCCCACACAAACATAGAGCCATGCGCGTTGGGACGCTCCCAGCCCAGGCCCTCAAGACCGTCGCACAGGGCATCGCGGCGCTCCTGGTACTTCAGACGCTGCGCCTCGACCTCATCGCGCGGACCGTTCAAGCAGGCGATAGCAGCCTTCTGGATCGGGAAGAACATACCAAAGTCGATCTGGCCGCGCAGCTTGGCAAAGGCCGAGACCACATCCTCGCGACCGACCAAAAAGCCGATACGCGCACCGGTGACGTTAAACGACTTGGAGAGCGAGAAGAACTCAACGCCCACCTCGAGCGCGCCGGGATACTGCAAGAAGCTGCCGCCCGGCTCGCCGTCGAACACGATGTCGGAGTATGCGTTGTCGTGAACGATGAGCAGGTCGTGCTCGCGGGCGAAAGCGATGATCTCCTCGTAGACCTCGGGCGTGCCCACCGAGCCCACCGGGTTGGCGGGCAGCGACACAATCATGTACTTGGCACGATCGGCCACCTCGGGATCGATACCCGCCACATAGGGCAGGTAATTGTGCTCCGCCACCAGCGGATAGTACTCGAGCTTGGCATCGGCGATCTTGGCACCTGCCTCAAAGACCGGGTAGCACGGATCGGGAACCAGAATGGTGTCACCCGGATCGAGCAGGGCAAGGCCCAAATGGCCAACGCCCTCCTGCGTGCCGTTGCACGACTGCACCATAGACGGCGTAATGCCCGAAACGCCAAAGCGACGCTCGTAGTAATCGCACACGGCTTGCTTGAGTTCGGGCAGGTCGCGCAGGGCATACTTCCACATCTCGGGGTCCTGGGCCGCTTGCGTGAGCGCCTCGACCACGTGGTCGTACGGCTTAAAGTCGGGCGTGCCCACGCTCATGTTGTAAATGGTCTTGCCCTGAGCCTTCAGCGCAAGCAGTTTGTTGTTGAGCGAGGCGAAGACCTCCGCGCCAAAGCGGTCGAGACGCTGCGATGCCTGCATGGTGCCACCTTTCGATATGAAAAACGCGGCGCTCCGACAAGAGCGCCGCGCGATACGGGCCATCAGATTGCAAAAGTGTAACGCTTGCAAACCCCGTATTGGTTCAATTTAGCCAACCTTAGTCAATTGGATTGAGTGCGTCGATCTGCGCAAGCCACAGATGCGAGCTGGCGTCACTCGGCATACGCCAATCGCCGCGCGGGCTGAGCGTCACCGAGCCCACCTTGGGACCATCGGGCAGGCAGCTGCGCTTAAACTGCTGGGCAAAGAAGCGGCGGTAGAACGTACGCAGCCACGTGTGGACGGTCTTGGCATCGTAGACACCCTCAAAGCTCTTGAGCGCCATGCGGTAGATCTTGCCGGGCTCAAAGCCAAAACGCAGCAGGTAGTAGAGGAAGTAGTCGTGCAGCTCGTACGGGCCCACCAAATCCTCGGTCTTCTGCGCAATCTCGCCGTCGCCCGTGGGCGGCAGAAGCTCAGGGGACACCGGCGTATCGAGGATGTCGAGCAAAACCTCGGCAATACGCCCGCCAAAGACATCAGCCGCATAACGCACCAGATGGCGCACAAGCGTCTTGGGCACGCTCGCGTTGACGGCGTACATGCTCATGTGGTCGCCGTTATAGGTAGCCCAGCCGAGCGCCAGCTCCGACAGATCGCCCGTGCCGATGACAAAACCGCCAGCCTGGTTGGCCAGATCCATCAGAATCTGCGTGCGCTCGCGGGCCTGACTGTTCTCGTAAGTCACGTCCTGCACGGCCGGATCGTGCTCGATGTCCTTAAAATGCTGCTCCACGGCTGCATGGATCGAGACTTCGCGGAAGCTCACGCCCAGGTCGCGCGCGAGCGACTCGGCATTGGACTTAGTGCGATGCGTCGTGCCAAAGCCGGGCATGGAGACCGCCGTGATACCCGTGCGCGGCAGCCCCAGTGCATCGAAGGCACGCACCGTCACGAGCAGTGCCAGCGTGGAATCCAGGCCGCCCGAAAGACCGATGACTGCAGCCTTGGTGCCCGTATGGGCAAGGCGGGTCCTGAGGCCGGCGGTCTGCAGGTCAAGGATGGTCTCACAACGCTCGGCCAGGTCGCCATGGTCGGCCGGCACAAAAGGTGCACGCGGGAAAACGCGGTCGATATCGCAGGCATCGCGCAGGACGGGTTCTTCGGCCAACACGCCCTCAAACGAAAACTCAACAGTCGTGGCCTCCGGCGCATCGTCGGCGCGTGTCCACGTCGTCGAGCGACGGCGCTCGGCAACCAGACGGTCAAGATCGACGTCGGCGATGGCCATGTCACAGGTGAGAAGCCTGGTCGCGGCAAGCTTGGAGCCGTTTTCGTAGATAAGGTTCTCGCCCGCAAAGACCATGTCGGTCGTGGACTCGCCCTCGCTCGCGTCTGCGTAGGCATAGGCGCAGTACAGGCGTGCGCTCTGGTTGGAGATGAGGCTGCGACGGTAATCTGCCTTGCCGATGATCTCGTCCGAGGCTGACGGGTTGAGGATCACCGTGGCACCGGCAAGCGCCATCTCGGTCGAAGGGGGCGCCGGCACCCACAGGTCCTCACAGACCTCGACGCCCAGCACTAGGTCCTCGGCACCCTCATCACAACAGCGGTAGACAAGTCCCGAGCCAAGCGGCACCGGACCTTGACCGGCAAATTCAACCCACACGGGATCGGCGGGCGCCGGAGCAAACCAGCGGCGCTCGTAGAACTCACCGTAGTTGGGCAGATACTTTTTGGCCGTAAGGCCCAAAAGCTCGCCCGCGCAGCACACGGCCGCGCAATTGTAGATGTTTTCGGTCACCGCAACGGGCAAGCCAACAGTAAAGACGATCGGCAACTCGCGCGTTTCATCGAGGATGCGCACCAGCGCCGCCTCGCAGGCGTGCAGCAGCGTGCGGTTATGGAACAGATCAGCCGCGGTATAACCAGTCAGGTTAAGCTCGGGCAGCACGAGCGCACGAACGCCGCGCTCGGTAGCCTCGCGAACAGCCGCCAGCGCAACCTCGGCATTGCCCTCAACATCGGCCACGCGAATCTTGGGCGAGGCCGCTGCCAGGTGCAAAAAACCGTCGTTCTCAACTTGACCGTTTAGAAAATCGTTCATGCGAGCTCCAGCACATCCGTTAGCCGCAACGAGCGGCGGCGATATAGTCCGCCTCCATTGTACTGTCAAGTTCAATCAGCACAGATGGGACAAGCTCATGATTAAAATTGGAAAAGAGAAGCCGGGATGACGTTTAGCAGTAGAACGAGATCTCGTCCACAAGGAAAAATGCCTTCCATTTAGAGCAAATCAATTCATGCTGAGCGGCGATGATTTCACAGAGGTCATCAAGCGTGCTCCGGGGGATCTTCGCTTTGTTATTAGCGACAATGCAGCCACCTCTTCGAGTCAGCCAGATTTTGGCCGAGTTATCTGAAGGCGCCCCCTTGCAAACATGGACATGGATTGGCTCGCCCGCTTCATTGGACCAAAAGAAGACCCGATAGCCGCCAATAAGAAAAAGGCTAGGCAACTTTAGCTCCTCCGTTTGCGGCGTAGCGATACAGCAGATGGGCGTTATTGCCCAGAAAAGTCTCAAAACCTCGCTTCTCCTCGTCGGTAAAACGCCCCTCCCACATGGTCCAATTGTAAGAAGGCAGCTCGCAACGAGCGGAGTCGAAACCCTCTGCCGTCGGTCGTTCAAAATGCACGATGACCTTTTCGATATCGCCATCTGTGATCAGGTCAGAATGAATGACCTCGGTACCATCTTCGAATGTCATATACGGGTACATCACGTAAACCACCTCGCAATCATTAATTCAGTTTAGCATCAAGCTAGTGCACCAATGATAGCAAGCCCCCTTGATGAGTTGATGGCATCTGTTGCCAGCACGATCGACGGCGGTCCGGATTGTTGGGCCCCGGCCATAATCGACCGCCACGAAGCGTTCATCCGCAGGTGCATGGCATAGCGCCTAGAACACTAGCTGAGACAAGGACACTATCGCTGGCATAGTGAACATAGACAGAAGGGTGGTAACACAGACTGTTCCACATGCATATCGATAGTCCTTATTATGCTGCTGGGCAAAGATGGCTACATTCGCGCCGGTGGGGGTCGCAGCCGCAATCAGCAGCGCCATCTTAATTGACCTATCACATGGAAAGAGACATAGGAACAGGAGCGAAAGAATCGGAATGACAAGCAGCCTGACCGATGAGACGGCAAACAAGCTTTTCGCCCTCAGGAGCGCCATCAAATCAGACTGAGCAAGATAGATACCGAGAGTCATCATTGCTAGCGGAGTGTTGAGCCCCGAGATATACGAAAGCACTGACTGTGCCAGAGGGACCGTTGGGACACGAAGGATAAAAATCAAGAAACCGCCCAATAAAGCCATGACCATTGGACTTGTCAGGATCGCTTTAGGACTCATACATTTTTTAGACCCCGACAGCAGATACTGCCCGTATGTCCATTGCATGGCATTGAGAAGAGCGATCATGCACGTGATGAAAAACACGGCATCTTTTCCAAGCGCCGCTTCAACAAGGGGTATTCCCACAAATCCAGCATTCGAGAATGCCGCAGCAAAAATGTCGATGGGACGGCCCCTGAACAACAGGCGGGCAACAACGCAAGCGAGCAACAACATCGCCGCCGACAGCATTAAGGTCATTCCCAACTCATACATCCTCTGAAACGAATACTCGATCCAAAATGATTTGAGAATGATTGCGGGAATCACAAGGTTGATGAGCAACTTTCCGAATTCTATTGCAGCCTGCTCGCTCAATATGCCCAAGCGGTTTAGAGCGTAGCCCATTCCCATGAGCAAAAACATGATAAGGACTTGTTGGATGAGAGGTTCAATGATTGACACAATACATGCTCCGTATAATCCTGACCGGTTCATCTACCACGATGGTCTATAGCGCCTGCTATAGCGCGGCACCGACCGCCTGAATGATTCGCGCAACGAACGCATCGGCAACCCCGCGCGGCGTTCGCGAGTTGTAGGTTTCAAAATACTTGCCGTAGTCTTCCTGAGGCACAAGGTAGTTGCAGTACGTGTTCGCATAGCCGATAACAAAGACGTTGTATTGGCTAAACGCCCTCTTAAAATCCAAGCCTAATGTGCTACACGTATCGCATGGCATCGTGATAAAAATGCAGTTACCAATTACCGCAAACTGGCTCGGAAGCTCAAGCTCGATTTTCCCCATCGAGAGCTTAAGCTGTTGCCGCTTAAGGAGAAAGTCTCGCATCGGGCTCGCATCCATAGCCTCTATCCGATTGGTCATCTCGATCCAATCCGGATCTGTTTTTGCATCGTAGACACTCTTCATGCTGATAGAGCCCCAACGCGGAGTATCAACTCTGAGTGCCGCGCGCTCACGCTTGGATTCAATTTGAGCGCAAAGTTCGTTAGCCGTACGCTCGAGTTCGGCAACTCCCTCCCCTTGCCGATAGAAACGCGTCGACACATCCCCGCACGTTCCGTTGACGCAAAGTACAGGGCAGCCATATTTCCTCTCCAAACGCTGCCTGACATGCCCAATCAAATCAGCAGAGAGGACGGCGCTTTTCCCATTAAGGATGGTAGGATGAGCGGACATGAACAGCATTTTTCCAATTGGGCGACCACCTTGAGCGTCCTCAAACGAGAAAATACTTACCTGTTTATCGGCCGGACCGCCCTGAACATTTCGATTCCCGTACAGTCCCTCGATGCCTAACATCTCCATCGATACGGTCGCCTTCGACCTGGACGCCCATGCAGATACCGCCGCCTCGGTAGCCAAGCCAATCAAATCACTCGTCAATTCGGTTTCAGGTAACGTGTCCTCGTAGGCAAGCTTAAAATAGCATGGTGCAGAATGGGTATGAATGCATGCGACGACGATATTGCTCGAATCGATGCCCGTTTTTGACGATACGGCGTTCTTGACCGAAAGGGAAAAATCTTTCGACACCATTATTGAATCGAGCTCGATAAGAATAAACGGGACAAGATCAACACAGACAGCGCTAGCGTTGACCTCAATAGGATCAAGAACATCCGTCCAGGCACCTTTTCTGTTGTAGCCGCCCATGCGGCAAGGAGACTGGGGTGTTACGTCAATCTTCGAGATTCCAAACTCTATGTTCATTCCAACTCCAACTCTTCGCGGCACACGCCGCCCAAACATCGGAAATAGAAATACAAAAAGAGAAGGGCGTCATGGACGCCCTTCCAATGCGTCCTGCCACACGCAGGCCGTAGAAAACTTAACGCTCGGAAACGGGACCATTCTCGAGCTCATCCGCCGTAAAGCCCAGGAAATACGTGCCCAAGGCGCTCACAAGGAAGCCTGCACCAGCAGCGATTCCAAAGTTGATGAGATTCTGGGTCCCGCCGCCCGCAAACGCGAGGAACTCCAAGAAGTTAGATGCCGCGCCGGCAGTATAAACCGTGGCTCCGAGAGCGATTGCAAGCGCACCGGCAACAAAGGATCCGATAATCTTCCAGACAAACACGCGGCGATAGCGCAGCATCATGCCGTAGATGAAAGGCTCGCCGACGCCTCCGACAATGTTTGCGACCAAATAGCCGAATGCCATGCTCTTCTCGTCTTTATCGCACAGCTTGAGCCAGGTCGCCACCTCGCAGCCGAAGGTCGCCCAAAGGCTAACGCCCGTCGCAACCAAAACAAAGCTGTCGGTTCCCACAGTCATATAGTTAGCGATGGCAATCATCGCAACCGCCACATGCATGCCGGTAATAATCATTGGGCACCAAAGACCCGCCAGAATACCTCCTCCGAGGATGGCGGCGATACCACCGGAAGTACCAAGGAACTCAAAACCGGCGGCGAGGGCATTACCGGCCCATGAACCAACAGGGGCGAGAGCGCAGAGAGACACAGGAACAGCGACGACCATGGTAAGGAAAGGCGCCAAAACCGTTGAAAGGGTATCTGGCACATATTTGCGGAAGAAGCGCTCGATATAACTCATCGCCCACACGGACAGAAGAATGGGAAGGACCGTCTTTGTGTAGTTTGCGGCGACGCAGGGAATGCCATAAACGGAGAACTGAGCTCCATCGGTCGCAAGCTGAATCATGGTCGGGTCGATAAGAATGCCGCCCATAAAGGCACCGAGGACAGGCGTTACGCCAATGTTCTTAGCCGCATTATAGCCAAGGTAGATGGGGATAAAATAGAACGCTGCGTCATAAACCATGTTCATCAGAACATAAAGGTCGCTTGTGTCGGACAGCACGCCCGCCATCGTAGGTCCCAGCACCACCGCTACGGTCTTGAACAGGCCAGCACACATTAGGACGGGGATCATAGGCACCATGGAGCTTGACAGGTAGTTGAGGATGTTATTGCCAATAACCTTAGGTGTGAGCTTCTGCTTAGGAGCATCAAGGTTCTCGTCGATGGCGTCCTGCTTGGCAAAGCCGCCGATCTTGCAGAGCTCGTCATAAACCTTGGGCACGTTTTGGCCCACGATTACCTGGAACTGCCCTCCGGAGATTTGAGCACCCAACACACCGCCAATCTTCTTCACTTCTTTGATATCGGGGGCATCGATATCTTTGAGGTTAAAACGCAGGCGCGTCATACAGTGCGCAACAAACGTCACGTTCTCCTTGCCACCGACGGCCTCGAGCACGTCCGCGGCGATTTTCTTATTGTCAGTCATAGCTGAACTCCCTTGCTTTTCTGTCTTCCCGTTTGCGCACACGCGAAGAACCGATTACGGCAGGCCTGACACGAGGCAAATCGAGAAAAGCAAGAAGAAGACAAAAACAGAAGAGCCCCAAAGCACAAAGCGGACAGGGAACTGTCTACGTCATGCTTCGAGGCTCTTCTCGAATAACACCTTATGTGACTATGAAACTACATCCAACAGTTGCTTTTACGAAAGTCGAAACCGGCCAACGGTCAAACTTCAGCGGCGAGCGGTCGATTAGGACCTAGATCCCGCGCAGACGCGATTGACGTGGAGCATCAGGTAGACCTTCTCTTCATCGGCGAGCCCGGCGTCAAAGCGCTCTTCGATAAGCGCGGCCATGCGGTCGACGCACACGGCCACGTCGGGATGCTGCTCGCAGAGCGGTCCGTAAAGCGCGCCGTTCTCCGTGTTGAGGGGCTCTCCTGTCTGCACGCGTTCTAACAGGTAGCGCACGTGCGTGGCATAACGGCAAAAGTCAAAGCCGTCGCGGTCCACGCAAACCCCCAGCTCGGATTCGATAATCTTGGTGAAGCTCTCGAGCATCACCTCGTCCTTACGCACCGTATTGGATTTGGCCTTTGAAGACGAGGCGACCACGCTGTTGACGATACAGAGCGCGATACCGCTCGCCTCCCCCCGCGGCATCTTGACGTTGAAGCCGCGATTGATGCCCTCAATCGCGAACTTGGCGATCTTGTACTCAATGGGGTACATCTGCTGCACATCATAGGAGAGCGGCATCTGCACAAACATATGCTCGCGGCAGCGTTTGATGGCAAAGGCGATATGGTCAGCCATGGTAAAGGGAAGGTTTGCCGAGAGCTCGCGCGAGATGTTGGAGCGAGCGATATCGGCAATCTGGGCGGAGAACTCCATCACCTGAGGATCGATCTCGTCGAGCAGCGCTAGGTAGCGCGAGTCGACACCGTAGAAGGTTCGCTCGATCTTATCGAGTGTGACCTCATCGGGGCCATTGGGAAACCCGATACCGCGGCCAATTGCCACGAGTTCACGGCCCTTGGCGTTTACGCAGATAACCGTATTGTTGTTGATCCGCTTAAGGATTTTCATGACGCTCCCTACCCGGCGCAAGCAACAGCGCCGCGAGCCCGATTATTCCACGGGATTTCAAATCCGGTCAACCTTCCTTTCGACATCCGAACGATTCGCCCCGTCTTCATTCGATCAGCCTGAGAAGAAGTTTCGCGCTTTGGTGAGTTGATGGTGTTGCGGGCGAATCCATCTCCGGTTCACACCGACTGGGTACCCTGAGGGCTGAACAACCTGTCGCAGCACTAAACGAACCGGGAGGACCCCGTATGACGACTGAATATACCGACGCGCCGCGCACGCGCGTCATGACGCCGGCATCGCTCAACAACGGCGTGCACGAGAACCATTCCATCGGACAGACCATGGCCATCGCACCCAAAAAGGGCCTGTTTGACGACATTTCCATTCCCCAGATCATCGCCGGCGCCGCAGCTGCCGCCACGAGCGTCGCGCTTGCCTCCAAGATTGGTATCGCTGGTTCAGTAATTGGCGCCGCCGTGAGCTCGGTCATCACCGTTGTGTCCTCGCAGGTCTACCGCCACTTTATCTCTGCCAGCGCCGAAGCAATCAAGGGCACGCATGCCGCTGTCGACTACCCTGCCGGCGCCTACGAGCCCGTTGAACCCGATGTCGAGGAGCACCTAGGTGGCGCCGCGACCACGCAGGAAATGCGCCAGGTTGCGGGACGCGCGACCACGGCGCGCGTCGCCCCTAACAGTCTGCGCGCCAAGGCGGCGGCAGAGCGCAGCCAGACGCAAAAGAAGGTCATCGTCTTCTCGATCGCCATCGCCATCGTCGCGGTCATCGCCTGTACCGGCGCCATCCTTATTACCACCGCCGGTGAGGGTCTGGGCGAGCGCCCCGAGCCAATCCTTTCGTCGCGCACGACCGAGAGCGATGCAAATGGCAACACCCAGTCGCAAGATCAGCAGGCACAGGCGGACGGCACGCAAGACAGTTCTACCTCTGCCAATTCGTCCTCGAACACCCAAAGCCAATCGCAGGGCACCGATTCCTCTACGGCCAACAGTGGCGCGCCGTCCGGCACGACCGACTCAAGCCAAACGACTGACGGTTCGCAGCCGAGCACGGGCGGCCAGACGAGCGACACCGCTTCGGGAACGGGCACAGCAGACAGCAGCAACACCAACAGCTCGAACAGCTCGAGCGGAACCGCGTCCGGCACGGCATCTGACAACTCGAGCCAAGGCACGGCATCGGGCAACTAAGCACATTTGCCCCTCATAGATAACCGACCTGTACAACGGGCGCGAATCGAAAGCGGTTCGCGCCCGTTTGCCTTGGGCGCCGCCATGGCGAACGCTATGCGATGGTAAGATGCTTTACATGTGTAAAGAGGAGATTTGCCATGAGCAAGACAATAGTTAGGCCCACGCTTTCGCTGGGCAACCACATCTATCTGTATCGCCTGCTGCGCGACGCGATTGGGTGCGGCAAGCAAACGTTTATGACACAGGTCGAGGAGGCGCTCGCCGCCGGCGACATGACCGCTTATGACCTGGGCTTTGAGTCCACGCGTGAGCTGCTCGAGGAGCTCGACGACTGCATTAAGCTGACCGTCTTTAAGGGCGGTCGCCTGTATGCCACCGTCATCGCCAACGAGGCTTGGGATGCCGCCCTTGCCAAGGGCGAGGACAAGCCCAAGGCAGCCAAGGGAGCCAAGCAGTCCTACAAAAAGAAAAGGCTCTGTTAGACCAGAATTGACATCATGCCCAGTCATCTTTACTAATTGCAAAATATTCGCCCCTTTGCTGGATTAAAACCGGCAAAGGGGCGATACGCTCAGACTCGAACAAGTTAATCGTTAGGACTCTGTCGTCTCATCCCACTCGTCATCCGCATGCAAGATGGCATCAAGTTCGTTTTCGATATCGGAAACGCCAATATAGGCCTTTGCGATATTCTCCCGTGCATTTCGCACCTTTAAGGCAATCTCCTTCTGCTTCTCTATGGGAGGGTAATAGACGAGCACCTTCCCAAAGTCAGAAGACTGCGTTCTCCTTCGATTGCTGTGGCCGGTGTTGATGGCGCGGAATGCCTTTTGGAAGCGGCGGCTTCTCAAGAGTATCGACAGGAACTCCGGATCGATGACGTTTGGGTCTTTGACCCGCAAGATCGGATATTCTTGCGTTACGAGGGCATGATCGAATTCCTCGGTGACGAAGCATACGACACCCTTCCATAGGTCGATTCCAGAGTAGACGATGTCGGAGGTTCTTACTTCAAACCAGTCGCTGCTTGAGTCGTAGAAATACATCCCTCGCCATTCGGGAGGGTTGTTTCCGACACCTGGTTCCCTAAGCCTTGCAACACCAGTTTGGGAAAGAGTTAAGACCTTGTACTCCTTCATCGGCTCTTCCCCGAAGTCCACGTTCCTTCTCATCCGCTTCACAAGGTTCATCATGGGAGCAGATGACCAGCCCTGCGGCACGTAATCGCCCTTATGGGCCACGTAGACATGGTATTTCGGATCCACCCTATGACTCGAATGGCTTCTCCATACTGACGAAGCCCTCTCGACGACGCATCTCGGATCGGAAACCGCCCCGTTTTCTTCCCAGACATTCCACTCTCCCAATATCGAGCCAGTCTGATCGTTTGAAAGATAACCGTTCTCGTCGGCGACATAGAGGTCGTTTCGAGGATCAGGGCGACCAGATGGTGTGTATCCGATATGGGATGCCTCTCCAAAAAAGATGTTATAGTCCAGCCCGCTGTCCATGAGGGCGGCCGCAATATCTCCTTCACATGCTTCCAGTCGATTGTTCAATCTAGCCGATTCCAGGTCGGAAAACTTTTCAAAAATCAATATCGAAGTCTTGTTCGTAGCTCCTGACCTGCGAAAAGCGAAGTCTGGAAGGGAGATCACGGACAGTATCCTCCCCGATTTAAAGAGCCATTCACGAAGGGCCGGACAATTTGATTGAGACCCGCTGTTGTTGAGAACACCATCGGGCAGGACCATACCGAGCCTGCCGCCCGGCTTGAGCCAGGAAACGCTTTTCTCCAGGATGATTTGCTCTGACTGTATTGAGTGCTTTCCGCGGCCCAGGACGTAGTCATCCAGGCTTGCGCCGTCAAGCTGATCTTCATCTCCATCTGCGACCTTGGTTCCGAAGGGCGGATTACCCACGATCAGGTCGAACTGACGATCCTTCTGGAGTTTCGGCTTGCTCAGGTTCGGGCTGAGGCAGCTCTTGTCGGCCTCGATATTCGTGTGTCCATCGTGGTGCAGAAGCAAGCTGATTTTGCAGATTCTAGCCAGAGTCGGGTGAATTTCGATTCCGTAAACGTTCTGCGCGGCAAAATCTGATTTGATTCTCGCGAGGTTCCCCTGTCCGGCAAAGCCCGCATCGGTATCGTTCCATACCTGAAGGAGAGTTTCGAGCAAAAAGCCTCCCGAGCCACAAGTCGGATCTAGAACGTAATCTTCGCTCGTGGGATTGAGCATCCCGACTGTGAACCTCGCTATCTGTCTCATGGTGAAATACTGCCCGAGGCTTCCGCGGAAGACCGATCCGAAGAAATCCTCGAAGGCCGTTCCGATGACGTCAGAATCTGTATCGATGAACGAAATCTCCTGAATGACGCGAACGACCTGAGCGACCTTGCTGTCTGGAAGCTCGATTTTTTCATCACGCGGGAAAATGGCCTGATCTTGCTCTTTGGCGTCGCTGAATAGCTTGTGGACCCTCGTGGCGATAGCCGAGTCGGGCTCGTTGATGCCCGCTTGGAACGAGCGGGGGTGGCCGTTTCGCGTGTAGCGCTCGTCGCGGACTTTGGCGAACATCAGCTTGCTCCACTCATCGAAAGCCGATAGCGGATCGCGTTTTCCTCCAGCCCAAATGATGGAGTGCGCGCGCCTGATGGCGATGCTGATATCAAAGGCGCTCGCCGGCTTAATATCCATTTCCGTGCCCGCGTGAAACGGATACACCATATCCTGAGAGTAGTTCCTCGGAAGAAGTTCTCTATCGCCCAGCTTATTTCTCCTGCGCTCCCTAGCGCCGAAGCCCTCGAGCTGCCAGACGCACGACTCGTCGCCGTAGTCCTTCATGGAGTATTTTGCACCCAGCGCGATACCGTTGGCGAAGGCCTGCGCTTCCCCTTCCGCCTTTTCAGCCGGAGTCGCACCCTCTTTTTTGTTCTCGACGACTAACCAGGGCTTCGTGCATCTGTCGTCTTCGTAGAGCACGATATCCGCGAAATCGTTGTGCGAGCCCTCCACCTCGGTATCGATCTTTCGCGAATCATAGCCTTTCGACAGGACCAGAAACGCAATGGTGTCGGCCCTGACTTTTTCTTCGGGATCGCCGATCTGATAGCTTTTCGTCCTGCGGAAGGAATACTTTATCTGAGTGCCGTCCAGCGAGAAGAGCCCGCGCATGATTGCAGTTTTCGATAGCTCCGACAATCCGAGCGAAGAGGCCAGTGTCAGCTGCGTTTCAAGTTGATTTGCCAACTATCTCACCGTTTTTCCGTCAGATGCCGGTGTCTTGACCTTCATCTCGAACGGCATCCCGCCCTCGCGGACGAGCGCCTTGAGGAACGCATTGACGGCGGTGGACATGGACAGGCCGAGCTCGTCAAGGATGACTGTGGCCTCTTTTTTGACCTCCGGTTCGATACGAATCGTCGTGGCCGGTATGTTCGACGGCATGGTTGTACCTTTCCTCGTATATCACGGTGCAACCATTTTATCGTCTCTATGCGGCGGATGCGACCCAGTAGTCCATATAGGGCGGCAATACGTTGAACATGTCGCGGATGCGGGTCGCGCAGGTGCCGTTGGCGAGCTGACGGGCGACCGTGGACTCCGCGGTGCGGGAGTCGGTCGCCATGAAGGTGCGGCACCAGCGGAACCAGTCGAGGTAGGCGGCGAGGTGCTTGGTGGACACGCCCTTGAAGCGTGCCATGAACGATTCGAGGAGCGAATGGACGGTATTGATGCGGTTGATGGTGCCCTCCGAGCGGTCCTTGGAGTCATAGGACTCATGCGAGGCGACCTTCAGGTCGTGCAACACGTCGATGTATGCGGTCGCCTTGTCCGTGGCGACGACCGCGCCCGCGCCGATGCGGTCGCGAAGGGCCTCAGCCGCACGCTTGCGCGAGACCACGCCGCGCCCCGAGACCTCGAAGAAGGTGGCGTTCGTGTCGCTGATGCCCGTCATGACGCAGATCTGCTCGCGGGAGAGGCCGCGCTTGTGGACCTGCTTGCCGCGGTGGCGAGCCTTTCTCGGCAGAGTGAAGGAGCCCTTTGAATGGTTGCCCTTGAAGGACTCGGGGAAGTATGTTTCGTCGAGTTCGCAGGCCTGCCCCTGCCCCACATGGAACGTGGGCGAATATTCCTTCAGGCACTCGATGAGCCTGTGGCGCATGGTGTAGGCGGTCTTGAGGCAGACACCGCAGCGGCCGGCGCACTCGCGGAGAGGGAGCATGAGGACGAAGCACTCGGCATAGGCCATCCAGGTCTCGCGGGGCAGCTTGCTCGTGCCGAGGATCCGGTCGGTGGAGCCTGAAAACGTCCTGCCGCAGTCGCGGCAGAGGTAGCGCTGCTCACCGTTCCTGGACTTGCCCTTTTTAACGATAGCGACCGAACCGCAACGTGGGCAACGCTGGATTTCGTAGCTAGTTCCCGCTGCATCGTCGAACATGGCGGCACGGATGACGTCGCGTACCGACTCGATTGCGCGGCGGCGCTCGGACTTGCTGAGCTTCGCCATGTTCTTCTTGAGGGTGATGACCAGATCCTCGGCGTTCATACCTGTTCCAATGCCGTGGTTAACAATTATATTATACCACGGTGACATCACCTATATGTCAATTATGGTCTAACAGAGCCAAAGAAAAAGCGCGGCGAGAAGGACCTCAAGGCCGTGCGTCCCAAGCACGTTAAACGTCCCAAGCCAGAAACCATGGTTGAAGCCGTGCCGGAGCCCGAGCCCGAGGCAGAGATCGAAGTCGCTATTGAGGTAACAGCAGAAACCGAAATCACCGCCACGACCGATCCCAAAGTCATATCCGAGCAGGAAGCCACTGCGGAGCCCAACGAGGCTCCCAAGTCGACAACCGAAGAAGCCGCTAACCAACCTGAGACGCCTGCGTTCCAAAACAGCGATGTTTTTGGCGACGAGGCCGAGGACGATCAGTCCGACGAGCCCACCGATCAAGACGCTACCGAGTCGGCGCCGGAGCCCGAGACACCGCAGCCCGCCATCTCGCTCACGGTCGTCTATGACCCTGAGAACGCAAACGCCGGCATCACCACCATGGCATCCACGCCCATCGAGGCAAAGTCGAGCGTCGAGAATGAGAGCGCGACGCAGGTTGAGCTCGACACCGCGACCGCAGACGCACCCGCTATCGTCGAGACTGCAGATTCCGCGGCGATGCCGAAAGTGGGCATCGAATCAGTACTCGGCACCGAACCCGTGCCCGTCGTCGAGGTGACGCCCGTCAATGAGCAGGCCTTCGCACCGGCGATGGCACCGGCCCCCGCACCCGTAGCGCCCGCCATCCCCGAGGACTTCCCCATCGATTTCGCAACCGAGGTCTTCTGCCCCGGCCCATTGCTACACCAGCTGTCGACCTATCTCCCCTACGGCGCCGATACCCTCGGCATCGTCGGCGAGTACTACTGGATCGCCCGCGAACGCGGCACCATCGAGGCCGCGCGAAACCGCGCAATCTTCCCCCTGCGCTACACGCAGGCCGGCGAGCGCCGCGAGGTTGCCGTGCGCATCCGCCGCAACACCACCGGTGGCCTCGGATCCACCTGGGCCATCGATAAAGTCGAAGAACCCGAGCAGTAACGACAAACGGCTCAAATCCAAATCAGGATTTGAGCCGTTTTGATTTGTTGATATTGCGTAACCAACAGCGAGCGGGCCGCAAGTGCCCCAGGTTGCCGTGAAAGAGGAGCGACGCGTACTTCGGTACGCGAGCGACGGCTTGAACGGCAAGATGGGGTGCTTGCGACCCGCGCAGCGTCGAGCAGTTACGCGGTTTGGAAAACCGCGTAACGATCTAATCGCGCGTCAGCTTGCGGTGAATACGATGCGGCTGGGCTGCGTCCTCGCCCAGGCGCTCGATGCGGTTGGCCTGATAGGCCTCGAAATTGCCCTCGAACCAATACCAGTTGCCCGGATTCTCGTCGGTGCCCTCCCACGCCAGGATGTGCGTGGCGACGCGGTCCAGGAACATACGGTCGTGGCTAATGACCACCGAGCAGCCCGGGAACTCGAGCAGCGCCGCTTCAAGCGAGGACAGCGTCTCGACGTCGAGGTCGTTCGTGGGCTCGTCGAGGAGCAGCAGGTTGCCGCCCTGCTTGAGCGTAAGCGCCAGGTTCAGACGGTTGCGCTCGCCGCCGGAGAGCACGCCAGCGCGCTTCTGCTGGTCCTGGCCCTTAAAGCCAAAGCTCGCCACATAAGCGCGGCTCGGAACCTCGGTCTCGCCGACCATCATGTGGTCCAGGCCGTCCGAGACGACCTCCCATAGGTTCTTATCGGGGTCGATGCCGGAACGGTTCTGGTCGACGTAAGAAATCTTGACGGTCTCGCCCACCTCGAGCTCGCCCGAAGTCAGCGGCTCTAGACCCACAATCGTCTTGAACAGCGTGGTCTTACCGACACCGTTGGGGCCGATAACGCCCACGATGCCGTTGCGCGGCAGGGTGAACGAAAGGTCATCGATGAGCACGCGACCGTCGAACTCCTTGTGCAGGTGATGGGCCTCGAGCACCTTATTGCCCAGACGCGGGCCGACAGGGATGCGAATGTCAGTCCAGTCGAGCTTCTGGCTAGCGCGCGCCTCAGCCTCCATCTCCTCGTAGCGGGCCAGACGAGCCTTGTTCTTGGCCTGACGGGCCTTGGGCGAGCTGCGCACCCACTCGAGCTCGGCCTCCATGCGCTTGGCGAGCTTGGCGTCGCGGTTGCCCTGTGCCTCGATACGGGCGGCCTTGGTCTCCAGATACGTGGAGTAGTTGCCCTTGTAGGGATAAAGGTGGCCGCGGTCGACCTCGCAGATCCACTCGGCAACGTTGTCCAGGAAGTAGCGATCGTGCGTGACGGCAAGCACCGCGCCCTGGTAGTTGTGCAGGAAGTGCTCGAGCCACAGGATCGACTCGGCGTCCAGGTGATTCGTGGGCTCGTCAAGCAGCAGCAGGTCGGGAGCCTCGAGCAGCAGCTTGCACAGGGCCACACGGCGGCGCTCGCCGCCGGAAAGTACGTTGACCGGCATGTCGGAATCGGGCAGCTGCAGGGCGTCCATGGCCTGACCGAGCTTGGAATCGATATCCCAGCCGTCGGCGGCGTCGATCTCGTCCTGGAGCTTTCCCATCTCGGCCATGAGGGCATCCATGTCGCAGTCCGGGTCGCACATCTCCTCGCCGATCTTATTGAAGCGATCGACCTTGGCGATCATGTCGCCAAACGCCATGCGCACGTTCTCGATGACGGTCTTGTCGTCGTCGAGTGGCGGCTCCTGCTGCAGGATGCCCACGGTGTAGCCGGGAGTGAGCCTGGCATCGCCGTTGGAGACCTCCTCGATACCGGCCATGATCTTGAGCAGGGTCGACTTGCCCATGCCGTTGGGGCCCACGACACCGATCTTGGCACCGGGGTAGAAGCTCAGGGTCACGTCGTCAAGGATTACCTTGTCGCCATGGGCCTTGCGAGCCTGATACATCTGGTAGATAAACTCCGCCATTTGCCTGTTTTATCCTTTCTACCTGCTGTTTCCCTATTCTTGTTTCGCTTTAGTGGAAACGAAATGAGGAAATCAGCTCTGAAACTTAACGAAAAAGGGGCATGGTTGCCCACGCCCCTAATACTACCTGGGAAAAGTCCCCCAGAACATACTATGAACTGCGTACGCTAGTTTTCCGCAACCTTAGCGAACGGCTCGCTGCGCTTTACGCCACAGCAGATACGAATAGACGTAGGCAGCTCCGGCTGAACCAAACGCCAGAACCGCAATCACCGCGGCAACGACTTCACTCGAAAGCACCGCACCTGCCACGCCCATCACAATCAGGCCAATACCCAGCACCATAAAGCAGGCGCCGCCAAAACGCTGCGTACGGCGCCAGTTCTCGGGATCGGCAAGCGCCCAAGGCGTCTTGATACCGAGCGTATAGTTCTGCTTCACACGCGGCAAGTAGTTGCCTACGCCGATGAACAGCAAACCGATAGCACCGGAAATCAGCACGTTGACCGAACCGACCGCCGGCACCACGCCCCAGACCGTAAGCTCTCCCAGCCAGCTTATGGCGCACATGAACAAGGTGAAGGCGATTACGAAGCCCTGATAGAACTTGCCCGAGGTTCGATATGCCTCACCTTTGGGATCGATGCGCGGCACCACGCAGAACATTGCGAGAAGCGCCAGAGGCAGCACGCCGAGCGCGGAGGCCATCCAGCTAGGACCCCAACCATCGACGGCGCCGTTCGCGCCCCAGTGCGTGGGAATCTGTGCAGGCAAGCTCGGCATCACCATGAGGTGCGCTACGACATTGGCGACGCACAGAACGACCAGCGCAATCCACACGCGCGACGATACCCCCGTGGGGTGAATGCCCTTGTTTTCGTTATTCATCCTTATCACCTTCCGTGTTTGTAAAGCCCATAAACCAGCCAATCAAGTCCTGCATGACGGTGGTGTTTAAGCTGTAAACGATGTTTTGGCCATGGCGCTCGTCGGTCACCAGCCCGGCGTTTTTGAGCGTCGCCAAATGATGGCTCAATGACGGCTTGCTGATGTCAAAATGCTCGGCAAGCTCCCCGGCCGTACAATTGCCCTCGCGCAGCAACTCCAAAATGCGCCGTCGCGTTGGATCGGCAAGCGCCTTAAAACCCTCTCCCGGCATAAGACCTCCTCTCATCATCTCTCATGACGCGCACACTATACTCGATATTTAGATGTTTGTCTAATTATCTAATAGCAATGTTATGTATAGAACATTCGTTCGTTTTTAGATACAATGGGTCCAGAAGCAGATGGGCCAGCTCCCTCTTCCCAAGAAGGAGATGGACTATGAGTATTAACGATGTCCTGACGTTGTTGTTGCTTGTAATCGCGGCTGTGGAGCTCGGCATCCACATTGGAGGTCGAATGAAATAGCCGCCCCCGCGTAATGCGAAGACGGCCACTTCTCACGCTACAAACGTGTTTGGGAGTTGGCTAACCCGCTGCAACGGGTGCCGTCTGCTTCATCTTATGCGAATCCCTGCCTCATTTCAACAAGCCCCTAGGGCTCAAATGGAATCGCGATAATACCTATAATGGCGATAGCTAAAACACGATTCGCTTCCCCATCGGAGGATGTCTATGACCGAAACTGCTGCACTCGTCGAGACACGCGACACCAAGCTCGAGATCATCATGGGCCGCGAGGCACTCGACAAGCTCGCCAACACCACGGTGCTGATACTCGGCTGCGGAGGCGTGGGCTCTAACTGCTGCGAGGCACTTGCCCGCGGCGGCATCGGGCATTTTGTGATTCTGGACAAGGACATCATCGCGCCCAGCAATATCAATCGCCAGTCCATCGCCTTTCACAGCACCGTCGGCAAGCGCAAGGTCGATGTTATGGAAGCCATGATCCACGATATCAATCCCGCCACCACCGTCATCAAGCGAACTGAATATCTGCTGAGCGACAATATCGACGAGTTCTTTACGAGCGTTTTTGAGCAGACGGGCGGCAAGCTCGACTACGTCGTCGACGCCATCGACACCATCTCGGCCAAGCTCACCATTGCCAAATATGCTCAAGATCACGACATTCGTTTGGTTAGCTCTATGGGCGGGGCCAACAAGCTGCATCCCGAATGCTTGCGTTTTGCCGATATCTTTGACACCGTGCGCGACCCCATGAGCCGCATTATGCGCAAAGAATGTAAGAAGCGCGGAATCAAGAGCCTGCACGTGCTGTTTAGCTGTGAGGAATCGGTTAAAACCCAACCCCGCGACCCGTCCAACATCCACGAGCGTACCGAGTTGGGTACCGCCAGCTTTATGCCGCCCATCATGGGTCAGATGATTGCCGGCGAGGTTATCCGCCAGATCAGCGGGCGCGGGTGCGAGCGCGTGCGCGCCGACGGCCAGCGCTTGGACTAGCAGGATGCCCTGCGATGGAACCGCGATTCTTTGACACGCATTGTCATCTTGATCTGATGCTCAGCCCCGATGCTGCAGCCAGTGAGTCGGCGGCGTTGGGTCTGGGGCTCTTTGACTGCGGGGTCGACCCACGCGACTTCGCGGCAGCAAAAAAGCGGGCCAGCCGATACCCAAACATTATCGCGGGCGCCGGCCTCCATCCCTGGTGGCTCGCCGACGGCCGCTGCGGTCCTGCCGAAGTCAATCTGCTTTGCGAAGTTGCTGACCAAGAGCGCTATATCGGCGAGGTAGGACTCGACTTTTCCGCGCGCTTTGCCGGAAGCGAACCGCTTCAAATACAGGCACTTGACCGTCTCTGCGATGCACTCGTGCAGTACCCTCTCGCCGGGCGCGTGATATCAATTCACGCTGTTCGTTCGGCAGGAACCGTACTGGACGCCCTTGAGTCATATGGATTACTCACCCCAAGCCCCAACTCCCCCGCCATCATCTTCCACTGGTTTAGCGGCACCTCGAACGAGTTCGACCGTGCGCGAAACGCAGGCTGCTATTTTTCCGTGAACGAGCGGATGCTCGCTACCAAGCGCGGTCGTGAATACGCCCGACAGATCCCACTCGACCGTCTGCTGCTCGAAACCGACGCTCCAGCCGAACCGCAAGCAGATGCAAGCGCGCGACAGCTCATCACATCGCTAAAAAGCGCCTCCCTGCACATCGCCGAACTTAAAAACTGCGCCGAGGAGAGCGTCGAATCAACCGTTTTAGGAAATTCGCACTCCATATTTGACTTCAACTGACCCCGGTGGGCAAAAAACGCCAAATTTGAGTACTGCTGCAAAGCTAGTAGCATTATATTGTGACAAAAGAACGCCTTGATAATGTACAGCTGTTCATTATCAAGGCGTTTTAGCATGGCTAAAGCCATATTTAACAGGTTATAATCGCCCCCAGGCGCTCAACCAGGGCCTTAAAAGCATAATTTCCCTGTTACTAAATTAGTGACAGTACTCATATTTGGCATTTTTTGTCCACGAACCCCTAAAGAGCCTCCAACAGACCCCCCTAAGAAAGCTCAAGCAGCTCGGGCAGCTGGTCGATAATCTTGTCCGCGGCATCCTGGCTAAAGCCAAAGCGTTCCTCGCGCTTGGCAACGACCGTCAGGCCGGCTCGCTTGCCGGCAGTGATGCCAGGCACCGAATCCTCAACGCAGCAGCAGCGATTCGCGGGCAGCCCCAGCAGGTCCAGCGCATGCAGGTAGATGTCGGGCTCGGGCTTGCTCTCCTTAAACTGCTCGCCACTCACCACATACTCAAAGGCATCCGACAGCCCGCATGCGTTGAGCACTTCTTCGATGCTATCCATGGGAGACGAGCTGGCAAGCGCCACGCGAACGCCACGGCGCGGCAGCTCTCGAATCGTATCCACGGCGCCCGGGTTAATCAAAGCCTGATAGTCGCGCGAACGCTTATGCGCCCACTCATCCCAACGGGCCAACGCTTCCTCGCCAGTGAAATGCCCCTTACCGGCGCGCTCAAACCAATCGACCAGCATATGCAGGAAGAACTGATGCGAGGTACCGACTTGCCCATTCAACTCCTCTTGAGTCAGGTTAAGCCCAAGCTCCTTGGCAAACGCGGCAGTCTCGCCCAGGTAGTAATACTCGGTATCGACAATGACACCGTCCATGTCAAAGATAACGGCGTCGAACGGAAATGCGGACACGGCACCCTCCCTAACAAAAGGGCGCCCGCAAGCAGGCGCCCAAACCATGCATTAATCGGCGATTCTAACCCAGCAGCTTATCCAGCGCCACTGCAATACCGTCTTCGTTGTTATTGGCGGTTACCATCTGGGCAACTGCCTTAACCTCATCGACGGCGTTGCCCATGGCAACACCGGTGCCGGCCCACTCAATCATGGACTTGTCGTTCTGGCCGTCGCCAAACGAGACGACCTCGCTGGCATCGATACCGAGCTTGGGCAGGGCACCCTCGAGCGCACGGGCTTTGTCGATACCGGGCGCCGTGTACTCAAAGTACCAGTCGGCCGTAAACATGCCCGAAAGCGTCTGGGTAAAGGGCGCATACATCTCCTCGTAATGCGCCTGCAGGTAGGTCGGATCACCCGCCGTCAGCAGCTTGTCCACGGGATAAGTGTCCACGACCTCATGCAAGCTCTCGACCTCGCGAATCTTAAGATCGCACGCATCGCGCTCATACTTGACGATATTCTTCTGCGAACCGTCCGGCAGTGTGATCATGCAATGGTACGAGTCCTCGACGTGCAAATCGCGACCGAGCGAAATCATAGGGATCACGTCATAGTTTTGCAGATGATCAATCAGACGGTGCAGTTCGTCAGCCGGCATGGCCTGGTCAAAAAGGACCTCATCGGTCTGAGCGTCGACCACGTGCGCGCCATTAAAGGCAACTAGCAGACCGTCATGGTTTTGAAGGTCGAGCTCCTGCGCCAAGGCGTGCAACCCCCATGCGGGACGGCCCGAAGCCAAGATGAGCTTAATGCCCGACTCCTGCGCCGCGAGCAGCTTCTCGCGCGTACGCGGGCTGATGACCTTTTGGTCGTTGGTGAGCGTACCGTCGATATCCATTGCGATGGCTTTGATTGCCATATATGCCTCCCTGTCATTGAACAACCTTGCCTGAGTCATCATACAGAACACCCACGGCGGCGCTGTTTACAACGGGAAAATGTCATATTGTCCCAAACATGAACGGCGCGCCTTCGACGATTGCGATGCCCGTCGAGGCGCCTCCCGATACATTCCATCCTATCCAAATAGCAAGGGGCCCGTATCCCAACGGATACGGGCCCCTTTCAGCCATAAGCCAACTCGGCCGTAAAAACTACTTGCGATGAGCGCGATAGAACTCGATGAGCGCCTGGGTCGAAGCGTCCTGCTCGGCCTTGGCGGCGTCGTCGTGGAAGGCCGGGGTGATCTGCTTGGCAAGCTGCTTGCCCAGCTCGACGCCCCACTGGTCGTAGGAGTCGATGCCCCAGACCGTGCCCTCGACAAACGTGATGTGCTCGTACAGGGCGATGAGCTCGCCGAGTGCGAACGGGGTCAGCGTGTCGCCGAAGATCGAGGTCGTCGGACGGTTGCCCTCAAAGCAGCGGGCCGGGACGATCTGCTCGGGCGTGCCCTCGGCACGAACCTCGTCGGCCGTCTTACCAAAGGCGAGCGCCTTGGTCTGGGCCAGGAAGTTGCCCAGGAACAGCTCGTGGACGTCCTGGCCGCTGTCGGTTGCGGGGTTGGCAGTGTTGGCGAAAGCGATAAAGTCGGCCGGGACCACCACGGTGCCCTGGTGCAGCAGCTGGTAGAAGGCGTGCTGACCGTTGGTACCGGGCTCGCCCCAGAAGATCTCACCGGTATCGGAGGTCACAGCGCTGCCGTCCCAGCGGACGTGCTTGCCGTTGGACTCCATGGTGAGCTGTTGCAGGTAGGCCGGGAAGCGGTGCAGATACTGGCAGTACGGCAGCACGGCGTGGCTCTTGGAACCGAAGAAGTTGACGTACCAGACGTTGAGCAGGCCCATCAGCGCGACGGCGTTGTTCTCGAGCGGGGTGTTGCAGAAGTACTCGTCGATGGCGTGGAAGCCCTCAAGGAACTGCTGGAAGCGCTCGGGGCCGAGCACGACGATCAGCGACAGACCCACGGCGGAGTCGACGGAATAGCGGCCGCCGACCCAGTTCCAGAAACCAAAAGCGTTGGCGGGGTCGATGCCGAAGGCCTCGACCTTCTCGAGTGCGGTGGAAACGGCGACAAAGTGCTTGGCCACGGCCTCGGCGTTCTGCTCATCGGAGCCGTCGATGGCACCCTGAGCCTTGAGCTGCTCGAGCATCCAGGTCTTGACCTCACGAGCGTTGGTGAGGGTCTCGAGCGTGGTGAAAGTCTTGGAGACGATGATCACGAGCGTGGTCTCGGGATCGAGGCCCTTGAGCTTCTCTGCCTGATCGTTGGGGTCGATGTTGGAGATGTAGCGGCAATCGATACCGGCGTCGGCATAGGGACGCAGGGCCTCGTAAGCCATGACCGGGCCCAGATCGGAGCCGCCGATGCCGATGGACACCAGGTGCTCGATCTTTTTGCCGGTAACACCCTTCCACTCACCGGAGCGCACGCGCTCGGCGAAGGCATACATGCGGTCGAGAACCTCGTGCACGTCGGCGACGACGTCCTGGCCGTCGACGATGAGCTGGCCCTTCTCGCTTGCCGGGCGGCGCAGCGCGGTGTGCAGGACGGCGCGGTCCTCGGTGGTGTTGATGTGCTCGCCGGAGAACATGGCGTCGCGGCGCTCCTCGAGCTTCACCTCGCGGGCAAGATCGCACAGCAGCTTGACGGTCTCATCAGTCACCAGGTTCTTGGACAGGTCGAAGTGCAGGTCACCGGCGTCAAAGCTCAGCTTGTTCACGCGCTCGGCATCGGCGGCGAACCAGGCCTTGAGGTCGATACCCTCGGCCTCGAGCTTCTCCTGATGGGCCTCGAGCGCCTTCCAAGCGGCAGTCGACGTAGCATCGATAGGTGCGGCAACAGTTGCCATAGAGTCCTCCTCAGCATACGGGCGCACGCCTCCATGCGCCCGGACATTCAGATGCCACTATTCTAGCGCAGGTCAAGACTATAATCAGCGAGCGTTGCCAATCGGCCCCCAAACGGCAACCGACCAAAAAGGGACAGGTTTAATTTGGCAGGTCAAACGCTTTACCAATCAAAAATAACCTATCCCTTTATGCCAAATATTAGGCCGCAGCGCAGACGCTACCGAGCAACTCACGCAGAGGAGACCCGATGCCCTCCAGCAGTTCGGGCGCGATGATGGCAAAAACGGGAACCTCGCCGGCCCCCACGACGGCAGGCACCTTGCCCTCCGAGACGATACATCCATAAGGGACAAAACCGTCTTCGCCGACATCGAGCGCCGCCATGCGACGGGCGAGCTCGCGCGCAAAGCCGGCAGTATCGGCATCGCCAATCGCCAAGACAAAGTCCACGCCTTCGTCGGTCGCCAGGGCCACGGCTTCGTCGATCAGCTCGTCTCCTCCGTCGCCTTCAACCGAGCCGCAGCGGAAAAGCACGCGCTCGAGCAGGGCGCGATCGAGCGAGCCCAGCGCCGCCGAAACGAGCTCATCACGCGTGTGCTTGTCGCCTCCCAGCACGACCAGTGCCTTGGTGCCGCCATAGTGGGCAACCAATCGCCCGCACCAGCGAGCCACATCCCCATCCGCAACCAAGCGCGTCGGCATACCAAACCCATAGTTGACCATTATCCCCACAACCCTTCCGTGCTTTATGGTGGTATCAATCGTTAGCCTCATGCTACGAAGCGAGCTTTTCCGAGCTGTTTCGCGCTCTTTAGGGCTGCGTTAAAAACCCGATGCAACCGCACGACCATACCTGCCAAATAGGGACAGGTTTTGACGATGTCCGGACGAGCGGGTATTATCGAACAGGCATTCGATAAGAACATGTGTTTGATGAAAGGACACGGATGGCGCACGAGCAGCACACCTATATCTGCATCGACCTCAAGACGTTTTATGCCAGCGTCGAGTGCGTCGACCGTGGGCTCGATCCGCTCACCACCAACCTGGTCGTTGCCGACGAATCGCGCGGGCGCACGACCATCTGCCTCGCCATCACACAGGCCATGAAAGACCTCGGGATACACAATCGCTGCCGTCTGTTCGAAATTCCCGATGGCATCGACTACATCACGGCCGTACCGCGCATGCAGCATTACATGGAGGTGTCGGCGAAAATCTACGGTATCTATCTGGAATACGTCAGCCCCCAGGACGTGCACGTCTACTCCATCGATGAGTGCTTTATCGACGTGACGCCCTATCTGGACCTCTATCACACAGATGCGGAAGGGTTCGCCTGCACGCTGCGCGACGAGGTCCTCGCGCGCACCGGCATCACGGCGACGGTCGGCATCGGCCCCAACCTATTCCAGGCCAAGGTAGCGCTCGACATTACCGCCAAGCACGTACCCAGCCGCATCGGCATACTCGACGACGAGACCTTTCGCAAGGAGATCTGGCCCCATCGTCCCATCACCGATATCTGGGGCATCGGTCCCGGCGTGGCAGCCCGCCTCGAGAAATACGGCGTCTACGATCTGATGGGCGTCGCGGCGCTCGACGAAAACCTGCTTTACGACGAGCTCGGCGTCAATGCCGAATATCTCATCGACCATGCCTTCGGGCGCGAGTCGACAACCATCGCCGATATCCAAGCCTATCGCCCGCAAGCAACTTCGACCACCACAGGACAGGTGCTCTCGAAGGGTTATGCCTACGAACAGGCCTATACCGTCTTGCGCGAGATGGTCGACAACGCCGTTTTAGACTTGGTCGATAAGCACGTGGTCTGTGACAGCATCTCGCTCTTTGTGGGCTACGCGAGCGAACGCGCCGACATACGCCGCCTCGACGCCAGCGGTACAGCGCAGTATGTGGACGGATGCGGGCACCTGCGCTCGAGCACATCGAGTATCGAACCCACCGCAACCGCCGGCCCCGAGCTCGCGCCCCGTGCGCCCAAGCCCGTCCAGCGCGATGACGAACGGCGTCGCCTGGTGCGCGAAGCGCAGGCAATCGATGGCATCTTTGTGGGAGAGCATGGCGGCAAACCGCGCGGTGGCTATGCCGCACTCTTTGCGCACTCTAACGCCTCGCGAAAGCTGCCCGAGCGCACCAATTCGTTTAAGAAGATCATGGGCTATTTCGATGAGCTCTGGGCGCAGACTGTCGATCCCAAACGACCGGTCAAGCGCATCAACCTGGGATTTGGCAACCTCATGCCCGAGGAATTTGCCACCATCGATCTGTTCAGCGATATCGAGGCCGATGAGCGCGAACGCGACCTGGCGCGCGCCGTCCTGGCCGTGAAAGGCAAGTACGGCAAGAACGCGCTCGTCAAGGGATTAAGCTTTACCGCCGGCGCCACCGCGCGCGAACGCAACGAACAAGTTGGAGGACACCGTGCCTAAACCCAAACAACAGCCCGTGCGCCCGCCGACCGCCTTCGAGCGCCTGGCGGACCCCGAGGGCAGACGCCGCGCCGCCGACCCCAACCTCACTGCCAACGGTGCCGTGCGCGCCAACCGCGCCGCACAGTTTATGCCCTTTGCCGCCCTCACGGGATACTACGAACTCGTGCGCAAGCAGGAAATCACCGTCGAGTCAAAACGTGAGCTCACAGAAGAAAAAGCCCTCGTGCTTTCTAAAAAACTCGAGGGTCTCAAACGTGGCGACTTGGTTCGTGTCACCTATTACGATACATACGGCTATCGCAGCCGCACCGGCATCCTCGACGAGGCGCTCCCCGCCTTCAAGCTCCTCAAGCTCCGAGACATCGCCATCGACTTCGACGACATCCAAGACATCGAACTGCGCGGACGAGCCTAGCCAAGGAAGCGCATCCAGGGCGGCGCTTACAGCGTCATGACGTAGTAGCCCGCGTCTTTCACGGCCGTCTCGAGGACACCACGATCAACCGGCTGCTTAGAGCGCACGCGTGCCGTGTGGTCCGCATACGTCACCGTTGCCCACACGCCATCCAGCGCATTGAGGGCATTGGCTACGTTCTGAGCGCAGCCGTCACAGTTCATGCCGCCGATGAGCAGCTCATCGCTATAGGGATAGTGTGACGCATCGGTATCCACCACAACAACCTTTTTGGCCTTCTTGCCGCTCGTACCATCGCTGCAGCAACTCTTCCCGTGTGTCGAAGCGGCAATGCGACGCAGTCCAAAAAACATGCCGACGGCAATGACGGCCAGCACGATGAGATTCGCAGGGTTGAGCAAGTCACTCATGCGCTCCCCTTTCAAGTAGCACTATCTAGATACCCCCATGGGGTGCCCCCATCTTAACCCAAAATCATGTCTGTTCGGTCAATTAGTTTCCCTCTTCAAACTTTTTTGTTGACCATGGCTTACTTTCGTGTATAAGTTTTCCTAGGCTAACAGTTTAGATCCGTAAGGAGCGCCGTGACTCGAACCATAGACATCCCAACGTTTCAGGCAGCAGTCGTGCGCAACTGCTCTCCCACGCTCGCGGGCATCAAGCCGGCATCGCTCTTTACCTATCCAGGCACCTACGCCCACGGGGACGGCTCGACCACAACCGAAACCATCGCAGAACGCCGCGCGCGCCTGCTCAACGTTATCGCCCAGTGCAATCGCGAGCTTGACCCGCTCGGCATCCACCTGAGTGTTTTGGTCTGGCGGCCCTGCGGAGCACTCGTGTACGTGTACCGAGCCAAAAGCCTCGCCACCTATTTCGCAGACCCTCGCGCCCAAACAGCGCTCGCCTCGGAAGGCTACGACACGAGAGACCTTTCGACATGCCTTGTGCATTTGGCATCACGCATCACGCTCGCGAGCAATAACATCGCGGAATGCGCTTGTAGCCAGACTCGATGCGCACTACCCCAGCAAGCTAGCTGCAGCAACGACTGCACCTGCGAGTTTCCGCACGAAATAGGCTACTTCCTTGGATATCCCTACGACGACGTGCACGAGTTTATCGTCCAGCGCGGCGAGAACTACAAGGTCTTTGGAGCTTGGAAGGTCTACACGAATGTCGAGCAAGCGCTTGCGATGTTTGACGCCTACCGCGCTTGCACTCAATACCTCACCTTTGTCTATCAGCAGGGCTGCAGCTTGGCGCAACTTGCCCAGGCAACCCGATAGAACATAGAAGCCGCGGCAACCTGCCGCACAACTGAAAGGACTCAACATGAGCAAGATCGCCGTCGTCTACTGGAGCGGCACGGGCAACACCGAGGCCATGGCAAACCTCGTCGCCGAAGGCGCCACGTCCGCGGGTGCCGAGACCGAGGTCATCCCCTGCGCCGACTTCTCTGCCGACAAGGCCGCCGAATATGATGCCTTCGCCTTCGGCTGTCCCGCCATGGGCTCCGAGGAACTCGAGTACGATGAGTTCCAGCCGATGTGGGACGAGGTCAAGGAGACTCTCGGCGACAAGAAGGTCGTCCTCTTTGGCTCCTATTCGTGGGCCGAAGGCGAGTGGATGGACAACTGGAAGGCCGACGCCGACGAGACCGGCGTCAACGTCGTGGACTCCACCATCTGCTACGACGCGCCCGACGACGAGGGCGAGACCGCTTGCAAGGCCCTCGGAGCCGAGCTCGCGTAACGAGCCCGGGGTCTCCAAGAGAGCCTGCATCAAAGCGCATCCCCATCCCTACAAAAGAGCGGGGCTGGATTCAAGTCCAGCCCCGCTCTTTTGTAACGGCAGCTACATCAGCCGGCTACGAAATATTGCCCAAGAACGCCTTGGTGCGCTCGCTCTTGGGGTGGTCGAAGACCTCGCTCGGCGTACCCTCTTCCACGATAACGCCGCCGTCCATAAAGACGACGCGGTCGGCGACGTCGCGGGCAAAGCCCATCTCGTGCGTCACCACGATCATAGTCATGCCATCACGTGCCAGGTCGCGCATGACGCCCAGGACGTCGCGAACAAGCTCGGGGTCGAGCGCCGACGTGGCCTCGTCAAAGAGCATGACGTGCGGGTTCATCGACAGGGCGCGGGCGATCGCCACGCGCTGCTGCTGACCGCCCGAGAGCTGGCTCGGCATAAAGTCGATGCGCTCGGCAAGACCGACCTTGGTCAGCTCCTCGACGGCAATCTTCTCGGCCTCTTCCTTGCTGCGCTTGAGTACCTTTTGCTGTGCGAGCATGACGTTCTTTTTGACTGACAGGTGCGGGAACAAATTGAACTGCTGGAACACCATACCCAGATGCGTACGTACCTTGTTAAGGTCGACGCCCTTGGCGCAAACGTCCACGCCCTCAACGACGATCGAGCCGCTCGTGGGATGCTCCAGGCGATTGATGCAGCGAAGCATCGTCGACTTGCCCGAGCCCGAAGGACCCAGGACTACGACGACCTCGCCCTTGTGCACATCCAGATCGATGTCGCGCAGGACCACGTTATCGCCGAAGGCCTTCTGGAGGTTCTTGATGCTGACGACGACCTCGTTCGAGTTATTGGTTTCGCTCATGATAGGACCTCCTTACAGACCGGCGATGTGGTCGGCGGGCGTCGCGACGACCTGTCCAGCGCTCTTGGCGGGACGCTTCTTCTTGGTTTCGGCCGTCCCCAGAAGCCTCGCCTCAAGACCGCTCACCAAGCGAGCAAGCGGCAGGGTGATGACCAGGTAGAACAGCGCGGCAACCACATACGGCGTAATGGAACCCGTCGTGGCCACGATGGTACGGGCGTTCATGACGATCTCGACCACGCCCACGGCCGCGAGCAGCGACGTATCCTTGTAAAGCAGGATAAACTCGCTGGTCAGCGTAGGCAGGACATTGCGGAACGTCTGCGGAATCATAACGTAGAGCAGCGTCTGGAAGGCGTTCATGCCCAGCGAGCGCGCGGCCTCGTTCTGGCCCTTGGGGATCGACTGAATACCGGCGCGGAAGATCTCGCACAGGTAGGCGGACGAGTTCATGGCCATGACGATGACGCCCAAGACATAGTCGTCAACCTTGACGCCGGCCAGCGGCAGACCGAAGAACGCGATGTAGATCTGCAGGAACGCCGGCGTACCGCGGATGATATTCACATAGATGCCGGCAAGGCAACGCAGGATGCGCGACTTGGAGATGCGCATGAGCGACAGGGCAAAACCGAAGGGAATGGCCAACGGAAATGCCACGAGCACGATCGAGAGCGACATGAGGAAGCCTTTGAAGACGATCGGCAGGCTCTGAACCAAAATGACCGGGTTCAGGAACAGGCGAAGGAACATGTTGGAATTCCATGCCTCGACCCACGGCTGCTCCTTAAGGTCGGCCAGGAAGTTATCGAATGCCGTCACGCCCTTAATCTCGACGGAAGGAATCTTTGAGATCTTCTTGGTTGAACCGTCAGCCAACGTGTAGGTGCCGCTAAAAGCCTCGTCGCCGCCCTCGACGGGGAAGGTCACGCCGTAGACCTCGACACGGAAATAGCCGCCGGCCGGAGCCGTCTCGCCAAAATCGATCTTGAGCGTCTGGCCGTCGACCTTGCACGTAGGCTTCATGGGCGTACGGTCCATGAGGTCATCGCCCGAGAGCATCGTCAATCGCGTGTCATCGGCACCAAACGTCGTGCCGTCGACAAACGTCAGCGAAAGACCGCTCAGCTCCTCGTCGGCATCGGCCTGAACTTCCCAGGTAATTCGCGTCTCGGTGCCGCCGACCACAGCGCTGCCCGAACCGGTATTGGGTCGGGCGGTGATCTTTGCGGTCTCAAGCGCCTGGGCGGTCGTGGGCGCATATGCCCCCGCGCACACCAGCGCGAGCGCCACGGCCATGACGCAGGCTAGCTTTTGGAGCAAGGCGGGCAGTGGAAAACGCTGCTCCGCGGCTCCTTTGTTCAGTCGAGACAAGGTGGCTCCTATCGTAGAAGTTGCCGGCAAAACGAGACGGAAACGCTCTCCGTCAAGAAAAGCGCAAAGGCCCTCTCCGCAAAACGGAAAGGGCCCGCGCGCAATCAAGTGACTATTTTACTTGATGTTGTACTTAGCCATGAGGGCGTCAACGGTACCGTCGTCGGTCAGGTCCTTGATGGCCTGGTTGATGTCGTCCTTGAGCTTGGTGTTGCCCTGGTTGATGGCGATGGCGTACTCCTCGCCGGTGCTGACCTGCTTGATGGTCTGGCAGGTGTTGAACTGCTCGGCGGTCAGCTGGCTGGCAACGGAGCGGTTGGTGACTACGGCATCGCCCTTATCGGACTGCAGGGCGCTGAAGCACTCGGTGGCGTCCTTGTAGGGGACGATCTTGGCCTTGGGGAAGTTCTCCTGGGCAAAGGCCTCGGCGGTCGATCCAGACTGGACGATGATGGTAGCGTCGGCGTTGTTGAGCTTCTCGCTGTAGTTGTCGGCCGTGATGTCGGTGTTATCGACCTTGGTCACGATAGCCTGATCGTCCATGTAGTAGGAATCGGAGAAAGTGACTTCCTTCTCACGCTCGGGCGTGTCGGTGATAGCCGCGATGGAAACGTCATACTTAGCGCCCGAAGCAACGCCGGGGACGAGCGTGTCGAAGTCGTTGTTGACGTACTCGACATCCAGACCCAGCTTGTCACCGATAGCCTTGATGAGCTCAAGGTCAAAGCCCTGGTAGTCGCCGTTGTCGTCCTTGTACTCAAACGGAGCGTACTCGGCAGAGGTGCCGACGGTCAGCGTACCGTCCTTGACGAGCGCGTACTCCTTGGAGCCATCGACCTTCTCGACCTTCGCGTCGTCAGAGCTGCTGGAACCGGCATCGGAACCAGAGGTGGCGTTGGACGAGCCGCAGCCCGTCAGTGCGAGGGCGAGTGCCATGGCGCCCGTGGCGGCAAATGCGCCAAGCTTCTTGAGCTTCATAATCAGTCTCCTTCCGGTGACCTCGTTTGATTCAGAGGTCTGCAAAAACTGTTGGCTATTATGCACCCGGAATTACGAATCTGCAATGAGAAAACTGATTGAAACAAACCCATAACGTGAATGGAATACTCTACTTTATGACAGTCATTACTGCTGCAATGACCTTAATAGTCTAATTTCAGCTGCATAACCTGCAAGTTCGTTCGGAGTCTCCAAAATAAACGGCAGTGAACGCAAACGGCCATTCGATACAATATTCTGCATAACCTGCATACCGCCACCAAATTCCTCGCTGCCAAGGTATCCCTTGCCGATGCACTCGTGACGATCTTTATGGGCGCCACAAGGGTTCTTCGAATCGTTGATGTGTACAGCATGCAAGCGATCGATACCCACCACGCGATCGAACTCGTCGAGTACGCCGTCCAGATCATGGATGATGTCGTAGCCGGCATCGTTCACATGGCAGGTGTCCAAACAAACGCCCAGCTTATCGGACAGCTCTGGGCACTTGGCGGCAACGCCCTCGATAATGCACGCCAGCTCTTCAAAGCTACGGCCCACCTCGGTGCCCTTGCCTGCCGTGGTCTCGAGCAATACCGTCGTCTGCTGTCCCTCAAACATCACCTGGCACAGCGTGTCGACAATCATCTGAATGCCGGCGTCTGCCCCCTGTCCCACATGCGCACCGGGATGGAAGTTGTAGTAGTTGCCGGGCAGTGCTTCCAGACGCTGCAAATCTTCCGCCATAGCCTCCAAGGCAAACTCGCGCGCTCGCTCCTTAGCGGAGCAGGGGTTATAGGTATACGGGGCATGCGCCACCAGCGGTCCAAAGTCGTTTTGCGCCATAAGCTCGCGCAGAGCCGCCACGTCATCCATGTCAAGGTCTTTTGCCTTGCCACCGCGCGGGTTGCGCGTAAAGAACGCAAAGGTATTGGCACCAATGGACAACGCCGTCTCCCCCATTGCCCGATAGCCCTTCGTCGTCGAAAGATGACACCCGATCGTTAGCATCTCCAGCTCCCCCTCATCAGTTGCGGTGAAATACGGTCTATTGGTGCCTTATTTTGGCGCAAACAGACCGTATTCCACCGCAAGATATAAAAGGGGCATCAGGGGCACGGTCCGCCGAGCCCCCTTGAGCAGCAGCACCGCAGCCTAGAGCGTCAAGCGAATCGCATCGATGATCTGCGCGCAGCGCTGTGTGGCGGCAAGGGGCATGACGGGACTCTCGAGTTTCCCCGCCCGGATGAGCTGAGTCGCATGCGAAGCTTCGCCGTAAAAATCATCGACCTCAAATGGGGCGTCGATTTCGAGCACTCGACCGTCGGAGTACTTCACATGGGCGAGCTCGGGGCGATGGAGGCGCTCGATTTCCAACGAACCCCGTTCGCAGGCAATCGTTAAGCGGCTTTCATATGCTGCTTTGCCGTCGCACACCATATGAATGGGTATACCGCCGACACTCATATGAATCTCATCGGCCCAATCCACGCGGCCGCCCGATACGTCACGCCAGCGAACTTCACGAGACGAAACATCGCACGCACCCGCAAGCAAATCCTCAAACCACCCGACCGCATAGCAGCCCATGTCATATAGACAGCCGCCCTGCAACGGATCGAGCAGATAACTCGAAGGGGACTCACCATAATCGAGTTTTTGCACGCTTTCGATCGAGACGATACAGCCGAGCTCGCCCGACGCAAGCAAGTCCTCCACGCGAGTGCGCATCGGGCAAAACCGATTCTTCATCGCCTCCATAAACAGCACGCCGCACTCGCGAGAGGCGGAGGCAATCGAGAGAGCCTCTTCCTCACTCAAAACGGCCGGCTTTTCGCACAGCACGGCCTTTCCGGCGCGCAGCGCGCGACAGGCCCAACGCGTATGCATACCATGCGGAAGAGCCAAGTAGATTGCGTCGACATCGGGGTCGGCAATCAGCGCATCATAAGCCGCATCGCTGCTATCGTCAGCCGTGGCATAACTGTGCGCGGCTTCAATCGAAAACGCCCTGCAAAACTCCTCAACATGCGAAGGAGTGCGGCCGGCCGCAGCCACCAGCCGTGCCCCGTCGACCTTCTTGAGCGATGATGCAAATCGATGCGAAATGTGCCCAGCGCCCAAAACGCCCCAACGAACCTCACGCAAATCATCACATGAATCCCGATAGCCCACGACAGCCCCCTTCAGTTGCGACGAAATAGTTCCTGCTATCGCCCTATTCTGCCGCAAACAGGAACTATTCCATCACAAGATATAAAAGGGTCATGAGGAGCGAGTTTTGCTGAAGACTTTAAGCGCGGCCGTTACGGGGCCAGGCTGGAAACGTCGGCGCGCGTCGTCGAGACGCTCGGGGATATCGATGTGTTGCGGGCAGTGACGCGCACATTTGCCGCACTTGACGCAATTGCTCACGAGCTTGGGCTCGCTCGTGCGCACCGCGCTCGCCGTAAAGTATTGCGACAGCCCCGTAAACCAGCTGTGCGCATAGCTCGCGTTGTAAGCGGCAAAGCAGCCGGGAATGTTAATACCCTTGGGACATGGCATGCAGTAGCCGCATCCCGTGCAGGGCACGCGATTCGATTTTTCAAACTCCGCCAGCACGCGTGCGATGGTATCGAGCTGAGCGGCTGTCATCGAATCCGGCAGGGCCCGATCGGCCAGCACCGCGTTCTCGTCCACCTGCGCGGTATCGGTCATGCCCGAAAGCAGCATCGTGACTTGAGGATGGTTCCACACCCACGAAAGGCCCCAAGCAGCCGGCGTCTTCAGGTACGGATCGCGTACGTCATCGAGCACGGCGCGGGCCCGCGGAGGCAGCTTGCCCGCCAAGCGTCCGCCCAAAAGCGGTTCCATCACAAACACCGCGAGCCCGCGCTCGGCGGCTGCTATAAGTCCCGCCGTTCCCGCTTGGTAGCGCTCTCCAGCGTAGTTGTACTGAATCTGGCAAAAATCCCAGTCATACGCGTCGAGCATCGTCAGGAAGTCCGTCGCACTGCCGTGATACGAAAAACCTATCTGGCGAATACGCCCCGCAGCCTTTTGGTGCGCAATCCAGTCTTCGATGCCCAACGCCACCACGCGCTCCCACTGGGCGGGCGAAGTGATGTTGTGCATAAGGTAATAGTCGATATGGTCGGTCCGCAGGCGGCGCAGTTGCTCGTCGAAGAACCGGTCGAAATCCTCCGCGCACTTGCACGAAGCGTGCGGCAACTTAGTCGCGAGCAACACGCGGTCGCGCAGACCCAGGCGCTCAAGTGAGGCGCCCACGCACACCTCGTTACCGGGATAGAGATACGCGGTATCCAGATAATTAATCCCCTGCTCCACCGCACGGGAAATGATGGCATCGGCTGTCTTCGCATCCGGACGTCCCGGCGCACCGGGAAATCTCATGCAGCCCAGACCCAGAGCAGATATTCGGTTACCACTTTTGGGGTCAACGCGGTATTGCACGGCCCCTCCCTTCGCCATCAGCGCCGCGGCAAGGCGAAACACAATGGTCACGCGGCCGAAACATCGTGGAATCGCAATCGAGAACGTATCGTAACGCAGCAGAAATCGAGCTGTCACGGCACCGCTTTAACATCAGCAAAAAGCCCGATGAAAGGAACCGCCCATGCCCGCACTCGACCTTTGGAACCTCGCCTCCCAGCTCAAAAGCAACGATTATCGCTGGGTCGACCTCACCCACACGCTCTCATGCGACACCCCGCACTGGTTTGGCTTTAAGCCATTTGAGTCCACCAAGCTCTTCGACTACCTGCCCGGCACGCCCGAGGACATGCTCGCCCCCATGCGTTGCTTCCAGTATTCGGTCGCCTCGCAGTACGGCACCCACGTCGACGCGCCGCGCCACTTCCATGTCGAGGGTCGTTCCCTTGGAGAGATTGAACCCATCGAGTTTATGCATCCGCTCTGCGTGATCGACAAGCACGAGGAGTGCGCCGCGAATCCCGACTTTATCCTGACCATCGAGGACCTCAAAGCCTGGGAGGATGAGCACGGTCGCATTCCCGAGGACGCTTTCGTCGCCTTCCGCTCCGACTGGTCCAAGCTCGCCGACCTCGAGAACAAGGACGAGGACGGCCAGCCCCACTACCCCGGCTGGGACCTCGACGCCATCAAGTGGCTCGTTGAAGAGCGCGACATCGGCGCCATCGGCCACGAGCCGGCTGACACCGACCCGGCGAGCGTGACCACGCGTGAGGACGCCTACCCCTACCCCGGCGAACAGTACATCCTCTCGGTCGACCGCTATCAGATCGAGGTCATGGACCATCTAGACGAGCTTCCCGCCACGGGCGCCGTCATCTTCTGCACCTTCCCCAAGGTGCGTGATGGCGTCGGATATCCCGCACGTGTCTTTGTGGTCTGCCCCGCATCATAAGTTCCCATGCGTTTGTTCTTCTAAATACGGCCATCCGGTGCACGCGACATGGCCCGGCGGCATACAATCCATCAGGCGCTCCTTACGCGGGCGCCTTTTATATGGGGAGATGATTCGCATGCAGATCAACAAGGTCGCCTTTATCGGCAAGGGCGGCGTCGGGCTACTCTACGGCAGCATGATTGCCAAGGCCCTCGGCAATGACGCCGTCGAATACGTTATGGATGACGCCCGTTTTGAGCGTCACGCAAACGATGCGCTCACCGTCAACGGCAAGCCCTGTGCGCTCAAGTCCGTCCGCGCCAGCAAGGCAACGCCCGCCGATCTGGTCATCCTGACGGTCAAGACCACCGGTCTCGACCAAGCGCTCAAGACTATGGAGCGCGTCGTGGGACCCAATACGCTCATCGCCTCGCTGTGCAACGGCATCACGAGCGAGCAAAAGATTGCCGAGCGCTTTGGCTGGGAGCATACCGTTCTTGGTATCTGCCAGGGCATGGACGCTGTGTTTCTCAACGGAGAGCTCACCTTTACCAACACGGGCGAAATCCGCTTTGGCGCGGCGGCCGGTACGGATCCCGCAGCCATCACCGCAATCGACGAGCTCTACACGCGCTGCGGCATCGCACACACCGTCGAGAGCGACATTGCGCACCGCATGTGGGCCAAACTCATGCTCAACGACGGCATCAACCAGACCTGCATGGCCTACGGCGGCACGTACGGAAGTGCCACGGAGCCGGGCTCCGAGCAGCGTCGCTGTCTTGTTTCCGCCATGCGCGAAACGCTTGCGGTCGCCAACGCCGAGGGCGTTGAGCTGACCGAGGCAGACCTGACGCAGATGGCGCACCTCATCGAAGGAATCGATCCCGCCGGCATGCCCTCGATGGCGCAAGACCGCGTCGCGCGGCGCAAAACCGAGGTCGAGGAGTTCGCCGGCACCATCTGCCGTCTGGCGGCCAAGCACGATATCCAGGCACCGCAGAACGAATGGCTCTATCAGCGCATTCGCGATATCGAGGCAAGCTGGTAGCGCCCGACTCACCACGTCAACAGACTCAACAGCAAAGCCGCCGCAAGGGCACTCCCCTTACGGCGGCTTTCATCTTCATCTATAACCAGTAGTCGATGTCCCGACGGTCAGAGCTGCGACTCCGAGGCCTGGCCCTCATCGTCGCGACAAAGGACTACACCCGCACTTCCCAGCAGCGCGGCCGCAATCAGCGCGCCGACCACGATTGGAGCAGCCCCGCATGACCCCTGCATGCCCGCAATGAGCGCGGCCGTAGGACCAAGGCAACCAAGCACCAATGCGACGACGGCAACGGCGATGTCTCGAGCGTTCACAAGACCACTTCCTCCAAGAGAAAGACCTTATTTCTCATGAACTAGTGTGCCCCGCGCCCATATGCGCGGCGTACTGCCACGGTAAGCGCTCTGTTAACTCAAGCACGCACAAAAAACGAACGCCCTTACGTTGCCCAAAGGCTCGGTAAAGACGCCCGCCCGTCATGTCCTATTGGCTTATGGCAGATTACCAACCGGTATAGTAGTCGGTGGTTCCGGCAGCACAGCCGGAGTCATAGACCTTGCACTCGCCCTTGGAACCGGTAAACGTGGAGCCTTGGGCCTTATCGCCCGCGGCAACGACGTAGTAGCCATCGGAATCGCGCCAAAAGCCCTCGGAATCCTGCGTCCATTCGCCCGTGCGGTGGTGATACAACACGTTGCTGCTGTAATAAGTCTCGCGGCGGCCGTTATAGTTATTGACGCCGCTCGAGCGCGTCAGACCCGAGCCGTTCGCGTAATACGCAGCAGACGTGTAAGACAAGCCGGAGCCGGCGTTATGGTACGAAGCCTGGGCGGCCTCGGCAGCCTCCGCCTCGGCGGCAGCAACCTCGAGCGCTTCGCGCTTGGCATTCTCAAGCGCAGTGCGCAGCTCATCGAGCTCGGTCGACTTCGTGTCGACCTCCCCCATCGTCAACAGACTACCCGCACCGTCGATACAACCCTGCAGCACAGCGCGCTCGTCATCGGTAGCATAGTCGCCATACATATTCATAATGATCTGAGCGCGCATCTCAAGGGAATCGCGCTTGGCCTCCATCGAGGCGTTCCACTCCTGCATGGAACCATAACCATCGCCGCGATAATCAACGGGCTGTACCAGCGTCGCCTCGGACGGCGTAGATCCAACCGTATCGGACAGTGTTGCCGCGTGGGCATCAGTTGCGCCGGCGCCTGCCAAAAGTGCCACGGTCAGAGCGGCGGAAAGGGCAGCGGCTTTCGGTTTTCGTGAATCGATCCTCATGTAGCTGGAAACCTCCGTAGTGCGTTTTTGCTGCGTTTGAGCTGCGTGTGATTCGATCGCGCTGCATAGTACCTCGAGCAAATCGCGACCTGCGGTTTTACTCAAAAGGCGCACGTCAATTGCGTAAAACTCACATCCTCTCAACAGGAGTTTTCCACAACTCAAATGCATAAAGCATGCCAAAAACCCTGTAATAGCGCCCTTCCTATGCAAAAAAGACGCCTGCGCAACCATTGCTTGCGCAGGCGCCTTGAGCAGGCATTTATGCAGTTATACCTATCGAGTCGCAAGGGGTCCTTGCACAAGTCGCCTTACTCGTCCAGCACGGCGAAGGCCTGCTTCAGATCCCAAATGATGTCCTCGGCGTTCTCGGTACCGATGGAAAGACGGATCGTGGAGGGCGTGATGTTCTGCTCGGCGAGCTCCTCGGCAGAGAGCTGGGAGTGCGTGGTGGTAGCCGGGTGCACGACGAGCGACTTGACGTCGGCCACGTTGGCGAGCAGCGAGAACACCTGCAGATGATCGATGAACTTCCAGGCAGCCTCCTGGCCACCTTTGATCTCGAAGGTGAAGATCGAGGCACCGCCGTTGGGGAAGTACTTCTGATAGAGCTCGTGATCGGGGTGCTCAGGCAGGCTCGGGTGGTTCACCTTGGCAACGTGGCTGTCGCCGGCAAGGAACTCAACGACCTTCTTGGTGTTCTCGACATGACGGTCAACGCGCAGCGACAGGGTCTCGGTGCCCTGGAGCAGGGCCCAGGCGTTGAACGGGCTGATGCAGGCACCCTCGTCACGCAGCAGGATGGCGCGGACATAGGTTGCGAAGGCGGCGGGACCGGCAGCCTCGGCAAACGAGACGCCGTGGTAGGAGGGGTTGGGCTCAGCGATCTGGGCGTACTTTCCGCTCGCCTTCCAATCGAAGTTACCGCCGTCGACGATCACACCGCCCAGCGAGGTGCCGTGGCCGCCGATGAACTTGGTTGCGGAGTGGACAACGATGTTGGCGCCATGCTCCAGCGGACGGAACAGATACGGGGTGCCGAAAGTGTTGTCGACGACAACCGGCAGACCGTGCTTCTTGGCGATCTCGGAGATGGCGTCGATGTTGGGGATGTCAGAGTTGGGGTTGCCGAGCGTCTCGAGATAGATGACCGTGGTGTTGTCCTTGATGGCCCCCTCGACCTCTTCCAGGTTATGGGCATCGACGAAGGTGGTCTCGACGCCAAACTGGGAGAGCGTATGCTCCAGCAGGTTGTAGGAGCCACCGTAGATGGTCTTCTGAGCCACCACGTGATCACCGGCCTGGGCAAGAGCCTGCAGGGTATAGGTGATGGCAGCAGCACCGGAGGCGACGGCGAGACCCGCCACGCCACCCTCGAGTGCGGCGATACGGTCCTCGAAGACGCCCTGGGTGGAGTTGGTCAGACGGCCGTAGATGTTACCAGCATCGGCAAGACCAAAGCGGTCGGCGGCGTGCTGGGAGTTGCGGAACACATAGCTCGTGGTCTGGTAGATAGGCACGGCGCGGGAGTCGGATGCGGGATCGGCGCTCTCCTGGCCAACGTGAAGCTGCAGGGTATCGAAACCAAAGGTGTGCTCGGGGTTGTTGATGAACTGGCTCATGATGATCTCCTTGATCGAACAAAAGTAAATAAAAAGAGAGAAGTAGGTCGCTGTCTCCTGATCACGCCGACGGGCGCAAACAGGAGCCCGGCATTCGTCTTGGTAAGCAATTCATATGCGGGCCTCCTTTCGCATCCCGGTTCCGTGGTTGGCTTAATTACCTACTGCCTTTGTGTGTTTTGAATAGTACGAGCATTATTTCCCTCGGTCAATCACTTAAAAGCGCTAACCTGTTATCGTTTTTATAGATAACAATCGGAAGGATTGCGTCGATGACCCTCCAGCAGCTTCGTTTTCTGATCGCCGTGGCAGAGTCCGGCTCAATCAACGCCGCAGCTCAGCGCCTCTATACCGCTCAGTCCAACATCTCAAACGCCGTCAAAAGCCTGGAACAGGAGCTCCATCTGGAGATCTTTACGCGCTCCAGCCGCGGCGTCACGCTCACCAACGACGGCACCGAGCTTTTGGGCTATGCGCGTCAAGTCGTAGAGCAGGCCGATATGCTCGAGGCCCGCTACGAGGACGGCGGCACGCCCCAGGCGCGCCTTGCCATCTCGGCCCAGCATTACGCTTTTTCGGTCGAGGCCTTCGTCAACGTCGTCGAGCGCTGCCGGGACAGCAAGTTCGAATTCATCATGCGCGAGACCACCACGTCGCAGATCATCGATGACGTCCGCGCGTTTCGCAGCGACATCGGCATCCTCTATCTGGACGACTTTAACGCCCGCGTTCTGCAGAAGGCCTTCGCCGATGCCCGCGCAAGCTTCCATCCCCTCTTCGACGCGACGGTCCACGTCTTCGTTAGCGAGCGCCACCCGCTCGCACGCCGCCCGCAGCTGTCCCTTGCCGACCTTACACCCTATACGCGCTACAGCTTTGAGCAAGGCACCTCGAGCTCCTTCTATTACGCCGAGGAACCTTTTAGCTATATCCCTTGCGACCGCAACATACGAATCTCGGACCGCGGAACACTTACTAACTTACTTATCACGTCGAACGGTTACACCCTGTCGACCGGTGTCCTCTCCAATGAAATGCAATGGGGTATGGCATCGATCCCGTTAGCAGACGCCCCAACGATGCACGTAGGCTATATCATGCACGACGAGCGCAAGCCCTCTCCCCTCTTGCAGCAATACCTCGACGAGCTCAACCGCATCATCCGTGCCAACTAACTGTCGGAAGACGGGGTAGAAATCGTAGATTGCTAGCCCCCGGCGGGCATGGCGCTACAATGGTCACTCACACGAAACGTACCCAACGAAAGGAAGCCCGTGAAGGTCATCATCTATACCGACGGCTCGGCCCGATCAAATCCGGGACGCGGCGGCTACGGCGCCGTGCTCAAATACACCAACCCCGCCGGCAAGACCTTCACCTCCGAGCTTTCGCGCGGCTACGCCAAGACCACCAACAACCGCATGGAGCTCATGGCGGTCATCGTGGCGCTCGAGGCACTTAACCGCCCCTGCGAGGTCGAGGTCCATTCCGATTCGCAGTACGTCGTCAACGCCTTCAACAAGCACTGGATTGACGGCTGGAAAAAGCGCGGATGGAAAACCGCCAACAAGCAGCCCGTCAAGAACCGCGACCTGTGGGAGCGCCTACTCGCCGCCAAAAGCAAGCACAAGGTTGAGTTCATCTGGGTTAAGGGTCACGCCGGCCATGAGCTCAACGAGCGCTGCGATGAGCTCGCCACCACGGCGGCCGACGGCAGCAACCTCGATATCGATACCGGCTTTAACGAGAGCGACCTGTAACGGCGTTTTCGCACGCTATTTCCTGCCCCCTCGCGCTACACTCATCCTGTAAACCGAACGGCACGAGGGGGATACATGCTGCGTATAGCGACCATCGGCACATCTATGATTACCGACGACTTTATCCAGGTCGTCAACGCCAACGACCAAGCCGCGTTTGTGGGCACGCTCTCGCGCGATGCCGAGCGCGGCGCCGCCTTTACCGCCGAACACGGCGGCGAGCGTAACTTCACCGCACTTGACGAGCTTGCGTCCGCCGACGACGTCGACGCCGTCTACATCGGCAGCCCCAATGCGCTTCACTACGAGCAGGCCCTTGCCTGCATCGCCGGTGGCAAGCATGTCATCGTCGAGAAGCCCTTCTGCGCCACCGAAGCGCAGGCGCTGGAAGTCTTCCGCGCTGCCGAGGCAGCAGGTGTCGTGGCCCTCGAGGCCATGCGTCCCCTCCACGATCCCGCCTTCCACGCCATCGAGGACGCCCTGGGCGAGATCGCCCCCATCCGCCGCGCCTCATTGCGCTTTGGCAAATATTCCTCGCGCTACAACGAGATTCTCGCGGGACGCGCCACCAATATCTTCGACTGCAATATGGCATCGGGTTCCCTCATGGACATTGGCGTCTACACCGTCGAGCCCATGGTCGAGATTTTCGGCATGCCCTCCGGCCTTACGAGCATGGCTACTCTGCTCGACCCCACCACGCAACAGCTCACGCACGGCCCCATCGATGGCTGCGGCTCCATCCTCGCCAGCTACGGCGGTGGCCGTATCTCCGTCGAGCTCGCGCACTCCAAAATTACGAACGACCTGCTGCCCTCGCAAATCGAAGGCGAGCGTGGCACTATCCAGATCGACCATCTGTCCACGCCCCGCAACGTCCGCATCGACTATCGCGGCGACGTCGTACGCGGCTCGGCGACCGAGGCACCGCGCGAACAGGGAGACAACGGCCGCGTGCTCGACCTGCCCAAATCGAGCAACACTATGGAATACGAACTCACAGACTTTATCACCGCCATCTGCGGCATCGATAACGTTAAGGAAGAGATTTGGGAGACCCCGGCGGGACGCCACGAGCTTGGCCACTACCGCGATGTCACGCTCGTCTCGCTGCGCATCATGGATGCCGTGCGCCAGCAGGCCGGCATAACCTTCCCGGCCGACGCAGGCAAGCAGGCATAGCGATGGGCCTCTTCGATACGTTCTTCTCCAGCGTCACCGGCGGCAGTCGAGAACCTCAAAAACCATCAAACGTCGAGCTCGAGCTGCGCCGCAGGCTTACTGTGCTCGCAAGCGACGAGGCCACTCAAGACACTCCCCTGCGCTATTTCCTGCGCTGGGCGGGGCAAGTCCAGGGCGTTGGCTTTCGCTTTACCAACACCAACCTCGCGCAGGCACGCGCGCTCACCGGCTGGGTGCGTAACATGGAAGACGGCTCAGTCGAGATGGAGATACAGGGAGCTCCGGCAAATATCCTATCTCATCTCGAAGCGCTTCATGCCTCCTACGAGCGCATGGGTACGCGTTTTCGCCTCGTAGACGCCCAGGCCCGAGCCCCACTTGCCAATGAAGACGGTTTCACGCCTCGTTATTAGTATTGTGTGCTAAATACGGTATCATTTACCTACGACCGTTGATAGAAAAGAGGCGAGGCGCATGGCGGTGCAAAGAAGGAATACCAGGCAGCGAAAGTTGGTTCTTGACGCCGTGCGCCAAAGCTATAACCATCCCACCGCCGACGAAATCTACAACGTCGTGCGCGCGCAGGATGACAAAATCAGCCGCGGTACGGTCTACCGCAACCTCAATCTCTTGGCCGACGCCGGCGAGATTCTCTCCATCAAGACGCCGGGCGGAAGTCGCTTCGATCGCACCATCGAGCCGCACGCACATATCATCTGCACCTCGTGCAGCCGCGTCATCGACGTACCGCTCCCCTTCGATGCCCAGATCGACGCCAAGGCGTCCGAGCAAATCGGCTGGCACGTCACGTCGCACTACACCATCTTCGAGGGTCTCTGCCCCGACTGCCGGTAAATGTTTGGAACATGCCTTAAATCCACCTTTTCGCACTTTGCAGCAAAAAATAGATTTCTAGGTATGTCCCGAAAACCTACTCGGCGAGCAGACGGCGCAGCTCCTCTTCGACCGTGCGCACGTAGCGGACGTGGTCGTTGATGCCGCGCATAGAGGGATTGCAGCTCTCCATTAGATAAGGATGGCCCACTACGTTGAGCATGTCGCGGTCGTTTTCGTTATCGCCAAACGCCATCATCTCATCGGGCGAAATACCCAGGGCACGACCGTAATCGGCAAGCGCGGAGCCCTTGCCCGAACCGAAACCGATAAAGTCCGTCCATTCGGTTCCCGACGTCATCACGTCAACACGGTCGCTAAAGAGGCGCTCGAAATACTCCAGGGCCGCCGGCTGATCCACCTCGGGCATCTGGAAGGCAATCTTAATGACGTCCTCGTCGATGTCCCCGGGACGGCCGACCACCGCCACATCGCAGTGGACCTCATAGCGCAAATGGTCGACGAACGCATCGTTGCCGCTTATGGTGTAGAGGTGCCCCTCGCAGGAAAGGGTAACGCCGGCATGGGGGTAGGCGACCACGGCATTCGCGATATCCATCGCCAGGTCACGCTCCATAGAGCGCTTGACAACGGCACGCCCCTCGCTCATCACCAGGGCTCCGTTTTCGCATACATAGGCGAGCTCATCGGCCACCGGGGCAAACAGGTAGCGCAAGCTCGCATATTGACGGCCGCTCGCCGGCATAAACACGATACCGCGACGATGCAGTTCATCGATGAGTTCAAAGGCCTCGGAACGCGGCTCGCGCTCCCCCGGATGCAGCAACGTGCCGTCCAAATCGCATGCAATCAGCTTGATTCCCTCAAGACCCATATGCTTCCCCAAAGCCTCCTATCAACAGCAAGACGGACCTTGATTGGTCGCCCCTCAAAGCCCGCCTTGCGTATATACGCGCTTAGCCGCGCGTCTTTTTTACGATGGTAAAGTCGGGAGCCATGCTCACGACGGCCTCCGCCGCACTCGATGCAAAGCGCCGGTCCGCATCGAGTTCACGGGTAACCACCGAGAGCCGAACACCCTCGACGCCCCGGAGCATGCGGCCCAAAACAGGCTGCACCGGCGTATACATGCGCACGGTATGCTCGTCCGAATCGCCTCGGAAAAGCGGCGCGTGCATATTGCCGATCTCCCAGCACGCATGCGCGAGCGCAATCGGATCCATGCGGTCGACTTCGACCAAATAAACCTCGGCGCTGCGCAGGCGCACGACAACCGCCACGGGCACCATGCCCGAACGGTCGATGGCGAGCACGTCGCCATCGGCAAGACGACCGCCGTCGGCAGCATCCAGCCGAACATCGATCGTGCGCCCCAGCTCCGTCACGCCCGCAAACGCGCATACATCAGCCCGGTCCCAATCGAACAGTAGCTCGTCAACTTCAAAGACGCCGCCCAACTTCCGGCGAAGCAGGAGTTCATAGGACGGATCGTTGAGATTTCCCAAGCATGTCGTCGAAACCAAGCGTTCAGGCATACTCTAACCCTCGACCTCAACGAGCTCGATATCAAAGTTGAGGTCCTTGCCGGCCAGCTCGTGGTTGGCGTCGAGCGTCACAGCCTCGGGCGTTACGTCGATGACCACGGCGGGAACGGGCATACCGCTCGGCGTGGACAGGAAAAGCTTCATGCCCTTCTCGATCTGCTCGATGTTGGGAACCTGTTCGGCCGGGAAGGTCAGAACCATCTCGGGATTGTGCTCGCCGTAGGCATCGGCAGCAGGAATGTGCACGGTCTTCTTCTCGCCCACCTGCATGTCGACAACAGCGGCGTCGAAGCCCTTGATCATCTGACCGGCGCCGCAGGTGAACTCCAGCGGCTCGCCGCGATCGTAGGAGCTATCGAACTGCGTGCCGTCATCGAGCGTGCCGCGATAATGGGTCTTGACCTTCTTGCCCTGGTTGGACATGGTAACCTCCGTGATAAGGGCGGCGCACAACGCGGGCCGCCGTGAACATATGGCGCTAACTATACCCTAGTCATACAATTCAATGACAGTTTGCAAAGAAACGCTGCAACCGGAGGAACCATGGCATATCCCGTATTTGACCTACACTGCGACACTGCCGACCGAATCGGCTGGGCCACGCTCGATCTCGACCTGCGCTTTACCGCCGGCACCGACGGTTATTTCCCCGGCGACGAAACGCATCCGCAAGATTTCGACCTCATCGAGGGTAACGCCTGTGCCATCTCGCTCGCAAAGATCGGCAACACGCCGTGGGCACAGTGCTTCGCCACGTTTGTCCCCGACGAGATTCCCACCGCCCACGCCGCGCGCTTCCAGGCGCAGATCATGGCGCATATGAGCGGCCAGGCAATGCTCAACCACGACCGTATGGTCAACGTGCGCAGCGCCGCAGACATTCGCCCCGCGCTCAAGGACGGCAAGGTCGCTTGCATCCACACCATCGAAAACGCCACGTTCTTTGCCGAGGACCCCGCGCTGATCGAGGTGCTCAAGAGCCTGGGCGTGCTTATGTCGTCACTCAGCTGGAACGCGCAGGGACCGCTCGCGAGCGGCCACGACACCCACGCCGGCCTCACCGCCGCCGGCATCGAGGCGCTTACGCAGATGGAGCACGCCGGCATGGTGCTCGACGTCTCCCACCTCAACGATGAGTGCTTTGACGAGGTCGCCGCCCGCGCCACGCGTCCCTTCGTCGCCAGCCACTCCAACTCCCGTGCGGTTTGCGGCGCCAAACGCAACCTTACCGACGACCAGTTCCGCACCATTCGCGACATGGGTGGCATCGTCGGCCTCAACTACTGCAGCGAGTTCCTTTCCAACGACGCAACCGACAAGACCGCCGCAGACGTCACCTTCGACCAGCTGGCGGCGCATATCGAGCACTGGCTCGACCTGGGCGGCGAGGACGTCATCGCGCTCGGCGGCGACTGGGACGGCGCCACGGTGCCCGCTTTCCTCTCCGATGCCAGCAAGATGCCCGAGTTCCAGAACATGCTTTCCAAGCATTTTGGCAAGACCGTGATGCAAAAGCTCTGCAGCGACAACGCGCTTGCCTTCTTCGAGCGTTATTAATTTCACATCCCTTGAGCGGGCCGGCATGCCGAACGGTCGACATGCCGGCCCGTCCCCGATCTGAAGGACCGCTTTTGACGCAGCAGTTTACGATTTCCGCATCCCGACCGGATGGGACGACCATCCCCGTCGTCGTTACCAAAAAGCGCGTCAAGAACTTCAACCTACGCGTCACATCGAGCGGCGAGGTCCACGCCAGCGCACCGATCGGCGCCAGCCGCGAGCGTATCGAAGCGTTTGTGAAGCGCAACAGCGCCTGGATTATCAGCCGACTTGCCCAGCGCGAGCAACGTCAGGCGACGGCACGAGAGCCGCTCAGCCCCTCGTCCATCATTGCACTTTGGGGCAAGCCCATCACGGTACAGGATGCACTCGATCACAACTTTGCATCACCCGCACCGCGACCCAAACAGGCCACCTTCGCAAGTTTTATGGGTACCGATGAATCGGACGAAGGCCCACAGGCCAAGCGGCACGCAATCCTCGACGGCCTAACGTCCGATGAGCTCCAAGCCCGTATCGACCAGCTCTATGCAACCGAGGTCACCACGGCGCTGTACGATATGGTGCACGCATACGAAATCGCAATGGGCGTCGCCGTATCCCGCGTTTCCGTGCGCGGCATGAAAACGCGCTGGGGATCATGCACGCCCAAAACCGGAGCCATTCGCATCGCACGCGAACTTGCCGCCTATCCCATCGAATGCCTCGACATGGTTGTCGCCCACGAGCTCGTCCACTTGCTCGAGCCAAGCCACAACCAGCGGTTCCACGTCCTGCTCGACACATACTGCCCCAACAATAGAGCACTGTCTCAGCGACTCAAAAAACCACCTGTCAACGAGTTGTAGGGCCAGTTAGCGCACGCGCTCGATCTCGACACCGCAGCTTGCCAGGGGAAGACCGACGGGCGCCCAAGGCTTATCGAGCTTAACGCGCACGCCAAGCAGCAGAGGGTAACGACGCAGCAGCATCTGGGCTGTCCCCTCGGCTGCCGCCTCGATGAGCTTAAACGTATGCTCGCGCAGATAGCCATCGACATCGTGGCACACCGAGCCGTAGTCAATCGAGGCATCCAGGTTATCGTGCTCCCCCGCCGCGCGCAGGTCGGCATAGAGCACCAGAGAAACGATGAACTTCTGACCCAGCGCATTCTCCTCGGGATACACGCCATGGTTGGCAAAAACCTCAAGGCCGTCAATGACAATGCGATCGGCATGGCGCAGATCGTCATAGCTCACGTGAGGCACCGCCGTTGCGGTGGATATTTCGCCCCTTCCACGGCGGGCGAGCTCAGCACCTTCAGTCTTGGTTGCATTCTCGGGCAGTTTCTTGTTACTCAACGCGATCGTCTCCTTCGTTTAGAACCCCGACCGCGCAAACTAACTACACGCGAATCGACAGGTTCTTTTTATCATCGCTCCAGTTGCAAGCGTTGCGCGCGGAGCATGCAAAGCAGGCACGCGACGCTTTGTCGGCTGCATAGAGCAGACGCTCAAGCGGTTGGCTGTTCACGCGCAGCTTTCGATGGCCCAGAATGGCCGTCTTAATGGCTGCGGCATCGGCCGGCTCAAACGCCACGTCATCGGGCATGCCGCCGAGAATCGCATCAGCGACGCGTTCGCTTGCAACATCATGGGATATACCCGATTCATACTGTTCATCTTTGCCGATATCGTGAAGAAGTGCCGTGGCGTAGATGACCTCGCGGTCAAATTCGAGCTGTTCCTCGAGATTCTTGATCCACATAATGCGAGCGACATCGAGCAGATGGTCAATACCGTGGCGGCAGAAGATGCGCCCCGATTCCAACTGTGCAATGTTGCCCAGGTGCCGTCGGAACAGCCCGTTGGCACAAATGTAATCAATGCGAGGCATGGCACCAAAGGGGGCCAGGCCCGAAGCCATAAAGCCGCGACGCGACGTCCCCTCATCGGTCTTCGATGTAAAGTCGTTGACGACTCTCATGGTTAGCGGCCCAACATCCTAAAGAAACGCTCCTCGAGCGCGGGATCGGTCTCAAAGACGCCGCGGCGAGCGAGCGTCACGGTCTTGGTGCCGGGCTTTTGCACGCCACGCATCGTCATGCACATATGCTCGGCCTCCATCAACACAATCGCTCCCTGGGGAGCGAGATAGTCCATGAGGGCATCGGCAACCTGTGCACACAGTTGCTCCTGCAGCTGCAGACGGCGGGCATAAACCTCAACCGTGCGGGCGAGCTTGGAAAGCCCAGCCACCCGACCGTTAGGGATATAACCAATGGCGGCCTTGCCATAAAACGGTAGCAGATGATGTTCACACAGCGAATAGAACGTGATGTCGCGCTCGATAACCAAATCGTTCGAAGCGACGGCAAAGGTTTTGGACAGGTGCTCCTCGGCACTCTGGCCCATGCCGCCGGCGATCTCACCATACATACGGGCAACGCGCGCCGGGGTCTCCAACAGGCCCTCACGAGTTGGGTCCTCGCCTATGCCCTCAAGCAATAGCTTAATGGCGGCCTCGACTTTTTCCTGATCGACCATCTGGGCCTCACTTTTCCGATTTCACGTTCGCGCTATGGTACCACGCCCTCCGGCATCGACCACAAGCTACATAGTATGGGTCGAATAGACCGGATCATCACGCCAAAGTTCAACCGCATCACAAAGCGCAACGCCCTCGCGCTCAGCACGGGCGCGCGTAGCGTTCATATCGATCACGCGCTGGTTACTCGAGCCCCTAAAACGCAATGAGATATCATACAGATCCTGAACAAACGGGCCATCCACCAACATGTCGAGGCAGGCAAGGATACGGTCCGTGACCTCGGTATGGTGGCGGCCTCCCGGCATAAGCTCCTCGAGCACATCGCCGGTGAAGCACCAAATAGTCTTCCCCGACCCCGCTGGATAGGCCGCGCGAACACGCTCGACAAAATCAACGAGTCCCGCTTGATTCTCGGGCTCCATAGGCTCGCCGCCCAGAATCGTCAGGCCGTCAATAAAGGGATGATCGAGGCTCTCGATAATCTTGTCCTCGACGGCACGATCAAACGGCTCGCCCGCGGCAAAGTCCCACGCGACGGAGTTAAAGCAATTCTTGCAGCCACGACGGCACCCGCTCACAAACAGAGAAGTGCGGACGCCTTCTCCATCAGCAATGTCGAAATACTTAATGTTCGCGTAGTTCATAGGTAACTCTCCCGGGAGGCCGGGACATATCATCCCGTCCTCAAACATTCTCGGCCTTCGGCCTGCGAAACTGCGGGCGAGACGATATGTCCCGGCCTCATGCAAATGGTAACTCAATGAACGAAGCGAACATCGAGTATAGGGTTCGAGGTCTAATAAAAACTGGGTTGCGGCTCAACCGCCATCGCAAGCAAAGCGTTGTTGCAAGTCAACTCATTTCCGCTAAGAACTTCGAGGAGCGAGCAGGCTGCGTGCTGCATCTCAGCTACATCAACTTGGCCGCCCCGTAGCGAGGCCCCGGACCTTTGCTCGATATGAGTTCCGCACGAACAGGAGGCGCCAGTGGCGCCTCCGTCGTGAGCCAGGACTGTCCGAAATAGCGAGCAAAGGTCCGGGGCCTCGCTACGGGGCGGCCTGGGATGGTTATTAGAGATGCAGCACGCGGTCGCGGATCTCCTCGGTTCGACCCTGGTTCCAGAACTGGGTACCGATGTAGCCGCACGTACGACGAGCGACGTTCATTTTCTCCTGGTCGCGGTTGCCGCAGTTGGGGCACTCCCACACCAGCTTGCCATCGTCCTCAACAATCTTGATCTCGCCATCGTAGCCGCACACCTGGCAGTAGTCGCTCTTGGTGTTGAGCTCGGCGTACATGATGTTGTCGTAGATGTACTGCATCACGCGAATGACAGCCTTGAGGTTGTCCTGCATGTTGGGAACCTCGACGTAGGAGATAGCACCGCCCGGCGAAAGCTGCTGGAACATGCCCTCGAACTTGAGCTTGTCGAATGCGTCGATCTCCTCGGACACGTGGACGTGGTAGCTGTTGGTGATATAGCCCTTGTCCGTCACGCCCGGGATAATGCCAAAACGACGCTGCAGGCACTTGGCGAACTTGTAGGTCGTCGACTCAAGCGGGGTGCCGTACAGCGAGAAGTCGATATCGCTTTCGGCCTTCCACTCGGCGCACTTGTCGTTCATGCGCTGCATGACGGCCATGGCAAACGGCGTGCCTTCCTTCTCGGTGTGGCTGTGGCCCGTCATGTACTTGACGCACTCATACAGGCCGGCATACCCCAGGCTGATGGTGGAATAGCCGCCCACGAGCAGCTTGTCGATCGTCTCGCCCTTCTTCAGACGAGCGAGGGCGCCGTACTGCCACAAAATCGGTGCAGCGTCAGAAAGCGTGCCCATCAGGCGCTCATGACGGCACAGCAGAGCACGGTGGCACAGCTCAAGGCGCTCGTCGAAGATCTTCCAGAACTTGTCCATGTCCTGATGCGAGCTCAGCGCGACATCGGGCAGGTTGATGGTCACAACACCCTGGTTAAAGCGGCCATAGTACTTAGGTTTGGTCGGGTCATAGTTCAGCGCCTTGGCGACATTGTTAAAGCCGTTGCCCGAGCGGTCGGGCGTCAGGAAACTGCGACAACCCATGCAGGTGTAGCAATCGCCGTTGCCGGCGGTCTCGCCCTTCGACAGCTTGAGCTCGCGCATCTTCTTCTCGGAGATGTAATCGGGCACCATGCGCTTGGCGGTACACTTGGCAGCCAGCTGGGTCAGGTAGAAGTACGGGGAATTCTCGTGAACGTTATCGTCCTCGAGTACATAGATAAGCTTGGGGAATGCCGGGGTAATCCACACACCGGCTTCGTTCTTAACGCCCTCATAGCGTTGACGAAGCGTCTCCTCCACGATCATGGCAAGGTCGTGCTTCTCCTGGGGCGTACGGGCCTCATTGAGATACATAAAGACCGTCACGAACGGCGCCTGGCCATTGGTGGTCATAAGGGTCACGACCTGATACTGAATCGTCTGGACGCCGCGACGGATCTCATCGCGCAGACGGTCCTCAACGACCTCACGGACCTTTTCGGCAGATGCCGAAACACCGAGCTCCTCAAGCTCGCGAGCGACCTCGCCGCGAATCTTTTGACGGCTCACCTCAACAAACGGGGCAAGATGGGTCAGCGAAATAGACTGGCCGCCGTACTGGGAGGAAGCAACCTGGGCGATAATCTGCGTCGCGATGTTGCAGGCAGTCGAGAAGCTGTGCGGCTTCTCGATCAGCGTGCCCGAGATAACGGTGCCGTTCTGAAGCATATCCTCCAGGTTCACCAGGTCGCAGTTATGCATGTGCTGGGCAAAGTAGTCGGAATCGTGGAAGTGGATCAGGCCCTCGTTGTGGGCATCCACGATCTCCTGGGGCAGCAGCACGCGCTGAGTCAGGTCCTTGGAAATCTCGCCGGCCATGTAGTCGCGCTGAACGGAGTTGACGGTCGGGTTCTTGTTAGAGTTCTCCTGCTTGACCTCTTCGTTATTGCACTCGATCAGCGACAGAATCTTGTCGTCGGTCGTGTTCTTCTGGCGCTTCAGGCTCTGGACATAGCGATAGATGATGTAGTGGCGGGCGACCTCGTAGCAGTCGAGACGCATGATCTCGTCCTCGACCAAATCCTGGATCTCCTCGACCGAAACGGTGTGGCCCGCGTTCTCGCATGCCTCGGCGACGTTTTGCGCCGCATAAACCACCTGGCGGTCGGTTAGACGAGAGCTCTCCTCGACCTCCAAGTTTGCGGCGCGGATGGCATTGACGATCTTATCGATGTCAAAGACAACCTCGGTGCCGCTGCGCTTGATGATCTTCATCCTCTTGCCTCTTTCGCGTCGTAGCCTCATTGCGCTTCAGAGCCAAACGATGCCCGGCAGGGCTTGCCCCGTCTTGCGGCGCCGTCGCGCAATCTGTGTTCTCGATAAACCATAAGCCTCAATGCGGACACTCCCAGGAGCCGATCAAGCGGCTCAAGGACACGTTCAAAAGAGGCAGTTAAGGTCTTCGTTCTCTGTCCGCCATCTATCATACGACAAAGAGGCATCTATATCCTGTATTCTTTTTTTAGGTCAAACACAACATATAGTGTTTCAGCAGGTCAAAGCAATTGGTCATTTTGCAGACGCATTAAAAATGAGGGGTTCTTGGCAAGTCGGTAAAACGTTACCAGCACGGCTACCTGCATGGCAGTTATAAAACCCCCTTAGTTAGGCCGCTGACAAATCCTACCAAAACCAAGCCGCTCACGCCAAAAGAATCCAAAAGATTATGCTTGACCAACATGTTGCGGTCGTGCCTTGCCGAGCCTCATGCAACCGCGGCACGAATCCTTGAAAGATATGTGTATGCAAACGGAGAAGACGAGAGTTTCCTCGGATGACTACTGAGAAGCATCCCAGAAGATCAAAAAACTCGAAATTTGGTGACGTATTTGGCGACCCATTTGGCGAGCAAAACAAAACAGCCCAGAGGCTAAGCCTCTGGGCTGCGAACATTTGGTGGGCGTTAGAAGATTTGAACTTCTGACCTCTTCCGTGTCAGGGAAGCGCTCTCCCCCTGAGCTAAACGCCCAAATGGAGCGGACAACGGGGCTCGAACCCGCGACCCCAACCTTGGCAAGGTTGTGCTCTACCAACTGAGCCATGTCCGCTTACGAGGATTAATCTTACGTGATACCCGCATCCTATGCAAGAACTTTTTTTTGAAAAGTTTTGCGACGCCCTCTCGAACCTCGCGAAGACATCAGCCACCACGGAAAGCACGAGCAAACGCAAACTCGCCGCAAGAGGCCCCCTACAACTCAGCGAGCATGATCCAGGCAGAGCTGTCCTGCGCAAGTCTGCCGTCTGCAAGCGGTGATGAGGTGAGCAGGACCTTGCCCGCCGGCAGCTCCACGGGTGCTGCACCGAAGTTCGTCACACACGCCCAGCCGTTGTCGCGGCGATAGGCGATGACGCCGCCCTCAGCGCCCTCGGCACCATCCGCAAGGCCGGTGCGCCCGTCAAGATCGAGCCACGCAAGATCGTTAGCGCACCCGCGCAGCTTGCGCCGCAGCCAGAGGGCGTCACGATAGAGCGCAAGCATCGATGTCGGGTCCGCCTCTTCCCTATCGGCAGCGTAATCGGAAAACCATGCAGGCTGCGGCAGATGGGGCGCCGCATCGGCGTCCATCGGCGAAAATCCAAACGATCCGCCCTGCGCGGGATCGTCCGTCGCCACCCACGGCAGGGGCACACGACAGCCGTCGCGCCCCTTCTCGCGCTTCGATCCGTGCGTATTGGTCGCAGTGGGATCTTCGAGTGCAGCCCACGGGATGTCAGCCACCTCAAAAAGGCCGAGCTCCTCACCCTGATACACGTATGCCGAGCCCGGAAGCGCCAGCTCAAGCAAAAGGGCCGCCCGCGCGCGGCGCTCGCCGAGTTCACGGTCCTCGTCATAAGACGACCCGTCGCGTAAGAGCCAGTCGAGCGCAATCTGGTGGTAGCGCGTCGCCTTGATCTGCGGCAGGGCGAAGCGCGTCGCCGCACGAGGCACGTCGTGGTTGGAAAGTACCCAGGTCGAGGCGGAATCGGATTCGATGGCTGCCTTCAAGCCCTCCTCGATTGCAGCGTGCATGTCATCATAGGTCCAAGTGGCCTTGGCGAACTCAAAGTTGAATGTCTGGCCAAGCTCGCTGGGGCGTGCGTAGAGATACTGGCGCTCGGGCAGAACCCACGCCTCGGCAACGGCGCTGCGCGGCGGATCATAACGGTCGAACACGCGGCGCCACTCGCGATAGATCTCGTGAACCTCGTTGCGATCCCACAGCGGATGGGTGCCGTCGTCAACCATGTCATCGCCCTCGGCGAGATGCCACTGGTCGAGATCATCGCGGTCGAGATCCTTGGCGAGACCGTGTGCCACATCAATGCGAAAGCCATCAACGCCTCGATCGCTCCAAAACGCTAGAACGTCGCAAAAGAACGCGTGAACCTCGGGGCATGACCAGTCAAAGTCCGGCTGCTCGGGCGTAAACATGTGCAGATACCACTGACCGTCCGCAACACGCGTCCAGGCGGGGCCGCCAAAGTTGGCATTCCAATTGGTGGGAGGCAGCTCGCCGTGCTCGCCGCGACCATCGCGGAAGATATAACGGGCGCGCTCGGGCGATCCGGGGCCGGCGGCAAGAGCGGCTTTGAACCAGGGGTGCTGGTTGGATGAATGGTTAGGCACGATGTCGACGATGACCTTGATGCCGCGCGCATGAGCCGCAGCGATCATGTCATCGAAGTCGTCAAGCGAGCCGAGACGTGGGTCGACATCGCAGTAGTCCGCCACATCATAGCCACCATCGACAAGAGGCGATGGGTAAAACGGGCTCAGCCAGATGGCCTCGATACCCAGCTGCTCAAGATAGTCCATCTGCTGGGTAATGCCCGCGATATCGCCCAGACCCGAACCAGTCGAATCCTTAAACGAGCGCGGGTAGATCTGATAGATCGCGGCGTCGGACATCCATGAGCGCGAAGAAGACTTTTCTGCAGCCATGGGACGAGTCTCCCTTGCAACGAGGTTTTGCGAGATGCCCACGATGATACGCCCAAAGCGAACATTCGCGGCAAACAACGCCACGGCCACGCCCCAAAACGCTCGCTCCCTCTCAGGTTCGGGCCTCCTGGGACGAATCGGTCGATTAGTGAAAAGAACGGAAGACCCACTCCTCCGGCCACGACAGCGAGCGGGCTCCGGGTGCCCCAGGTTGCCGCGAAAGAGGAGGGAAGCGTACTTTATGTACGCGACCGACGATTGAGGGGCAAGATGGGGTGCCCGGAGCTCACGCAGCGTCAACAAAAAAACGCGGTTCGTTAGAACCGCGTAAGATAGTTGGAGCGGACAACGGGGCGTCCGCGTATCCGCTTCGCGGATCCGCACCGGCTTCGGCCGCCTGCCGGCGTCCTCGCCAGCTCGCTACAAACGCTCCGCGTTTGCTTAACGCTCGCTCCCTCTCGGGTTCGAGCCCATGTGATGGGTACGAAAAAGCCCGGCTACCGTAGTAGTCGGGCTATAGCATTTGGAGCGGACAACGGGGCTCGAACCCGCGACCCCAACCTTGGCAAGGTTGTGCTCTACCAACTGAGCCATGTCCGCATATGTAAAACAAAACGGGCGCCGGAGCGCCCGGATGTTGTCTGGAGGCGAAGCCCGGATTCGAACCGGGGGTAAAGGCTTTGCAGGCCTCTGCCTTACCACTTGGCCACTTCGCCGAAAAAGGACCGCCTAAACGGTCCGGGAATGCAATGGAGCGGACAACGGGGCTCGAACCCGCGACCCCAACCTTGGCAAGGTTGTGCTCTACCAACTGAGCCATGTCCGCTTGCGGGTTATTAATTTACGCGAGTTGTCCAAAAGACGCAAGTACTTTTTTCAAAAAACTTGTCTGCCGCATGTTCTTAGTAGCTAAACGCGCTAAAGCGATTGGCTAGGCACACGATTCCAGCGCTCCGCTAAACAGCTTCACCATCTGCACGCGCGTGCCGGCGCCGTCCGTACGACGAGCAACCTCCACGTTATCGACGAGCATACGCATAAGCTTGATACCACGGCCGCGTTCCTCAGATGCAACCGGCTCGCTCGTTTCATCGATAGAATAGCCGGCACCTCGATCAAGCACCTCAACCACAACGCGATCGCCATAGGCCTGAACCGTCAGGACGCACCCGATACCGCCCGCATGGTCATAGGCATTACCCAGCGCCTCCCCCGACGCCAATGCGACATCGTAGCGCTCGTCACGGCGCAACGGAAGCGATTCAAGGAGTTCGGCGATGCGATGTCGGTAGTATGGAAGATTCTCGATACCCTGACGGACCTCGACGCTCTTACTCCAGCGAGGCAGCTCCCCCACCGGAATAGCGGGAATAGACTCCCGTGCCGGCCCCGCGACATGAAGGATATCGACAAGACGAGCAATCTCCAAAAAGCGAACAACTTCACCTGATGCATTGACGAGCGAAAGCAGGCCTTCTCGCCTCATGAGCTCACGAGCGCGCGTAAGCAGGAATGCCAAGCCCGTCGAATCGATAAAGCTAACAGCCTGACAGTTGATGACGACACGACGCACGCCGCGACCAATCAAAGCATCCAACCGCCGACGCAGCGCAGGCACCGTGGCGATGTCGATATCGCCTGGTGGCGTCAAAACCGCTATGTCATTCCACTCATTCATACGACCATGGTTCCCCAAAAAAACCCACTCGATGCATTCGTTTCCCCAACCGTACGGATTCAGCCCGCCCAGCGTCGTCTATGAACAACCCCGTAAAAACTCAAGGGACACCAATGCAATGTCATCGTCCAGCGCCGATTCGGTAAATCGGTCAAGCTCGCCCAAGACCTTGCCGCAGATTCCCGATACGCCCTCCCCCGAAACAGAAAGCAGAAGGTCGCGCAAGCGCTGCTCGCCAAAGAACGCTCCGGTGCGGTCGCGGGCCTCAATCGTTCCATCCGTATACATGAAGAGCATGTCACCAGGAGCGAACGTAAACACGCCTGTCTCGTACACCATGCTCTCAAAAGCACCGATTACGCCCGATTGGCATCCAAGCAGCTCGACCTCTCCCCCACGAGCCTCGCCGCCACCCAGCGGCATCGTCTCTGGCCTGATGACCATGGTCGGAGGATGGCCCGCCGAACAATACGTTGCGCGTCCGGCTTTAAGGTCAATCTTGGCGATAAAGGCCGTCACGAACGTCTCGACCCTCGAAAAGCCCATAAGCATGCTGTTAAGGGAGCGTGCCATGCGGGCCGGTCCAGCGCCCTCCCAGGCATATGCCGTCAGGGCCGTCTTGACGAGCGCGGACATCGATGCGGCCTCAATGCCTTTGCCAGACACATCACCCAGAATCATGACGGCGCAGTCGTCGGGAAGACGGATGAGCGTATAGAAATCGCCGCCGACCAACGCCGAATTCGTGGCAGACAGGTACACCGAATCGGTTGCGATACCCGGAACATCCCCCAGGGAATTTCTCATGCCGATCTGGAGGGTCTGAGCGATATGGCGCTCCTCGCGCTTTTGAGATTCGCCTTCGTAGATCAGTTCAAAGTCATGCGCCAAGTGCACCAAGTAGTCATATTCAAGGTCATCAATCGGCTCTTGGCTACCATCACGAAGCAGCAGCGCGCGCGTCGTCGGGCTCTTCGCAACAGAAGCAGGAACAATCGCGTCGTTACTGTGCTTGCCATCACCCTCAGAGCGCGGACGCCCCGCCACGATGCCGGAGTCGACGTAGAGACCTTGACAAGGCAGACCATGCGCCCTAAGCCAGCCTCCCATAGGCATCGATTCGTCAACGCGAGTTATACGGACGTGTTTAAGGTCCTCGGCACTCGTGCCGCCCAAAACAGATGCCTCAAAGCCATCAGGGCCAGCCCCCAGACGTGCCGCCGGCGCCGTCGTGGAAAAGAAAAGCTTCTCGGGATCGTCCGGCAAAGCAACGCGACTGCCGCCTTCAAAATCTATGACGTAGGAGTCCAGACTGGCGTCATACTCAACAGGACAAAAATGGCAGTTGAGCATATTGCAGATCTCGGACGATACCGCCTGGGTAGCCGCGGCGGAATCGTCTAGAAAGGTAAACAACTCATCACGTAAGACATTGAGCGAGCGGCCAAGCTCGGCCGTACGACGAGAGCGAAGGCTCGACGCCATGCCGACCATCTGAATAGACAGGTAATCGCAGATGACCTCGAGCACGTTAAGGTCATAGGCAAGTGGCGCCTGTGGACGTTTCCAACCGACCTCCAACACACCGAGCACCTGCGTGCCGTAAAACACGGGAAGACAGATCTCGCTGCGATACGGGGGCATATCCTGCACGCGCAGCAAGTGCTTGGAACGATTGTCCAAATCCATGAACATACCCGAAGCAACCCGGTCGCCCTCAAGGTCCTGCTGAATCGACAGGCGGCAGGCACGCGACTCGCGAAGAACATACGTCGGAATGCCAGCGCCATACGGCAAAAACTCGGGCAGGTAGCTATCATGCAGCTCCTTGGAAACACCGCGAAGCTTAAAGCCGCCGCTCTCAGAAAAATAAATCGCAGCTCCAGAGGCATCGAGCGTTCCGACGAGCTGATTCAAAACGGTATCGAGCAAGCTGGGGAGCTCATTGGAGCCCACGGTACTCATAATGACCGAAAGGGTACCCGAAAGGCGTTTATTCGCCACCCTAAGCTCCGAAAGCGCACGTTTGAGCTGACGATCATGGGAATACTGCTCTTCGATACTGTGAAGCGCCACCAGGACACGTGGTGCGCGGCGCCCAAAGATGCGTGGAGGCGTTACGGAGCCCGCACGAACCAAGACGGGAATAAAAGAGCCGTCACTCAGCTTGAGCATCAGTTCGTTCTCGGAGCCATCAGTTTCAAATGGTAGACGATGTTCCGTCGCACGTTCAAAAGCGGACGAATACAGGACGTCTTTAACATCTCCACCGATGACGTCGGCGCGTTCCTCGCACATCAAACCAAGTAAGCGATTATTCACATGCAGAATGGTTCCGTCGAGCTCACAAATGATGACAGCATCGCTCGTGATCTCGACCAGTTGGGCAACGTCTGCCCACTCGTTGCGCTCAAGCGTTTCCATCGTGGACCTCACCGTCTATCGGTAACAAAAAAGCCTCCGAAGAGGCTTCTCAAATGCGATGGTGTCGGAGGCGGGACTTGAACCCGCATGACCAAAAAGCGGTCACTAGCACCTCAAGCTAGCGCGTCTGCCAATTCCGCCACTCCGACATGCTATGTTGTTGATTCGCAGTTCGTTTTGTTCGACCCGCGCGTTCAACGAAGAAGATGATAACCTATGATTCGAGAACTGTGCAAGCACTTTTTTCAAAAAAGTTTACGAATTTGTAAATGCGCAGGTAGATCCGTATGCCCGGCCCCGAATCGGTGTTGCCTCCCGGCGCGTCCTCGGGCATGGGCGATATTTTGCTACGCACTTCGTGCTGCAAAATATCGCTCCCCCTGCGGAATGCGCCGGGAGGCAACACCGATCCGGGACCTGCTAATACGTACTTCAGGCACAATTCTCAAGCATATTCTGAGGCTGATAAGAATTTAGTGGCTCGGCTTTGCCGAGCCCTTATATGGGGAGGCCGGAGCTAAAGCTCCGGCCTCACTCAATTACGAATTAGGCTAAGTGAGCGATCACGGAATCGCACTCCCCCTGCCGAGTTACCGCAGGGCCCGCCCTGGTGTTATTTTTCAGAACATTCCGCAGGACGGAGGAAGCCCCGCGGCGCGTAGCGCGCAGCGGGGCTTCCGACATGTCCGAGGACGTTCTGAAAAATAACACCAGGGCGGGCCCGGACGAAAACAACCGACTACAGGTCGATGTGCGATTCCTTGATCGGGAACGGCTCGGCGAAGTGGCAGGCGCAGCAGTGGCCCGGGGCAACTTCCTTAAACTCAGGAAGCTTCTCGGAGCAGATGCCCTGCGCGATCGGGCAGCGCGTGTGGAAACGGCAGCCGGTCGGCGGATCCAGCGGCGACGGCGGATCGCCAGCGAGGATGATGCGCTTACGGGTCTTCTGGATATCCGGATCGGGCACCGGCACGGCAGACAGCAGCGACTGCGTGTACGGATGGTGCGGCTCGCTATAGAGCGTCTTCCAATCCGAGACCTCGACCATCTTGCCCAGATACATAACGGCAACGCGATCAGAAATGTGCTGCACGACAGAGAGGTCGTGAGCAATGAAGAGATAAGCCGTACCGAACTTATCCTGGAGCTCCTTAAGAAGGTTCAGAACCTGGGCCTGAATGGATACGTCGAGTGCTGAGACGGGCTCGTCGCAGATGATCAGCTTGGGCTTCAGAGCGAACGCGCGGGCGATGCCGACACGCTGGCGCTGGCCGCCCGAGAACTCGTGCGGATAGCGGTTGATGTGCTCGGGGTTCAGACCGACGACATCCAGCAGCTCGCGGACACGCTCGATACGCTCTTCCTTGGTGCCCACACCATGAATGGTCATGGGCTCGGAGACGATCTCACCAATCGTCATGCGGGGATTCAGCGAAGCATAAGGATCCTGGAAGATGAACTGCATCTCGCGACGCATATCCTTGATCTCGTGCTTGCTCATCTCGGCAACGTCTTTGCCCTGGAAGAACACTTTGCCGGCCGTCGGCTTGGTGAGGCGCATGATGGTGCGGCCCGTGGTGGACTTACCGCAACCAGACTCGCCGACCAGGCCAAAGGTCTCGCCCGGATAAATCTCGAACGAAATGTCATTGACAGCAGAGACGACACGCTTGGAGAAGCGCTTGGCGAACATGCCGGACTCAGCGGGAAACTCCTTAGAGAGGTGCTCGACCTTCAGCAGCGGAGTACGCTCATTGGTATCTGCCATTACGCCTCGCCTCCCTTCTTGGAATCCTTGCGCGTACGGGACGTCTCAGGAGCGTTCTTGAGGAACTCGGGGTCACCGGAGTAGTGGCACGCAGAGTAATGACCAGACTCGGTAACAACGCGCTCGGGGCGCTGCTTGCGGCACTTGTCCGTCGCATAGGGGCAACGAGGAGAGAAGACGCAGCCCTCAGGCAGATTCATGAGCGAAGGCGGGTTGCCGTGAATCGGCGTCAGCGGCTTCTTCTCCTCGATGGCCTGCTCCGGAATGGAGCGGATAAGACCCCAGGTGTAGGGATGGCGGCTCTCGTAGAAGATTTCCTCAGCAGTACCGAACTCGACGGGACGGCCGGCGTACATAACCATGATTTTGTCGGCCATATCGGCGACGACGCCCAGGTCATGGGTAATCATGATGATGGCGTTGCCGTTCTTCTCCTGCATCTCCTGCATGAGCTCGATAATCTGAGCCTGAATGGTAACGTCCAGAGCCGTCGTGGGCTCGTCGGCAATCAGAATATCGGGATCGCAGGCAAGAGCCATAGCGATCATGACACGCTGACGCATACCGCCGGAGAACTGGTGCGGATACTCATTGACGCGCTTCTCGGGCTCGGGGATACCCACGAGATCCAAAAGCTCGGTAGCGCGCTTGAGCGCCTCCTGCTTGGAGTAGCCACGGTGCAGACGAAGGCCCTCGCCCACCTGCTTGCCGATCTTATAGACCGGGTTCAAGGAGGTCATAGGATCCTGGAAGATCATCGCGATGTCGTTACCGCGAATGTGCTGCATCTCTTCCTCGGTCATCTCGAGGATGGAACGACCGCGATAGCGAACGTCACCGCCCTCAATCTTTCCCGGAGGCATCGAGATAAGGCCCATGATGGTCATGGCGGTCACGGACTTACCAGAGCCGGACTCACCGACGACACCCAGGGTCTCACCGCGATCGAGCGTGTAGGACACACCGTCGACAGCGCGAACGACGCCGTCCTCGGTATGGAAATACATCTTAAGGTCATCGACCTCGAGCAGATGCTGGCCCTCGGGAACCGGCTGGTCCTTCAGGTCCACATAGTTCTTGTTCTTCTTCATCCTTATGCGTCCTTCATCTTGACGTCGAGGGCGTCGCGCAGACCGTCACCCAGCAGGGTGAAGGCGAGCACCGTCGAGAGAATTGCCAGACCGGGCATGATCATCATCCAGGGAGCAGTCAGAAGATACTGCTGACCGTCCTGAATCATGGAGCCCCACGAAGGCGTAGGCGGAATAACGCCCATGCCGAGGAAGGACAGAGCGGACTCGGTCAGAATGGCGCCACCAATGTTCATGGTCGCATAGACCACGATAGAAGCAACGGAGTTCGGGAAGATATGACGCATAACGATGCGGGCATCGGATGCACCCATGGCGCGAGCGGCGTCAACATAGTCGTTCTCTTTGACCGTCAGAATCGCGGATCGGAAGACGCGCGCAATCGAGGGCCAGCCGAGAATGCCGATGGCGATAAAGACGTTCTGAAGACCACGGCCGATAACGGCGATCATGGCGACAACGAACAGCACGTACGGGAACGCCAGGAAGATATCCGCACAGCGCATGATGATCGTATCCCAAATGCCGCCGTAGAAACCGGCCAGAGCACCCATGACCAGACCGATCACCGTGGAGATCGCAGTGGCCATAATACCGACGGAAAGCGAAACACGTGCGCCGTAGATAACACGAACGAGAATGTCGCGGCCAAGGGCGTCGGTGCCAAACGGGTGCTCGGCACACGGAGCCAGCAGAGAAGTCTCGGCCATGGTAGTCGAGTCGGAAGCCGTCGGCGAACCGAGCCAGGGCTTAGCCCACAAATCGGCGGTCAGGGCAACCAAAACGACGATGATAATCCAGCAGACACCGATAACGGCGAGCTTGTTCTTACGAAGACGCTTAAAAGCGTCGCCCCACAGCGTGCGGGACTTGGCGGGAGCAGATGCGGCCTTGGTGGCGGTAGCCTGCTCCTGAGACTGAGAATCAGTTTCCTGCATGAGACGTACCTCCCTTAGGCCTTATCCGACGGACCGCCAAGGCGGATGCGCGGGTCGAGGAATGCATAGCTAATGTCGACGAGCAGGTTAATCACCATAACGACGACAACGATGAGCGTAACGCCGCCCATAACGATGGGCCAGTCGCGCATGCTAATGGCGCGGTAGACCTCAAAGCCGATGCCGGGCCAGTTAAAGACCGTCTCGGTCAGGATGGCGCCCGAAAGCATGCCGCCGAAGTCGACACCAATATAGGTAACGACGGGGATGAGTGCATTCTTAAGCGCATGCTTGATAATGATCGCGCGATTGGAGAGACCCTTGGCCTTTGCCGTACGGATGTAATCCTGGTTCATGACGTCAAGCAGCTGCGAGCGCATAATGCGGGCGGCATAAGCGGTCGAAACCGAAGCCAGCGTAATGGTCGGAAGCACATAGTGCATCCAATCCTGATACTGAGAGCTGGAACCGCCGGCACCCGAGATCGGCATGGAGAATGCACCGCCCGTGGCGTCCTTGAGAATGACGCCAAAGAACAGCTGCAGCAACATACCGAGCCAGAAGGCCGGGACGGCAACGAGAATCGACGTGGTGAGCGTTACCAAAATATCCCAGAAGGAATAACGCTTAACCGCCGAAATGATACCCGCACCGATACCCATGATTGCCTCGAGCACGATGGCGCACGCGGCAAGTTTGACCGTATACGGATACTTCTGGGCAAAGATTTCCGTAACCGGCAGCTTGCGCTGGTACGAATTGCCCAGATCGCCATGAAGCAGGCCGTTCATGTAATACAAGTAACGGTCTACGAGCGACGTTTGAACGGGGTCGCCGTTCTCGTCAAGGATCGCGTTGCCGTCCTCGTCCGTCTGGACCAGGTGATAGCGAACGCGAAGCTGAAGCTCCACCTCGGGGGACAGAGCCTTGTCTCCACCGATCAGCTTGATCGGATCTCCCGGCACGATATTCTGGAGGGCGAACAGAATCAGCGTAACGCCCAAAAACACCGGGATGAACTGAAGCACACGTTTAACGATGTACTTACCCATACCACTCCCCTATCTAGGGATTAACCTAAATGGGATGCCGATCGCCAGACCGGCATCCCAAAATTACCATCAGCCAGTTTACCCCAGGTTAGGGAGAACTGTATGTTTCCCATGAGGTCTACGTAAATACTTGACCCTCACGGAAGCTGCAAACTCTTAGGCGAGCTCAGCGGTACCCAGCTCGGCGTGCTTCTGCGGATCGACATAGAGGTGCTTGATGCGATCGGAGCCGGCGATGGTGTGCGTGTAGAACATCACCGGGATGACCGGGCAGTCGGCAGCGACCATAGCGTCGGCCTCCTGCATCTTAGCGACGCGCTCTTCGTCGTCAACCGTGGTACGAGCCTCGTCGACCTTTGCGTCGAACTCGGGGTTGTTGTAACCAGAGCGGTTGTCGCCACCGAGGGAGTCGGAGTGGAACAGCGGATACAGGAAGTTGTCCATGATCGGGTAGTCGGCAATCCAGCCCAGACGACCGAACTGATAATTGAAGTTCTGATACTGCTCGAGCAGGGCAGACCACTCAGGGGTATCGGAGACAGCGGTAACGCCAACCTTGGCGAGGTCGCCGATGATGGACTCCATGATCTCCTTGTGGCCACCGTCCTGGTTGTAGGAAAGGGTCACGCTAATGCCACGGTCGCCGTTAGCGCCAGCGGGAGCAACCTTGTCGAGGTACTCGTTAGCCTTGTCGACGTCGTAGGCGCAGAACTCCCATGCGCCCTCCTTGTAGCCATCGATGCCCGGAGGAACAATGCCGTCGGCGGGGGTACGGGTACCCTTGAAGATGGTCTTGCAGATGGCCTCACGGTTGATGGCCAGGGAGATACCCCTGCGCAGGTCGGCATTGTTGAACGGCTCGGCCGTGTTGTTGCAGGTCAGGTAGTAGGTGGAAGGCTCGGCGCCGAGCAGCATATGCTCGCCGTCACCCATGGTGTAGCCGTCCTTGGACACGCCGCGATCCTTCTTGGCGGCGTCGATCTGAGCAACGGGAACGTCGCAGACATCGAGGTTACCGGCCTGGAACTCCTTGTAGGCGGTCTCCATGTCCTTGATGACCTGGAAGTGGATGCCATCGATCTTGGCCTTGTCGCCATAGTAATCGTCGAACTTCTTGAGGTTGATCTCCTGACCATCCTCCCACTTGCCGTCCATCATGAACGGGCCGTTACCAATCGGGGCAAGGTAGAAGCTCTTAACATCGGACTCGGCGCACTCGGGAACCGGGGACAGAGCCGGGTGAGAGGCGACGAAGGGGAAGTCGGCGTAAGCGGAAGACAGCTTGACGACGAGGGTCTCATCGTCGGGGCAAGTAACACCGCTGAGCTCGGTAGCGTTGCCGGCAAGCAGATCGTCATAGCCCTCGACCATGGAAAGGTGATAGGAGACCTCGGAAGGGCCGTACTCGGTAGCGATGGCCGACTTGGTGTTGACCAGACGCTCCCAAGCGAGCTTGAAGGACTTGGAGGTAACGTCGTCACCGTTGTGGAACTTAGCCTTCTTGATCTTGAAGGTGAACTCGGTGGCGTCGTCGTTGGCCTCGAAGGACTCGCAAGCCAGCGGGACGATCTTGCCCTTCTCGGCGTCATAAGAGGTCAGAGCATCGAACAGCTGGTACTCGACCTGAGTGCCCTGATCCTCCTGGACGTTGTAGGGGTCGATGCAGACCGGGTTGTTGATGTAGAAGTTCAGCGTCGAACCGGACTCAGAACCGGAAGCGTCGCCGCCCTTCTTGCCGCATGCGGCAAGAAAAGCCATGGAGCTCGCAGCGAGGGTGCCGCCAACAAAGGCGCGACGACCCATAACGGGCTGGTGGAACATAGAATCAGCCATGCCATCCTCCTTATGAGATAGGACAAAGAAATGTTCAGTCGGACACATGTCGAGACAATCCGATCCGAACCATCAAAACGCCGCCCGCTGCTATGGCTGGTTATGCACAACAGGCCAACGTTTTGCAATACAGTAGCGCATTTTATGCACGATTTGGGGCTAATTCCGGTTAACGGTCGAGAATTTCTTTAGTTGGGCGAAGTATGTGGGGATATTTTGACTCTGTTACAAATATGTAAACAAAAAGGGCCCCGCACATGCGGGACCCTTTACAAACGTATATACGCCGATGCTTAGTAGCCCACGATGCCCTGCGGGAAGAAGAACATGCACAGGACGACGCACACGGCGAAGACGACAGCCATGATAACGGTCAGGCGATCAAGGTTCTGCTCCATAACGCCTGTGGCAGAGCTGGAGTTATACAGCGAGCTAGCGATCATATCCGAAACGCCGGTGCCCTTACCGGAATGCATCAGGACGAGAATCGTCAGCGCCACGGCAGAAACAGCCCAAACGACAAACAGAAGAATCTGAAACGGACCCATAGATAAGCTCCTTAATAGAACAATTCAAACTCCAGTACTGTACCACAATCCCCTGCCCTCCCCTACCTGCCACTCGGGTACGGGCTAGAAATGGCAGAAATATCAAAAAGGGGGTTGCCCGAATATGGGCAACCCCCTCGCATGAAAACTTCTGGAGTTTTCTCTTAGGCCTCGGTGGCGAGCACGCGGCCCGTCATCTCGGCGGAAGGCTCCAGACCAGCCATGGTGAGCATAGTCGGGGCGATATCGGAAAGACGGCCGTCCTCGATACCGGTGAGCTGCGCCTTCTCATCAACGATGATGAACGGCACGCGGTTGGTGGTGTGAGCCGTGAACGGATGCTTAGAACCGTCGGAAGCAACGTCAAACATGTGGTCGGCGTTGCCGTGGTCGGCGGTGATCAGCGCAAAGCCGCCCTTAGCGAGAATCGCCGGGACAACCTTGGACAGGGCATCGTCAACTGCCTCGACGGCCTTAACGGCGGCGTCGAAGACACCGGTGTGACCAACCATGTCGCAGTTCGCGAAGTTCACGATGTAGAAATCAGCGCGATCCTCATTGATGGCGGCGACGAGCTTCTCGGTAACCTCGGGAGCGCTCATCTCAGGCTGCAGATCGTAGGTAGCAACCTTGGGGGAAGCGACGAGCACGCGCTCCTCGCCCTCCTTGGGCTCCTCGATGCCGCCGTTGAGGAAGAACGTCACGTGGGCGTACTTCTCGGTCTCGGCGGTATGCAGCTGCTTCAGGCCATTGGCGGCGATAACGTCGGCCAGGACGTTCTCAGGGAACGTCTTGGGGAAGGCGACCTCGACGTCAAACGTCGGATCGTACTCGGTCATCGTCACAAAGTGCGAGAGCTTGATCTGCTCGCGCTCAAAGCCGTCGAACTCCTTGTCCGTGAACACGCGGGTCATCTGACGGGCGCGGTCGGGACGGAAGTTGAAGAAGATGGCCGCGTCGCCCTCGTGGATACCCTCGTTGTGAGCAGCGAAGGGCTCGACGAACTCGTCGCCGCGCGAATCTTTCTCGTAGTAGGCCTTGATACCGGCAACGGGGTCGGTATCAGCATCGGACGCGTTGACCATGACGTCGTAGGCGCGCTGGATGCGCTCCCAACGATTATCGCGGTCCATGGCCCAATAACGGCCCGAGACGGTGGCAACGCGAGCGTCGCAACCGGTCTCCTCGGAGATCTTAGCCAGGAAGGCGCAGAACTCGCTCATGTAGCCGGCGCCGGACTGCGGGTCGACGTCGCGGCCATCCATGAAGGCGTGGACGCGAACGGTCTTGACGCCGTGCTCGGCAGCCATCTTGACCAGAGCCTCGACGTGGTTCATGTGAGAATGAACACCGCCAGGGCTCATAAGGCCCATGAGGTGGAGAGTCTTGCCGTCAGCCTTGACGTCGTCCATAGCCTTGACGAAGACCTCGTTCTTGGCGATGGAGCCATCCTTGATGGCGTTGTTGATGCGCGAAAGCTCCTGGAACACGATGCGGCCGGCACCGATGTTGAGGTGACCCACCTCGGAGTTACCCATCTGGCCATCGGGAAGACCCACGTCCTCGCCCGAAGCGCCGAGCGTGGTGTGGGGGTACTTCTCGTACAGGCTATCAAGGAAGGGCGTCTTAGCAGCGGCGACGGCGTTCTCGCCATCGGCCGGAGCCAGGCCGCAGCCGTCCATGATAATCAGGAGTGCAGGAAGATGACGCTGTGCCATATGTCCTACTCGCCTGCCTTGACGACCATAGAGGCGAAGTCGGCAGCCTTGAGCGAAGCGCCGCCCACGAGGGCGCCGTCAACGTCGGGCTTGGCGACGAGCTCGGCGATGTTGCCGGGCTTGGCAGAGCCACCATAGAGAACGCGGATGCCGTTAGCGAGCTCCTCACCGAACATCTCCTTGAGGGTCTCACGGATAGCGCCGCAGACCTCCTGAGCGTCCTCGGCGGTAGCGGTCTTGCCGGTGCCGATGGCCCAGATGGGCTCATAGGCGACGACGACCTGCTTGGGGCAGGTGATCTCAAGACCAGCAAGGCCAGCCTTGACCTGGTTCACGACGTGCTCGACATAGGTGCCGGCCTCGCGGACCTCGAGGGTCTCGCCGCAGCAGAAAACGGGAACAAGACCGGCGGCAACGAGAGCCTTGGCCTTCTTGTTCTGGTCCTCGTCGGTCTCGTGGAAGTAATCGCGACGCTCGGAGTGACCGATGATGCAGTAGGTGCAGCCAGCAGACTTGAGCATGTCGCAAGATGACTCACCGGTGAAGGCACCCTTGGCCTCCCAGTACACGTTCTGTGCACCGAGGGCGATGGGGGCAGCCTGAATACGGTCATGAACCGTGGTGATGTCGATGGTCGGAGGGCAGACGAGCACCTCGACGCCAGCCGGAACCTCGGGCAGAGCCTGAGCCAGCTCGTCGGCGAGCTTGGCGGCCTCGGCGACGTCGTTGTTCATCTTCCAGTTACCAGCGATAAGAAGGGTACGATTAGGCATCGAGAAGCGCCTCCACTCCGGGCAGGGCCTTACCCTCGACGAGCTCCATGGAAGCGCCACCACCGGTGGAGATCCAGCTCATCTTGTCAGCCAGGTTGAACTTGTTGACAGCTGCGACAGAGTCGCCACCGCCGATGATCGAGGTGCAGTCGGCCTCGGCGACAGCCTCAGCGATAGCCTGGGTGCCGTGAGCGAAGTTGTCGAACTCGAAGACGCCCATGGGGCCGTTCCAGAACACGGTCTTGGCGCCCTTGACGGCCTCGGCGTAAAGCTCCTCGGTCTTGGGGCCGATGTCCATGCCCTCACGATCGTCGGGGATAGCGTCGGAAGCGACAACCTCGGGGACAGCGTCCTCGCCAAAGTGATCGGCAACGCGGTTGTCGATGGGGAGCAGGATCTTGACGCCCTTCTCCTCGGCCTTCTTGAGCATCTCGCCAGCGCGCTCGACCCAGTCCTCTTCCTTGAGGGACTGACCGACGGACAGGCCCTGAGCCAGGAAGAAGGTGTAGGCCATGCCGCCACCGATGATCAGGGTGTCAGCGGAGTCGATGAGGTGATCGAGAACGCCGATCTTGGAGGAAACCTTGGAACCGCCGACGATAGCGACGAAGGGGCGCTCGGGCTCGGCGAAGATGCCGGTCAGCGTGTCGACCTCCTTCTCAAGCAGGAAGCCGGCGACGGCGGGCAGGTAAGCGGCGGGGCCCACAACGGAACCCTGGGCGCGGTGAGCGGTACCGAAAGCATCGAGAACGAAGACGTCGCCATAGGAAGCGAGCTTCTTGGCGATCTCGGGATCGTTCTTCTTCTCACGCTTATCGAAGCGGACGTTCTCGAGAACGAGAACCTTGCCCGGCTCGACGGCAGCGACAGCCTCGGCAGCCTTCTCGCCGTAGGTGTCGGCGACAAAGGCAACGTCGAGACCAGAGAGCTCGGCGAGCTTCTTGGCGACGGGCTCGAGGGACAGCTCAGGCTGGAAGCCGGTGCCATCAGGACGGCCGAGGTGGCTCATGAGGATGACGCGAGCGTTGTGCTCAACGAGATAGTTGATGGTGGGCAGGGCAGCCTTGATACGGGTGGTGTCGCCAACGACGCCATCCTTGATAGGCACGTTGAAGTCAACGCGGACGAGAACGCGCTTGCCGTCGACATCGATGTCGCGGACGGTCTTCTTGGTAAAGGCCATGTTTGCTTCTACCTTTCGTACGTGTCTGCCTCCCATTACGGCAGACGATTTCCTATAAAAAGGGCGCGACCCTAGGGTGTAAGCCCTATAAGGCCGCGCCCTTCTTTAGACGCTCAACGAGCTATTCGCTAAAAGCTAAATTAAGCAACGAACTTCTCGAAGTACTTGATGGTGCGGACCATCTGAGAGGTGTAAGAGTTCTCGTTGTCGTACCAAGAGGTGACCTGAACGAGGGTCTGGCCGTTGCCGAGGTCAGAGCACATGGTCTGAGTGGCGTCGAAGATGGAGCCATGGGTCTCGCCGATGATGTCGGTGGAGACGATGTCGTCCTCGTTGTAACCGAAGGTCTCGGAGATGGTGGCAGCGTAGGCCTTCATAGCGGCGTTGACCTCGTCGACGGTGACCTTCTTGTCAACGACAGCGTAGAGGTTGGTGATGGAGCCGGTCGGCGTCGGGACGCGCTGGGCGGCACCGATGAGCTTACCGTTGAGCTCGGGGAGAACCAGGCCGATAGCCTTGGCAGCACCGGTGGTGTTGGGGACGATGTTGACGGCGCAGGCGCGGCTACGACGCTTGTTGCCCTTGCGCTGCGGGCCGTCGAGCGGCATCTGGTCGCCGGTCCAGGCGTGAATGGTGGTCATGATGCCGGACACGATGGGAGCGAAGTCGTTCAGACCCTTGGCCATCGGGGCGAGGCAGTTGGTGGTGCAGGAAGCAGCGGAGATGATGTTGTCCTCAGCGGTCAGCGTCTCGTGGTTGACGTTGTACACGATGGTGGGCAGATCGCTGCCGGCCGGAGCGGAGATGACGACCTTCTTGGCGCCAGCGTTGATGTGGGCCTGAGCCTTAGCCTTGCTGGTGTAGAAGCCGGTGCACTCGAGAACGACGTCGACGTCGAGGTCGCCCCAAGGCAGGTTGTTGGCGTCGGCCTCCTTGTAGATCTTGATCTCCTTGCCGTCAACGGTGATGGAATCCTCGCCAGCAACGACCTCGTGATCGCGAGCGTAGTTGCCCTGCGTGGAGTCGTACTTCAGCAGGTAAGCGAGCATATCGGGAGAGGTGAGGTCGTTGATAGCGACGATCTCGGAGCCCTCATGACCGAACATCTGACGGAAAGCCAGACGACCGATGCGACCGAAGCCGTTAATAGCAACCTTTACTGCCATTGTGTCTCCTTTCGTAAGGCCCCCGCAAGCTACAGCGCCCGCCGTTGAGGCCCACAAACTAACCACTCGCCTAATATACCTTTTTTTTGACTTGAATTTCACGAGAATGCTCGAAATTGAAAATCAAATTTACGTTAAAACGTTTTAAAGAATAAAATAGCAGCTAAATCCGTATATAAGTCGATACTTTAAACTACCTGTTTGCTTCAATGAGCTTTTCAAGTCTCAAAACTCGATGGTAGAGGGCCGACTTCGACAAGGGAGGGTCAGCCATCTCCCCCAAATCGCGCAGTGACAGATCGGGATAGCGCTCGCGCAGGTCGCAAAAGACCGCCAAGGCGTCCGGAAGCGTGTCGCGCAAACCCCGCAGTTCGAGCTCATCGATCAGCGCAAGCTGATGCTGGGCGGCACCCGCGCTTCTGGTCTGATTGGCCAGCTCGGCATTCACGCGACGGTTTACGTCGTTCTTAACCAATTTGACCGCGCGCGCTTCCTCGATCTCGGCAACGCTGCGCTTGGCGCCGACCAGCTTTAGGAGCTGCTCGATCTCCTCGGCGCTCTTAATGTACACGGCATAGGATCCGCGCCGCGCGTTAACGCGCGCATGGACCCCAATCTGCTCCAATAGATCGCAAAGTCCCCGGGCATACTGCTCGCCCTGCACCGCGATCTCCAAATGAAAGTCGCCGCGGGGATCGGCCACGAAACCGCCGGCGATGAGCGCGCCGCGGATGTAGGCAAGCCTGCAGCAGGGACGGGCAACGATGTGCCGGGGAACACCGGCGACGAGCCCTCCCCTGCGGTCGAGAATGCCCAGCAGTACCAGAGCCTTGTCCAGGTCGGGTTGATCGGGCAGGGTAATGAGATAGTTACGGACCTTATGCAAGACCGATTTACGAACGGTGAATTCCGTTTTGAGCTTAAGGATGCGATGCGTCAGCGTGATCATCGTGCGCGCGACGGCGCCCGTCTCGGTCGCGACCGTCAAACGATACCGCCCGGAGCCGGCCAGCGAAAGTGTACCGCTCACACGCGTCAGGGCGGCAAGCGTCGACAAATCGCAGTATTCACATTCGGGTTCGCAGCGCGCAAGCTCGTCGCGCACCTCAGCGGTAAACGACATGCAGGCCTATGCTTTCGTGTTCGCGCGCGACAGATCGCGATGGGAAATGCTCACGTGATACTGGGCGCCTTCCAAATAACGTGCCGTGGCCTCGGCAATGGCGACGCTGCGGTGTTGACCGCCCGTGCAGCCGATGGCGATAGAAAGCTGCGGCTTGCCCTCCGCGATATAGCCTGGCATGACCGTATCGAGCAGCTGTGTCCAAGCCTTCCAAAACTCCTGCGTCTTGGGATGGTCCAGAACAAAATCGGAGACCTTTTTATCGAGACCGGTCATCGTGCGCATCTCGGGATCGTAGAACGGATTGGGCAGGAAGCGGACGTCGATCATAATGTCCGCCTCGACGGGCATACCGTGCTTAAAGCCAAACGAGAACACGTGAACGTCCATGAGCTGCTGGTCGGACAGCTCGGAGAACGCCATGCGCAATTTGTTGCGCAGCGCAGAGGTGTGCAGACGGCTCGTGTCGATAATCATATCGGCTCGATCGCGCACGCCCTGCAGCTGAAGGCGCTCGCGCTGAATGGCATCGGCCGTAGTCTCCCCCGGCTTGGCAATGGGATGACGGCGGCGATTTTCGCTGTAGCGACGGATCAGTACCTCGTCAGAGGCCTCGAGAAAAACGATGTCGCAGCTCATCTCGCGCTCCTCGAGTGCGGCAACGGCATCGAGCAACTCATCGAACAAGCCCTGGCTGCGCAGGTCGCAGGTGACGGCAAGGTGCCTACCCACGCCCGTATTGATGCCGACGAGCTCAGCAAGCTGGGCAATCAGACGCGGGGGCAGGTTATCGATACAAAAATAGCCCATGTCCTCGAACACATGCATGGCCTGCGTTCGGCCCGATCCGGACATTCCGGTGATGATGACGATATCGGGGATGCGCTCCGAGCGCTCCGCCGCATCCATGGCATCTCCCTTTTGCATGTGCTGCCTCCTAAAAACAAGCGCGGGACCCAGCAACCCGGATCCCGCGCGGTCAATTGCCTTTAATGAGTATACCGCCCTGAGCGGATACGAGGTCCGTCTTACGCCTCAAGCGCGGCTTTGAACCAACTCGTAATACTCGTGGGGTGCGTGATGGCAGTGCCCACGACAACTGCCCAAGCGCCCGCATCAATTGCGGCGCGGGCCTCCTCGGGCGTGTGCACGCGGCCCTCGCAGATGATGGGAAGACCGGGGAATTCCTCGGTCGCCTGACGCAGGAGTGGCAGGTCGGGGCCATCGGCCATGGTGCAGTCGATGGCGGCGACGCCGTGAGAAAGCGTGGTGGATACCAGGTCAAAGCCCATATCAACCGCACGGCGAATGTCCTCGATGGTGGCACAATCCGCCATCAGGAGCACACCCTCCTCGTGCAGCGGGCGGAAGGTATCCTCGACGGTCTTGCCATCGGGACGCGGACGATCGGTGGCGTCGATCGCCACGATATCGGCACCGGCAGCAACGCAGGCGCGAGCGTGACGCAGCGTCGGCGTGATGTAAACGCCCTCGTGTCCATCCTTCCACAGGCCGATGACGGGAACCTCACAGCGACCCTTAATGGCGGCAATGTCGGCAAGGCCCTGACAGCGAATGGCGGCGGCGCCGCCAAGCTCGCAAGCGCGAGACATTTGAGCCATGGTCTCGGGCGTACGAAGCGGCTCGCCCATATACGCCTGAACGCTCACGACGAGCTTGCCCTTCAGGGACTGGATCAAAGGATCAACGGTCATGTGCGACTCAACCTTTCTCAAAACAGCCTTCTGAGACACCGCACCTTGACGTTCAAACCGTCGCTCGCGTACCGAAGTACGCTTCGCTCCTCTTTCACGTCAATCTGCGGCACCTCAGAAGGCGCACTTGGTAGTTATGCTTACTTCAACGAGGCAAGAAGATGCTCAGCGGCACCGATGAGCGGAGCATCGCCCTCCAGAGACCCGATGAGAATCGGCGTGTCCTGAAGCGGATCGAGCGCCTGGCTGGCATAGCCCTCGTGCACCGAATCCTTCCACGTCTGCGAACGCCAATCGGGACCTTGGTGAATCACGCCGCCCGAAAGCACGATGACCTCAGGGTCCAGGATGTTAGCGAGCGAGCCCAAGCTGGCACCCAGCGCAAAGCCGGCATCATGGATGACCTCGGTCGCCTTTGCGTCGCCTGCACGGCACAGGTCGTTCACATCGCGACCGACCGAAGGACGGCTGGGGTCGACGCGGCCAAAGCGCTCATCGTACATACGACCAATGGAAGTGCCCGAAGCAACCGACTCCAGATGGCCGGAACGCCCGCAGGCGCAGGGAATGCCGGCGGCAGCCGAGCACTCGATGTGGCCCATATGGCCAGCAGCACCATGGAAGCCCTGCATCACGCGGCCGTTCTCGACATATGCGCCGCCGATACCCGTACCGATGCCAAGACACAAGACGGAGAACTTGCCCTTGCCGACACCCCAGTGGGCCTCGCCCAGAGCATGAGCCTGCACGTCGCCCACAACGGCAACGGGAAGACCAAGGTCCTCGCGCAGACGCGGCCCCAACTGAACGCCGGACCAGCCGGGCATGATCTCATTGGCATACGCAATGGCGCCCGTCTTGGGATCGACGACGCCTGCGGCACCGATACCGACACCGAGAACCTCGACATCGGGATTCGCCTCAAGAGCGGCCTTGATAGACGCCTCGATACGCTGGAAGACGGCCTCGCCGCCCTCTTGGGCCTCTGTGGGAACCTCGGCCTCAAAAACGGGATGGGGCACACTACCGTCAGCCGGGTACTCCATGATGGCAGTCGCAATTTTAGTTCCGCCGATATCGACAGAGCAGACGTACTTGTTCTCCATGTCGCTCTCCTTCGGAGATAAAAAACAACTACAGGAAAATGCGGGCAGAATTATCGCCACAGGTTGATAAAGGTTTCCCAGGTGCCCGAGGTTGGGGTGAAAGTGGTCGGGCGTTGACCTAATGGGTCACGCCCGACCACTTGAGCCCCAAGATCGGGTGCCTGGGGAAGCTTTACAGGAGACCGTTGTCCTGGAGGACCTTCTTAATCGCCTCGACGTTCTCGCCGGTCATGGCCTTCACCGGGCGCGGCATGGTCGGGCTGTCGAAGATGCCCATGAGGTTCATAGCGGTCTTGAAGGCGCCGACGCCACCGGCATAGCCCTGGACGCCCGAGGTGACATCCCAGATGTGGGAGATCTCGTTGAGGCGATCCTGCTCGGCCTTGACGGTAGCCCAGTCACCGGCCTGAGCGGCCTTCCACTGGCGCACGTAGCCCTCGGGCTCAACGTTGGCAAGGCCCGGGACAGAACCGTCGGCGCCACCGAGGTAAGCGCCGTCGACGACAACCTCGTGACCGGTGAGGATACTCATCGGATGGCCGTTCTTCTCGTTCTCCTGAACGAGGTAGCGGAACGAGATGTCATCACCCGAGGAATCCTTGACGCCAGCAAGGACGCCCTCGGCGCCGAGCTTGGCAAGGAGCTTCCAGGGGAGCTTGGTGTGAACGCAGACGGGAATGTCATAGGCAAAGATGGGCAGGTCGAGCTCCTCGTGCAGGATGCGGAAGTGCTCCTCGACCTCGGTCATGCCCTGCAGGGCATAGAACGGGCAGGTGGCGACAAGCGCATCGGCGCCCAGCTCCTGAGCGACCTTACCGTGCTCGATCATGCGCTCGGTCTCGGTATCGATGATGCCGACCAGAACAGGCACGCGGTGATCGACGATGCGCACGGCCTCGGCGATAATCTGGCGACGGCGCTCGTCGGTGGAGAAGACGACCTCGCCCGAGGATCCCAGGAAGAACAGGCCATCGACGCCGGCATCGATCATGCGGTTGATGCTGCGCTCAAAGGAGGCAACGTCGAGCTGGTGATCTTCGGTATCGGGAACAACGACGGGAGGGATAACGCCGGTGAATTTCTGAGTTGCCACAAGAATCTCCTTAGTTGTCTGGCGGGCGGCCCTATGCCACCCACTCTTGTTGGCAGTGTCCAGGCCGTCTAGGCCAAAGAACACGGGTAGAACGTTTGGTTAAAAAAGTCGATGACTTCGTTTTCGAACGCATTGATGCGCTCATGAGCGTATTTGGCATAGATGATATGCCCCCGGTCACACTCAAGACCGTTGAATACGGCAAACTGGCCCTTGGGATCGCTCACGGCATCCATGAGCGATGTGCCCATGAGCACCGATCCACGCACCCGAGACGACAACGCCTCGAGGCCACCGGGAATTGGATTGGCAACCGCCGTGCAGGCGAGGCCCCGCTTGTCCAGAGCAGAAACCGCCAGCGCGACTCCGCCGCCAAGGCCCTCGCCCCATGCAAAGATGCGGTCGGGGTCCACGCCATCAAGATTGCGCGCCACCTTCGCCATCGCGCAACCCCAACGGACGCGCTTGACAAAAGCAGGAGAGGCAATCCCCTGCTGCAGCTCGCTGGATCCAATCGCCTCATCGTCCAGCGCAAGCACGGCATATCCCATGGCCGCAAACCTCGTCATGTGATGCCATCCCCGCACGGGTCGGTCGATGTCGTGAAACATCAGACATAGCGGCACAAGCTCGGATGCTCGGGCGCGACCGGCAGGCTCAATCAAGCGTGCGTGGACCACATCGCCACCAAGCTCAAAGGAAACCTCGGAGTAGCGGGCATACGGATTGGCGAAATCGATCGCCGTAATACTCGGCCCGCAAACCTCAAGGTCCGAAGCGGCTATCTCTAATTCGGAAACATCCGCAGAAGCATCACCGCGCCAATCCCGGAAATCAGCGAGCCTTGACGAGACCGTTCCGGGAATCCCCACAAGGTCGGAGACAATCAGCTCATTGACATTGCTCTCGCACTTAGACATAAGCCTCCCCTCCCTTGCAGAAAAACGGAATGATCAGATCGTCAAAATCCTGAATCTCCTCGTGGCCAAAGCCTTCAAAGAACTCATGACGCTTTTCACAGGTCAGGTTGTTATAGACCGCAAACTGCGTCGCTGGCGGACAGACGGTATCGGCTGTGCCGGTGCCAAACAGCACGGGGCATTTGACCATAGGGGCAAAGTTCTTGGAATCGAAGTACGCCAGCTTGGCATAGGCTACGTCGATACGAGTCGAGTCCTCGTCAAACCAGCGAGACCAATAGCGCAGGCCCTCGTAGGCAATGTCGTCGGCATCCAAATCCCAGACCAGGCGGAAATCCGACAGGAAGGGATAGAGGATGGCGGCGCGATTGATAAGCTCGCTGTTAAGTGCACAGGTCGCAATGCCCAAACCGCCGCCCTGCGACGCGCCGTTCACAAACACACGGGCAAGATCGATGCCCTCGAGCTCGCGAACGATGCGGCACAGGATGCGAATATCTTGGTGCAAGCGGACATAGTAGAGGTTGGCCGGATCGCCGTCGATACCGGCGACGATATGGCCCGCGACCGTTGTGCCCTCAAATCCACCAATGTCCTCGGAGGGACCTCCTTGGCCGGGGCAGTCGAGGGCGATGAGTGCCATGCCCATGCCCGCAAACGACGCCTGCTCAAACCAGCTGCGGCTTGCACCCGGATACCCATGGAACTGAAGTACCAATGGCACGGGCTCGTCCGAGACGGGTTTAAGGTACTTGGCATGCAGGCGAGCGCCACACATGCCGGTATACCAGAGGTCGAAAAGCTGGCAGGTCACGGCATCGGTGACCGATGCCGTCTCGATCGCATAGTCAAGCCCGACGGCGTCGGCCTCGGCCATGCGATCCTTCCAAAAGAGATCGAAATCTGATGGACGGGGCATGGCGCCTCGATATTCACCAAATTGATGTTGCAGCTCCTGAGCACTTGGCATGGCTCGTGAACCCAACCTTTCGAAATCGCAACGGAGGTGCGCCCGGCAAGGGAACCGGGCGCACGGGAGGGAAAGCGAGACTACTCGCCGAGCTTGGGATGCAGCAGCGACGGCGCAGCGCCGAGCAGCATCTTGGTGTAGGGGTCCTGGGGGTGCTGGAAGACCTGCTTGGCCTCGCCCTGCTCGACGATCTTGCCGCCATTCATAACGATGATGTCGTCAGAGATATAGCGGACCGTCTGGATGTCATGGCTGATGAACACCATGGCCAGGCCGAGCTCCTTCTTAAGGTCGGTCAGCAGGTTCAGAATCTGCGCGCGGACCGAAACGTCCAGAGCCGAGGTGGGCTCGTCGGCGATGATGGCATCGGGGTTCAGCGACAGGGCACGGGCAATTGCGACGCGCTGGCGCTGGCCGCCCGAAAGCTGACCGGGAAGAACCTCGGCGGCGGAGCTGGGCAGACCGGTGAGCTCCAGGAGTTCCTTGACGCGCTTCTCCTGTTCGGCCTCGGTGCCCAGATTGTGGACGCGCATGGGATCGAGCAGCTGCTCGCGAACGACCATGCGGGGGTTGAGCGCCGTGGCCGGGTTCTGGAACACGACCGAGATGACGCGACCCATGTGGCGACGGTCCTCGGCGGTACGCTTGGTTACGTCCTTGCCCTTAAAGTAGACCTTGCCGCTCGTGGGGGCCTGCAGGCCGCACATGACGTTGGCGGTGGTGGACTTACCGCAACCGGACTCGCCGACGATGCCGATCGTCTGACCGGGCATGAGCCTAATCGTTACACCCTGGACGGCGTGAACCAAGTTGGGGTGCAGAATCGAGCCGGTACGGGTCCTAAAGGTGACGTGGACGTCATCAAGGAAGATGATCGGCTCGACGCCGTTGACTGCGGTCTCGCTCATCTACATCACCTCCGCGTGAGGGGTCAAACCATTTGCCTTGAGCACCTCGTCGGGGAGCTCGGAATAGAAGTGCTCGGTGCCGGGCACGCGCTTGAAGACCGGACGGGTGTCCAGGCCAATACGCGGATGGCTCGAGCGGGGCGCGAAGCGATCGCCCTTGGGGAAATCGCGCGGGCTCGGAACGGCGCCGGGCACCTGGTGCAGGCGGCCCGAACCGCTCTCGATGGACAGGACGGAACCCAGAAGACCGCGGGTGTACTCGTGGATCGGGTTGGTGAGCAGCTCCTTGGTGGGCGCCTGCTCGATAACCTGACCGGCGTACATCACCGTGATGTTATGGGCGACCTCGGCGACCAGCGCCAGGTCATGCGAGACGAAGATCATGGCAAAGCCGAGCTTGGCCTGAAGGTCGTTGAGCAGCTTGATGACCTGCTTCTGGACGGTAACGTCCAGGGCGGTCGTGGGCTCGTCGCAGATGACCAGCTTGGGGTCGCGGGTAAGGGCCATAGCAATCAGAACGCGCTGACGCTGACCACCGGAAAGCTCGTGCGGATAGCTCTCGAGCGTACGCTTGGGGTCGAGGCCCACGAGCTCCAGGAGCTCCTCGGCGCTACGGGTGCCGCCACGCTTGGTGAGCTGCTTCATCTGGGCAGAGATGAGCATGGAGGGATTGAGCGAGGACAGGGCGTCCTGATAGACCATAGCGATATCGGTACCGCGCAGGCCGAACCACTCCTTCTTACTCATCTTGAGCAGGTCGCGGCCCTCCCAGAGGACCTCGCCGGAAAGGTGCTCATCGTCGTCGGTCAGGCCCATGATGGCCAGCGTGGTGATGGACTTACCGCAACCGGACTCGCCCACCAGGCCCATGGTCTGACCAGGACGGACGTCAAAGTTGACATGGTCGACGACGTTGATATCACCGTGATGCTCAAACTGAATGCAGAAGTCACGGACCGAGAGAATCGGTTCGACAGACTCGTCGGGCACATGGCGATCGTCACGCTTGAGCTCGACATCGCGCAGGGCGCCAAGGCGAGCGGAGAGGGACTGGGCCTGCTCCTTGTAGGCGCGAACGGGGTCGGAGACCAGCAGGTCGGCCTCGCGGCGCTTGGAGGAATCGGTCGGATCCAGGGCGGCGGAGGGAGCAGCGGCCATGGCGTCGGTAATGCCCTCGGAGAGGATGTTGAGCGCCAGGCAGGTGATCATGATGGCCAGGCCCGGGAACAACGCCTGCCACCAACGGCCGGCGAGCACGCCGCCGCGGGCGTCGGCGAGGATGTTGCCCCAGGTAGCGGTGGGCTCCTGGATACCAGCGCCGATGAAGGTCAGCGAAGCCTCGAAGATGATGGCGTCGGCGACCAGGGTAACGGTGAAGACCATGATCGGGGCGATGCAGTTACGCAGAACATGCTTGATTAAAATCCACGGAGCCTTGGCGCCGGAAACGATGACCGCGCGGACATAGTCCTCGCCGTACTCGGACACGATGTTGGCGCGCACGATACGGGCAATCTGCGGAGTGTACATAAAGCCGATGGCGAAGATGATCGACGGCACGGAGTTGCCCAGGATGGAGACGAAGACGGCCGCGAGGGCGATGCCCGGGATGGACATGATGATGTCCAAGATACGCATGATCGTCTCGGAGACGGCCTTGCGCGAAACCGCTGCAAGGGCGCCCACGACCGAGCCGCAGACCAGAGCCATGGCAGTGGCGCCAAAGCCGATAATCAGCGAGTAACGACCACCGTAGAGCATACGCGACAGAATATCGCGACCCTTATCGTCGGTACCGAAGATAAATCCGTTGCCGGGAGCCTGGCGAGCCGTAAAGATCTCGACCGGGCTATAGGGGGCAAGAAGGGGCGCCAGAATCGCAGTCAGGGCGACCAGCACCAGCACGACGGCGGCAATCTTAGAAGACAGCGTCATCTTCTTCCAGCCACCGAGCTTGAGCCCCTTGGAGGCAGCCTTCTCGAGCTGCTCGGTTTGCTTCTCTCGAATCTTTACCATAATCTACACCGTCCTGATGCGCGGGTTGATGAGCAGGTAGAGCATGTCAACCACGATGTTGATGATGATGAAGGCAAGAGCAACGACGATAACGACGCCCTGAACCAGGTTCGCCTCGTTGCCCTGAACGCCCTGCAGAATCGCGGTGCCCATGCCGGGGAGGTTGAAGATAACCTCGATGACGACGGCGCCGCCCATGAGGTAACCGATCTTAAGACCGAGGGTGGTGACCGGGGTGATCAGCGCATTGCGAAGAACGTTGATACCGACGACGACCTTCTCGGGAACGCCGGCACCGCGAGCCATACGGACATAGTCCTTGTCGAGCTCCTCGACCATGGCGGTACGCACGATACGAGTCATCTGGCCCGTCAGCGGAAATGCCAAGGCGATGGCGGGCATAATCATGCGGCCCAGATAACCAGCCGGATTCGTGGTGAAGTGAGGCAGAGCACCCGATGCCGGGAGCACCTTAAGGTAGGAAGAGAACAGCAGGATCAACAGAACGGCAAGCCAGAACGACGGGGTTGCCAAGCCGGCGATGGAAAAGACGCGGATCACTTGGTCCGGCCATTTGTCGCGATACAGTGCCGCGATGACGCCGAGCAAAAACGAAACGACCGCACCGATGGCAAGGCCGATGAAGGTCAGCTGCATCGTGACGGGCAGGGCCGTGGAGATGCGCTTGGCAACGGAGTTGCGAGCAGCACCATAGGTGCCCATGTCGCCATGGATCAAATCGCCCATATAGCGCACGTAGCGCACGGGCCAGGGGTCGTCCAGACCATACTTCTCATGGTACTCGGCAACCGCCTCGGGCGAGGCACCGTCACCCAACGCCGTGTAGGCGGGGTCGGTCTTGGAGAACGACATAAGGAAGAACACCAGGACGGTGACGCCCAATGCCATGATCGGCAGCGCCACAAGACGCCTTCCAATCAAACGTAGCAAGTTGTTCACGTTCTCTCCCCTTTCTTTTGTCGGTAGGACCAACTGGTATATGAGTACGGATACTCATTACAAGACCCGAGCGACATCGAGGTCGCCCGGGTCTTTGTTTCAACTATGAGGATACGGTCCCAACGACCGACATCCTGCATACAGACTCAAGCGAGTCTTACGCCTTGACGGTCGCAACGCCCCTGAAGGACATGCTCGTCGTGCCGATGCCCTTGAAGCCATCGAGGGCCTCGCCGTTGGGCGCAGTGGACGGATCGTCCCAGGAAGCGGAGACGGTCTTGACGTGGACAACGGGGTACAGAACGGCGTTGTCGGCAATGATGTCGAAGCACTCGTTCCACTTCTTCTGCTGCTCATCGCCCTCAGCGGCAAGAGCCTCGTCCATGAGACCGTGGAGCTTCTGCCACTCAGCGGACTCCTTCCACGGGCAACGGGTCTGCATCCAGACGTTGTCGCCGTACCACCAGTTGAGCAGCAGGTCGGGGTCGGCGCCGAAGCAGGAAGGATCGCCAGGGGCAAGGAGGATATCGTAGGCCTCGCCGCCGTCGATGGCAGCGTAGGTGGCCGGCGAGGTATCGGTCTGGATGGTCACATCGAAGCCGAGAGCGTCGAGGTCGTTCTTGACCTGGGCGGCCATGCCCTTAATCTGCTCGTTGTCGGTGGTGCGCAGGGTGATGGCACCCGGGGTGATGCCAGACTCCTCGATGAGCTTCTTAGCCTTCTTGGCGTCGGTCTTGTACACCGTGGAAGCCTCATGATAGTTGGTGAAGCTCTTGGGCAGGTAGCAGCTGGCAGCGGTGGCAAGGCCGGCGAAGGTGTTGCTGACCATCTTCTCGGTGTCGAGCGCATACATGACAGCCTGACGGACCTTGACGTTGTTCCAAGGCTCCTTGGCGACGTTGAACATGATGAAGCGGGTGCCGAAACCCTGAACGTTATCGATCTTGCAGCCGGCGCTCTCGAGCTGGTCGACGGCGTCAGCGGTAACGAGCTCCATAACGAGCGTGGAGCCCTCCTGCTGAGCGGTAACGCGAGCGGTGGGGTCGGTCAGGATGCTGTACTGGATCTTCTTATCCTCAGCAGCATACTCACCGTTGTACTCGGGGTTGGGAACCAGGGTGATCTCGGTATCGGAGATAGAGTCGTACATCCAGGGGCCGGAGCCGATCGGCTGCTTGGCGCGATCCTCCTCGGTCTGGGTGGCCGGGGTAACGCGGACGATGGCCAGACGATCCTTGAGCAGGGAGAAGTTGGGGACCTTGGTCTTGACCGTCACGGTGCTGGCGTCCTTGGCCTCGATGGACTCGAAGGGCTGGAAGAACGGAGCATAGGTAGCGGAAGCGGCGCAAGCGGTGTAGGAGGCAACGACATCGTCAGCGGTGACCTCGGTGCCATCGGAGAACTTGGCGCCCTTGCGGATGGTGACCTCGAAAGTGGTGTCGTCCACAGACTTGGGATCGTCGGTGGCGAGCTCGTTGAAGGTGCTGTAGTCGTGGTAATCGATGCCGTAGAGGCCCTCGACGACGTGCCAGTTAGCACCCAGGCCCACAGCGGAGCCGGTGCTGGCGGGATCGAAGCTGGACGGAGCGTAAGCGGAACCAGCGGTGATCACGCCGCCGCCACGGTTGGCGGAATCGGTGGAACCGGAAGCGGAACCCTCGTCGCTAGAGCTGCCACCGCAGCCGGTGAGACCAAGCCCTGCGACAGCAGCGACGCTGCCGGTGAGGCCGAGGAACGAACGCCTGGACATACCCTTGTTGATGATGGCCATGTCTTCTCCTATCAATAGAGAATCTTACCCGGGAGCACCTAGACGCGCCCCCGCGCAACTTGCGGACGATATATACCTTACCTACCGACGAGCCCAACTGAGGTGCCGCGCTCGGCGACCGATACATACATACGCTTGAACGGTATTTACTACCGTTCACCGAATTCATTGACAAACGATTCGCCAGACAGTATGTATCGACGAGGTGAGATATCAGTCTTCGTCAACCCGCAGAATAGCAGGGTTGTTCACCATGGCTAGTCAAACGTTTTAGCGTTAATAAAACCCGAAATCGGCTGGTAATCGCCGTGAAATACATGATTGAAAATCACGCAATCATGTATATCAGTGGTTTAGAGGCGTGTTTAGTTTTCGGATTGCTTTGCCGCCGCCTCGGCGCGCTCGGCATTCCATGCAACGAGCGCCTCGTGAACCGCTTTGGCGACATCGGCAGGAATGCCTCGAACTTCCGCGATCTCTTGCTCGCTCGCCGCGCGCAAACGCTTCATCGAGCCAAAATGGCGCATAAGGGCACGTTTTCTGGTGGGTCCCACGCCTGGAACGTCATCGAGTACCGAAACCGTCATGGCTTTATCGCGCAATTCGCGATGGAACGTGATGGCAAAACGGTGCGATTCATCGCGCACCTGTTTAATTAGATAGAGCGACGCGGACCCGGTCGGCAGCACGACGGGAGTCTCGTCCCAAGGCACAAAAACTTCCTCATCGGCCTTCGCCAAGCCACAAACTGGTATATCGAGCCCAAGAGCCTCAAGTTGCTTGATCGCAGCGGTCAATTGCGGCTTACCGCCATCGACAACGAGCAAATCGGGGCGCGAGCCAAAGCGCTCGTCGGCCATGCGCTCGGGAGCATAGCGTCGTCCCAAAACCTCGGACATCGACACGAAGTCGTTTGCCTCGTCCAATTCGGCCTGGATTTTAAAACGACGATACTGGCTCTTGTCGGCGCGCCCGTTGGTAAACACCACCATCGAGGCGACCGTAAAGGTGCCATGCAGCGTCGAGATATCGAAGCACTCGATACGCAACGGCGGCGATGGCAGCGCCAACGCACTTTCGAGCTCCAGGAGCGCTTGATTGGTGCGGTCGTCAGCGTACCCCGTTCGCATCATGTAGCGCATGAGGGCATGGCGCGCATTTTTGGATGCCATATCGAGCAGACGGTGCTTTTCGCCACGCTGCGGCCTATGGAGATGGCAGGAACGCTCACGCTTGCCCGCAAGCCACTCCCCCAGCGCCTCCGCATCCTCAAGCTCGACGGAAAGGTTGACCTCAGCTGGAATATCAGCCGTCTCGTCGTAATAGCGCTTAAGAAAGCCCGACTGGAGCTCTTCCTCGTCAACATCAAGACCCTTGTCGAGAATGAACTCGCAGGTGCGAACTGTTCGGCCCTCGCGAACGACGAAGACGCAAGCGGCGGAGATGGTCTCCTCGCGATAGAAACCGATGACATCGATATCGACACTGGAGGGAAAAACGACTTGCTGACGATCGTCCAGACCCCTGATGACCTCCAAACGACGTTTGACGCGGGCGGCGCGCTCAAAATCGAGCGCCTCGGCGGCCTCCGTCATCTCGGATGTCAGCTCGTCGACGACGTCCTTGCGATGGCCCGACAAAAAACGTTCGACACGCTTGACGTTCTTGGCATAGTCTGCCGGGGAAATCGCGCCGACACACGCACCCGGGCCGCGCCCGACATGATAGTCGAAGCAGGGGCGCCCGTTTTGCGCGCAAATCATATTGACGATGTCTTCCTCGCCCTTGTGGGACTCGACGATACGGCGACAACGACGCCACTCCGCACAGGATGCGGAGCAGATGGGGATAACCTTGCGCAGCGTATCTATCGTCTCACGTGCCGCGCGGCTATCGGTATAAGGTCCAAAATAGCGCGTTCCCGGCTTATGACGCTCACGCGTGTATTTGATAGCGGGATACAGGTCGCCCTTTGTAATGGCGATAAAGGGGTAGCTCTTGTCATCCTTGAGGTCGACGTTAAAGTACGGATGGTACTGACCAATCAAATTGCGCTCGAGCACCAACGCCTCGTGCTCGGTCTCCACCACGATATAGTCAAAGCTCGCCACCAGCTGCATCATCAGCGGGATCTTCTGGCGCTCGTCCTGCAGCGTCACGTACTGACGCATACGGGCGCGCAGGTTTTTCGCCTTGCCCACGTAGATGACATCGCCCTTGGCGTCTTTCCAAAGGTAGCAGCCGGGCTGCGTGGGAACGCGCGAAACCTGCTCGGCAAGCGTTGGAATGTTGTCGTGACCGGCCACGCGCACCTACTTGCGACGAATCAGCGCCGAGACCTCGGGCATCTTAAGGACGACGGCAAGGCCAAAGGTAACAGCAAGCGAGACGACACCCGCAACGCAAACGTAGCCAAGAGTAATCAGAATCGAGCCGCCAAGTGCCCTGACAAAGTGCTCAAGCGCCCACATGACGCCGGCGCCTGCGGCAGCACCCAGGCCACCGAGCAAAAGGCCAAAGAACCCGCCATGCAGGATAGATTTGACCTGAAGACCACGCAGGCGACGACGCAGCCACCACAGCGAGCAACCGACCAAGATCACGTAGTCGACGACATACGAAAGCGCGATTGCCGGCATACCGAAGCCCAGCACAACGCCAAACAGCAAAACCGAGCCGGCCTGGCCGATGGCGGAATACAGACAATAGCGGCTATAGGGCTTCATGTCGAGCAGGGCAGAGAAGCTCTTCTGCATCAGCACGACCACGCCGTAGAGCGGCAGGGAAAGTGCCAGGTAGATAAGGAACTCCGACACCAGCGCCACACCGGACTCATCGAACTTGCCAGCGCAGTAAATCATGTTGAGCGGACGCGCGAAGACAATCAGGTACAGCGCGAATGGAATCAGGAAGAACAGCATCTGGGCGACGCCACGCGAAATGCCCGTGCGGACGCTGTCGTAATCCTTCTCCTGTGCGTCGTGAGAGAGCTCGGTATAGAGCGCCGTCGAAAGCGAGGCGGCAATCAGCGCGTAGGGCAGCGTGTACCACAGGCGCGCATAGGCGATGACGGAAGGACCAGTCTCGGGCTGGACCACCAGCGCAGCAGCGTTGGTGATAGAAGTCGAGACAAACATGCACACCGTGGCGAGCAGCGTCGGGATACCGAGCGCAATCGTCTGGCGCAGTGCGGGGTCCTTAAAGTCGATATGGATATGGGGATGCACGCCGTGCTTGCCAAGCGCGGGGATCTGACATGCCATCTGAACAAAGACACCGAGGGTCGTACCGGCCGCAATCAAGATGATGCCGGCACGTTCGCCAAACTGTGCGGACACGGGCGCAAAGCCCATAAAGCTCGCAATGACGATCACATTGTTGAGGACCGGGGCAAACGTCGACCAGAAGTAGTCGCGGTGTGCGTTGAGGACGCCCGAAAACACCGAGCCCAAACCATAAAACAGAATCTGGATGGCAAAGAAACGGAACATGAACGCAGCGGTATCCATGCTGCCGCCGTCACCCGAAAGAAACGATTGCGTCCAGATAAAGCCCGGGGCGAACACGGTCCCCAGCAACGAAATGCCACCCAGCACCAAAAGCAGAATGCCGAGCAGGTTGCCCACGTACTCGTTCGAGGCCTCGCGACCCTGCTCACGCCTCACGCCCATGTACACGGGCAAAAACGCCGTCACGAGCATGCCGCCCATCACGAGTTCGTAGAGCATATTGGGCAGGTTGTTGGCGACCTGATAGGAGGACGAGAGCAGCGACATGCCGATAGCGGCCGCCATTGCCCATGTGCGGATAAAGCCGGTGACGCGAGACACGATGGTCAGGATGGTCATAAGCCCGGCGGAACGACCAACCGTGGAGTAGTCCGACGAGCCCATATCATCAGTGCCATCTCGCGACGAAGAAGCTTCGGATGAGGGTGTCTGAGGCGCAGATTCTTTTGCAAAATGAGCTCCGCACTTCAATTCTTCCTGCGGCATCGCTCAGTCCTCTCTCGTAATCGGGGCGACCGTCGCCCCGCAAAATGCAATTAAATCATCGGGTGCAAGCTCGAGCTGATAACCACGCTTGCCTCCCGAAATAAAAATGGTATCCCAAAGGACACATGTCTCATCAATGAGCGTCCGGTAGCGTTTTTTCATACCGACCGGACTGCAGCCGCCGCGAACGTAGCCAGTCGCCGCAAGCAAATCCTTCACATGCATCATGGCCAAGGACTTCTCCCCCGCGGCACGCGCGGCGGACTTTAGATCGAGCTCGTCGGCAACAGGGATGCAGCACACGACATGGTCGTTGGACGGCGTCACGCAGACCAAGGTCTTAAATCCTTGTCCGGGCTCCTCGCCAAGCTGCTCCGAAATCGCGACCCCCAGGCCCGCCGACTCATCACCATCGTCTTCGTACGTATGTAGAACATAGGAAATGCCGGCGCTTTCCAGCTCGCGCATCGCATTGGTTTTTGGCGTCTTTACAGCCTTTGCCATGGCATATCCTTTCCCTCGCATTCGGACGCAAGGATTAAGTATATGTCCAATTCGGCTGCATACGTCACTTCGACACAGCAAGCGCCATCGAATCACAAGGAGTCGATGGCGCCCATAAACTGAATCGCCTATTTATTGAGCATCAAGTTGAGCCTGACGCTCCCGGTCACGCCTGAGCAACGGCGCCAAAAACTTGCCCGTATAACTCTGCGGACAGTCCGCAACCTGCTCCGGTGTGCCCGAAACCACGACGGTTCCGCCGCCGTTACCGCCCTCGGGGCCCATATCGATCAGGCGGTCGGCAACCTTGATGACATCAAGGTTGTGTTCAATCACCAGCACCGTGTTGCCCGCATCGACCAAGCGCTGCAGCACATCGAGCAGCTGGCGGACGTCCTCAAAATGAAGGCCGGTCGTCGGCTCATCCAAAATATAGAACGTCTTGCCCGTCTGGCGTCGATGAAGCTCCTTGGCGAGCTTCACACGCTGCGCCTCGCCGCCCGAGAGCGTCGTAGCGGGCTGGCCCAGGCTCACGTAGCCCAAGCCTACATCGTACAGCGTCTGGAGCTTGCGCTTAATCTGCGGGATATTCCCAAAGAAGGCCAGTGCCTCGGTGACGCTCATGTCGAGCACGTCCGAGATAGTCTTACCACGGTAGGTGACCTCAAGCGTCTCGCGGTTATAGCGTTTGCCGCCGCAGACCTCACAGGGGACATAGATATCGGGAAGGAAGTGCATCTCGATCTTAATTTGTCCGTCGCCCTTGCATGCTTCGCAGCGACCGCCGCTCACGTTAAAGGAGAAACGTCCCGGCGAGTAGCCGCGCGCCTTCGACTCCGGCGTACTCGCAAACAGCGCGCGAAGATCATCCCACAGGCCAATGTACGTAGCAGGGTTGGAACGCGGCGTGCGGCCAATCGGCGACTGGTCGATATCGATAACCTTATCGATACACTCGATGCCCTCGATTTTCTTATACGGACCCACAGGGCGCGTCGAACGGTGAATGGCATTCGTAAGGGCAGGTGCGATAGTGTCGGTAACCAGGGAGCTCTTACCCGATCCCGACACGCCGGTAACGACCGTAAGCGTACCAAACTCGATCTTGGCGGTAACGTTTTTGAGGTTGTTGGCACGGGCGCCCGTGATCTTAAGGCAGCCGCGACCGGGCTTGCGGCGTTCATCGGGAACCCGGATCATTCGTTTGCCGGTCAGATAAGCGCCCGTCATCGACTCGGGACACGCCATGATATCGGCAGGCGTTCCCGCCGCGACTACGTGTCCGCCGTTCACGCCCGCGCCGGGGCCCATGTCGATCACATAGTCGGCAGCACGAATCGTATCCTCATCATGCTCGACGACGATGACGGTATTGCCGATATCGCGTAGGCGCTCAAGCGTCTTGATCAGGCGCTCGTTATCGCGCTGATGGAGGCCAATCGATGGCTCGTCCAAAATGTACAGGACACCCATGAGGCCGGCGCCGATCTGCGTTGCCAGGCGAATGCGCTGGGCCTCGCCTCCGGAAAGCGTCGCCGAGGCACGATCGAGGGTCAGATAGTCGAGTCCGACATCGACCAGAAAACGCAAGCGCTCCAGGATTTCCTTGACGATGCGCCCGCCGATAAACTGTTGGCGCTCGGTGAGTTCCAGGCCCTCAAAAAACTCGAGCGACTCACGGCACGATAGGCAGCAGACCTCGTAAATGGACTTGCCGCCCACGGTGACGGCGAGCATCTCGGGGCGCAAACGAGCGCCGTGGCAGCTCGAGCACGGCTCCTCGCGGATGTACTTCTCCAAGCGCGCCTTGGTGTTCTCATTCGTCGTCTCGGTATAGCGCTCGTACAGGATATTGCGCACGCCCGAGAACTTGGTGTCCCACTGGCTGCGGCGCCCATCGAGCTTTTGATAGTCGACCGAAATCTTCTGGTCGCCCATGCCGTCTAAAAACGCGCGACGCACCCGCGGAGGCAGATCCTCCCACGGCGTATCGACGCTCACCTTAAAGTGTTTGCAGACCGCAGCGAAAATCTGTGGATAGTAGTTAGAGTTGCCAAACAGGCTGCCAAAGACCCCGTCGGCGATCGACTTCGAGGGGTCTTCGATTAGGGCCTCGGCATCGACCGTCTTCTTAAAGCCCAGGCCATCGCACTCTGGGCACGCGCCATAGGGCGCGTTGAACGAGAAATCACGCGGCTGCAGGTCATCGATGGAGTGCCCATGCTCCGGGCACGCTAACGCCAGCGAATACTCCAGCAACTCGCCTTCGGTCCCCTCGGGAGCGTCGCGGTCGGGCAGCAAGTATACGTTCACATTGCCGTGCGCCAGCACGGTCGCCTGCTCAACAGACTCGGCGATACGGCCCAGAGAGTTCTCACGGATCACGATGCGGTCGACCACGACCTCGATATCGTGCTTGAACTTCTTGTCCAGATCGATCGGATCGTCGAGCGAGCGCACTTCACCGTCGACACGCACGCGGCTAAAGCCCTCGGCGCGAAGATCCTCAAACAGTTTGGTGTACTCGCCTTTTCGCCCGCGCACCACCGGTGCCAGCACAAACGCGCGGCGGCCCTCCCCCGCCGTCAAGACCTTGTCGGCAACCTGGTCGGTCGTCTGGCGCTCAATGACACGGCCGCATTCGGGACAGTGCGGGGTGCCCACACGGGCGAACAGCAGGCGCAGATAGTCATAAATCTCGGTTACGGTGCCAACCGTCGAGCGAGGGTTTTTAGACGTCGTCTTTTGGTCGATCGACACCGCCGGCGAAAGGCCGTCGATTGAATCCAAGTCGGGTTTGTCCATCTGTCCCAAGAACTGGCGCGCATAACTCGAAAGGCTCTCGACGTATCGACGCTGGCCCTCGGCATAGATAGTGTCGAATGCCAGCGAACTCTTGCCCGAGCCAGAAAGACCGGTAATGACCACGAGTTGGTCACGCGGAATGGAAACATCGATATCACGGAGGTTGTGCTCACGAGCGCCGCGAATAACGATAGAAGAATCAGACATGGAAGCTCCTTGCCTCCTATTGCATCGAATCATACTGCCGATGAGTTTAGCGCACTCGACGCGCACAGATGTTCGTAATACAAGATTCGCAGACCTTTTGCGTTGTCTGACGCCACAGACTGCACGCTCGGTCCGTACCTTCGAATACCGTCGATCGCCTACCACGCATCATGAATGACTCCCGCTCGTAAACGAGGGTACAATGACGCTCGTGTCACATCACGGGGCCCCGGCCCCAGCATATACAAAGGAGTCATACATGGGTTGCGAACACGCACAGGCCGCCGGCGGACAAACGTCGCCGTCGCAATTTGAGGAGAACACGCTGTCCGAGGTCAAGCGCGTCATCGCCGTGCTTTCCGGCAAGGGCGGTGTCGGCAAGTCATTTGTCACCGGTGCCATCGCCACCGAGCTTGCCCGTCACGGCCACAAGGTCGGCGTCCTCGATGCCGACATCACCGGTCCCTCTATCCCCAAGATGTTCGGTATGAGTGGACGCCACGTCCATGCCCTTGGCAACCTTATGCTGCCCGAAATCTCCGAGCACGGCGTCAAGGTCATGAGCTCCAACCTGCTGCTCCAAAACGAGACCGACCCCGTCCTTTGGCGCGGTCCGGTCATCGCAGGCGCCATTAGGCAGTTCTGGAGCGAGACCTCGTGGGGCCCCATCGACTACCTGCTGGTCGACATGCCTCCGGGAACAGGCGACGTCGCGCTCACCGTCTTCCAGTCGCTGCCGGTCGACGGCATCGTCATCGTCACGTGCCCGCAGGATCTGGTCTCGATGATCGTCGCCAAGGCGGTCAACATGGCCGAGAAGATGAACGTCCCCATTCTGGGCATTGTCGAGAACATGAGCTATATTGAGTGCCCCGACTGCGGCAAGAAGATCGAGGTCTTTGGCAAGAGCAAGCTCCCCGAGGTCGCAGAGCGCTATAACCTCGACATCTTGGGGCAGCTTCCCATTAATCCGGCACTCGCCGAGGCCTGCGATAAGGGCGAGGTCGAGACCGCGCTGCCCGATGGCATGTTGCCCAAGGCAGTCTCTGCCGTCGAGGCTATTACCCCGCACGAGACCGACGAGGCCTAAGTGAACGCGAGCGCCTTCTATGACGTCCTGGTAATCGGCGGCGGGGCTTCAGGCCTCGCCGCCGCCATTACGGCCGCACGCGTTGGCAAAAGCGTCTGCATCGTTGAGCGCGATGTCGCCTGCGGCCTTAAGCTCCTTGCGACCGGTAACGGCCGCTGCAACCTCTCCAACGAATCGATCGATCCTCAGCGGTATAACCACCCAGCATTCGTCACATCCGTCATGGGCCCCCAGCCCGAACAAGAGCTTATGGGTTTCTTCTCCTCGCTGGGTATCATGACAACCTCCGAGGAAGGCCGGCTGTACCCGCGCTCCCTTCGCGCCGAATCGGTGCGCGACGCGCTTCTCAACGTTTGCGACCGCCTAGGTATCACCTTAATCTGCGGAGCCAACGTTGCCTCGGCGCACAAAGCTTCCGAAGGCTGGGCACTCCAAATAGACCGTCCAGCGCGGGCGCTCAAGGCAAAAAAGCACGACGACCGAAAATCGGAGCTCCGCTCGCTTCGGAAAGCGCTCGCCGATGTCCCTCGCAAGAACGAGGCCCTGCAGGCACATGCCGTAATTATCGCTACGGGCGGCAACCCCACCGGTATCGCCGATACGTTTCGCCTCCCCCTCACTTCGCCGCGCCCCATCCTCTGCCCCGTATCGGCAACGGTCGTTGGCGATCGGGCGGCACTCAAGACGTTGGACGGCCTGCGCGTCCGTGTCCGCTTGACGCTCGCCCGCAATCATAATGAGCTCTGGCACGAAGACGGTGAAGTGCTGTTTCGAACCTTCGGTATCTCGGGTGTCGCTGTCTTCAACCTCTCTCGTCGTATCCAGCACGGCGATACGATCCTGCTCGACGTTTTCCCCGACCTCTCCAAAGACGAGTTGCTCGATATGCTCAACCGGCGCGTTGAGCTGTTCGGTGACTTTTCACCCCGCGATCCCCGTTGGCTCGACGGCATGCTCGCCCCGCAACTCTCCCGCGTCGTCTGCACAGCGTTCGAGCAGTGCCATCCATGCTCCAACGATGTCATCCACCTGGTCTCGATCCTCAAGCACTTTAAATTGCTCGTCGAGGGAACAACCGAGGAGCGCTCAGCGCAGGTCACGCGTGGTGGCGTATCTGTCGAGAGTATCTCAACACCCAGCCTACGCGCGCGCAGTGTTGTCGACGCCCCGCTTTACGTTTGCGGTGAAGCGCTCGACATCGACGCCGATTGCGGAGGCTTTAACCTTGCGTGGGCCTGGATCTCGGGCATTCGCGCTGCAAGCAGCCTGTAGCCGCGCAGTCTATAATCAAAAACGCATTCGGGCCGTCTGGGATACCGGACGGCCTCTTTCTTGCCTCTAAGGAGACCTCGATGATCGAAATCACCCAAGTCAACGCGTCGCTCGATGAAGCCGACGATGAAAATGCCTGTCTCATTGTTGGCAAGCGAGTCGCCAAGCGCGTCCTACGTTGCAAGGACTCCGAGATCAAGTCCATCGAGCTCCACCGCAAGTCAATCGACGCTCGCAAAAAACGAGACGTCCATTTTATCCTGAGCTTTCGTGTTGAGCTGACTAGTCCCCACCTCGAGCGAGAAGCGGTCGACAGCGTTACCGAGCGTGACCGCTCGCGCGTACGCGCGATAGAAGACGATGAGCCTTCATTCCCCTCCCCCGCCTCCGACGCACCTCAAGAACGCCCTGTCGTTGTCGGCGCCGGATGCGCCGGCCTTTTCGCTGCGCTTACGCTCGCCGAAGCAGGTCTTAAGCCCTTGCTCATCGAGCGCGGCGACCCGGCATTTCGCCGCTCGCAGGCGATCGACCTCTTTCTAAAGGAGCGCATCCTCGACCCCGAGAGCAATATCCAGTTTGGCCTGGGCGGCGCGGGGACCTTCTCGGACGGCAAGCTCAATACGGGAACCAAAAATCCCGCCCATCGCCTTATCCTCGAAACCTTCGTCGAGGCGGGTGCGCCCCGCGATATTCTGTGGGATGCCAAGCCGCACATTGGCTCCGACATCCTTCCCACGGTCGTCACCGCTATATCCCAGCGCATCGAGCAGCTCGGAGGTGTCGTCCGTTATCGAACGAAGCTCGTCGACATTCGCATCGACGCGTCTGGCGCCATCACCGGTATTGATGTCCAATCGTCCCAAGACGCCGCTTGCGAGCCAATCGAGACAAAGCACCTCATCCTCGCCTGCGGGCATTCTGCTCGCGATATTTTTGAGCTCCTTAAGGGCCACAACGTGGCCCTCGCACAAAAGACCTTTGCCATGGGCGTTCGCATCGAGCATCCGCAGCGCGACATCGACCGAGTCCAATACGGAGCCTCGGCGGGACATCCTGCCCTCGGAGCAGCCCCTTACAAGCTCGTCGCCCATCTTCCCAACGGCCGCAGCGTGTTCTCGTTTTGCATGTGCCCCGGCGGGCAGGTTGTCGCCGCCTCTTCCGAGCAGGGCCACCTGTGCGTCAACGGCGCCAGTCTCAATGCCCGCGACGGACGCAATGCAAATGCCGCCCTACTCGTTAACGTCACGCCTGAGGACCTTCCTAACGATGACCCGCTCGCCGGCGTCGAGCTCCAGCGTGCCTGCGAGGCGGCCGCCTATCGCCTGGGCGGTTCCAACTGGAACGCACCGGCACAACTCGTCGGAGATTTCCTCGCAGGACGCGCCAGCAAGGCGCCCGGAAAGGTAAAGCCCACCTATCCGCTCGGTGTGACCTGGACGGCAATTGACGAAGCCCTGCCGCAGCATATCGTCGAGTCGCTCCGCCTGGGACTTCCCCTACTCGGAAAAAAGCTACGCGGCTACGACCGCCCCGATGCCATTCTTACCGGCGTGGAGACTCGTTCGAGCTCACCGGTCACTGTCACCCGAGACCGAACGTGCCATGCCGTGTCGACCCCGGGCCTCTATCCTTGTGGTGAGGGAGCTGGATATGCCGGCGGCATCATGAGCGCGGCCACCGACGGCATCCGTTGTGCCGAAGCCCTGATCGCAGACCTCTAACGCACGAATTCCAGCGCGCAAAAGACACAGGCCCCAAGCTCCACAGGGAACTCGGGGCCTGTTCACTATTTCTTAAACCGTGCACCCTGGCGTTTTCTGCCCGATGCGAACGTGGAACCCTTGCGGGCCTGCGAACGTAAGCGCTCAATCGTCTCGTCCTCAGACGCACCCTCGAGCATCGCTCGAATCTGAACGACGGCATCGCGCAGGCGCGCCGCCTCCTCAAAGTCCATGGCAGCAGAAGCGTTACGCATATCCTCTTCCATGGTTTCGACGATCCGCACGAGCTCGTCATGCGGCAGTTCTTCCAACTGCTCCGCAAGTGTCTGCTCGGGCGCCACCGTTTCCGGCACGCCACCCTCGCCCGACTCATCGGGCGTATAGAATGCGCCATGGCCAAGAGAGTCGCCCTTCGAGCGTCCCTTGGAACCCACGGTTTTTTCGGCCTCGGCAATAAAACTTGAGATGTCGTTGATGGCCTTGCGCACCGTCTTGGGCACAATGCCATGCTCTTCGTTATATGCCATCTGAATCTCGCGACGGCGCTGCGTCTCCTCGATGGCCTCTTTCATCGAATCGGTCATAACGTCTGCATACATGATGACTTCGCCATCGGCGTTACGGGCCGCGCGGCCAATCGTCTGAATCAGCGAACGACGGTTGCGCAAGAAGCCTTCCTTATCGGCATCGAGAATTGCCACCAGTGAGACCTCGGGGAGATCCAAGCCCTCGCGAAGCAGGTTGATACCAACGAGAACATCGATCTTTCCCTCGCGCAGCGTTCGCAGGATCTCGACACGGTCCATCGTCGCTGTAGCGGAGTGCATGTAATTGACCTTAATGCCGGCATCAAGCAGATGGTCGGTCAGGTCCTCGGCCATGCGCTTGGTGAGCGTGGTCACCAGTACGCGCTCCTTGCGCACCACGCGCTCGCGAATCTCGTCCTCAAGATCGTCAATCTGCCCACGAACCGGACGCACATCAATCTTGGGGTCGAGCAGACCGGTTGGACGAATAATCTGCTCAACGTCGTTTTGGCTCACCCGCAGCTCGTAGTCGCCCGGTGTGGCCGAAACATAGATAAACTGGGGTATCCTTGCCTCAAACTCATCGAAACGAAGCGGGCGGTTATCGAGTGCCGAAGGAAGGCGAAAACCATGCTCCACCAGCGTCACCTTACGCGAGCGGTCACCTTCGTGCATGCCGCGAATCTGCGGCACCGTCACATGGCTCTCATCGATGATGCAGAGCATATCCTTGGGAAAGTAATCGATTAGGGTAAACGGCGGCTCACCCGGCTTGCGACCGTCCAGATGACGCGAGTAGTTCTCGATGCCGTTGCAAAAACCCATCGTCTCGAGCATCTCGAGATCATAGTCGGTGCGCTGCTGCAGACGCTGTGCCTCGAGCAACTTGTCGGTCGCCTTGAGCTCGGCCACACGCTTCTCGCACTCTTCACTGATTGATTTCAGAGCCGCCTTGACCTTCGGCTTCTCGGTCACGTAGTGCGATGCCGGCCATACGGGGATGGCCTCGTACTCACGAAGCATCTCACCGGTAACCTCATCGATCTCGGCAATAAGCTCAACCTCGTCGCCAAAGAACTCAAACCGCAACGGATGCTCGGCATAAGGCGGATACACGTCGACAACATCGCCGCGCACGCGGAACGTGCCGCGCGCTAGGTCATAGTCATTGCGATCATATTGAATGTCGATAAGTGCATGGATAAAGTCATCGCGCTCAAGCGGCACTTTCTTGTCGACATTCGGCGCCAGCCCCGCATAGTCCTCGGGAGAGCCGATACCGTAGATACAGGACACCGAAGCAACGACGATTACATCGCGTCGAGAGAGCAACGAGGCGGTCGCCTGATGTCGCAGCATCTCGACCTCTTCGTTAATCGAGGAGTCTTTCTCGATATATGTATCGCTTTGCGGCACATACGCCTCGGGCTGATAGTAGTCGTAGTACGAGACAAAGTAGACCACAGCGTTGTTGGGAAAGAACTCTTTGAGCTCGCTCGCAAGCTGAGCGGCGAGCGTTTTATTGGGAGCCATGACCAGCGTCGGCTTCCCCAGGGCCTCAATAGTCTTAGCCATCGTGAAGGTCTTGCCCGAACCAGTCACGCCCAGCAAAACCTGATAGCGATCTCCGTCCCTCACACCCTGCACAAGCGACTCAATGGCCTTAGGCTGAGAACCTGCAGGCTCATAGGGAGAAACGACTTCAAACGGCACCTCAGCGCCCTCAACGCCAAAGCGCTTAAGTTCACCACCAACGCGTTCTACTTCAAATTCCGCCATGGATACTCCTAACTCATACATCTGCAGTATACGCAGGAGGTGGGCTTAGTCCTATACGAACCGATCGGGATAGAGCGTCTTATAGCGAACCCAGGCATTATTGACGCGAATCAGATAAGCCTGCGTCTCGGGGAAGGTAATCGCATTGTGAAGCGAGGTGCTCTGCTGCGCCCAACCATCCACATTGCCCATGCCGGCGTTATATGCGGCAATAGCGCTATCCGTCGACCCGTTGAAATACGTTAGAAGATACGAAAGATACGCACAGCCAAACTCGATGTTCGTAGCGGGATCGTTAAGGTTGTCGGCCGAATACCCCCCACCGTCGACAAGACCCTTGGCGATCATATCCTGGGCAGTCTCGGGCATCAGCTGCATCAATCCCTGAGCACCCTGATTCGACTCAGCCTCGGGATCCCAATTCGATTCCGACTTAATGACAGCGCACGCCAGATACGGATCCAGATTATGCGAAATACTAGATTGCTTTACATACGCCTCGTAGTCAATGGGATACAGCGGCTTAAAGAAAGCCGCAGGAGCACACGAGTAAACGAATGAGATAAGGCCGAAGGCAAAAACGGCAGCCAGCGGTATAAGGCGATACCACGCAAAGAAACGTGACTTAGGCATCGGCATCCTCCTTATTCGCAGTGTCTATAAACCCATGGCATGCAAGCCATGAGTCAAGCTGCTCAAAGAGCGAATTATCGCCTGCGGCATTATCAATCACCGTTGTAGCGAGATTGCACAGCGCAGACTCATCGGGCTGGCAAGCAGAACGGGCATCGAAATCAGATGGCTCCATGCCACGCTGAATAGCACGCTCGCGACGAACTGACAAAGGGGCGCTGATGACCAGAATTTCATCAGCCAAGCCAAATGCATCCTCAAAACCAGTCGGAGCAGAAACCTCGACAACCGCAAAGGGATAACGGGGAGATGAAACCGTACAACAAACCGGATCGAGAATCCTAAGCGAAAGCTGTTCAATGAGAACGGGGTGCACAAGGTCATTGAGCCGTGCGACCGAATCAGGAGAAGCGAAAGCTCGAGAAGCGAGGATGCTGCGGCGAATGCCGCCCTCCTCATCCAAAATATCCCAGCCAAATTCTTCCGCGAGGGCATTGACGATATCGGAGCCTGGCACATACAGCGATTTGGCAAGCTCGTCCAGATCGATAAGCATGGCGCCATGAGATTCGAGATAGCGGCAGGCAGTCGACTTACCCGAAGCAATATTGCCCAAGACAAAAACGGTAAACATCAAGTCCTCCCTAACGCCAATGGGAGTTATTATCGCGCAAATACAAAAGAAGGACTCAAAATACAGCCAAACAGTAAGACAAGCTAAAAGAAGGCGAGTTCTTGTATTACAGCTCTTTATAAAACGCAAAAAAGGGGGAGGCCGCGAGGCCTCCCCCTTCTTCAAGTCATCCGACGGCTCGGTGCCGTCCACCGGTCAGCGGCGCCCTGGCCTCCCACGGGCTGGCCCCGCAGTACTCTCGGCGCGATGGGGCTTAGCTTCCGGGTTCGGAACGGGACCGGGCGTGCCCCCCATGCTCTGGCCGCTGACCGGTGGGCGGCGCCCACCGTTACGGTGTCCGGTATCGCATACACGTGCCCTGGGGGCCGCATGGCGCATAGGGGAGGTGACTCGGGGGCATCCTCGTGCCCGGACCGCGCATGAGCGCTGGGTCCCGCGGGCCGCGAGGTGCGGTTCCGGAA
>JAQDZZ010000007.1:0-174495 GCA_027671585.1 Coriobacteriaceae bacterium AM22-12AC-r | reverse complement strand
TAAAAAAGCCTCCCATTTCTTGTGTCCAAGAAATGGGAGGCAGTTCACCGGGGGCGTGACGGGGGTTTCTCTCCGGAACGTCCTCGGACATGCAAAGAGGCTCCGCATCGCGCTTCGCGCTGCGGAGCCTCTTTGCGTCCTGCGGAATATTCCGGAGAGAACCCCCGTCACGCCCCCGGACTTCCTGCGTTTACGGCCTTGAGGTCGGCGTGGGCGGAGGACGTGGTTGTTGGGGAGACATGTCCCGGTTGCTGTTTCGCGCTTTGCGCGAAAAGCGCATCACTTTGGCGTGGACGGAGAACGTGGTTGTCGCGTTAACTTGTCCCGGGCGTATTTCTGGAGCGTTTCCCCTGCCATAAATTACCCTCGGCATACTTGCGCGAACGATTGCTCGTGCTACACTTGCAATTGCTGTTTCAGGGCGGGGTGAAATTCCCCACTGGTGGTAAATCGGGCGGTGCCAAAGGGGCGCCGTGGCGCAGGTAAAGTGCCTGCGGTCGAGCCGATGAGTCCGCGACCCGTGTGTGCGTTGGTTCGCATGCCGGCTGAACTGGTGAGATCCCAGTACCAACGGTTAGAGTCCGGATGAAAGGGGCAGGTGATCTTATGTCTGAACAGTCGCAGCATATCCATTTTGAGAACACGAATAGGTGGAGCACCAAACAGCTCGTTACCATGGCGTTGATGTGCGCCTTGGGCGCCCTGTTTATGTATGTGCAGCTGCCTATCCTTCCCTCGGCGCCGTTTTTGACGTATGACCCGTCGCTGGTGCCGGCGATGGTGTGCGGGTTTGCGTATGGTCCTGGTGCCGGCACCGCTGTTGCCGCTATGGCGATCGTTATCCATGCGCTTACCACGGGCGATTGGGTCGGTGCGCTTATGAACTTGGTTGCCACGCTGGGCTACATTCTGCCTGCGGCTATCGTCTACCAAAAGATGCATACCTATAAGGGTGCCGTGATTGGCCTGGCGCTGGGCGTTGTTGCCGCTACGGCGCTTTCTATGGTCGCAAACCTTACCATTGGTGTTTGGTTCTGGTATGGCTCGGTCGATGTGATCGCCCCGCTCATGATTCCTGCCGTGCTGCCGTTTAACCTCATCAAGACCGTGCTCAACTCGGTGTTGACATTGGCGGTGTACAAGGCGGTCTCCAACCTCATCACACCCAAGAAGGACCAGGTCAAAGGCCGCGCATGATTGAGTGTCGGGGCGTTTCCTTTAGTTATGACGGTGCCACACCGGCGCTCGATGGCATCGATCTGAACATCGAGGATGGCGAGTTTTTCTGCATTCTCGGCGGAAACGGGTCGGGCAAGTCGACGTTTGCCAAGCATTTGAACGCGCTGCTGCAGCCCGATGCGGGAACGGTGCGCGTCAACGGCATGGACGCGTCCGATCCCGAGCTGGTCTACGACATTCGCTCGACTGCGGGCATGGTGTTCCAGAATCCCGACGACCAGCTGGTGGCGACGCTTGTCGAGGACGATGTTGCGTTTGGTCCCGAGAACCTAGGGGTCGAATCGGCCCAGATCGCGCAGCGCGTGCGCGAGGCGCTGAAGGCCGTGGGTCTGGTGGGCTTTGAGCGCCATGAGACCCATGCGCTTTCGGGCGGCCAAAAGCAGCGCGTGGCGCTTGCCGGCGTGCTCGCCATGGAACCGCGCGTGCTCATTTTGGACGAGGCGTCCTCGATGCTCGATCCGCGCGGGCGCAAGGGCCTTATGAAGGCCTGCCACGCGCTGCACGAACGCGGTATGACCATCGTGATGATTACGCACTTTATGGAAGAGGCCGCTGAGGCCGATCGCGTTGCCGTCTTCCAAGCGGGCCGCGTTGCCATGCTCGGTGCGCCCGAGGAAATCTTGACGCGGGCGGACGAACTTGCGCAGCTCAACCTGGACATGCCGGAGTCGTGCCGTCTTGGCAGGGCGCTTCGCGCGAAGGGCGTGCCCATTTGCGCACAGGTGCGCGAGGCGGATATGGTCGCCGATATAGCGCAGGCTTATGCCGAGCGGAGTAGGACAGGCATCGCCGGGCGGCCTTTCGCATCCGATCCTCGTATTCCCGACAACGTCTCCTCTGCAATCGATAGCGCAGATGCGCTGGAGCCCGTCATCGAGATTTCGCACCTTTCGTATAGCTATTCGCTGAGCGCCCGCGAGCGTCGCCGTTGGCGCAAGCGCTCAGCCGCCGAGGGCGCATCGAACAAACAGGCCCTCTGGGGCAACGACCCTAGCAGCCCCTGGGCGTTGCGCAATGTGTCGCTAACGGTGCGCCGTGGCGAGTTCCTGGGGCTAGCAGGTCATACCGGTTCGGGCAAGTCGACGCTGGCCCAGCATCTCAACGGCCTGATTCGTCCCCAGGAGGGTTCCGTTTACGCGTTGGGGCTCGACCTGGCAAACAAGAAAGATGCCGCCGCGGTTAAGGCAAAAGTCGGCGTGGTGTTTCAATATCCCGAGCGTCAGCTGTTTGCCGAGACCGTGGCACAGGACGTGGCGTTTGGTCCGCATAACCTTGGCTTGTCACAGGCCGAGGTTGCCCGCCGTGTTGCGTCATCGCTCGCGCGCGTGGGCCTCGACCTGGCCGCGGTGGGCGACAAGAGCCCCTTTGAGCTCTCGGGCGGGCAGCAGCGGCGCGTGGCGTTTGCCGGCGTGCTTGCCATGGAGCCCGAGGTCCTGGTACTCGATGAGCCCATGGCGGGGCTCGATCCGGCGGCACGCAGTGATTTCCTGGAGCTCATCGATCGACTTCACCATGGGGGCCTGACCGTCGTCATGGTCTCACACAGTATGGATGACCTTGCCAATTGCTGCGACCGTATTGTCGTGATGAACGAGGGCTCGGTGTTTGCCGAGGGCACGCCCGCTCAGGTTTTTGCGCATGCGGATGAGCTTAAATCAATCGGTTTGGGTGTTCCCGCTGCCCAGCGCATGGCACTGGCGCTTGCGAAGGCAGGCGTGCCGCTGCGCTTTGACGGCCTCTATACGGTTGAGTCGCTGGCAGACGAGTTGGTGGACCTGCTAATCGGTCGCTCGGACGGTCCTTCTAACGTCGCGGACATTGCTAAATCCAAGACGGTCGCGCGAGAGGAGGGCTGCTAATGGAGGCGTTTTCGTTCGGCAGCTACTATCCCGGCGATAGTGCAATCCACCGCCTGGACCCGCGAACTAAGTTGCTCTTGGGCTTTGTGTTTCTGATCACGACACTCACGGTCGGCAGCTTCCGCGGACTGGTTCCGGTCGCTATCTTCGTTGTCCTGATCTATACCGTGTCCCGGGTGCCGGCTCGTCGCGTCCTGTCATCGATGGCGCCGCTGCTGGCAATCGTCGCGGTGGTCGCGGTGCTCAACCTGTTTTCCGACCAGAGCGGGCGCATTCTGTGGCAGCTCGGCTTTTTGCAGATAAGCGAGGGCTCGCTGCATTCCGCCGTCTTTATGGCGTGCCGCCTGACCTTGATGATGGCCGGTATGAGCGCTATCACGCTCACCACACCGACGCTCGACCTCACCGCGGGCTTTGAGCGCCTGCTCGCGCCGTTTGCGCGTGTGGGACTTCCTGCGCACGAGCTCGGCATGATCATGGGCATCGCGCTGCGCTTTATGCCGCAGTTTGCCACCGAGATGAAGCAGGCGGCCGATGCGCAGGCGAGCCGCGGTGCGCGCGTGACGGGAGGCCCGCTCGGCGGCGTGCGTATGCTCGGCAGCGTGGCGATTCCGCTGTTCACGGGTGTGTTCCGTCATGCCGAAACGCTTTCTGCCGCCATGGATGCCCGTTGCTATCATGGCGAGCAGGGCCGCACGCGTCTGCATGCGCTTGCATTTGGCCGCGGCGATGCGTTGGCGGCGGTGGTGACGGCGTTGCTGCTCATCTGCGTCATCGTCATCAATCTTCAACTTGTTTAGGCGCGATTCGAGCGCAGGAAAGGGGTCCCCATGACCGACAACGACCGCACGGCGCAGCTCGAGCGCGCCTGTTCGTATCTTAGGCGTATTCCGGCGTGGTATCTCGCCACGATTGACGTGACGGACGGACATCAGCCGCGCGTGAGGCCGTTCTCGTTTGCCATGGTCGATGATGGCAAGCTGTGGTTTTGCACCTCGCGCGATAAGGACGTGTGGGCCGAGCTCAGCACGAATCCCAAGTTTGAGGTTTCGGGTTGGAAACCGGGGGAGTGTTGGATTGTGCTGACCGGCGAGGCCGCGCTCGAGGACGACGCGGTCGTGAGCGACCGGGTGCGCCAAGCCGGCTTTAAGCACATGGTGGGCATCGGCGAAGACCACGAGGGCGCCAACGACGGTCGCCTTGCGTTTTTCTCGGTGCGCAACATCGCCGCCCGCTTCTGCGATATCGACGGCAGCGAGGAGCGCCTGGAGCTCTAGCGCGTCTCAAATTAACTACCCATCTCAAAATGGCGAGCGTCAGGAGGAAACATGGACGGATTGAATACGGTGCTGGAGTATCTGACGTCGGTGCCGGCATGGTATTTGGCGACGAGCGTTGACGGACAGCCGCATGTGCGTCCGTTTTCGTTTGCGCAGATCCAGGACGGCAAGCTGTGGTTTGTAACGGCGCGCACCAAAGACGTGTGGCAAGAGCTGCTGCAAAATCAACGCTTTGAGGCCACGAGTTGGTGGCCGGGTCATGGCTGGCTCATCTTGCGCGGGCATGCGGGTCTGGATGACCAGGCCGCTCCCGATATGCGCGAGGCAGGCTGGAAGCACCTGGAGCGCCTAGGCGAGCATTATGAGGGCGCAGGCGACCCCACGCTCGTCTTCTTTAGCGTCGAGGAGCCGGAGGCCTTTATCTGCAACCATGACGAATGGGTGCCGGTCGAGCTCTAAAAGAGTTCTCCCGCCGCCCCCAACAATTTAAATACCCGTCTGTGTCGGGCCCCACATCGCAACGGCACCGCAAGGTGCACCGGGCGATGTGGGGCCCATTGTTATTTGTCAATTCCTTCGCGTGAATGTGTCGGGACTGTTTCAATGCATGAATATGCAAATGATTTGCGTATAAATGCATCTTTTGGTGCTAAAGTTTCAACCCACTTCATAACGACGGCTGCAGGATGCGTATTGGTGCATAACTGCAGACAAGGAGTCTGATATGTCATTAAAGGTTGGAATCGTTGGTGCGGCTGGATATGCCGGCGCCGAGCTCATTCGCCTCGTCCTCGGTCATCCCGAGTTTGAACTTGCTGCCATAACGTCCAACGCCGATGCTGGCCAGCCGTTGTCTGCGGTGTACCCGAGCTTCGCCGGCGTAAGCGATCTTGTCTTCACGACGCATGATGCCCCCGAGCTCAAGAACTGCGACGCGGTCTTTTTGGCCGTGCCGCACACGGCTGCCATGGCACAGGTGCCCGCCCTGCTTGCCGCGGGAGTTTCCTGCATTGACCTTTCGGCCGACTATCGCCTGAGCGATCCGGCCACCTTTGAGGCCTGGTATGCCGCCGAGCACACGGGCCCCGAGCTACTCAAGAGCCGCGCCTTTGGTCTGCCCGAGCTGTTCTGCCAGGATTTGGAGACCGCCGCATCTGACCATGCCGACGGCAAACCCGTGCTGGTCGCCTGCGCCGGTTGCTATCCCACCGCAACGAGCCTTGCCGCCGCGCCTGCCGTGCGCGCTGGCTGGGTTGCCCAGAGCGGCCCCGTGATCGTTGACGCTATCAGCGGTGTAACGGGTGCCGGTAAGTCCTGCAACGCCCGTACGCATTTTTGCAGCGCGGACGAAAACCTGGAGGCCTATGGCGTGGGCAAGCATCGTCACACGCCCGAAATCGAGCAGATCTTGGGCCTAACCGATCGTGTCGTCTTTACCCCGCACCTGGCACCGCTCAAGCGCGGTTTGCTCTCTACGGTGACGATGCCGCTTACGCCGCAGGCTATCGATACCTTGACCCTTGAAGACGTTGTCGACCATTACAAGCAGTTCTACGCCGGTCGCACCTTCGTGCGCGTACTCGATGCCGACCAGCAGCCCAAGACGGCTTCGGTCGTCGGCACCAACGCCGCCCAGATCGGCCTCGCGCTCAACAAGCGCGCGGGCGTTCTGGTGGCTACGGGCGCCATCGACAATCTGTGCAAGGGTGCAGCAGGCCAGGCGGTCCAGTGCGCCAACATCGTCTTTGGTTTTGACGAGCGACGAGGCTTGCCCACAGTGGCGTGCCCGGTGTAGCACATTCGATTGTTGACGATTTGGTAGTCGGGCATCGAGTGGGGCGCCACTCTTAAGCTGGTCTCACGATTGTGGCCGGCATGGCGCACCAACCGATGCCCATTTTTTGTTTGACATAAGGAGTCGTAAAGAAGATGAATGCTGAGCAGTTCGATATCAAGATTCGTGCCGTAGAGGGCGGCGTAACGGCGGCGGCCGGCTTTAAGGCGGCGGGCATCCATGCCGGATTCCGCAAGAATCCCGAGCGCCTGGATTACGCGCTCGTCGTGCCCGACAGGCCCTGTCCCGGGGCCGGTGTGTTTACGACTAACCGCTTTTGTGCAGCGCCCGTGCAGGTGAGCCGTGCCAACTTGGGCGGCGCCGACAAGGGCTACGGAGTCATTGCCGGCGTTTCGGTCAACTCTGGCAATGCCAACGCCGCCACGGGTGAGACCGGTCTTGCCTGCGCGCGCGAGACCTGCAACATCGCCTCGCAGGTCATCGGCTGCGAGCCCCAGCAGATTCTGGTCGCCTCCACGGGCGTAATTGGTCAGATTCTGCCGATCGACACGTTTGAGACTGCCGTTCCTGCCGCCTACGAGGCGCTCTCCGCCCACGGTGGCACCGATGCCGCCCGCGCTATCATGACGACCGACACGCACTCCAAGGAGTATGCCGTGTGTTACCGCAGCGAGGCCGCGGGGCACGCAGGCAATGCCTATACGGTGGGCGGTATGTGCAAGGGCTCGGGCATGATCATGCCCAACATGGCAACCATGATCGCGGTCATCACTACCGATGCCCCCGTCGAGTCGGCGGCGCTCCACGCCCTGTTGCTCTCCACCGTCAAGCAGACCTTCAACAAGGTAACGGTCGATTCCGACACCTCGACTAACGACACCTGCATCATGCTTGCCTCCGGCGCCGCTGCCGCAGATGCCGAGCCTATTGTCGAGGGCTCTGACGCCTTCGACGAGCTGGCCTTTGCCGTGCATGAGGTGTGCGAGAGCCTGGCGCGCAACATCGCCGCAGACGGCGAGGGCGCATCCAAACTCGTGACGGTTAGCGTCACCGGCGCCGTGAACGACGAGGAGGCCGATATCGCCGCTCGTGCTGTTGCCAACTCGCCGCTCGTCAAGACCTGCATCGCCGGCCACGACTGCAACTGGGGCCGCGTTGCCATGGCGCTCGGCAAGTGCGGCGTGCAGTTTAACCAAGAAGATGTGTCCATCGACATGATGGGTATGCCCGTCTGCCGTGATGGCCTGACCGTTCCCTTTGACGAGGACGAGGCGCTGCGTCGCTTTGAGGCGCCCGAGATTGTGATCTCGGCAGACCTGGGCGCAGGGGACGCGGCGACCACCGTGTGGACTTGCGACCTCACGCACGAGTACATCTCCATTAACGGCGATTACCGTTCCTAGACTCCCGATGTGCCGCGCGTCCCGCTGCAATCGCGGGCAACGAGGTGCGGCGCGATAGCTACACGAAAGACGAGGCAGACTATGAAGTTCGCACGCGATTGTCGCTCGAGCGAATCCAACGAAGTTACCGCGCAGCTGCTGTTCGAGGCGCTGCCGTGGATTAAGAACCTGACCGGTAAGACGGTCGTTATCAAGTACGGCGGTGCCGCCATGGTCGACGAGCAGCTGCGCCGTGACGTGATGAGCGACATCGTCCTGCTCAAGATTATCGGCATGCGCCCCGTTATCGTGCACGGTGGCGGCAAGGCCATCAACGAGGCGCTCGGCCACTACGACATCCCCGTCGAGTTTAAGAACGGCCAGCGCGTGACCACGCCTGCCACCATGGATATCGTGCGCGAGGTACTGGGCGGCAAGGTCAATCAGGAGCTGGTCGCGGCGCTCAACCACCACGGCAACCTGGCCGTGGGCGTGTCCGGCAGCGACGCCGGTACCCTTATCGCCGAGCCACTCGACCCAGAGCTCGGCCGCGTAGGCAAGGTCACGCACGTCAACACCGACTATATCGAGCGTTTGCTCGACAGCGAGTACATTCCCGTTATCGCCACGGTCGCAGCGGGGGAGGACGGTGGCTTCTTCAACATCAACGCCGATACCGCCGCCGGCGCCGTTGCGGCGGCGCTCCACGCGCATAAGGCAATCTTCTTGACCGATGTCGACGGCCTGTACAGGGACTTTAGCGATAAGGATTCGCTCATCTCCAACCTGACGCTCGACGAGGTCAACGAGATGCTCTACGGCGGCGAGGTCGATAAAGGCATGATTCCCAAGCTGCGCGCCGCCGTCGATGCGCTTACCGCTGGCGTGTTCCGAGCCCACATCATCAACGGCACGACGCCGCACTCGCTGCTGCTGGAGCTGCTGACCGATGCTGGCGTCGGTACCGTGATTCACTCCACCGAGACGGCCTACGAGTTCGATACGCATCCGCACCCGCTTTCGACGTTTGCCGCGCGCCTGACCGAGAACCTTGACGAGGTCGAAAAGCTCCAGACGGTCTAGCTGACCCGCGGTCGTCGCGTCCCTGCACCCATAGCCCTGCGCCGTACGGCGCCCAACGAAAGGCATCCCATGTCACTTGCAACTCAACAATCGCTCGAATCCCATTACGTTATGCATACCTTTGGTCGCTCTCCGGTAGAGTTTGTCGAAGGCCACGGCATGAAGCTCACCGGTGATGACGGCCGTGAGTATCTTGACTTTCTTGCCGGTATCGGTGCGTGCAGCCTTGGCCACGGCAACCCTGCAGTGCTCTCGGCGCTCGAGGCGCAGACCAAAAAGCTCATGCATGTCTCCAATTACTTCTACATCGAGCAGCGCGGACAGGTCGCGGCGCTGCTGTCCAAGCTTGCCAACGACGACGTAGATGGTGCGTGCGTGCTGGCCGATGCCATTGCCGCCGGCGATGAGACCACGGCCGCTGCGCTCGGTGCCCCGGCTGCGGACGAGCAGGTGTGGGAGACGTTCTTTGCCAATTCTGGTGCCGAAGCCAACGAAGGCTCGATGAAGCTCGCACGTCTGTACGCCAAGCGTGCTGGTAACGGCGGCAACACCATCGTATGCATGCGCGGCGGCTTCCACGGCCGTACGCTCGAGACCATTGCCGCCACCATGCAGGATTGGCTGCAGGACAGCTTCCGTCCGCTGCCGGGTGGCTTTGTGGCCTGCTCGCCCAACGATGTCGACGAACTGCGTTCGATCTTTAAGCAGCTGGGAAGCGAGGTCTGCGCTGTCATGCTCGAGCCGATTCAGGGCGAGAGCGGTGTGCACCCCATGACCGAGGAGTTTATGGCGGCGGCGCGTGACTTGGCACACGAGGCAGGCGCCGTTCTTATCGCCGACGAAGTCCAGTGTGGCATCTTCCGCTCCGGCAAGCCGTTTGCATTCCAGACCTATGGCGTGGAACCCGACATTATGAGCCTTGCCAAGGGCATTGCCGATGGCGTGCCCATGGGTGCCGTGGTGGCAAAGAAGGAAATCGCCGACGTGTTTAAGCCGGGCGACCACGGCTCGACCTTTGGCGGTAGCTGCTTGGCTGTCGCGGCGTGCGCCGCGACGCTCTCCGCGCTCGTGCGCGGCGGCTATGCTGAGCATGCCGCCAAGGTGGGCGCCTATATGGAGCAGGCGCTGGCCAAGCTTCCGCACGTTACCGAGGTGCGCGGTCGCGGCTTGATGCTCGGCTGCGACTTGGATGACGCTGCGGGCGATGCGCATGATATTGTTGCCCGCGCGCTTGCCGCCGGCGCTGTGATTAACGCTACTGGTGCCCACACGCTGCGTTTCCTGCCGCCGCTTGTCTGCGAGGAAGTCGACGTGGACGGCCTGATCGAGATCCTGGCGGGCGTTTTGGGCTAACACGGCGCAATAACTTAATTTGGACCGGGTTCTGGACTGCGGGCGTGCCATATGCGGCACGATTCAGCGGTCCGGAACCCGTTTTGCTACCGATTTACCATGACTGGGATGGGCCGTGTGCAAAAAGTGGCAAATATGAGTACTGGCACTAACCTTGTAACATATAAAATAGGCGTTTTTAGACGAGTTGGGCCACATATGTCCAGTTTTGTAGTTAGTAAATTGGCTTAACTGGACTATTGATCGTCGTTCTAATGTCGGATTTGCCTTTTATGACTTCGAAAACGCTGCCATCAAAAAGGTGGCAGTACTCATATTTGGCATTTTTTGCACACGGGTATTCGCCAAGGGTCCATTTCGCCGCCCGCTTTCGCTTCGGGCCTGCGGCCCTCGCGTGCTGCGCTGGAAAACGCTTCGCGTTTCCTCAGCTCCGCACCCTTGTGGGTTCGAATCCCATGAAATGGGCCCAAGCAAAAACGGTCCCCTTTCGAGGACCGTTTCCAAATCAGTGGTGGGCGATGAGGGATGTCGCGTGCGGCTGGCGCCGCCCGCTCTCGCTTCGGGCCTGCGGCCCTCGCGTGCTGCGCTGGAAAACGCTTCGCGTTTCCTCAGCTCCGCACCCTGTCGGGTTCGAATCCCATGCGCTGGGCCCAAACAAAAACGGTCCCCTTGCGAGGACCGTTTCCAATTCAATGGTGGGCGATGAGGGATTCGAACCCCCAGCCTTGTGCGTGTAAAGCACCTGCGCTAACCGTTGCGCCAATCGCCCGTGCGGAGAGAGTATAGCAAAACAATCGCCTCATTCATCTCATATCCATTAAAGGTAACCGGCGCGTGTCACAGCCCGCGTGTCACAGCGGAGCTGATTCAGTTGAGATTGCCTGAACATTCCGCCCCTCTTTACGCCCTCGGGTATACTCAAAAGCTACTGATTCGATTTGATGCCCAGCAACAGCAGAGGGGATAGTATATGTGCGGTTTTGTCGGTTTTGTCGGTGGGACGGATAACCAATCCGAGGTGCTCACCAAGATGATGGACCGCATTGTCCATCGCGGTCCCGACATGGGCGGTCAGTTTATCGACGGCCGCGTTGCCCTGGGCTTCCGCCGCCTGTCGATCCTCGACCTGACCGAGGCCGGCGCTCAGCCCATGGCCAATGAGGACGGCAGCGTCGTTATCGTCTTCAACGGCGAGATCTACAACTTCCAAGAACTCCGTTCCGAGCTCGAGGCCAAGGGCTACAAGTTCCACTGCGGCGCCGACACCGAGAGCCTCCTGCACGGCTACGAGGAGTGGGGCGAGGCCGTCCTCGATCGCCTGCGCGGTATGTACGCCTTCGTCATCTGGGACAAGAAGAAGAACAAGCTTTTTGGCGCCCGCGATATCTTTGGCATCAAGCCGCTCTACTACTATCCCATGGCCGATGCGGGCGACGGCGCTCCGGGCGTGCTTTTTGGTTCCGAGATCAAGAGCTTCCTGGACTACCCGCACTTCCACAAGGTGGTCAACAAAAAGGCTCTGCGTCCGTACATGACGTTGCAGTATTCGGCAACCGAGGAGACCTTCTTCGAGGGTGTCTACAAGCTGCCGCCGGCGCATTACTTTACCGTAGACATCCCGACCGGCAAGATGAACATCGAGCGCTACTGGGATTGCGATTACTCTGCCGTCGAGAAGCCGTTCGAGGAGTACGTCGACGAGTTGGACGAGGTCGTGCACGAGAGCGTCGAGGCCCATCGCATCGCCGACGTCAAGGTCGCGTCGTTCCTCTCCGGCGGCGTCGACTCCAGCTACATCGCCGCTTGCCTCATGCCCGACAAGACCTTCTCGGTGGGCTTTGACTACAAGAACTTCAACGAGACCAACTACGCCAAGGAACTTTCTGACAAGCTCGGCGTCGAGAATGTCCGCAAGATGATTACCGCCGACGAGTTCTTCGGTGCGCTCGAGGACATCCAGTATCACATGGACGAGCCGCAGTCCAACCTGTCTTCCGTGCCGCTGTGGTTCTTGGCCGAGATGGCCCGCAAGGACGTCACCGTCGTGCTTTCGGGCGAAGGCGCCGACGAGCTCTTTGGCGGCTACGCCTACTACGAGGACACGGTCCCAGTCCGCAAGTACAAAAAGATGGTGCCGCTGCCCATCCGTCGCGCGCTCGGTAACCTGGCGTTGCATATGCCGTACTTCAAGGGACATAACTTCCTGGTCAAGGGTGCCGAGATCCCCGAGAAGTCGTTCCTGGGACAGGCTCTGGTATGGCCGGAGCGCGAGGTCGACGGCGTGCTCAAGCCCGAGTACAACACCGGCGATGGCGCCTTCGAGCTTGCCGCTCCCATCTATGCGCGCGTGAAGGGTCAGCCCGAGCTGGTCAAGAAGCAGTACCTGGACATGAACATGTGGCTTCCGGGCGACATTCTGCTCAAGGCCGACAAGATGTGCATGGCGCACTCGCTGGAGCTGCGCGTGCCCTTCCTGGACCGCAAAGTCATGGAGTTCGCCGAGCACATTCCCGACCGCTACCGCATCAACGAGAACGGCAACAAACAGGTACTCCGCCACGCTGCCAACAAGTCGCTGCCCGATGAGTGGGCCACCCGTCCCAAGGTGGGCTTCCCGGTGCCGATTGTCTACTGGCTGCGCGAGCAAAAGTGGTACGACTATGTCAAGGAGTACTTCACCGCGCCGTGGGCAAGCGAGTTCTTCGATACCGATGAGCTCATGCACCTGCTCGATCTGCACTTTGCGGGCAAGGGCGATTTCCAGCGCAAGATCTATACGCCGCTCGTGTTCCTGGTGTGGTACAAGCGCTTCTTTATCGACGAGGACCAGCCCGCTGTTCAGGCTGCCTAGCCTCGGCTTACGAACGCCTGCGCGTAACGGCTCCTCCGGGAGCCGTTTTTGCGTGGGTGCGTTTCAGTTACTATAAAAACCGTCCCTGCCAAATGGCTGAGAAAGGTGAAAGATGCACCATTCGGATTCCGCGACCGTGACCACGGTCGATACGCTTGCCAAGCTTCTCGATGTGTGCGGTAAGCTGCGCGCATCAGAGCAGGTTGACGAGCGTGCCGTGACCGGCTGCTCGTTTGATTCGCGCGCGGTCTCGGCAGGTGACGTGTTCTTTTGCAAAGGTGCTGCCTTTAAGCCCGCGTTTTTGAGCATGGCGCTCGATGCGGGCGCCGTCGCATTTGTGTGCGAGGAGTCGCTGGTCGAGTCTCTGGAGCCGCTGGCGCAGGAGAGCGGTGCTGCGATGCTGGTTGTTGATAGCGTTCGCACGGCCATGGCCCTGTTGCCGCCGGAGGTCTACGACCGTCCCGACCACGATGTCAAGATCGTGGGCATCACCGGTACCAAGGGAAAGACCACGGCCGCTTTTATGCTTCAGTCCATCATCAAGGCAGCGGGCGAGTCCTGCGGCATGATCGGCTCGGTGAGTACCGACGATGGCATCGAGTGCTACGAGAGCACCAATACTACGCCCGAGGCCCCCGAGGTCTGGCGCCATATCGCCAACTGCCGCACGTCAGGTCGCCAGTCCATGGTCATGGAGGTCTCGAGCCAGGCGCTCAAGTACCAGCGCGTCGAGAACCTGCCGTTTGACGTGGCGTGCTTCCTCAACATCGGGCGTGATCACATTTCACCGATCGAGCACCCGACCTTCGAGGATTATTTTGAGAGCAAGCTCAGGATCTTTGATCAGGCTAAGACCGCCGTGGTGAATCTGGGCACCGCTGAAGTCGAACGCGTGCTGGAGGCCGCGTCGACGGCCGAGCGCTTGGTGACCGTTGGCGTCGAGCATCCCGAGGCGAGCCTGTGGGCAAGCGATGTCCGCATGGTTGGCTTTAACATCGAGTTTAACCTGCACGGCATGAGCGCCGACGAGCCCGAGGCGGGGGAGAAGGTCCTGCTGGGTATCGCGGGAGACTTTAACGTGGAGAACGCGCTGGTCGCTATCGCCGCCGCGCGCGAGATTGGCATCGGTATCGATGCCATCAAGAAGGGCCTCTCCAAGCTGCGTGTGCCGGGTCGCATGGAGGTCGTGGAGTCGAAGGATGGCCGCGTGATTTGCGTTGTGGACTACGCGCACAACCAGCTTTCATTCCGTTCGCTGTTCTCGTCGGTCAAACGTGCGTTTCCTGCCAGCCCCGTCATTGCGCTGTTTGGCGCCGCCGGCGGCAAGGCCCAGGAGCGCCGCGAGCAATTGCCGCGCGAGGCCGCACCATATTCCGACCTGATGATCATTGCCAACGAGGACCCGGCTCACGAGGACCCGATGAAGGTCTGTCGCGAGCTTGCCGAACATGTTCCCGACGATACGCCGAACAGGATCATCCTCGATCGCGAAGCCGCTGTGCATGCGGCGTTCAAGGCGGCGCGCGAGGAGTACGTTAACCCCGATGCCCCCACCATTGTCTTGCTGCTGGCAAAGGGTGACGAGGAACTCATGCACGTGGGCGACGAGTTCGTGCCCATCGAGAGCGATCTTTCGTTGGCCAATCGCCTGATCGATGTTACCCAGTTTGACTAATGAACCATGATGGCGGCGGCGCCCTGAGCGCGCTGCCGTTGCAAGCGCGTTCCCCCTCAAGCGAGGCGCGCCGCCTAAGACCAGAAGCCCCTTCTACGTAATGGAGTGACCATGTCCCACAATACCCTGCCGACCGTCGCTGAGCTTTCGGGCGAGATGCGCGAGCGCCTTGCCAAGGTTAAGTACGTCTTTACCGACCTGGACGCCACCATGCTCGCGCCCGGCTCGTGCGTGCTGCGCGACAACGACGGCAATCCCTCGACCAAGCTCGTCGAGGCTGTCGTGGCACTTGCCCGCGCCGGCATCCAGGTGGTCCCCACCTCGGGCCGCAACCGCACCATGATCCACGAGGATGCGCGCGTGCTCGGCCTCAACTCCTACATCGGTGAGATGGGTGGCCTGGTCATGTATGATCTCAAGGCCAACGATTGGGAGTATCTGACCGGCGATATGCCCTACGACCCCGCCTGCGGCCTCACGCCGCATCAGGTGATCGAGCAGACCGGCGTGTGCGAGAAGATTCTCGCCCGCTGGCCGCATAAGATCGAGTACCACAATGACATGTCGACTGGCTACAAGTACCGCGAGGTCACCGTCGGCATGCGCGGCGATGTGCCCGACGACGAGGTCCAGGCCATCCTGGACGAGGCCGGCTGCGGCCTGGTCTGGGCCTGTAACGGTCACCTGACGCATCTGTCCAAGCCGACGACGCTCGAGCTCGAACGCGTCGAGGATGGCCGCGCGTTTAACATCAATCCCTCCGGCCTCAACAAGGGCGTTGCCATCGCACGTTTCTGCGAGCACCTGGGTATCGAGCGCGAGGAGACGCTGGCACTCGGCGATTCCGAGTCTGACTTCTACATGGCTGACCACGTGGGCACGTTCTGCCTGGTCGAGAACGGTTTGACCAGCGCCGGCGCGCCCGAGTTCTTGGCTGCTTGCGAGAACGCTTTCGTTACGCGCGGCAAAATTGTCGACGGTTGGGCGGCGACGGCAGAGCTGCTGGTCGCGGCGCGTTCGTAGCGCGGCGTCGCTGCACTTGGACATGTCTTTTCGAGAGAGACTGGTGAGGTAATGTCCGATATCGAGAATCCGGCAGGCGACACGCGCCCGATTGGCGTGTTCGATTCTGGTTTGGGCGGTCTGACGGTTGCACGCGCGATTGCGACGGCGCTGCCGCATGAGTCCGTCTACTACTTCGGCGACACCAAACGCTGCCCCTACGGCACGCGCACCGAGGATGAGGTGCGCTCGTTTGCGTTGCAGGCGGGCCGTTGGCTGTCGAAGCACGACGTCAAGATTATGGTCATCGCCTGCAATACGGCGACTGCTGCGGCCTTGCGTCTGGCCCAGCAGGTGCTCGACGTTCCTGTGATCGGCGTGATCGCGCCGGGTGCCCGTGCGGCAATCAACAGCACCCGCACGCGCCGGGTGGGCGTGCTCGCCACCAACCTCACTATTCGCTCGGGCGCCTACACGCGCGCCATTCAGGATCTGGATGCCGGCGTCGATGTGTACGGCTGTCCTGCCTCGAGCTTTGTCGAGGTTGTCGAACACGAACTCGCCTCGGGTGCACATCTGCAGGAACAGTGGCTTGAGAACGAGGACATCTTCGATACGCCTGCCGTGCGTGCGCTGGTGGGTGCCACGGTTGAGCCGCTGCGCGACCACGGTATCGATACCGTGGTACTCGGCTGTACGCATTTTCCGCTGTTGGTGGGACCTATCCGGCATGCGCTGGGGCCTGGGGTGCGCGTCGTGAGTTCCGCCGAGGAGACCACGCGCGAGCTGACCGATATCCTCACGCGCCGCGAGCAGCTGGCGGGCGACGCCGCCGAGCCGCAGCATCGTTTTGCCACGACGGCCGATAACATTGCCGAGTTTGCGGTGGCGGGCAGCTTTATCTTTGGTCAGCCGCTCAAGAGCATCGAACATATCGATATCGATGAGCTGAAATAGATGTAAGGCAGCCGCCAAAGCCTTCGCCACATCTTTTGCCGAAAGGATATTTCTATGGAGTACATGCAGGTCAACCGCGCCAACGGTCGCGCTGCCAACGAGTTGCGCCCCGTTAAGCTCACCCGTGACGTCATGAAGCACGCCCACGGCTCGTGTTTGGCCGAGTTCGGCGACACGCGCGTGCTGTGCGCCGCCACTATCGAGGAGGGCGTGCCGGGCTGGCGAAAGGGAGCTAAGGCCGGCTGGGTGACCGCGGAATACGCCATGCTGCCGACGTCGACCGGCAAGCGCTGCAAGCGCGAGCATGCCAACCGCAAGGGTCGCTCCATGGAGATCGAGCGCCTCATTGGCCGCAGCCTGCGTACCGTCGTCAACATGAAGGCGCTCGGCGAGTACACCGTCACCGTCGACTGCGATGTGATTCAGGCCGATGGCGGCACGCGTACAGCGAGCATCACCGGCGCCTGGGTGGCGCTGCACGACGCCCTTGCCATGTGGGTCGAGGCGGGCAAGATCGAGCGCATCCCGCTTACCGGCCAGGTGGCTGCCATCTCCATGGGCGTTGTCGACGGCAATACACTGCTTGACCTCGATTATTCCGAGGACAGCCACGCCGAGGTCGACATGAACCTCGTCGCCACCGACACCGGTGAGATGATCGAGCTCCAGGGTACTGGCGAGCAGGCGCCCTTCGACCGCAAGCGCCTCAACGCCCTACTCGACCTGGGCGACAAGGGTATCGCCGAGCTCATCGAGCTCCAGTGCCAAGCCCTCGCCTAACCTGCCAAAAAGGGACAGGTTTATTTTGGTAGGTTTTATCTGGGAAAACGTCGAAGTATAAGACTGCCGTTGATTGAGAGGGGAGAGGCAGGGGCCCTCGTCGCCCTCGGCGCGGCATTGCTATAGAGACAAGGAGACCACTCATGGCACTTGAGAAGATCGACATCGACACCCTCGACCCGGCGGCGACCATTGTCGTGGCAACGGGCAACGCCCATAAGCTCACCGAGATCGAGGCCATTTTGGGCAAGGTCATGCCCGAGGTGCGCTTTGTGGCGCTCGGCCAGCTAGGTGATTTTGAGGATCCCGAGGAAAACGGCACGACGTTTTTGGAGAACGCCATCATCAAGGCGCAGGCTGCCGTCGAAGAGACGGGGCTCATGGCCATTGCCGATGATTCGGGCCTGGTCGTCGACGCGCTGGACGGCGAGCCGGGTGTGTATAGCGCGCGCTACGCGGGCGTTCACGGCGACGATGCCGCCAACAACGCCAAGCTGCTCGTGAATCTGGAGGGCGTGGCCGACGAGGACCGCACTGCGCGCTTTATGAGCGTCGTCGCGCTCATCGACACGGACGGTTTGGTCACCTATGGCGAGGGCGCCTGCGAGGGCGTTATCGCGCACGAGGGCCGCGGCGATCACGGCTTTGGCTACGACCCGCTGTTCCTGCCGGTCGACACGCCGGGCAAGACCATGGCCGAGCTGACGGCGGACGAGAAGAACGCCATCAGTCATCGATTCCATGCGCTCGAGCACCTATCCGCCAAACTGACGGGCGAGGAGTAGTCGTGCGTGCGGTAGTGCAGCGCGTGCTCAATGCCGGCGTGACAGTCGACGGCGAGTGCGTGGGCCGTATTGGACGTGGCTACCTGGTGCTGCTGGGCGTGGGCCACGGCGATACGCGCGCCGAGGCCGATAAGCTGTGGGGCAAGCTCCGGGGCTTGCGCATTAACGAGGACGAGAACGGCAAGACCAACCTGGCACTTGCCGATGTCGACGGCGAGGTTCTCGTGGTGTCGCAGTTCACGCTGTTCGCCGATTGCCGTCACGGCCGCCGCCCATCGTTTACGGATGCCGGCGCCCCCGATGTCGCCAACGAGCTCTACGAGTACTTCCTGACGCTCGTTCGCCAAGATGTCGAACACGTGGCGCACGGCATCTTTGGCGCCGATATGAAAGTCGACTTGGTCAACGACGGCCCATTCACCATCGTCCTCGATACCGACAATCTGTAAGTAGCCAAATTAGCTACTTGCGCGTGGTCGCAACAGGGTGCTATAGTATTAGAGTTTTGTCTATCTTAGGGGTATTATCCCCTTTTTGAATTGCACCTTCTGGAGGCCCTGTTCATGGAAGAGATGGAAGTCAATCACGTCGACGACATCCACGAGAAGCTGACCGATATGGTGGGCGATCGCGTCAAGGTGAAGGCCAACATGGGCCGCACCCGCGTCGTCGAGCGCATGGGCACCATCAAGAGCGTCCACCCCGCTGTCTTTATCGTCGAGGTTGACGAGCGCCGCGGCCGCAAGTCGCGCCAGTCCTACCAGTATATCGATGTCCTCACCGGGCAGGTCGAGCTGTTCGACCCCGAGAGCGGCGAGCACATTTTTACCCCGCTCGGCAATCAGCTCGAGGAGCACTAGCGGTGACCGATTGGTCCCTGACCCTTTCCGCGCCGGCAAAGATCAACCTCTATCTGGGGGTTCATACCGAGCGCGACGCCCGCGGCTACCATAAGGTTGATTCCCTGATGGCAGCCGTCGGTCTTGCCGATACCGTGACGGTCGCGCCTGCGTCGGCGCTGACCGTCCAGACGGTTCCGGCATCAGATTTTCCCATGCAAAAGAATACGGCGTATCGGGCTGCGGTTGCTATGGCCGAGCATTATGGTCGCGACGCCAACGTATGCGTTACGATCGAAAAGCGCATTCCGCTATGCGCCGGCCTGGGCGGCCCCTCGACGGATGCGGCCGCGGTCATTGTCGCCTTGGCGGAGCTCTGGGGCATCGATCGCACTGACCCCGCGCTCGATGACATCGCCCGCGGCATTGGCGCCGACGTGCCGTTCTTTCTGCACGCGAGTCCCGCATTCTACGTGGGCGGGGGAGACGTATTGGCCACTGAGTATCCTGCGCTTCCGGCGACACCCGTCGTATTGGTCAAACCGCGCGAGGCGAGCGTTTCAACGGTTGAAGCCTATCGACGTTTTGACGAGGCCCCGGTGCCTGCAGACAAGCCCGGCGCGATAGCTTCTGCCTTGCGTGCTGGTGATGCCGAGACGGCATATGCGCTCATCCATAACAACCTGGGTGTCATTTCCGCGCAGATGGAGTCGCGGATTCAAACGGTGCTCGACTGGCTTCGTTCACAGGACGGTACCATTGCCGCAAACGTGTGCGGTTCGGGTGCCTGCTCGTTTGCTCTCTGCGATACCGCCGCCACGGCAGTCAATCTTGCGGAAGCTGCCCAGCAAAATGGCTGGTGGTCCTGCGCGACGGAGCTCATTCCCAACACGGTTCGCGTTGAAGCGCCAAAGAAATAAAAATTTCTCTAGCACGCGGCGAAAATCTTTGTTACTATAGTCGAGCTAACGGGTTGTGGCTCAGTTTGGTAGAGCACTGCGTTCGGGACGCAGGGGTCGCTGGTTCAAATCCAGTCAACCCGACCAGAGCATGAGGAGGGACCGCTTCTTGCGGTCCCTTTTTTTAGCTATTGTTGTGATACCGCGGCACCCGCGGTATACTCATTCGAGCTTGTCTCGCTGTATTGTGGAGGTCTACATGTTTGGACTGAGGGCTCCTGAGCTCATCATTATTCTCGTCGTTGTCCTGATTATCTTCGGGCCCAAGAACCTGCCGAAGCTCGGCAAGTCCCTCGGCTCTACCGTCAAGAATATCCGCGAGGGTATGGAGGGCGACGATAAGGCCGAGACCAAGCAGGCCGAGGAGGTCGTGGTCGAGCAGTCCGAGGAGGACAAGGAGATCGCTGAGCTCGAGGCCAAGCTCGCTGCTGCCAAGAAGAAGCAGGCAGAGGACAGCGACGCGGACGCAGAGTAGTCCCATCCCTTTGGGGTGAGCACCTGACCGGCTTGCCCGCAGGCTAGCCGGTCTTTTTCGTTTTGTTGACAGTTGATTGTTTGATCAGAGTTGGGGAGATATCCGTATGGACGCAAGCCAGATCGTACTGACCGCTGAGGGCCGCCAGAAGCTCGTCGAGGAGCTCGCTTGGCGTGAGGGCGATTACGCCAAGGAGATCGTCGAGGACATCAAGGAAGCCCGCGCGTTCGGCGACCTTTCGGAGAACTCCGAGTACGACGCCGCTAAGGACAAGCAGGCCCAGAACGCCGCTCGTATTGCCGAGATCCAGGCCATCCTTGCCAACGCTCAGGTTGCTGCCACCACAGGTGATCTGACCGTCTCCATCGGTTCCACCGTTTCTCTGATTGATCCCAACGGTGAGGTCATGGAAGTCACGCTCGTCGGTACCACCGAGACCAACTCGCTCGAGCACAAGATTTCCAACGAGTCTCCGGTCGGCCACGCCATCATCGGTCACGGCGAGGGCGACTCCGTCGAGGTCGTTACGCCTTCCGGCAAGACTCGCGTCTACACCATCGCCAAGATTGCACGCTAGACCACGGTCCCGCGTAAAGGTATGTTTTCGCTCCCTGGGACCGAATCCTGGGGAGCGTTTTAGTTTGAGGAGCTAACTTATGGCAGAGAACCAGAACGCCGCAGATCAGGCATCGACGCTCAACGACGAGCGCGCCACCCGCCTGGCCAAGCGCGCCGCCCTGTTCGAGGCGGGCCAGAACCCCTATCCCGAGCACTCTGAGCTTGAGGACTACGTTGCCGATATCGAGGCTAAGTACGCCGAGCTTGCCGATGGCGAGGACACCGAGGACGTCGTGAAGATCGGCGGCCGTGTGGTCGCCAAGCGCGGTCAGGGCAAGATCATGTTCATCGTCGTACGCGATGCGACTGCCGAGATTCAGCTGTTCTGCCGCATCAACGACATGGACGAGGCTGCCTGGAATACGCTCAAGTCCCTCGACCTGGGCGACATCCTGGGCGTGACCGGCGTGGTTGTGCGCACCCAGCGCGGCCAGCTTTCCGTTGCCCCTAAGAGCGCGACCCTGCTTGCCAAGGCCGTTCGTCCGCTGCCCGAGAAGTTCCACGGTCTTTCCGACAAGGAGACCCGCTATCGCCAGCGCTATGTTGACCTGATCGCCAACGACGACGTTCGCGAGACGTTCCGTAAGCGTTCGCAGATTCTCTCCACCTTCCGTCGCTTTATGGAGTCCGACGGCTACATGGAGGTCGAGACCCCCATCCTGCAGACCATCCAGGGCGGCGCTACTGCCAAGCCGTTCATCACGCACTTCAACGCGCTCGATCAGGAGTGCTACCTGCGCATTGCTACCGAGCTGCACCTCAAGCGCTGCATCGTCGGCGGTTTTGAGCGCGTGTTCGAGATCGGCCGTATCTTCCGTAACGAGGGCATGGACCTTACCCACAACCCCGAGTTCACCACGATGGAGGCCTATCGTGCCTTCTCCGACCTCGAGGGCATGAAGGCGCTCGCCCAGGGTGTCATTAAGGCGGCTAACAAGGCCATCGGCAACCCCGAGGTCATCGAGTACCAGGGCCAGACCATCGACCTTTCTGGTGAGTGGGCCAGCCGTCCCATGACCGACATCGTCTCCGACGTGCTCGGCAAACAGGTCACCATCGATACGCCGGTCGAGGAGCTTGCTGCTGCCGCGCGCGAGAAGGGCCTGGAGATTAAGCCCGAGTGGACCGCCGGCAAGATTATCGCCGAGATCTACGATGAGCTGGGCGAGGACACCATCGTCAACCCCACGTTCGTGTGCGATTACCCCATCGAGGTCAGCCCGCTTGCCAAGCGCTTTGAGGACGACCCGCGCCTGACGCACCGCTTTGAGCTGGTTATCGCCGGTCACGAGTACGCCAACGCGTTCTCCGAGCTCAACGACCCGGTCGACCAGGCCGAGCGCTTTGCCGCCCAGATGGCCGAGAAGGCTGGCGGCGACGACGAGGCCATGGAGTACGACGAGGATTACGTGCGCGCCCTCGAGTACGGTATGCCTCCTGCGGGCGGCATCGGCATCGGTATCGATCGCGTGGTCATGCTGCTCACCAACCAGGCTTCCATCCGCGACGTGCTGCTGTTCCCGCACATGAAGCCCGAGAAGGGTTTCCAGTCCGGTGCCGCTGCCGCCAAGGCTGCCGAGGCCGGCAACACCGCGAGCCCCTTCGTCAAGCCGCTCAAGCCCACGGTTGATTACTCCAAGATCGCCGTCGAGCCGCTGTTTGAGGAGTTCGTCGACTTTGATACCTTCTCCAAGAGCGATTTCCGCGCTGTGAAGGTCAAGGCGTGCGAGGCCGTCAAGAAGTCCAAGAAGCTGCTGAACTTTACGCTCGACGACGGCACCGGCACCGACCGTACCATCCTCTCCGGCATTCACGGTTATTACGAGCCCGAGGACCTGGTCGGCAAGACCTTGCTCGCCATCACCAACCTGCCTCCGCGCAAGATGATGGGCATTCCCAGCTGCGGCATGCTCATCAGCGCTATCCACGAGGAGGAGGGCGAGGAGCGTCTCAATCTGATCCAGCTCGACGCTTCCATCCCCGCCGGCGCAAAGATGTACTAGGGGGTTACGGCGTTTTACCAAACGCCGTAACCGCTCGACGCTGCGCGCCGCCCAGAGCGACAATTTGTCATTCAAAAGGCAAGGCATGACCAGAAGGTCTATGCCTTGCCTTTTTCATGCCAACTTGTTCGCTCTGGACGTCGCTCGCTGTCCGTCCTCTATCTGCGGTGTTGCCCTGGTTGGCACTTAGGGACGTTCCTTTTCTGCCGGCACTTGGGGACACTCCTTGTCAAGCGATTGGAATAGTCATTGGGGAATAGTCATTGGGGGTACTCATTGGGGACGTACTTAAATGAGTGCTCGAAGAATGAGAGTGGATAATCTCCCACTTTTGGCTCGTATGCGGGCTCAAAACGGGAGATTATCCACTCTCGTCTCGCCGAGGGTTTATCGGCTCGTTGGCTATGTCGCGCCTTCCATGCATGACAGTCGTCTCTTTTATGTTTCCTTTAGCTGTCGCTGCCTAGGATGGGGGTTAGTCGATAGGAAGGGAGCACCGGGATGGACGATGCGAGCGAGCGCGCAATCGAAAAGGACATGCTCGATCAGTTCAATTACTTTGATGATGAGGACGAGGAGCTGATCGACCGTCGCGAGCCAGCGCCGCTTGATTCCTTTGATCTGGTCGATGAAGAGGCTGATGAGGTTGAGGGTGAATCAGTGGAGCCCCCACAGCCTTCGCGCCTTGACTCGTTGCTTTCGAGAGCCCCCATGCACCACGGTGTCCGTGCCGGCGCGCTCCATATGAAAACTGACTGGCGCCAGATCGTGACTTCAGGCGATGAGCTTGCCGTCGATGCGCCGCTCACTGATAAATCATCCATCATCTGCCGCACCGGCATGCTTATGCTGGCAAGCGGAACAGGTGCCTGGCGCGTGCGCGATACCATGAATCGCGTCGCCGCCGTACTCGGTGTCACCGTCCACGTTGACTTAAGTCTTCTGTCGTTTGAGTGCACCTGCATCGAAGATGGCCACTGCTTTAACGAGGTTGTCAGCCTGCCCACAACGGGAGTCAATACCCATCGCATTTGGATGATGGAGAGTTTCCTCAAGGAAATCGAGACCTATGGTCGTCGCTTCACGGTACACGAGTATCACGAGATGCTCAAGACCGTTGAGAGCTCAAAGCCCGATTACTCTTCCTGGCAACAGGGCCTTGCGGCGGCCTGTGCTTGCGGCGCCTTCGTCTTTTTGCTCGGCGGCGGCCCTATCGAGATGGCCTGTGCATTTGTGGGCGCTGGTGTTGGCAACTTTGCTCGCTCCCATATTCTCAAGCAGGGTCTTGGCCAGTTTAGCGCGCTGACGATTGGCGTTGCGCTCGCTTGCGTTTCGTATTTGCTGGCATTGCTCGGCCTTGGCCAGGTCATTCCGGGGGCAATGTCGCATCAAGAAGGCTATATCGGCGCCATGCTCTTTGTGATTCCCGGCTTTCCCCTCATTACGGCAGGCCTCGACATCGCAAAGCTCGATATGCGAAGCGGCATCGAGCGTCTTTCGTATGCCGTGTCGATTATTGTGATGGCGACCCTCGTAGGCTGGATGGTTGCCGAATGTGTGGGGCTGGCACCGGATGATTTTGCCCCGCTCGGCCTTTCGCCGCTTGCCCTTACGCTCCTGCGCGTGGTGATGAGCTTCGTTGGCGTATTCGGCTTCTCGGTGATGTTCAACAGTCCGGTAAAGATGGCCGCGGCAGCTGGTCTGATCGGCGCCGTGTCCAATACCTTGCGTCTTACGCTCGTCGATGCGCCGACGATGCTTCCCTTCCTGGGCCTCAGCGCGGGAATGCCTCCCGAGGCGGCAGCGTTTATCGGCGCGCTGGTATCGGGGCTGCTGGCAAGCTTGGCCGAAATCAAGCTCACCTATCCACGTATCGCCCTCACGGTGCCATCGATTGTCATTATGGTGCCGGGCTTGTATCTGTATCGCTCGATGTACTACATGTGCACCTTCGATACGGTCAATATGCTCGGCTGGTTTGTGCGTGCAGTGCTCATTGTGGCGTTTCTGCCCGTTGGCCTGGGTGTGGCGAGAACCCTCACCGACCCCCGCTGGCGCCACACCAGCTAATTGGTGCAAATGAAACTGATCCGCAAAACATGAACGTGGATAATCTCCCGTTTTTGGCCTGTGTACGGGCTCAAAACGGGAGATTATCCACGCTCGTGGAATGGGTGTCCGAAAATCCACGCTCGTTGGGCCGATGCAGAGGCACCTGGCAATTCCTTTTTTGTAGACGTTGTCGTATGGCTGCGCGTGGAAAAGGCTCCAACGGTTAACATATACTCCATATGGGTAAAGAGACCAAAGCGCCGCCACGAGTGGCGCTTTGCGTTTGAAAAAACTAGCTCGTCTAAGAGGAACTAGCATGTTAGACCGTTTTACCGATCGCGCGCGCAAGGTCATGTCCATGGCCAAGCAAGAGGCGCTCGATCTTCATTCAAATAAGGTGGGTACCGAGCACCTGCTGCTCGCGCTTGCCAAGGAGGACGAGGGCATTGCCGCCGAGGCACTGCGTTCGCTCGACATCTCCTACGATGACATCATGGATACTCTCAAAGAGGTCCAGACCACGGTTCCCGAGCCCAGTGAGGAGACCGAGGCGGCCAAGCTCGCCTTTACGCCGCTCGTCATTAGCGTGATGGAGCGTTCGTTCCGCGTGGCGCGTGAGAACAACCAGACCTACGTGTCGACCGAGCACTTGCTGATCGGCATCGTCGAAGAGGGCAACGGCATGGCCATGGACATCCTCATGCGCTTGGGTGTGTCGTCCGCCTCCATCAAAAAGGCTATCGAGAAACTCACCGCCAAGGACCAGGACAAGAAGCGTCCGCTCGCCGGCGCCGGTGCTGGTCGTCCCGGTGCGGGCCTGCCGTTCTTTAGCGGCTCGGATGCCTCTCAGCAAAAGGGGAGTGGCACCGATACGCTTAAGCAGTTCGCGACCAACCTCACGCAGAAGGCACGCGACGGCGAGCTCGACCCTGTAATTGGTCGCGAAAAGGAAGTCCAGCGTATGATGGAGATCCTTTCGCGCCGCACCAAGAACAACCCGCTCATTCTGGGCGACCCCGGCGTGGGCAAGACGGCCATCGTCGAGGGCCTAGCTCAGCAGATTGCAGCCGGCAACGTGCCCGAGAACCTCATGAACCAGAACATCTGGACGCTTGACCTGCCGGGTCTTGTCGCGGGTGCCAAGTATCGCGGCGAGTTTGAGGAGCGCCTCAAGAACGTGATCCAGGAGGCCACCGAAGCCGACGACGTCATCCTGTTTATCGACGAGATGCACACCATCATCGGTGCCGGTTCTGCCGAGGGGTCCATCGATGCAAGTTCCATGCTCAAGCCCGTGCTCGCGCGTGGTGCCTTCCAGATTATCGGCGCCACCACGGCCGAGGAATTCCGCAAGTACCTCACCAAGGACCCGGCCTTCGAGCGTCGCTTCCAGACCATCGATGTCGAGGAGCCGAGCGTCGAGGACACGGTCAAGATCCTGACCGCGCTTAAGCCGCGCTACGAGGAGCACCACCATGTGCGCTATACGCAGGGTGCTATCGAGGCCGCCGCGAACCTTTCCAACCGCTACATCCAGGATCGCTTCCTGCCCGATAAAGCCATCGATCTCATCGACGAGGCCGGTGCCCGCGCTCGCATCGCCGCGAATCGCGCGCCCGAGCCGGTGCGCGAGGCCGAGCATCGCATCGAGGAACTCAAGGCTGCCGCACAGGAGGCTACCGAGAGCGACGACATGAACAAGGCCGCCGAGATCACCGAGCAGCAGAAGGCTGCCGAGATTGAACTCGCCGAGGCCAAGGCTGCCTGGACCGCCGAGCTCGACGCCAGCCCGCTCACCATCGACGTAAGTCAGATCGCCGATATCGTGTCCGTGACCTCGGGCGTGCCGGTGTCCTCGCTTACCGAGAGCGAGAGCCGCCGCCTGCTGCAGACCGAAAGCGTGCTCAAGACCCGCATCATCGGCCAGGACGAGGCTGTCGAGGCCGTGGCCAAGGCAGTGCGCCGCAGCCGTTCACCCCTCAAGGACCCGCGTCGCCCCGGCGGCAGCTTTATCTTCCTGGGTCCCACCGGCACGGGCAAGACCGAGCTCGCCAAGACGCTTGCCGAGTACCTCTTTGGCAGCAAGGATGCGCTCATCAGCTTCGACATGTCCGAGTTCGGTAGCGAGTTCGAGGTATCCAAGCTCATCGGTAGCCCTCCGGGTTACGTTGGTCACGACGAGGGCGGCCAGCTCACTAAGGCCGTTCGTCGCCACCCGTACTCGGTCGTGCTGTTCGACGAGATCGAGAAGGCGCACCCCGACATCTTCAACATCCTGCTGCAGGTGCTGGAGGAGGGCCGCCTGACTGATAGCCAGGGCAAGACGGTCGACTTCCGCAATACCGTGATCATCATGACGTCCAACGTGGGCGCCCGCGAGATTGCGCAGGATGCGAGCGTGGGCTTTGGCACCACCGGCGAGCAGGGTCTCACGTCGAGTGAGATCCGCGGCCGCGCGATGGGCGAGCTCAAGCGCCTGTTCCGCCCCGAGCTGCTCAACCGCATCGACGACATCGTGGTGTTCCAGAAGCTCTCGGGCGAGAACCTGACCAAGATTGCTCACCTGCTGGTGGACGATCTGCGCCAGCGCCTGATTGCCAACGGCATGAACATCAAGCTCACCGATGCGGCCTATAACAAGATCGTGGCCGAGGGCACCGACCTCACCAACGGTGCGCGTCCGCTGCGCCGTGCTATTCAAAAGCTCATCGAGGACCCGCTGTCCGAGGAGCTTCTGGCCGGCGAGTGGGGTGAGGGCGATACCGTCCTGTGCGACGTGGCCGATGGCAAGTTTGTCTTTAGCCATGGCACGGGCGAGATCCCGGCACCGCGTCCGGCGGGCACGCTCGGTGGCGATACCGCCCCGGCGGCACCGCACACCGGCAACGCCGCGCCCGTGAGCGGCGGCGTGACCTCGGGCCCCGGCGGTATGATGCAAGCCGGCTCTGGTGCGCTGTAGGGATTAAACATACCTTGTATAACGGGGGCGTTTCCGATAAGGAAGCGCCCTCATTTCTATTGAAATGCGCTTCAATCTGCCGTGCTATACTAAAAACGAGATATAGTATAGCAAAGGAGCTGATATGCCTACGTCAATACTCGACACGCGGCCAGTTCAGATGAACGTGCGTATAGATCGCCAGCTCAAAGAGGCGGGAGACGCCGTCCTGACTCATATTGGCATGACGCCGTCACAAGCCGTTCGGACACTTTGGGAGTATCTGGTCGTTAACGGACGCATGCCCTCGAAGGGAGACGCGGCGGCTCCGGTTTCTGACGGAGTGGAGCCCCGGCGCATGGAGTCAAGGGCCGCACAAGGCAGCCATATCGTTCGCGATTCGTGCCTCAAATACGGCATCCCCATCCCTGAGTTCTCGGGAGACTATGACGACCTCTATGAGGAGGCCATGGCGGAGCGCTATCCCGAGTGGGTGGAACTATGAGCACAGAAGGCGTCCTCAAGCTGTTAATCGATACCAACGTATGGATGGATTATTTTTCTGGCAGGTCTGACCGTACGGCAAATGTCGTCCATCTGATCGAGATTGCCGACGCCTCGGAGCGGATTGCCCTGTTTGCCTCGTCGCTTTCGGTCAAAGACGTGTCATATCTTGTCTCGGCGGCAATCAAGCAGGAGTGCCGAAGAAAGACTGGCTCACTGAGCGCTAACGCCATTGCGGCGGCAGACGAAACGGCCTGGGCATGCGTTCGACAGATGCGCGAGCTAGCCATCATCGCCCCGGTCGGTGCAGACGAGGTCTTCGACTCCTTTGTGTTCAAGTACCACCACAATGACTTTGAGGACGACCTGATGCTGGGCGTCGCCAATCGCATTGATGCCGATTACGTCGTGACGGGGGATAAAGACCTTATCAAACATACCAATGGCGTATGCATTGACGTTTACCAAGCTCTGAAATTGGTCGGAGAGGGCAAAGGGTCCTCGGCATGATACATCTGACCTGCTTTATCTTGATAAAGTGGCGTTTCCCCGCCGTTAGCCGATGATGCAAGGGCGCTCGGCGTTTTCGACTGGTTTATGCACGCAAAGTCTGGGAATATACAAGTCGCATGTCTTACTGTCTAACCAGTTGCGCCAAGGAGGCACCATGGACTACAAGATTACCGGCTACGAGCCCGCCCAGCTGTTCCATTTCTTTGAAGAGGTCAGCGCGATTCCCCGTGGGTCTGGCAACGAGAAGGGCATCAGCGATTTCCTGGTCGCGTTTGCCAAGGAGCGCGGTCTCGATGTGTATCAGGACGAGGTCTACAACGTCATCATTCGCAAGCCCGCATCTGCCGGCGCCGAGAACGCCCCGACCGTGATGCTGCAGGGCCACATCGATATGGTGTGCGACAAGTTGGGCTCTGTTGAGCACGACTTTACGACCGACGGTATCGACCTGGTCGTCAAGGACGGCGTCCTCACCGCTAACGGCACCACCCTGGGCGCCGACAACGGTATCGCCGTCGCGCTTATGCTTACCGTGCTCAACGACGATTCGATTGCCCATCCGGCCCTCGAGTGCGTGTTCACCACCGACGAGGAGACTGGCCTGGTCGGCGCCGAGACGCTCGACAAGTCCCAGATTAGCGCCCGCACCATGATTAACCTTGACTCCGAGGAAGAGGGCGTTGCCACCGTCAGCTGCGCCGGCGGCGTCGTCGTTACCTACACCTGCCCCATCGCGCGCGAGCACAAGACCGGTAGCACCCTCACGCTCGACATCTCCGGCCTGCTGGGCGGCCACTCCGGCAGCGATATCCACCTGGAGCGCGGCAACGGCAACCTCATCATGGCCCGCATCATCGACCGCCTGATGGTTGCCGGCGAGCCCGCCATCGTGAGCTTTAACGGCGGCACCAAGGACAACGCCATCAACCGTGAGTGCAAGGCTGTTCTGGTCTATGCCGACCACGCTGCCGCCGAGGCCGCGGCCCAGATCGCAAAGGACATCATCGCCGACGTCACTGCCGAGCTCGAGGTCTTCGACCCCGGCTTTACCTGCACCGTCGAGATTGCCGACGACGCCGAGGTCGAGGCCATGGACCAGAAGTCCGCGCTTGCCCTCATCCGCGCCCTGCGTCTTGCCCCTAACGGCGTGATTCGCCGCAACGTCGCCACCGACGGCTCCGTCGAGGTTTCCTCCAACATCGGTGTGGTTGCCACCTCTGACGACGAGGTTAAGATCATGCTTTCCCCGCGCTCCTCGATCACCTCGCTGCAGAACGAGTTCAAGGATCGTTTGCAGACGCTTGCCGATGTCCTGGGCTTCGACGCCAAGTTTGAGTTCGAGTATCCCGGCTGGAGCTATGCCGAGCATTCGCCGGTCCGCGACGTCTTTGTCGAGAGCTATCGCGAGCTCTTTGGCTCCGAGCTGCGCATCGAGTCCATTCACGCCGGCCTTGAGTGCGGCCTGTTTGCCGAGGCCCTGCACGGCCTGGACGCCATCGCCGTGGGCCCGACGCTCTCCGATGTCCACACCCCGGACGAGAGCATGGAGCTCGCTTCTGCCGAGCGCTTCTACGAGCTGCTCATCGACGTGCTCAAGCGCCTCGCCGCGTAAAGGTTGCGCTAGCAGCAGTCCGAGCCACGTGCTAGCGGATTGCAAATGACATTACGAGAGGGGGTACCCGGTCTTTTGCGACAGGTGCCCCCTCTCTTCTTTTAAGAAATGTGAATTGACTGGCGCCTAGCCCATATCCGCCTTGATGATGTCGAGGGTGCGCTGGCAGTTTTCGCGGACGGGGCCGAGCAAGTGATCTCGCAGCTCCGCCATGCCGGGCAGATCGGCGTATTCGTCCATGACCTCCTCCATACAGATGGGCACCTCGTAGGCGAGGTCCATCATGGTCGCAAAGCAAAACTTCTCGGATAGCCCGGCATCGGTGAGCGCCGTCTCCAGCGCGGGGTCGCCCATACCGTGGTATCGGCGGATAGCACCTGGACCGATGCGCCCCACACGATTTTCGCCGCCAACGCTCATAGCAAGGCGTGCCCGACGTCGCATGCTCTCATACGCCAAGCCCGATGCGACATCGTACATGGGTGCGAGTGCCGCGTTTGTGCCTTTGCCTAGGATGAGCGAGTAGTTTTTAGCGTGTGCGTCAGGCGCTCCGATAATGGCGTTATAGAACAACATATAGGTAAAAAGCATAAGATTCATGTGGTGGGGGACTGTGTTAATCAGTCGTTCTTGGATGTCTCGTGTAGTCGGTCCTCCGTCGGCGGTGTATTTCTGGCTTGGCAATACACCGAGCGCCTGGCAAAAGTCCTCCTGATGCAGCCTTTCGATACTTCCGCTGTTATTGACCATTCTGTCGTACCGTTCAACGACGAGTGCGGCTTCGTCTTCAAATGTGCAATAGGAGACGTTGGCAGTTGGAATGCCAACACGCCGAGCCGTTTTCATGCAGACGAATTCGTTTAAGGCCTGATGTTTGAACCCGACGACACCATTTTTGAAGATATGGGTAGTGGGGGATGACCCTAGACATTCGTACCATTGGCCATCATGCCAAGCTAGTGCAAATTTGCCTTGGTTGCCGCCCAGGGACCAGCTTTCGTTGGAGCCCATCCATGTCTCTCTTTCGTCATCGCGAATTGCTTTAAGCTTGTGAGCGATTTGAGAATTGGTAAGCGGGCGGTATGCGGAGACCCTGCCACGGACGGCGTCTAATTGATCGGCTCGACAAAACTGAACGGCCCCCGCGCAGTCAAGACCGATATGGCACAAGAGGGCGACGGGGTTGTTAGATGCAACATCATGCTCGGTGGCAATGGCGCGACGCTGCTCTTGACTGTCGGGCAAAAGGCCAAATAGGAACGGGCGGACGATGTTATGGCCATACGTGCGATTGGAAAGCGGCATTGTTAGCGATAGCGGTGCCCCGCGATAGGTTGGGGCGTATACAAAGCTGCAGAGTCCATGCTCGTCTTGCCGGAGAGTGCCTGCGATTTCGCCACAAATGAGGGTCGCAAGCTCCATTTCTGCCATTTATTTCACAACCTTACAGCCAAAGGAGAGGTCTGAAGTGTCGGTAAGGCCTTGCTCGGCTGCGATTTGGGCCAGCAAGGCACCATAGGAAGATGGCGTTCCTTGTCGAGCGGGTCGTCTGCCTACGCTTGGCTTTGGCAGGGCATTCGAGTTCGCGATAGGGAGGTCCGCTATCGTCGTTGGATGTTCGGAGGGCGATGCGATGGAGTCGTTATCGCTTTGCGCAAAGAGGCCTATGCCGAGTGCGTTAAAGACAGTCAGCAACTTGTCGAGCCGAATACCCGTGGCGTCTCCTAGCTCGAGCGATGCGAGCAGGCGCTCCGAAACACCGGCTTTTTTAGCGAGGGCGGCACGGGTGAGACCCTGAGCCTCGCGTGCCTGACGCACATAGATGCCAGCTTGCCGCGGTGTGGTGATGGGAAGGGTATCCATGGCGATCTCCTAACGTGCAGACTTTTGCATATCAGTATGACATGCAAAAGTCTGCACGAAAAGGCATTATGCAAAACTCTGCATGAGACCTCTACATTGACGTTGAGCTTATGAGAGGCGTTTTTTATATCGCGAGAACCCCCAGATGCTCAAGCAAGATCTTAAGCCCGATGAAGATGAGCACGACGCCACCCACGATGGTGGCAGGCTTTTCGTAGCGCGCGCCAAAGGTGTGGCCGATCGCTACGCCGGCGACGGAGAAGATAAAGGTCGTGATGCCGATGAGCGACACGGCGGGCATGATGTCGACCGAGAGCGCGGCAAATGAGATGCCTACGGCTAGGGCGTCGATTGAGGTGGCGATGGCGAGGATCAGGTACTCGCCCAGGTCAATCTTTTCGGCATCCTCGCCGTCGCCCTCATCCTCGTCCTCGTCCTCGGTAAAGGCCTCCCACAGCATTTTGCCGCCAATGAAGGCGAGCAGGATAAAGGCGATCCAGTGGTCGATGGGGCCGATGATGCCCATAAACTGGCTGCCAAGCGCCCATCCGATCACGGGCATGCCGGCCTGGAAGCCGCCAAAGAACAGGCCGAGCACTACGGCGACCTTAAGGTTGATCTTCTTCATGCCAAGGCCCTTGCAGATGGATACGGCAAAGGCGTCCATCGAAAGGCCAACGGCGAGCAGCACGAGCTCTGCGAGTCCCATAGTCTGGCTCCCTCTCTGCGGGCGGGCCCGCGTGTACCTCTTGGGGGAGCAACATAAAGACTAACCTTGGCACATGGTTGAGTGGGTAGTCAAAAGAGCCCGTCCCAAATTAGCTATCTTAGCGGTGTTCGCTCATTCTGTAAGCATCGGATTTCGCGAGCGCCGCGGGGACAAACCGTGAGAAACTATTTAGCGTTTATGGAGCGTATACGATGGGAGCGATGCCTTGGATAAGAACGAGCTGCAAAAGCGTATGGAACAGGCCATCCGTCTGACGGCACCTGGTCAGCCGATCCGCACTGCCCTCGACATGATCATCGCCGGTCACCTGGGCGCCCTTATCTGCGTTGGCGACACCGAAAACGTGCTCGCTGCCGGTAACGACGGCTTCCCGCTCAACATTTCGTTCACCTCGAACCGTCTGTTCGAGCTCTCCAAGATGGACGGCGCCATCGTCATCGACGGCGACCTCACCCAGATCCTGCGCGCCAACTTCCATCTCAATCCCGATCCCTCGCTTGCCACGAGCGAGACGGGCATGCGTCATCGCACCGCCGCTCGCATGTCGGTGCTCACCGATGCCATTGTGATCTCGGTCTCGGCCCGTCGTGCCGTCGTCAACGTGTACGTTCACGGCAAGAGCTACGAGATCCAGCCCGTCACCACCATCATGAGCTCGGTCAACCAGCTCGTCGCCACGCTCCAGACTACCCGTCAGTCGCTCGACCGCTCCTTGCTGCGCCTGACGGCCCTCGAGCTCGACGACTACGTTACGCTCGCCGACATTACCGGTATTTTCTCGAGCTTCGAGATCATGCAGCAGGCAAAGACCGAGCTTAAGGATTGCATCGTCAAGTTGGGCAACCAGGGCAAGCTCGTGCAGATGCAGCTCGAGCAGCTCGCGGGCTCCAGCATGGATACCGAGTATGACCTGATGATCCGCGACTACGCAAGTGATTCTTCCGAGGCTAATGCCGAGAAGATTCGCGCCAACCTAAGCCGTATGACACCTAAGGACCTGTCCGACCCACAGCATGTGGCGGCGGTTCTGGGTTACGACGACCTGGACGAGGACTCCGTCATGACGCCACTGGGCCTGCGCACGCTTTCGCGCGTGTCCGTCGTGCGCGACGGCGTGGCCGAGAAGATCGTCGACGAGTACGGCTCGTTGCAGGAGCTCATGGACGACATCAGCGAGGATCCGGAGCGCCTGGGCGACTTTGGCGTTAACAACCCTGCCATTCTTGCGGACTCCCTGTACCGCATGAAGGGCACCAAACAGGGGAACGCATAATGGCGCCCGTATGCGCCGTGGTCGTTGCCGGCGGCAGCGGCCAGCGCTTTGGAAATCCCGGCGGCAAGCAGCTCGTTAACGTGGCGGGTCGTCCGCTCATGAGCTGGTCCATCCGCGCGTTCGATCGTAGCGACAAGGTCGGCCACATCGTGGTGGTGTGCCCTGCCGAGCGCCGTGCCGAGATGCGCCGCCTGGCAATCAGCCCGTTTGACTATGACACGCCCATCAGTTTTGCCGATGCCGGCGATACCCGCCAGGACTCCACCCGTGCCGGCGTGCATGCGGTACCGACGGGTTTCGAATATGTCGCTATCCACGACGGCGCCCGTCCGCTTATCACGACCGAGGCCATCGATCATGCGATCGACGTGCTTGTGGGCGACCGCGCCCTCGACGGTGTCGTGTGCGGTCAACCCGCGATCGACACGCTCAAGATCGTCGACGGCGATAATATCGTCGAGACGCCGCCGCGCGAGCTCTACTGGGCCGCGCAGACGCCGCAGATCTTTAGCATCGACGCCATGAAGCGCGCTCACGCCGCTGCTATCGCCGAGGGCTTTATCGGTACCGACGATTCGTCGCTGGTCGAGCGCATGGGTGGGCGCGTCCGCTGTGTCCAGAGCCCGCGCGATAACCTTAAGGTGACGGTACCCGAGGACCTGCGTCCCGTAACCGCGATTCTGCTTGGCCGCATGGCCGAGGGAGAGGACCTTCCCCATGTTCAGTAACCTGCGCATTGGTCATGGCTACGACGTTCACCGTCTGGTGGAGGGGCGTCGATGTATCATCGGCGGTGTCGACATTCCCTACGAGCGCGGCCTGCTGGGCCACTCGGATGCCGATGTGCTCGCGCACGCCTTGGCCGACGCCATTCTGGGCGCCTGCCGCGGGGGAGATATCGGCAAGCTATTCCCCGATACCGACCCTGCCTACGAGGGTGCCGATTCGATGGTGCTGCTCGCTCGCGTGATGGACTATGCGCGCGAGCTGGGCTTTGAGTTTGTCGATGCCGACTGCACCATTGCCTGCCAGCAGCCTAAGATCACCCCGCACCGCGATGCCATGCGCGCCAACCTTGCCCATGCCCTGGGCGTTGACGTCGAAAACGTGGGCGTTGCCGCCACTACGACCGAAAAGCTCGGCTGGGAAGGCCAAGGCGAGGGAATTGGCGCCTGGGCCGTCTGCCTGCTACAGAAAACCGTTAAGGAGTAACGAATGCGTATCTACAACAGCGCTACCCATAAAAAGGAAGAGTTCCAGCCCATCGAGTCCGGCAAGGTCCGCATGTACGTGTGCGGCCCCACGGTCTACGACAACATCCACATCGGCAACGCCCGCACGTTCATCAGCTTCGATGTGATTCGCCGCTGGCTCATCGCGAGCGGCTACGAGGTCACGTTCGCCCAGAACCTCACCGATGTCGATGACAAGATCATCAAGCGCGCCAACGAGCAGGGCCGAACGGCCGCCGAGGTCGCGACGGAGTTCTCCGACAAGTTCATCGGCGTCATGCGCGCCGCCAACGTGCTCGATCCCGATGTGCGCCCCCGCGCCACCAAGGAGATCGGCCCCATGATCGCTATGATCAAGACGCTTATCGAGCAGGGTCACGCTTACGCCGCCGATAACGGCGACGTGTACTTTGCCGTGCGCAGCGATCCCAACTATGGTCAGGTCTCGGGCCGCAACATCGACGACCTTATGGTTGGCGCGCGCATCGAGGAGAACGAAGACAAGAACGACCCGCTCGACTTTGCCCTGTGGAAGGCCGCCAAGCCCGGCGAGCCCAGCTGGCCGAGCCCCTGGGGCGAGGGCCGTCCCGGTTGGCACACCGAGTGCGCCGCCATGGTGCATCGCTACCTGGGCACCCCGATCGACATCCACGGCGGCGGCTCCGACCTTGCCTTTCCGCATCACGAGAACGAGTGCGCTCAGGCCACCTGCGCCTGGCACCAGGGCTTCTCCAACACCTGGATGCACACGGGCATGCTGCTGGTCGATGGTGAAAAGATGTCCAAGTCGCTCGGCAACTTCTTTACGCTGGCCGAGGTCCTCGAGCAGCACTCCGCTGCCGCCCTGCGCCTGTTGATGCTGCAGACGAGCTATCGCTCGCCGCTCGACTTTTCTTGGGAGCGCCTGGAGGGTGCCGAGAACTCGCTCACGCGTATTGCCGGTACGGTCGAGAACCTGCGCTGGGCTGCGAACCATGCGACGGCCGATGCCGATGAGGCAGCATCCGAGGCGTTTGCCGCCAAGGCCGCCGAGACCCGTGTCACCTTTAAGGAGTGCATGGACGACGACTTTAACACCGCCGGTGCCATGGGTGCTGTCTTTGGCTTTGTCACCGAGTGCAACCAGTACCTGGAGCAGGCGGGCGATGCTGCCGACGAGGCCGCTGCCCTGGCCGCCGCCGATACGCTGGTCGAGCTGCTCGATACGTTTGGTGTTGAGCTTCCCGAGCCCAAGGTCGAGCTGCCGCTGGGTCTGCTGGGCGTTGCCGCCGGTCTGGTTGCCTATACGGGCGACGACGTGGACGAGGCTGCTGCCAAGATTCTCGAGGCCCGCGCCGAGGCCCGTGCCGCCAAGAACTGGGATCTGGCCGACGCCATCCGCGACCAGCTCAAGGACCTGGGCCTGACGATTGAAGATACCGCCGCCGGCACCCGTATTAAGACTCTCTAATCCCCGCGGGTTTCCCAAGCACCCGACCTTGCCGTTCAAACCGTCGCTCGCGTACTCAAGTACGCGTCGCTCCTCTTTCACGGCAATCTCGGGCACTTGGAAAACCCGTACCGACCGCCCGAATTAATATTTATGGGCGGTCGATTCTTTTGTCTTGTTTGAAAAGTGTTTTAAAGGAGGCCGTTTTATGGCCGACAATCGCAAGCGTGCGCCTCGTGGCGGCAAGCAGGCTGCTTCTGGCTCGCGTCCGATTCGCCGCAATGACCGCACTGCCGCTCCCAAGGGCCAGCGCGATCGCACCCAGGCCGCACGTCCGCAGCGCGATCGCAACCGCGACAACGTTCAGGCTCCCAAGGGCGAGTTTATCGAAGGTCGTCGCGCTGCCGCCGAGGCGCTACGCACTGGTTTTCCCATCAAGTGCGCGCTCATTGCCGAGGGCGGGGAGCGCGATGCCGCCTTGTCGCGCCTGGTCGACGACCTCAACGCCGCGGGTGTCCGCATTAAGTATGTGCCGCGCGCGCAGCTCGATGCGCTGTCGAGCCATGGCGCCCACCAGGGCATTGCGCTCGAGGTTGGCAACTTCCCCTATGCCGATGTCGCCGATATTCTCGACCGCGCAGGTGAGGGCCCGGCACTTGTCGTAGTGCTCGACCATGTGACTGACGACGGCAACTTTGGTGCCATCGTGCGTTCCGCCGAGGTTGTGGGCGCGGCCGGCGTCATCATTGCCAACAAGCGCGCCGCCGGCGTGACCGTGGGCAGCTACAAGACTTCAGCCGGCGCCGTCATGCATCTGCCTATCGCGCAGGTGCCCAACATCGCCCGTGCGCTCGACGATCTTAAGGCCGCTGGCTTTTGGGTGGGCGGTGCCTCCGAGCACGCCGAAGGCAGTTGCTGGGATGCTCCCTTCGAGGGCCGCGTGGCGCTCGTCATGGGCTCCGAGGGCGACGGCATCTCGCGCCTGGTGCTCGAGAAATGCGACTTTTTGACCAAGCTTCCCCAGCGCGGCATGACCGAGAGCCTCAATGTTGCCCAGGCGACCACGGCGCTGTGCTTTGAGTGGCTGCGCCGCAACGCCGGCGAGCTCATGGGGGAGGAGTAGCGCATGTCCAAAAAGAACCGCGCCAAGTCCAAGGCCAAGCGCTTTGGCGAGGGCTCGGCCAAGCCGATTGTTTCGGCCGCGACCTATGGCGTGGGCGGCAATGCGTTTGCGCAGGCCATCGCCGACCCGGTCTCGACGGTGCACTCCAACAAGCCCGAGCTGCTGGTGGTCGACGGTTACAACGTGATCCACTGCACGCCGCGCTACGAAAAGCTCGTGTACGACCATTCCGACGATCCGTATTCCAGCGACGTTCACGATATGGCGCGCACCGCCCTCATCAACGACGTCGCCGCCTTTGCCCAGGGCCGCTACGAGGCCGTAATCGTGTTTGACGGCGCGGGCAATATCTCCAGCGAGCGCCCCAATCTGCCGGCCCGCGGCGTGCGCATCGAGTTTTCGCCGACGGGCGTCTCTGCCGATACCGTGGTGCAGAAGCTCTGCATCGAGGCACGCGAGGAAGGCCGCGCGTGCTCCGTGGTATCGAGTGACGGCACGATCCAGGCTGTCGTCATGGGCAAGGGCGTCACGCGCATCTCGAGCCGTATGCTGGTGGACGAGATCAAGCAGATCGATAACGACGTTCACGAGGCAGAGGAAGCTCCGCAGATCAAGATGACTCTGGGCAGCCGCCTGAGCCCCGATGCCCTGGCCAAGCTCAAGGCCCTGCGCGGACGGTAAGGGAGCTGGCGGGGCAATGCTGCCTTGCTAACTCCATTCAGCGATGTCGATCATTCTTTCGAGGCGCCACGTTAGCGCCTCTTTTAGATAAGGCAGTCTCGCTGCTAGGGCATCGTTTTTAGACAGAATCTCGATTGCCTCGTCGACAAAGCCTTTGAGTTTGTCTCCATCGAACCAGCCCATGTCCTCGACGAGCAGCATTTGTTTGGCGGGGCTTGAATGAAACTGCGTGCTGGTAAAACTGTGCTCTCCCGCCCTAAGCTCCTCAAGAGAAATGTTGCACCAGAGCGATGAGCCCGAATCGAAGATGGGGGCTGGTCTGCAGACTAGTGAGTTGACGTTTCGCACGAGGCCGAAGTTGCGCCAATGACGATCGTAGTTGGCGATGATGTCGTCACACACGATCATGCGGTCAAGGGCATCCTTGACGCCTGTCGCCCCGAGCTCCTCGCAGTTTGCTACGTATCGCTCGTAGTCGGTTAGCCGTTCATCTGCGTTTGCGTGCTGGTTTACATAGAACGCAGGGACATACTCTTCTTCATCAGTTAAGAAGACATCGCATATGCTCAGGGCGGAAGTGCCCGTGCCCTCGAGCGAGTAAGGCACATAATCGCAGGCGTTTAGGATGCGCCGGTGGAGCGCGGTCGCCACCAGCTCGTTATAAGGTTCCTGGTTCAGGTGCGCTCCTGCCTTATGCAGAATTCGACGCCCGCCCTCGCACGTCCAGTACTTTTGAAGATTGCCGTCCGAGGTGTTATCGGGCTTTGCGGCAGCCGCTTTTCCCTCTGGAGCAAAGGGCGCAATGGACAGCGAGACGTCATCAAAGGCGTTATTGAAGAAGTTGATATCCTCCCAGGCGAGACCGGAATCTTGGGGTCTAATCCAATACTGGTCGGATAGGGAGAGGCCGAGATTTCGCTGTACGAGTTCATCGGGAACATCGACTGCGGCTTCTGCAAGCAGGGAGGCTAGCCCAATGCGTGCGAGCGGGATACCGCGGCCGCGCCACCAGATGCGGAAGGAGTCGAGCGATATGGGGCTATTGGGGCCAAATACCCCAATAGGGGCGTGGGCGTAATCGATGTCGGCGCCGATGTGGGTAAAGTCTTTTCGCGATGTGCTGTAGACCAGCTGAGCGACTTCGTGCGTGCGATTCATGAGGGTGAACGCGATCTCGCTCTTACCGTGGCCGCGGCGGGGACGTCCCCCCGTTTTGGTCACGGAGCGGAGTCGCGTGTCGACGCTGCTTTTGTCGATGAGCCATACACCAGAAGCCTTGCGGGCCTCAAGTGTTCCGTTTTTTATGAGTTCCTGCACCCTGCGCGGAGTGATGCCGAGCAGCTCGGCGGCTTCCTTGGTAGTTAACATCGCGAAACCCTTCGCCAGAACGAACAGTTTTATCTATTTCATTGTAATTAAAACTATTCGTTTTGACGAAGGGTTTTAAGATTGAGGGCGAACTGACAGAAATGAACGGGCCTGGTACGTGTTGTTGCTGGATTTTGCATATTTGTATAACGCTGTGCGGCCTGTTGCGCCTCGTCCGCAATTCCTTTATTCTTAATTGGCTTCGCGCGAAAGCGCCAAGTGTGCCAGTGTGGCGCAACGGTAGCGCAACTGATTTGTAATCAGTGGGTTGCGGGTTCGATTCCTGTCACTGGCTCCATGAGTTTTCGCAGGTCAGAGGCGATATAGCCTCTGATTCTGCCTTCTCATGCAACAGCTCATGCAACAAATATGCAACAATTAAATCTGAAAGTGCACTTGTGTGTTTTGCAACCGATGCTCATTGTCAATTAACGCGTGCAATGAGGCGGGAAAAGCCAAGCTTACAGTTGCTGTCTCCATTAGAGTTTTGGGCTTTGTGTCTCCAACTGGGATAGAGTGGAAAGTGACCAAGGCGCTGAGAGCTCCGATGCCGCTTCTCGAAAGATCGCACGCCGTGCACGGCTCTCTTTCCTGTAGTCCATGGGTATTACTATAGTCTAGATTTAATTCGGCGCGAGAAGTCAAGAGCGACAAGGATTTCCCGTCGTTTGTGAGCAAGGCGATTGAAAGGACCCATGATGATTAATAGCGTAGAGGACCCAACGGTTGCCAATATTCTGTCGACCGATATGCTAAAAATCTATGACATTCCTCGTTACCAGCGCGAATACACTTGGAATCAGCGCGACTGGGCGAATCTCTATGATGACATCACCCAAAACGACGCCGGTTACTTCCTGGGCTCGTTTATTGTCGTGAACGGGACCGTGAATTCCAAGATGGATACCATTCACTATGAAGTTATCGATGGCCAGCAACGCCTGACGACGCTCAGTCTTCTCCTTGCCGCCCTCTATACTCGCATCATGGAGCATAAGGATTCTATCGATGACGACATGATGTTGGACGATATTCGACCCCTGCGCAATCGTCTGATCTTGAAATCTGACAAGTCAATCACGCGCGTTATTCCTCAGGTTCAGAATCATAACCTTGAGGATTACCGCTGGATTTTGAAGGAACATATCGGCTTAGATACGGTTATACAAAAGCCGAAGTTCCTTGGTCTAAGAAAGATGTCTAAGGCATTCAACTATTTTTACGATCGGCTGGGTGAGGACGTTGAGGGCAGGGATGGAATCGAGTGCGTTCGCTGCCTCCTTGATATCTGCAGGTTGGTGTGTTCGGCGGTCGTGGTCCAGATTACCGTCGATAGTCATGCTGACGCCTACACCTTGTTCGCGTCCCTGAACAACCGCGGTGTTCCCTTGAGCGCCGTTGACCTTATCAAGAACATGCTTCTCGGCAAGGTTGCCGGGGTGGATGACGGACAGCTCAACTATTACTTTGAACGCTGGCAGGAAGTGCTCCACAATCTCGGCGATGACTACAAGACGCAGGAACGCTTCTTCCGCCAGAACTACGACGCCTTCCGCCGGGAGGTGAACAAGCCATTTATCGGCGAATCTGGTTCCCAGCTCCCCCTCGGTTCCGTTGCCACGCGGTCCAACCTTCTGAAAATCTACGAGAAGCGGATGGAATCTGATGACGGCGCCCTTAAGGTGTTGGACGAGCTGACCGAGAATTCCGCACTCTATTCGAGGATCATTGGACTCGATCAAGAGAGCCCGGATTCCGAGCTTTCGCATCAGCTTTTGGAGCTTTCGAGAGCGCAGGGCGTCGCATCTTACCTGTTGCTGCTGTTCCTCTTTAAGAAGCAGAGCCAATTGGAGCTAAAAGATGAAACCCTCGCGCTTCTTGTTAAGCTCCTCGTCTGCTTCTTTGTCCGGCGCAACCTCACCGATACACCTCCCACACGTGATCTTGAGAGACTCTTCATCAGTATTTGTGAGAGCCTCGAAAGCGAGGGGCTCAAGGGCATTGCAGCCGCGGAGTACATCAAGAAGCGTCTCGTCGATGTGTCTGCCAGCGACGCTTTCTTCAAAGAACGTCTTGAGGGGCCGATTTACGACGTCAATCCCGATATGACGCGCTACATCCTTACTGTTATCGCATCTCCGAGCGTTACGAAAGAGATGAAGCCACTTTGGGAACGATACGCCTCCGGAAACTACGTCTGGACAATCGAGCACATCTTCCCTCAGGGCAAGAACATTCCAGATGAATGGGTGAAGATGGTTGCGGACGGCGACATGTCTAAGGCGATTGAGGTGCAGGAGAAACAGGTCCACACGCTTGGTAATCTAACCATCACCGGGTATAACTCAAAGCTGAGCAACATGCCCTTTGTGACCAAGCGAGACCGCAAGGATGTCAACGGGGCGAATGTCGGATACCGCAACGGGTTGAACCTGAACGACGAGTTGGTAAACACTGATACCTGGACGAGCGAGCAGATTCAGGAGCGCACAGACAAGCTCGTTGGACTCACTTTGAAAGCTTTTGACTTTGACGAGATTGAGTTCTAGTGACCGCCAGCCAATATCTTGGGGCATTCAGCCCAAGCGATTCAATCTTGATCCGCAACATCTAGACCGGTATTTCTCTTCAAGCTGTTACAGAATGAGACGTAAGCTGGAATCTCTGCTTAATATCTCGATCTGTAACAGATAGGGGAGGAATAACCCTCTTACTGTTACAGATCGAGATGAAAACGGTGAAGCCCATGGTCTGCTTGATCGAGCGAGGATTTTCGGACGAACGAGCGTGGAAAATCTCCCGCTTAGTGAATGAGCGTGGATAATCTGCCACATTGGGCCCAGTGGCACGTCAAAAGTGGGAGATTATCCACGCTCGATTTCAAACGGAAGAAAATCCACGCTCGATTTTGCCTGGGAAGAGCAATCTTCTGTCTGGGAAGCTCGATCTCGACCTATATATAGGTGCAAATGAATCGCTATCGAAGCAATAATCTGCAGGCTCACTCCACTACGCCAAAGTGTTCCCTCGGGAAATGTCACCGCTACATGCAAATCCACTGTCCATCATATCTAAACTCAGCAAAACCGCAGGTCACGGCTATATAGAGACGCCCGGCACCGTGTATCTAGAGGTTTTCGTTGACAGCCCCCAAGGTTGCATCGTATTATCTTTTTCGTTCGCGGGGGCGGCGGTCCAAAAGACCAAAGGACCTGCGGATACTTGAACGATTGGGAGTTTGCCCGAGTGGTTAATGGGGACGGGCTGTAAACCCGTTGGCTCTGCCTACATAGGTTCGAATCCTATAGCTCCCACCCGTCAAGTGCCTGTATAGCTCAGTCGGTAGAGCACTTCGTTGGTAACGAAGAGGTCACCAGTTCAAGTCTGGTTGCAGGCTCCATCCGGCGGTGTAGCTCAGTTGGTTAGAGCACACGGTTCATACCCGTGGCGTCACTGGTTCGAATCCAGTCACCGCTACCATAGGTAACACGGTGGCTTCTCAATAGTATGTTGAGAGGCCACTATGGTATAAAGGCAAAGTCCCGTCCGGGGACGACCTGTTTAGAGGAGGGCTTTATGGCCAAAGAGAAGTTTGAGCGCACTAAGCCGCATGTTAACATCGGCACCATTGGTCACGTCGACCACGGCAAGACCACGCTGACCGCCGCCATCACCAAGGTTCTCTCCGAGACCGAGGGCTGCAAGGCTGACTTCACTGCGTTCGAGAACATCGACAAGGCTCCCGAGGAGCGCGAGCGCGGCATTACGATCTCCGTCTCCCACGTCGAGTACGAGACTGCTGCCCGTCACTACGCTCACGTTGACTGCCCGGGCCACGCTGACTACGTCAAGAACATGATCTCCGGTGCTGCTCAGATGGACGGCGCTATCCTGGTCATCGCCGCTACCGACGGCCCCATGGCTCAGACCCGCGAGCACATCCTGCTCGCCCGTCAGGTCGGCGTTCCTTACATCGTCGTCTTCCTGAACAAGTGCGACATGGTTGACGATGACGAGCTCATCGACCTCGTCGAGATGGAGACCCGTGAGCTCCTCTCCGAGTACGATTTCCCCGGCGACGACATCCCCGTCATCCGTGGTTCCGCTCTGGGCGCTCTCGAGGGCGACGCCAAGTGGATGGACGCTATCCGCGAGCTCATGAACGCCGTCGACGAGTACATCCCGACGCCTGCTCGTAACAACGACCTCCCGTTCCTGATGGCCGTTGAGGACGTTATGACCATCTCCGGCCGTGGTACTGTTGCTACCGGCCGTGTCGAGCGCGGTGAGCTCAAGCTCAACGAGCCCGTCGAGATCGTCGGCATCAAGGATACCCAGAACACCGTCGTTACCGGTATCGAGATGTTCCGTAAGTCCATGGACTTCTGCGAGGCTGGCGACAACGTCGGTCTGCTGCTCCGTGGCATCAAGCGCGAGGACATCGAGCGCGGCCAGGTTCTCTGCAAGCCCGGTTCGGTTACCCCGCACACCAAGTTCACCGGCGAGATCTACGTTCTGACCAAGGAGGAGGGCGGCCGTCACACCCCGTTCTTCGATGGTTATCGTCCTCAGTTCTACTTCCGTACCACCGACGTTACCGGTACGGTCAAGCTCCCCGAGGGCACCGAGATGGCTATGCCTGGTGACCACATCACCATCGAGGGCGACCTCATCCACCCGATCGCCATGGAGGAGGGCCTGCGCTTCGCTATCCGCGAGGGTGGCCACACCGTCGGTTCGGGCATCGTCTCCACGATCATTGAGTAAATTAGCTCTTTGATATAGCTGACTTAGAGAACCCGGCACTTATATGGGTGCCGGGTTCTTTTCTGCAATGGATATTGAGCCGTTGCTGGTGTCGAGAGGATCGATAATGGTCCTGGGCGCACCGTCGATTAGCTCTCGATGGCTTCATTGATGTGTTCCAAATATGAATGGATCCACCGAGAACCAATTGACTCGAGGTTTTCGTTGACAGCACTTACATAGAGCTGGTAAAGTACCAACTCGTGCCCGTACGGGGCGGAAATGAAAGGTTCAGGATACATGCGTACTCTAGTTACTCTTGCGTGCACTGAGTGCAAGCGCCGCAACTATACGACCACCAAGAACAAGTCGAACATGCCTGATCGTATGGAGATCAAGAAGTATTGCCCCTGGTGCCGTCATCACACGCTGCACAAAGAGACTCGCTAGTCTCTAGTCACATACGCCAGTAGTTCAATTGGTAGAGCATCGGTCTCCAAAACCGAGTGTTGAGGGTTCGAGTCCTTCCTGGCGTGCCAGTCATTATTCCGTAAGCTCCCAATTGGGGGCTTACGGTTTACTCATGTATAAGCGCATTGCGCGGAGGTAACCCAAATGGCCAACAAGAAGAACAAGAAGAAGGCTCAGCAGTCGGCACCTGCCAATAAAGCTGCCGCCAACTCCAAGGTTGAGGCCAAGAAGGCCGTTGCCAAGAAGAACGAGAAGGCTGCGAAGTCCAAGAAGAACGAGAAGCCTGGTTTCTTCGCCCGCACCAAGAAGTATTTCGCTTCGGTCAAGTCCGAGATGAAGCGTGTCACGTGGCCCGATAAGAAGGAGCTCGTGAACTACTCGGTCGTCGTTTGCGCTTCTCTGATCGTCGTCGGCGTCGTCATCGCTCTGCTCGATGCTGGCTTTGGCGAGGCTCTTGCTCTGTTCTCTGGATTGAGGGGCTAAACCATGTCTAAGCGTTGGTACGTCGTTCACACTTACTCTGGATACGAGAACCGCGTTAAGTCCGATCTCGAGCATCGCATCGAGACCATGGGCATGCAGGACCGTATCTTTGATATCGAGATTCCTATGGAGCGCGTCACCGAGATTAAAGAGGGTGGCAAGCGCGAGACCAAGGATTCTAAAATCTTCCCGGGTTATGTCCTGGTCCGCATGGAGATGGATGACGATGCTTGGACGTGCGTTCGTAACACGCCTGGCGTCACCGGTTTCCTGGGCGGCAACGGCAAGCCCGCTCCGCTTTCCCGCGACGAGTACAACAAGATGACTCGTCGTCCCGGTAAGGGCGATTCGCCCAAGCGCACCTCGGTCGATATTCAGGTCGGCACGTCCGTCCGCGTCACCGATGGCCCGCTTACCGACTTTGATGGCAAGGTCTCCGAGGTTAACACCGAGGCAGGCAAGCTTAAGGTCACGCTGATGATCTTTGGCCGCGAGACGCCGGTTGAGCTCGACTTTAACCAGGTCGCTGTCATCGCTTAAGTTTTTGTCCGTTCGCGCGAGCGTGCTTCTTCTGTGACTGCTCATCTCAGGAGTGCTTCTAACACGTGCGTGCTTACGATATAGCAAGTACTTCACACTCGTGATTCGAAAGGAATGACCATGGCTGAGAAGAAGGTTGCCAACGTCATTAAGCTCCAGATTCCTGCTGGTGCAGCTAACCCCGCTCCTCCCGTCGGCCCCGCCCTGGGCGCTGCTGGCGTGAACATCATGCAGTTCTGCCAGGCCTTTAACGCCGAGACGCAGGACAAGAAGGGCGACATCATCCCCGTTGAGATCTCTGTCTACGAGGATAAGTCCTTCTCCTTCATCACCAAGACTCCGCCGGCGGCTCACCTCATTAAGAAGGAGCTGAACCTCAAGTCTGGTTCCGCTAAGCCCCAGGCCGACAAGGTTGGTCAGCTTTCCCAGGAGCAGCTCACCAAGATTGCCGAGATCAAGATGCCGGACCTCAATGCCAACGACATTGACGCCGCCAAGAAGATCATCGCCGGTACCGCCCGTTCCATGGGCGTCACCATCGCTGAGTAGCGTTTTTCTAGGTAATGACGGGTGCTCCGACCGGGGCGCCCGTTATATGTGTGCAATAGGGCACACGATACGATGTGGGAGGGCTCACGCCCGTTTAACCACAGGAGGTAATGCACATGGCTAAGCATGGTAAGAGCTATAACGCCGCTGCCGAGAAGATCGACCGCGCCACGCTCTACACCCCCCTTCAGGCTGCCAAGCTCATTAAGGAGCTCGACACCGCCAAGTTCGACGAGACCGTCGAGGCCCACTTCCGTCTGGGCATCGATACTCGTAAGGCTGACCAGAACATCCGTGGTTCCATCTCCCTGCCCCACGGCACCGGCAAGACCGTTCGTGTTGCCGTCTTCGCCGAGGGCGAGAAGGCCCGCGAGGCCGAGGCTGCCGGCGCCGACATCATCGGTTCCGACGAGCTCGTCGCCCAGATCCAGAAGGGCGAGATCAACTTCGACGCTGCTATCGCTACGCCGAACATGATGGCCAAGGTTGGCCGCATCGGTAAGATCCTTGGTCCCCGTGGCCTCATGCCGAACCCCAAGCTCGGCACCGTGACCATGGACGTCGCCAAGATGGTCTCCGAGCTCAAGGCCGGCCGCGTTGAGTATCGCGCCGATCGTTACGGCATCTGCCACGTGCCCCTGGGCAAGAAGTCCTTCTCTGAGCAGCAGCTCGTCGAGAACTACGCTGCCCTGTACACCGAGATCCTGCGCGTCAAGCCCTCTTCTGCTAAGGGCAAGTACGTCAAGTCCATCTCCGTGTCTTCCACCATGGGCCCTGGCGTCAAGGTCGATCCCGCTGTCCAGCGTGACTTCCTGGCTGAGTAACTTTTAGTTACTGCCTGAGCAAAGCAAGCATTGCTAAAGAGACCCGGTTCTGTCTCGTGCAGGACCGGGTCTCTTGCTTTTGAGTCAACGAAACCACCACGAAGGGGACACCGGCACCCTTGTGGTGGTTTTACTTGTGTTGTACTTTAGCGCGATGTAGTACTACCCGAGGCCGAAGGGAGCCCAACATGTTTAAGAACACGCAACAGCTCCTAGGCCTAGCGCTACTAGATTGGATAGCGCGCTAGGGTTGTAATCTCGCTATAACGATTTGTTGTACCCGGGTGCGCTATCGTCTGCCGCTTTCAGGCGTGATGAGCGACACGGGTATTTTTCTATCTCTAGGCCTTCTCTCTCTCCTGAAAGCCATCTGTCATAAAACGGTCAATCAGGAGGAACATATAAGCCGCAAAATCACAAACTTTGACGCCACCCTGTGCGACGGTGAGCAGTCGCCGGGCGCCAGCATGAATACCGAGGAAAAGCTCTTCATCGCCCGCCAGCTGGTGCGCATGAACGTGGACGTTATCGAGGCGGGCTTTCCCATCTCGAGTCCTGGTGACTTTCGCTCCGTACAGGAGATTGGCAAGATTGCGGGCGACCGATGCACGGTATGCGGCCTGACGCGCGCTGTCGACAGGGATATCGAAGTGGCTGCAGAGGCGCTCAAAACGGCCCAGAGGCCCCGTATCCATACAGGGCTGGGTGTGAGCACCAGTCACCTGCGCGACAAGCTCCATATGACTGAGGAAAGGGCAATTGAGTGAGCGATCCATGCCGTCAAACATGCTCGCAAGTTCGTTGACGATGTTGAGTTTTATGCCGAGGATGCCGGCCGCTCCGATCAGGAGTTTCTGGTGCGCATTATCGAGGCGGCCGTAAAGGCCGGTGCCACGGTCGTGAACATCCCCGATACGATGGGCTACAACATGCCGTGGGACTTTGGCGCCCGCATCCGTGACCTGCGCGGGCGCTGCGGGTGCGGCCGGTCAGCGTGCGGTCGACGTGATGGAGTATCGCGAGTACGAGATTGAGCGCATTGCGCGCCAGGCATTTGAGGCGGCGCGCAAACGTCGCGGCAAGGTGACGAGCGTTGATAAGCGCAACGTGCTGGAGACGAGCCGCATGTGGCGCGAGATCGTGCATCGCGTGCAAGACGAGGAGTACTCCGACGTGGAGCTTGAGGACCTGCTCGTCGACAACGCCGCCATGCAGCTCATCAGTCGACCGGCAGACTTTGACGTCGTGGTGACGGAGAACATGTTCGGCGACATCCTGTCCGATGAGGCGGCTCAGATTACCGGATCGCTCGGTATGCTTGCCTCTGCCTCGCTGGATGATGGCGTATCGCTGTTTGGGCCGAGCGCTGGCAGCGCTCCTGACATCGCGGGGCTCGGCGTGGCCAATCCGCTGGCTCAAATCTTGTCGGTGGCGATGCTGCTGACCTACGCGCTCGACATGGGCGAGCAAGCCGCGTGGATCGAGAGCGCCGTGGCGCGCGTGCTCGACGAGGGCTGGCGCACCCGTGACATCGCCGATGTCAACACCCCGGCAGATAAGATCCTCGGCACCACGACGATGGGCGACAAGGTCGTCGCCGCGCTGTAGGCGATGCCGATTCAAGCTGTCAAATATCTCAATCTGTAACATCTAAGGGGCAAAATCGTTCCTACCTGTTACAGATTGAGATTTTCGGCCGAGCATCCGTGGTCTGTCTCGATCTGTAACAGCTAACCGATTATTTGGGCCCTACCTGTTACAGATTGAGACAAACCGTTGGGACAGGTCGGACGAGTCAGCAAAACCACCACAAAGGTGCCGGTCCCCTTCGTGGTGGTTTTTAGCGCAACGAGGTGTTCCCAGCCGACCATACGGGCGGCCTTGCGCTCACGCTGCTCGATGACAGCGCATCTTTAGACGCGAAGTGCGGAACCGGGTGCATATACGAGCCGCGTAGCGTTACGAATTCATGGGAATGACCGTATCGCCAATTTGTACGCTTGCAATCTTGTCTGTGTCACAAACTTGCGAGAACGGCCAGGTCTTGTGGACATCAGTGGTGCCGTTATCCAGTTTATTTGCGAAATAGCCGCTGTGGCTGGTTGCGTCCTCAACATGACCGTCTTTGAACGTCACGATGAGGGGTATGTTGCCAACGGCATCCATAGACTCCTCCATGTTTTGAGACATCTTGCCGCTGTTGTTGTCGTGTTCGATGGAACGATCTATGTTGTAGCGGACTGAAACGCCAACGCAGGATACGGTGGCCTCTTGAATCGTCGCCTTGGTGCCGTTAAAGTTGACCGATTTGGGCGCGGGAATCGTAACGGATGTATCTTCGTAATTCAGCTGGAACTTAAGATCCCATGGGCCCGTAAGTATTTTCTTATACTCGGGAAGCTCTTTGCCAGCACGTGGCACAACGAGAGAGTTGATATGCGTGCGGACGGTCCTGCCCATAAGGCCGGGTGATTCAACGCTGAACTGTGCAAAGTATTGAATGCTGGAGTCATTGGGGTTCTTGTCAATGAGCCATGATTGGCCTTGGCCGCCATGCTCGCCATCAACGTATACGTTTCCATCGACACTTCCGGCGATAGTTCCGTTCTCGCCCGGCTCGGAAAGCTTTTTCAGGGCAGCGGGATCGTCGAACGTAAGCGTATAGGCGATGGTAACCATATCCTTGTCGCCCATGATGGCGTCGGCGGTCACGGTGACTCCGTTGTTGGAGCAGCTAGCACCGACGGGTCGGCCAATACGGTCGATGATCTCGGTTTGAGAAGCAGGTCCGTCAAAGATGTCGGAAAGCATGTCAGAAGGAAGCGGCAGGACGCCTGTTGCCATAGCCGTGCCAGCGCCTCCAATGACGATAGCGAGGACTGCCGTTACAGCGGCAATGCGAGCGACTGTTCTTACGGGATGGCGGGCGATGCGCGGCTTGCGTCGCGTGCCATTAAAGTTGCTTTGAGCGGTCGCCGCATCGCTCGAGGCGACGGACTGAGCAATCGAGTTTGCCATGTGCTGCTTCGCATTATCGGTAAACGAAATGTGCTCCAGGGCGTGGCGATAGTCATTCGAATTCGTAGTCATTGTGGTCTCCTTTCAAGGAAAGCCGAAGTGACGCACGTCCGCGGCTAAGGTGCTGGGCGGTTGCAGCTGGCGTCGCGTGAACGGCGTCTGCGATTTCCCTGATGCTCATGCCTGCGTAGTAGTGCAAAAAGATGGCGATGCGCTGTGCTTGAGGCAGGGCCGTGACAGCGGAAAGAATGGCGCAGTCGCGTTGCGCGAATTCTTGCTCGGTATGTGTTACGGGTGCGCAGAAATCGGGGAGCGAATCGAGGTCGACAACCGGGTGATTCGCGTGCGTACGGCCGATATCGCGACATGCGTTCAGTGCGACTCGGATCACCCAAGCACGTTCGTGTTCGAGCGAGTCGAACGGTTGAGTGCGTTGGAGAATCTTGATCAGCGTGTCCTGGCAGATGTCTTGAGCGTCGTCAGCGGATCCAAGGGCCGAATAGCACAATCGAAGGATGAGGTCGGAATACGTGTCGACCAAGCGCTTTGCTTCCCGCTCGATCTGATCGGCATCGCATCGGAGCGTGCTATTGCGGTTACGGCGTGCAGGCATAGTGTCACCTCCAATTGGTCGTGGTGGATATAGGGAAGGCGTCTCGCGAGGTCCCTCTACATACAACACGGTCGAGACTGCATAAGTTGACAAAAAAAGACGGCACGTGAGCGCCGTCCTTACAAAACAATGAGTGTTCTCGTTAATTACACAAGCACCGTGATGGACAGGTCGGACGAGTCAGCAAAACCACCATAAAGGTGCCTATCCCCTTCGTGGTGGTTGTTGGCAGTTACCAGGGGGTTCTGGCGGTTGAAGACTCGATTGCTTCGTGGCGTTTGAGCTCGCGGCGCATGGTTTGCGAGTTGAGCCAGGCTGCCTGCCAGCCACGGATGGGGTAGCGCGCTTCATCTAGCTCAAACTGCATATAGCCGCAGGCGTTGATGATCGTTGTCCCGCATGCATGCCGACGCTCGCGCTGAAAGTCGCGACCATAGCATTGGTGCACATGCCCGTGCACCATGTAGTCGGGGTTCCAGGATTCGAGCGCTGTGTTGAAGCATTCGAATCCTCGATGTGGCAGATCATCCAGATCGCCCACGCCGGCGGCGGGCGCGTGGGTAAGCAGAATGTCGCAGCCGCCGACCATCCTCACTTTGCGGGACAGCTTGCGCATACGCTTGGTCATCTCGCGCTCGGTGTACATGTTGGCACCGTCTCGATAGCGCATGGAGCCGCCAAGCCCCGCAATGCGGACGCCGCGATACACGTACACGGTGTCTTCGACACAGATACAGCCGCCCGGTGCATGACGTGCGTAGCGGTCATCGTGGTTGCCGCGCACGTAGATGAGCGGCTTGTTGATGACCGTAACCAAAAACTCAAGATAGTCCGGGTCCAGGTCGCCAGCGGACAAAATCAGGTCGACACCCTCAAAGCGTTCCTTGCGAAAGCACTCCCATAGGCATCGTTCTTCGGTATCGGCTATGGCAAGGATTTTCATAGGGCGCGGACCTTCGGCTCATCATCGAGTTGCGGAATGGCGCCCACCACGTTGTCGGCCAGCCAGTCCATCTCGACGATTTGCGTGCTCGGCAGTGGGGGAAAGCCCTCGATCTGCACCACGCCGTCTTGGCTATGGAGCTCGCCGCCAAATGGATTGATGGAGCCCTCGACGATGCCATTGCGGAGCAGCTGAACAAGCTTGCGCGTCTGATAGGGCAGGCCCGGAGCGTAGCGAATGTCGATGACGCCCGAGCTCATACCATACCAGTAGTTGACGGCGCGAACCTGGCTGTCGTCACTGGTCTCATCCCAGGTGCCATGCAGCAGGCTTCGCACGATAAGCTCGTAGTAACGGCCCCAGTTCCATACCGGCATGGCGGTGCCGACGACTTTGCCATCGACCAGGCGGTGAAGTCCGTAGGCCGTGGGGTCCTCCAGCGACTTGGACATGTCAGCGCCGGTCATAACACTCACGCCTTCGCGGCACATGGCCTCGGCAAGACCGCCGGCGGGCACATCGCCCCAGGTCAGGATAATTTGCGCGCGGGGGTCGAGCAGCGAGGCGCCAATTGCAAAGGCGTTGATCTCGCTAAGCGCGCCCGACGCAAAGACGGACGCGTGGTAGCCAATGCGATGGTTGTCTGCCATGCTGGCCGCAAGGGCGCCCAGGAGGAACTTGGCCTCGTACATCTTTCCAAAATACGAGCGCACGCTTTGGTGGGGAAGGCCGATAGAGCAGTTGAGGAACCGAACCTGGGGATACTCAACGGCAGCCCTGAGCGTATATTCCATCAGGCGGTGCGAGGTCGAGAAGATGACGTTGTCTCCGTGTTTGACAGCCGTTTCCACGGCGGCGTAGAACACGTCTGGATCGTGGCAGTCCTCGAATGCCTCGGTGCGCACGATGCCGCCAAAGTGCTCGTCGAGATACTGACGCCCTTGGTCGTGCAGGCTGTCCCAGCTCGACGTAGCACAGGGGAATTCATGGATAAAGGCGATGCGCAGGGGGTTGGCCGCCGAGTAGACAGTCTTGCCCATAAAGAAGTTGAGCACGCCGGAGGTGGACTTGGCGGGCGCCTCTTCCTCATCGACGCTCGGCGCTTCGACAAGACTGACCTTGTCCTCGTCATTTTTGCCGGCAATGACCAGCTCGCGCCAAATCTTGCACAGGCGGTTTACGACGATATCCGTCGGCGTATCTAGCAGGCGGTCCTGGTTGTAAACATTGAGGTAGACGAGCATGGCGTCGGCGGGCGTAATGTCCAGATGGTCGCCGCCGGCGCGCAGGTAGGCGCGTTTAAAGAGTAGGAAGGTGTGGCGCAGGTAGTCGACCTTTTTCTGTGGCCACTTTTCGACAAGGTCCTGGCCGAGCATCTTGGCGAGCGTCTCATAGCTTCCCTCGCGCGAGAACTCAATCTCGTATAGGGGGCAGACGCGCCAAAACGCGCAGAACTCGCCGTACAGGCGACTTTCGACGGAATCCCATGTGCCGGGGTAGAGGCGGGTGACCTTGGCCGAAACCGTCGGGGCGTCCAGGAATTTGAGGACGCTGACGCGCTTGTTGCCCTCCTGGACGTAGAACCGATGCATGAACTCGGTGACGATGATGGGGTCGCGATAGCCCTCGGTCACCTGGATGTCATAGAGGTTGGACCACTTGCGGGCGAACTCGGTGCTAAATGGCAACAGGGGCATAAAGTTGCACGAAAAGGCTGACTGACGGCCCTTGGTAACCGTGCCGACGACCATTTCGAGCGGAATGTCCCTTAGGCCGACGCTCTCTCGCTGACCTAAGGGGAGCTGGGCAACGAGGCTATCGAGGTCCGTAAGGTACGGGTGCTCGCTTTGGCTGATGGCGCGACGGCGTCCCTGCTCGCCGCGCTTGCGTGCTTGACGATAGGCCTCTTCCATGGTGTCTACTCCCTTAGTCGTTTAAACAACGATATGAACCATGGTACCACGATGCGAAACCACCAGAAAGGTGCCTGTCCCCTTTGCGGTGGTTTTAGGCGATGATGGGGGCGATGGCGCGGATACAGGCGTCGGCTGCCGTGAAAGTGGTGCTGTCGTCACTGACGATGAAGATGATTTTGCCCTTGACGCCAAAGTCGCCGATCTCGCTAAAGAGCACGTACGGCTCCTTGTCAAAGCCCGAGATGGGAAGCACAGCGGCCTTGGTGGCGTTGGTGAGCTCATCTGCCAGCGCGTCCAGTGAAGCCCACTTGGACGTGTCCTTGACCGCGACGGGGACGGCCACGCGCCCAAAGGGCATCAAATGCACGAGTGTGTTCTTGGAGATGTTGGAGTTGGGGATGATGATGGTCTGCCCGCAGGCATCTTCGATGGTCGTATGGCGCCAGGTGATATCTTGGACCACGCCCGACACGCCGCCGACCTCGATATTGTCGCCGGGTTTGATAATGCCCATAAACGTCACCTGCATGCCGCCGATGAGGTTTGAAAGCGTGTCCTGAAAGCCGAGCGAGATGGCGATGCCGCCGACGCCAAGAGCGGCGACGAGGGCGTTTGCGTTAACGCCAAAGCAGTTGTCGAGGATAAAACTGCCGCCGATCGTCCATATGACGGCGCGCGCGATGTTGATGAAGATGCTGGATGAAGGGAGTGGGTTATCGTCGCGGTTAAGCAGGTGGCGCAGGGTCTTGGACGCGACCTTGGCGGCAACGGCGGTGCCGATAGCCAAGATACCTGCCCAGATGATGTTGTGGACCCATCGTTGTGCAAAGAAATGAAGAATTGGCTCAAACAATTCCATGTAGGGAAACCTCCTAATGATCGTCCAACCATGATACCCACCAAAAAGCCCGTCCGATCACATTGGACGGGCTTCTGCGCTCGATATAAGGGTTAACGAAAACCACCACAAAGGTGCCTGTCCCCTTTGTGGTGGTTTTCTAGGTCGTTAGCTCAGCAGCATGCGGTCGTTGGCGAGCTCGCCGCCCGAGACCTCCTCGAACTTCTGGAGCAGGTCGGCGACGGTGAGCGACTTTTTCTCGTCGCCGGCCACGTCGTAGATCACGTGGCCTTCGTGCATCATGATCAGACGGTTGCCCAGACGGATGGCGTCGTTCATGTTGTGCGTGACCATGAGCGTAGTCAGGTGGTTCTCGTCGACGATCTCCTCGGTCAGGTTGAGCACCTTCGATGCCGTCTTGGGGTCGAGGGCCGCTGTGTGCTCGTCGAGCAGCAGCAGGCGCGGCTTGGTGAGCGTGGCCATCAGCAGGGTGAGTGCCTGGCGCTGGCCGCCCGAGAGCAGGCCGACCTTGGCGTTGAGACGCGTGTCCAGACCGAGGTCCAAGCGCTTGAGCAGCTCAACGTACTCGTCCTTCTCGGCCTTGGTGACGCCCCACGAAAGACCGCGACGCTGACCGCGACGCTTGGCGAGGGCTAGGTTTTCGGCAATCTGCATGTCGGCTGCGGTGCCGCGCATGGGGTCCTGGAACACACGGCCCAGGTACTTGGCGCGCTGAGACTCGCTCAGACGCGAGATGTCGGTGCCGTCGAGCTCGATAACGCCCGAATCGAGCGGATACACGCCGGCAATCATGTTGAGCAGCGTGGACTTGCCGGCGCCGTTGCCGCCGATCACGGTCACAAAGTCGCCATCGTTAAGGGTAAGGTCGACGCCGGTGAGTGCGCGCTTCTCGGTGACGGTGCCCTTGTTAAAGGTCTTTTTGACGTGCGAGAGCTTAAGCATCTGCCTCATCCCCCTTCGTGTAGGAGCTGCGGAGCTTATAGCGCTCCCAAACCACGGGCACGCACAGGGCCACGGCAACGATCACGGCGGAGAGCAGCTTCATGTCGTTGGCATCCATGCCCAGCTGCAGCACGATGGCGCGGATAAGGAAGTACACCACGGAGCCAAAGACGGCAGAGGCAAGACGGACGCTAAACTGCGTCAGACCGCCGGGCAGCAGGCGGCCGAGCACCTCGCCGATAACAATGGCGGCAAGACCGATAACGATGGCGCCGGTGCCCATGCCAATGTCAGCGTACTTCTGGCTCTGGCAGATGAGCGCACCCGAAAGGCCGATAAGGGCGTTGGAGAGCACGAGGGCGATCATCTTGGTGGAGTTGGTGTTGACGCCCAGGGCGCGGATCATGTACTCGTTGTTGCCGGTGGCACGCAGCGCCGAGCCGATCTCGGTGCCAAAGAACCAGTACAGGATGGCGACGATGGCCACGGCCAGCACAATGCCCAGGATGATGGCGACGGTGGACTGCGGCAGGCCCGTCATGTGGCTGACGGATGAGAAGATAGTGCCCTTGGCAAGGATGGGCGTGTTGGACTTGCCCATGATGCGCAGGTTGATGGACCACAGACTGATCTGTGTAAGGATTCCGGCGAGGATTGCAGGAATCTCAAAAACGGTGGTCAAGATGCCCGTGACGGCGCCCGCGATGGCGCCGGCGCACATGCCGGCCAGCACGGCGAGCAAGGGGTCGATGTTATTGTTGACGATGAGCACGGCGCAAACACAGCCGCCGAGGGCAAAGCTGCCGTCGCAGGTCATATCGGGGATGTCGAGCAGGCGGAACGTGATAAACACGCCGAGCACCATAATGCCCCAGAGGACGCCCTGGGAAACGGCGCCCTGCAATGCAATGAGCATGCTTCATACCTCCTAGGATAGGGTGGACACGTGATTTTCCATAATAGCGGTACCAATGCATAAAAGAGCTGCGGACGGATGTTTTGTCTTATCCGAAACAAGCAGGGCGAACGCCGGTCTTTAGCGTTCGCCCCAATGACTCAGATATTGAATAACGCAGCTGTGGCGCGCGTGCGGGCCCTAGACGCGTCACCGCGCATGGCGTTATTCGTCCAGAGCGGAAAGGTCGATACCCAGAGCCTCGGCCATCTCGTCGTTCTTGACGACGACCAGGTCCTTGCTCGAGAGGTGCTTGATCGGCATATCCTCGGGCTTGGCCTCGCCCTTCAAGATCTTGACGGCCATCTCGCCTACAGCGTAGCCCAGGTCCTCATAGTTGATGGAGAGGGTGAACAGGCCGCCGGCCTTGCACATGCCCTCCTCGCCAGTCACGAAGGGGAGCTTGTTCTCCTTGCAGATCTGGCCGACCTGCGAAGCGCCCGCGGCGATGGTGTTGTCGGTGGGGGAGTACAGCGCGTCGACCTTGCCCACGGCGGACTCGACGACGGACTGAATCTCGTTGGAGCTCGAGACGGTGAAGTCGGTGTACTCCAGGCCCAGCTTGTCGAGCTCCTTCTTGGCGGCCTTGATCTGGACGTCGGAGTTGGACTCGGCGGTGCAGTAGAGCAGGCCGACCTTCTTAACGTCGGGCAGGACCTTCTGCATCATCTCGAGCTGCTCGGCGACCGGGGTGAGGTCGGAAGCGCCCGTGACGTTGGTGCCGGGCTTGTCGTTGTCCTGGACCAGGCCGGAGGCGGCGTAGTCGGTGATGGCGCAGCCAACGATGGGGATATCGGCCGTAGCGCCGGCGGCAGCCTGCGCGGCGGGCGTGGCGATGGCATAGATCAGGTCGACGCCGTCGCCTACGAACTTGTCGGCAATGGACTTACACGTGGACTGGTCGTTCTGGGCGTTCTTCTGGTCGATCTTGACCTTGAGACCGCTCTTCTTGATGGCCTTGACGAAGCCGTCGTTGGCGGCATCGAGCGCGGAGTGCTCGGTGAGCTGCAGAACGCCGATGGTGTAGTCGGAACCGGCGGCAGCGGAGCCGGAACCAGAGTTGCCGCCGCATCCGGCGAGCGGAGCGAGCGCGAGCAGGCCAGCGGAGACAAGAAGGCTCCTGCGGCTGATGGTGATGTCCTTCATATCATTACCCCCAGTGTAAAAATGGCTGGAAACACTGCACTAGGAAAAAGTGCAAGTGGGACTATAGTAACGCCGATGTCCATTTTTACAATAACCTGGCGGGTTTTTTAATACTGAACCGGATGGGCGGTGCTGAGGAACGACGGACGGTAACGGGGCTTACGCTGCGGCTTACGCTGCGGGCGCGGGGCTGTCTTCTTCGTCTAGCGCGGCAAAGAGTTTCTTGCCGTCGAGCAAACGCGTGCTGACGTTTCTCATGCGGCTGACCTCAACGGTGCGCAGGGTATCGTCGGCGCCTCGGGTGTTGTAGACCGTTCCCAGCAGATACGAGACGCCATCGCGCTGCCTGATGGCAAAGGGCCGGACCGTCATCCGCACCACCTCGGTTTCGCCTCGGGTCAGGACGTTTGAGATATCAAAGCTGACAGTTGTTCCATGGTCGATGGCCTGTTCGACGAGCTCGCACGTGTCGATACGCTTGGCGTGCGGACGCGCTGTCTTGATGGGCACGTCGTTGGCGGCCGGTGTCGGTTCGGGCATATCGAGATAGCCGCGAACATCGGCGCTCGCCATGGCGACCAGGTGCTGCGCCATGCTTTTTCGAATGGCTATGGGCGTCGATCGGTTGCGCATGACCATGCCATGGAGCCGTATGATCTCCTCGTCAGCAAGCGGGCGGGTGAGGAGCCGATAGCCCACGCCGCGTTTATAGTCGATTTCGTATCCGGCGTGACGAAGTGCGGATATCGAGGTATAGATGCTGCGGCGTGCCGCCGAGATGGGCATGCGGGCGGGGTCGTCGGGATGGGCGAGGAGCTCGACCAGCTCGTCGGAAAGCAGCGCCTTGTCCTCGCCGGTGTTCTCGCTCAAAAGCTGCAGGATGCGTACGGCGCGATAGGCTGCCATCGAGGCGGAGCCCCTGGTCGTGGTCTCGTAGTTTTCAACAACGGCTTCGGTCATAGCGCCCACGTCCTTTCCGTTTTGGGTGGCGACGGTATGGAGCCTAGGATGCGTAGCTTTCCCAGGGGTGCAGGGCGCTCTGGGCGGTCAGTAGCCGTCGGCAAACGGCGGGTCGGGTTTTCAACAACCCTGCCTAACTGACCAAAACCTTGCCAAAAGCTTGACGGATGCTGTTGAAAAAAGCGCCTCTCGGCTTGCCGAGAGGCGCTGGCGTGATGCGCTGGAACGCGTTTGGTGGCGCTATGGCGATTAGAAATCGGCGTTACCCACGGTGCGCGGGTGCGGCAGGACGTCGCGGATGTTGCCCACGCCGGTGAGGTACATCACCAAGCGCTCGAAGCCCAGACCGTAGCCGGCGTGCTTGCAGGAACCGTAGCGGCGCAGGTCAAGGTAGTACTTGTACTGCTCGGGATTCATACCCAGGTCCTTGATGCGGGCCTCGAGCAGATCCAGGCGCTCCTCGCGCTGGGAGCCGCCGATAATCTCGCCGATGCCCGGAACCAGGCAGTCGGCGGCGGCGACGGTCTTGCCGTCCTCGTTCATGCGCATGTAGAAGGCCTTGATCTCGGCCGGGTAGTCGGTTACGAAGGTCGGGCGTTTAAAGTGCTCCTCGGTCAGGAAACGCTCGTGCTCGGTCTGCAGGTCAATGCCCCAACTCACGGGATAGTCAAACTTGTGACCGGCGGCGACGGCCTGCTCCAGGATTTCGACGGCCTCGGTATAGGTGACGCGGGCAAAGTCGGAGTTGGCGACATGGTCCAGGCGCTCGAGCAGACCCTTGTCTACAAACTTGTTGAGCATATTGAGCTCGTCGGGGCAGGTGGCCATGACGTCCTTGAGGACGTACTTGAGCATGGCCTCAGCGTTGTCCATGTAGTCGTTGAGGTCGGCGAAGGCCATTTCGGGCTCGATCATCCAAAACTCGGCGGCATGGCGCGTGGTGTTGGAGTTTTCGGCGCGGAAGGTGGGGCCAAAGGTGTACACGTCGCCAAAGGCCATGGCGAAGTTTTCGGCATTGAGCTGGCCGGAAACGGTGAGGCTCGCATGCTTGCCAAAGAAGTCCTGACTCCAGTCGACCTCGCCGGCCTCGGTGAGGGGCGGGTTTTTGGGGTCGAGCGTGGTCACGCGGAACATCTCGCCGGCGCCCTCGCAGTCACTCGTGGTGATGATGGGGGTGTTGACGTAGACAAAGCCCTGCTCCTGAAAGAAGCGGTGGATAGCGGCAGCCGCGACAGAGCGGATGCGGAACACGGCGCGGAACAGGTTGGTGCGCGGGCGCAGGTGCTGCTGGGTGCGCAGGAACTCGACGGTTGCGCGCTTTTTCTGCAGCGGGTAATCCGGGGCGCTCGTGCCCTCGACCTCGATGGAGGTGGCAGAAAGCTCGAAGGGCTGGGGCGCATCGGGGGTCAGCTTGACGGTGCCGGTGCAGATGAGGGCGGCCGAGACGTTTTGGTGGGCGATCTCGTCGTAGTTGTCGAGTGCCTCGCGGTTCATGACGACCTGCAGGTCGCGGAAGCAGCTGCCGTCGTTGAGTGTAACGAAGCCAAAGTTCTTCATGTCGCGGACGGACTTGACCCAGCCGGCAACGGTGACGGTCTGGCCACCGAGCGACTCGGCGTGCGTATAGAGCTGCGCGATTTTGGTGCGGTTCACGTATCCTCCCATAACGGTTGTACGGATTATTTCCAAACAATTAACCATTCTAACCCGCGAGTGGGGGCGTAGCAAAACATCGGGTGTGATGTATGGGCGTGCCGTGGGCACCGCGCAAGCGCCGATTTTGCGGTGCCTAGTGCCCGCAGATGGCTTGGCGTATGAGGGCAGCGTAGGTGTCGATTCCCGCCTGGGTGAGGTGCGTGCCGTCGTCGACAAGGTATTCGCTGTGGCCCTCTGAGGTGCCGTTCCAGTCGATGACGCCGGCGTTGTCGTTTTGGGCGCAGACGTCACGAATTGTCTGGTTATTGCGGTCCTGTAGCTCGAGCGGTACGCGCACGGTCACAAAGTAGATGGGCTTGCCGCCCACGGCATTAATCACGTCCTGCACCTGCTGGGGGTCGCGGATGAGGCCGTTGGTGCCAAGCGCGCAGATGACCACACTCGGGTCGTAGTTGGCGCTGTCCTGCGCGTAGACATCCTGGAAGGTGTAGAACTGGCGGCTCACCATGCCGTCGATGTAGGCGTTGGGAAGCGCCGCCTGAATACCGGACTGTGCGCCCGCAGTGACTGAGTCGCCGATCATGAGCACGCGGGCATCGCAGGTTCCGGCTGCCTCGTCGTAGGTAAAGCTCTTCCAGTCCAAGTTCTTGGGGACTTTTTCGGCGATAGGCCCTTCTTTGGGTTTTTGCTTGGTGGCGTCATCGGATGCGGTGTCGCTGGGCTGGGGATCTTTACCGGATGCGGGCTCGGCGCCCTTGTTGTTGGCTCCGTTGTCCTGGGACGAGGTCGCGTTCTGGGCAAGCTCGGGACGGAGCTGCTCGGCGCGGGCGGTGGCGATGCCTGCCCAGTCAAGCGGCGCGAAGGCAAGTGCGGCGACGCATGCGGCGCCAAGCGCGGGGAGCACCATGGCGGGCGCGAGGACGTGTTTTCTTGCCGTGCTGTCCTGTTGGGCCGGCTTGTGGGACCAAGGGCGTTCGACGAGGCGATAGAAAACCTCGGCTACCGCAAGAATCAGTACAAGCTGTAATACCTGCTCCCACCAGGCGATGCGGGTAGTGCGGGTTGCGGGGTTCATAAGAAGCAGTAGGGGATAGTGCACCAGATAAACCGAGAACGAGCGCTGGCCCAGCCAGACGAGCGGCTTGACCGACAACAGACGACGCACGATGCACTCCGTATTCTGCACGCAGATGATGAGGAGTCCGGTGGCGAGGGCAAACAGCAAAAAGCCGCCGCGGTAGAGCCAAGCGCTCTCTCCGGTCAGCATGAGTGCGCCGGCTATAACGGCAACGAGCCACGCGATAGAAATCGCGTTGACCTTTGAGATGCCCTTGTTGGCGCCGGGGGTATGGATGTCACCGCTCAGCATCTCGCGCAGACGCGGCGCGGCGATGGCGGCTAAGGCTCCGCATAGAAGCTCGGCGGCACGGGCGTCGGTTCCGTAGTAGACGCGCGATGTGTCGGCGGTGGGATTAAACATGAGGACCATGGCTGCCGTCGATACAAGCGCGAATGCGATTGTGATGCCGATGGCGGTGTTGCGCGACCTGGTTTTGCCGCACAGTGCCATAAGGATGACCGGCCATACCAGATAGAACTGCATAGTGACAGCGCAGAACCACAGGTGCGTGAGCGGCGAGGGGAGTCCCGCGGCGGCGAAATACGAGACGTTGCGGAAGATGTAGAACCAGTTGCTCAAAAAGAGTGCCGATGGCAGGGTGTCCTGCTGCACCTTAGGGAGTAGGCTCGGGGCCGCGATGTAGGTGGCGACGGCGGTAAACGCGATGGTCACGACGATCGGCGGCATCATGCGCGCAATGCGGCGGCAGATATAGCGCGGATACGAGAATCCGTCGCGTGCCGTGGCTCGCATAATGCTTTTGGTGGCGAGATAGCCACTCAGCGTAAAGAAGAGTGTAACGCCCAAAAAACCGCCGGTCAGGCGGCTGGGGCGAAGGTGATATAGGACGACGCCGGCGATGGCGAGGGCGCGGAGCCCGTCGAGCGCGACGATGCGTTGGTTGCGTTGAGGCGCGGCATGTGCGGCGCCCGTGGGTGTGTTTTGCATCGATCTTCCTCCAATGTCGACCTAGCAGTCTAGCGCTCTGCGCGGACAAAGGAAGGGGGTTCGTGCGGTTGAACAACATGCCGCGGGGCGATGCCTCGCTACGCAAAAGCCGCACCTGCGTTGATGCTCAGCTGCCTATATAGAAACGTTTCAGAACCTCTACATAGGCAAAAACAACAACACAGATGCGGCAAAGATGCGCAGGCGGTTGACCCGTTATGTGACGGCAGTCTGCTACTTGGTCTTGGCAACCAGCAGCGGATCGCCAAGCTTGACGAGCGGATTGCCGCCGATAAGCGTTCCAGACTCGCCGACATGGTCGATGCTCTTAAGACGATCGAGCTCGGAGACGATGACGGTCACGATGTCCTCGTGACCAGCGGCCTTAATGGCCTCGCGGTCGAAGCTGATGAGCGGCTGGCCTGCCTTGACCACATCGCCCATCTCGACAAAGCGGGCAAAACCCTTGCCGTTCATTTCCACGGTGCCCAGGCCAACATGGATAAACACGCGCAGACCGTCCTCGGTAATCATGCCGATGGAGTGGTTGGTGACGGTGGTGGCGCCGATACGGCCGTTGGCGGGGGCGTAAATGGTGCCGGTAATGGGCTCGATGCCGTAGCCCTGGCCGAGCATGCCCGAGGCGATGGTCTCGTCGGGAACCTCACTCAGATTGACGAGCACGCCGTTGACGGGAGCGTAGATGACGCCTTCGCGGGTGGCGAAGCTTGCTGCGGGCGGAACGGACGCCTCGCCCGACGAAGTGAACGTGGACTTGAGCGAATCGAGCAGACCCATAGATGCCTCCAACGTATCAGGCGCGCATGTTGCACGCGTGTGGTTTGCCGGAAACGTTTCGTACGTGTTTCCCAGCACGGTCAGCGCTCCTATTTTACGCTGCTTAACGATGGTCCTGAGCTGGGATTATGTGATATATCAGTTGATGGCCAACTTATTGCGGGGGGTGTTTCTGCGCCGCGGGCTCAAGTGGGGTACGCTAGGGTGCGAAAAACGAGTGCGCACGAATCGCACGGAGGGAGCACCTATGATTATTGAGAACCATGCGCTGTGGGGCGAGGAGCCGACCGAGGATTATCCGGCGACGTTTACGTATCTGGGTGCCGAGCCGCTGCCCGACAAGCCCAATGGCCGCCGCCCTGCGGTGATCATCTGCGGCGGAGGCGGGTTTACGCATATCGCTCCGCACGAGCAGGACCCGGTGGCGTTTGCATTTTTGGACCGCGGCTACCAGGCCTTTGTGCTCAACTATGTGACGAGTGCCACGGGCGACGTGAGCTTTCCACACCCGCAGGCGGACCTCGCCAAGATGATCGCTACCGTGCGCGCCAACGCCGACGAGTGGCATGTCGATCCCAAGCGCGTGTGCATCGTGGGTTTCTCGGCGGGCGGCATGATCTGCGCCTCGTTGGCAACGCAGTGGAAGACCGGACCCTTCGCGGGCCTTGCCGGGGCTCGTCCGGAGGATATTCGTCCCGACGCCGTGGTGTTGGGCTATCCGTTGCTCGACCTTGCCTATGTGCGCGATATGCAGACGCGCGACCCGCGCATCGACCTGCGCGTGCCCAAGACGGGTGGCAAGACGGGGCGCGATTTGCTCAACGACTATCTGTCGATGGTGACGGGCGGCGAGGCGACCGATGAGCACCTGACCGACATTTGCCCTACCACGCACGTTTCGCGCCAGATGCCCCCGACCTTTGTGTGGGGCGTTTCGGACGACAAGACGGCGCCGGTCGCGCAGGTCTACCCGTTTGCGCAGCGCATGGCCGAGGAGGGCGTTGCATGCGAGATGCACGTCTTTGACCAGGGCGGTCACGGCCTTTCGCTCGGCAACGCCAATACCGCGGTCGACAACGAGGACAAACAGGTTTCCGTCCGTCCCTGGATTCGCCTAGCTTTCCGCTTTTTGGAACGCCATCTGTAAGAGGACGGACATCCCCTCAATAACTTGCGGTGATATAGTTCCTATTTAAGCCCTCAACCAGCCCAAGCAGGGACTATTCCACCGCAACTTTGTTTTTGATGCCCCGCCCGGAAACTGCGTCCCGGTTTGGGCGCGGATTCCGGGATGCAGTTTCCCGTAGGGCCTCGACTGGGAAAGCGCGTCCCGTTTCGGGCAGGGATTCCGGGATGCATTTTCCGCAAGAGGCCTGTTTGGGAAACCATATCCCGTTTCGAGCCAGAATTCTGGGACGCAATTTCCCCGAGAGGCCCCATCGGGAAACGGTATCCCGGAATTCGCCCGGATGGTGGGATGCGCTTTCCAGAAGGGCGTCGCTGATCCCTCGGGGACGGAGGAAAATGGATCAGTTTGGGCGGTGCTGGCGTCAAGGTTTAAGACCGATGTCGTCCCTTGTTGCTTTCCTACCAAACGGTGAACTGGGCGTTCTCCGTGTTCCAATGGACATCGCGAACGTAGTCGCGCACGCCCGTCGCATCTCGTGCTTCGAACAACTCAAGAATATGAGCATGTTCGTTGTTGGCTTTATTGAGCAGTTTGCAAGCCGTCTCTTGGTCGACAGTCTCGTAATCGCGCTTGATAAAGCAGCGCTCGAGTTGCGAGATCATGTCGCGCAGACGGTCGTTGCCGCAGCGGTTGAAGTACGTCAGGTGAAAGTCTCGTTGAATATCGTCGTACTTACGGATGAGGCCGCCTTGGATCGCGAGGTCCATGGAGCCGACGAGAAATTTAAGCTGCGTAATGTCATCGTCGGTTAGGTTCGGACAGGCGAGATATGCGGCCTGCCCGTCGAGCGGCCCCATAATCTCAAAGACTTCAACGGCGTTTTGCTGATCGAACCCACGGACGCGGAATCCGCGGCGGGGGAGATTGTCCAGATAGCCGTCGCTTGCGAGCTGGATGAGCGCTTCGCGGACCGGCGTGCGCGACACGCCCATGGCGTCGCAGATCGCTTGCTCGCTCAGCCGGTCGCCGGCGGACAACTCGCCGGCGTCAATACGGCTCGAAATATAGTCGTATACGTGGTCCTTCAGGGGCCTTCTGAGCGTTTCCATGAGCTTATGTTCCTTAACGGTATATTTCTAAAATTAAATACGTTTCGCTTGAATAGCTCAGTCGAATTATAGAACGACCAGCTAAATCGTGCTACTTTGCGCCGATAAGCAGGAATACGCTTACCGAGGAATATCTACCGTTCATGATTGTATACAATATACAAAACAGGAAAACCGCCCTAAGATAAAGCCATCGAAAGGAAGGCGGGCGCGAAGAAGTCCCGCTCTCTGCTAAGAGATCCAAGGAGGATCATCATGACCAAGTTCAGCCACGTCATCATCCGCCGTCCCGGCAAGTCCCTGAGCAATGGCATCACGAGTGCCCCCGAGCTTGGCCAGCCCATCTACGAGCGCGCCATCGAGGAGCACTACGATTACGAGCACGCGCTCGAGCAGTGCGGCGTGGATGTCTCGGTGCTGCCCGCCCTCGAGCAGTATCCCGACAGCTGCTTCGTCGAAGATCCGGCCGTTATCACTCGCTGCGGCGCCATCATTACCAACCCCGGCGCCGATAGCCGCAACGGCGAGAAGGACGAGATCGAGCCGGCCGTCCGTCGCTTCTTTGATGACGAGCATGTCAAGCACATCGTTTCTCCGGGCACGCTCGACGGCGGCGACGTCATGATGGTCGGCGACCATTTCTACGTCGGTCGCTCCGCTCGCACCAACGAAGAGGGCATCCGCCAGTTCTGCGAGATTCTCGAGGGCTGGGGCCTCGAGGGTTCCGAGGTTCCGCTGGAGGAGGTCCTGCACCTCAAGACGGGCGTCAACTACATCGAGGACAACAACATGCTCGTCTCTGGTGAGTTCATCGATAAGCCCGACTTTGCCCAGTACAACAAGATCGTCGTGCCCGAGGACGAGGCTTACGGCGCCAACTGCATCTGGGTCAACGGTACGGTCATCGTTGCCGAGGGCTATCCGACCGTGCTCAAGGCCGTGCAGGATCTGGGCTACAAGACGCTCGTCGTCGACACCTCCGAGTATCGCAAGGTCGACGGCGGTCTTTCTTGCCTGTCGCTGCGCTTCTAACGCGATAGCTGTAACAGTCTGATGATCGCTTGACCGATGGCCCGGCACCCGATTCGGGACGTCCGGGCCATCTTTCGTTCGATCACATGATGAAGGGGGTGCACCTACAATGGCCTCTAAAGCTCAAAATGAAGAGATTATCGACCCTAATGGCCTCGATCTCTTTCGCCTGACCATGATGGTCATTACCGCCAGTATTTGTGGCGGCATCTTTTCGCTTGCCGGCGATATGGCAGCAGGCGGGGCAAATACCGGTGCGGTTATCGTCTCGTGGGGAATTTGCTTCATTGGCGTCTTTGCGCTGATGATGGTGTTCAACGGTTTGTCTCAGGCCCGTCCCGACCTGACCGGCGGCATCTATGCATACGCTGCGGCCGGTTTTGGCGATTACATTGGATTCAACTCCGCTTGGGGCTACTGGATCAGCGCATGTCTTTCCAACGTGAGCTTTGCACTCTTGCTGTTTAGCGCGCTGGGCTATTTCTTCCCTGCGTTTGGCGCGGGTAACAACCTGCTTTCTATCGTCTGCGCCAGCGTGTTTTTGTGGTTCCTTACCGCCCTTGTGCTTCGTGGCGTTAAGGAAGCTGCGGGCATTAACACGATCGTCACGTTGGCGAAGCTGGTGCCGTTGGGGCTCTTTGTGCTGAGTATCGTGCTCCTGGGTAAGTTCAACGTCGATATCTTTATGGACAACTTCTGGGGAGAGCCGGCTGGTCCTGGCTTTGGCGAGCAGGTTGTCTCGACCATGATCGCCCTTGTCTGGGTCTTCACGGGCATCGAGGGCGCTGTCGTTATCTCAGGCCGTGCAAAGTACGTGCGTGACGTCGGCCGCTCGACGGCGCTCGGATTTGCGGCTGTATTCACGCTGTATCTGATCATCTCGATGCTGTCGCTCGGCATTATGCCGCGCGAGGAGATGGCACAGCTTGCAACGCCCTCCATGGCGGGAATTCTCGAGTGCGCAATCGGTCCGGTTGGTGCTGCCATCGTAAACCTTGGCGTTATCCTTTCGTTGGTCGGCGCGCTGCTGGGCTATGTCATCATTGCGTCCGAGACGCCGTTCGAGGCGGCGCGCCAGGGATCCTTCCCGCTGGCGTTTGCCAAGACGAACAAGCACGACGCCCCGGTGGTAACGGTTCTCGTGAGCTCCGGCATTACGCAGCTCTTCTTGATCGTGTCGTATGTGGCGGCGAGCACCTACCAGTTCTTCTATAGCTGCGCAGTCAACACGATTCTGGTTCCGTATGTCTGCTCGGCTGCCTATTACATGGTGATTGGCTGGAAGAACGAGCATCTGGACGGGCCGCATGCGCCCAGCGTCGGCAAAGCCCGCTTCTTCGGTACGCTCGGCTTCATCTACACATTATTCCTGGTGTGGTCGACGGGTCTTCAGGGCGTTATGATCACGACGATCCTTTTTGCTCCGGCCATTCCCGTTTATATGCTGGGCGAGCGAGGCCGCGGTAAGCCGGTGCTTCCGCACCTGCACGACAAGCTGATCGCAGCGGTGGTCATTGTCGTGGCAATCATTTCGCTGTATCTGCACTTTGCCGGCATTGCGCCGATAGTCTAAGACTGCGGCAAGCTTCATCGCTTGGTAAGCCGACGGAGGCATCGCGTGCCGGTGCCGTTCGGTAATCCATAACTGACGTGGGCCTCTGTAACGTGCCTTTGTGAGCGCCCACCAAGCCCGCGCAGGTGACATTTGTTGCCAGCGCGGGCTTTTGTTGTTGCGGCGAAATGCTGCCGGCAGCTGGGGACGTTCCTATTGTGCCGGCACCCTGGGACACTCCTTGGACGTTCCGTATACGACGGAGGGAACGGATCATTTTGTCGAGGGGCGGGCGGCTGCTTCGGTCCTCGGGGAAACCGCGTCCCGTTTCGAGAGCAGATTCCGGGCCGCAGTTTCCCCGAGGGCTCCATTGGGAAATTGCATCCCAGTCTGAGCGCCGATTCCGGGCTGCAGTTTCCGCTAGATGCCTCAACCGGAAAGCCCATCCCGTTTAGGTGTTCCGGAGTGGGATTCGGTTTCCGCAGCAGGCCCGTCTGGGAAGCAATGGCCCAGAATCCCCCCTGCACCGATCTGTTGATTGAGCATCGTTGCATGTTCGCGCTATCATGCATGGTTAAAATTGGTTAGCCATGGCAAACGGTTAGCCATGGTGAACATAAATACAACGCCCTGTGGGCGCCGGGGGAGGAACACGGACGTGAAGCTCGATACACTCGAGATTGGAAAGGACGCCGTTGTCGCATCGGTGACATCCGACGATCAGGCGCTCCGGCAGCATATTTTGGACATGGGCCTAACGCCGGGCACCGAAGTCACCATGATGAAGTACGCCCCTATGGGCGACCCGCTCGAGATTCGCCTGCGTGGCTACGAGTTGACGCTGCGCAAGGACGATGCCGCTCGCATCGAGCTCGTGGGCGTTCACGACACCGATATGGGTCCGCGCGCCAACGCCGCAATCGGCACGACGGAGCATCCGGCACTCGGCGAGGGGACGTATTCGCCCCGCGCCGCGAAGACGGCCGTGCCCGAGGGCGCACCGCTGCATTTTGCCCTCGCCGGCAACCAAAACTGCGGTAAGACCACACTGTTCAACCAGCTTACGGGCTCCAACCAGCACGTTGGTAACTTTCCCGGCGTAACGGTCGACCGCAAGGACGGCACCATCCGCAACCATCCTGAGGCAAGCGTTACCGACCTGCCCGGCATTTACTCCCTGTCACCGTACACGGGCGAGGAGATCGTGAGCCGCCAGTTTATCCTGGATGAGCATCCCGACGCCATCATCGACATCATCGACGCTACCAACATCGAGCGCAATCTGTACCTGACGCTGCAGCTTATGGAGCTCGATCGCCCCATGGTCATCGCGCTCAACATGATGGACGAGGTGACGGCTAACGGCGGCGCCATCGACGTCAACCTGCTCGAGAGCCTGTTGGGCGTGCCTGTTGTCCCCATTAGCGCCGCCCGCAACGAGGGCATCGGTGAGCTGGTGGAACACGCTCTGCACGTGGCACGGTTCTGCGAGCGTCCCGGCCGCCTGGACTTTTGCGCGCCCGATGGCCCGGACGGCGGAGCCCTGCACCGCTGCATCCACGGTATCGCCAACCTTATCGAGGACCATGCCGTGACGGCGCATATTCCGGTGCGTTTTGCGGCGACCAAGCTGGTTGAGGGCGACGAGCTGGTAACCGAGGCACTTCACCTGGATCGCAACGAACTCGACGCCATCGAGCACATCATTACCCAGATGGAGGGCGAGGCCGGCACCGATCGCCTGTCCGCGCTGGCCGATATGCGCTTTAGCTTTATCGGCGACGTGTGCGGGCGTTGCGTCGTCAAGCCGCACGAGAGCCGCGAGCACGTGCGCTCCGTCAAGATCGACCGCATCCTGACGGGTCGCTATACGGCCATCCCGGCGTTCCTGGTGATCATGGGCCTCGTTTTTTGGCTGACGTTTGGCGTGATCGGCGCGGCGTTGCAGGGACTCATGGAGGACGGCATCGCTGCCATCATCGCCTCGGCCGATGCGGGTCTCAAAGCGTTCGGCACCAACGATGTGGTGCGCTCGCTGGCTGTCGACGGCGTGCTTACGGGCGTGGGCAGCGTGCTGGCCTTCCTGCCGATCATCGTCGTGCTCTTCTTGTTCCTCTCCATTCTGGAAGACTCCGGCTACATGGCGCGTGTGGCCTTTGTCATGGATAAGGTGCTGCGCCGCTTTGGTCTGTCGGGCCGCAGCTTCGTGCCCATGCTCGTTGGTTTTGGCTGCACCGTGCCGGCTATCATGTCGACCCGTACGCTCCCATCCGAGCACGACCGCAAGATGACGGTCATGCTCACGCCGTTCATGAGCTGCTCGGCCAAGTTGCCGGTCTACGGTCTGCTGTGCGGGGCGTTTTTCCCGCAGGCGACGGTACCCGCCATGGTCTCGCTCTATCTGATCGGCATCGCGGTCGGTTGCATCGCGGCTTTGGTGCTCAATCGCACGGCATTTAAGGGCGACCCGGTACCGTTTATCATGGAGCTTCCCAACTACCGCCTGCCGAGCGTCAAGACGACGGTGATGCTGGCATGGGATAAGGCAAAGGACTTTATCACCAAGGCCTTCACCATCATCTTTGCCGCTACCGTGGTCATCTGGTTCCTTCAGACGTTCGACATTCGCTTTAATGTGGTCGCCGATCAGTCGCAAAGCTTGCTTGCCGGTCTGGGTAGCATCATCGCGCCGGTGTTGGCCCCGCTCGGTTTTGGCGACTGGCGTGCATCCACGGCGCTCGTCACGGGACTTATTGCCAAAGAGAGCGTCATCTCGACGCTCACGGTGCTTTTGGGCGCAACCTCTCCCGCGGCACTGTCAGCCATGTTTTCGCCGTTTACCGCCTACGTGTTCTTGGTCTTTACGCTGCTGTACCCGCCTTGCGTGGCGTCCATCGGCGCCGTCAAGAGCGAGTTGGGCGCGCGCTATGCCGTTGCCGTGTTCGCGTTTCAGGTGACGGTCGCCTGGATCGTGGCGTTTGTCGTGCATTCGGCGGGCATATTGCTGGGGTTGGCTTAGCTATTTATTGACGGCGCAACCCCTGTGTATTGAGTTGATTGCGGTCCCGCATCTGTTGCTGACGGATGCGGGGCCGTTGCTATATAATCGCCCACCGCTCAAGACAATCGGAGAGGTTTCCTACATGACTCAGGCAAGGCAAGATGGCATCTCACTCAAGCAGTGGCTCCCGCTTATCGGGCTCGCCTGCTGCGCGTTCGTATTCAACACGTCGGAGTTCATGCCCATTGGCCTGTTGACCGACATTGCCGCGTCGTTCTCGCTTACCGAGTCCCAAGCCGGCATCATGATCTCGGTCTATGCTTGGGGCGTCATGCTGCTGTCGTTGCCGCTTATGGTGTTCGCTTCGCGCTTTGAGTTCAAGCGCATGCTGCTCGGCGTGCTCGCCGTGTTTTCTCTGGGTCAGTTCCTGTCCGCTGTGGCACCGACATATCCCATCCTGGTCTGTGCGCGCCTGGTGGTCGCTTGCGCACATGCCGTGTTCTGGTCGGTCGCCTCTATCATGGCCTCGCGCCTGGTCGACGCCCGCCACGGGGCGCTCGCCATCAGCATGATCGCCACGGGCTCGTCCATCGCGCAGATCTTTGGCCTGCCGATCGGCCGCGCCATCGGCCTGGCCGTGGGCTGGCGCATGACGTTTGCCGTGGTCGGGGCCCTCTCGGCTGTCGCGGTTGTCTACCAGGCTGCGGTGTTCCCGGCTATGCCGGCGGGTGAGCGCTTTACGCTCAAACAACTTCCCGAGCTGCTCAAGAACCCGTTCCTCATCGCGCTTTATGCGGTCACGGTCTTTATGGCGACCGGCTACTACGCGGGTTACAGCTATATCGAGCCCTTCCTGGCGCAGGTCGCCCATGTCGACGCAAGCGCCATCACCATGACGCTGACGGCGTTTGGCTGCTCCGGCCTGGTGGGCAGCTGGCTGTTCGGCCGACTGTTTGATGGGCACCGGTTCCCGTTCTTGGCTATTACGCTCTCCGGCGTGCCGGTGGCTCTGCTGCTCATGGGTCCGGTTGCACCGTCGCTCGTCGCCGTTCTCGCTGTTTGCGCGCTATGGGGCTGCTGCTCCACGGCCTTTAACGTGGCGTTTCAGGCCGAGCTCATCAAGTATACGCCGGCGGACTCGTCGGCTGTCGCCATGTCGATCTTCTCGGGCCTGTTCAACCTGGGGATCGGCACCGGTACGGCGATCGGCGGCGCCGTGGTGTCGGGCCCCGGTATCGCCTGGATCGGCTTCGCGGGCGGGGCGATTACCGTCGTGGGCGTCATCCTCGCCATCACGGTGCTGTTCCCGGCCATACGCCGCGCAAAGCCTGTCGCCTAATCACGTTCCCTCATCAGTTGCGGTGGAATAGTTCCTGTTTAAGGTCTCTGAAGGCCCAAGCGGGAACTATTTCACCGCAACTTATTTTGGGGGAGAGGATACAAGCCGGGCATACAATGGATGTCGTTGTGTTGAGCTTACCGGGAGGTTGCTATGTGGGCATACGAGACGACGTTCTATCAGATCTATCCGCTGGGCTTTTGCGGAACTCCGCGCGAAAACGCCGCCCCCGTTGCCGAGGATGAACTCGCCCAAGCTGCCAACGCCGCGCCCAACCCCGATGCTCCGATTATGAAAATCGCCCAATGGGCCGACTACCTGCAGAAACTCGGCGTTGGCGCCGTGCTCATCAACCCGCCGCTCGAGTCCGATAGCCATGGCTACGATACGCGCAGCCTGTGCCATATCGATCGCCGCTTGGGTGGGGATGCCGACTTTGCCGCCGTATGCGACACGCTGCATGCCCATGGCATCCGCGTGGTGCTCGATGCCGTCTTTAACCACGTCGGCCGCGGCTTCTGGGCCTTCCGTGATGTGCAAGAACGCAAGTGGGACTCGCCGTACAAGGACTGGTTCCACATTAGCTTTGACGGTGATTCCTGCTATGGCGACGGCTTTTGGTACGAGGGCTGGGAGGGCCATTTTGAGCTTGTGAAGCTCAACCTGCAAAACCCCGCCGTGGTCGATTACCTGCTCGAGTCCGTGCGCTGCTGGGCCGATGACTTTGGTGTCGACGGCCTGCGCTTGGACGTCGCCTATATGCTCGATCGCGACTTTATGCGCCGCCTGCACAGCTTTACCCGCGAGCTCAAGCCCGACTTTGTGCTGATCGGCGAGACGCTCCACGGCGACTACAACCAGATCGTCAACGACGAGATGCTCGACTCCTGCACCAACTACGAGTGCTACAAGGGCTTGTACTCCAGCTTTAATTCGGTCAACATGTTCGAGATTGCCCACTCGCTGCATCGCCAGTTTGGCGGTGACCCGTGGTGCATTTATCGCGGCAAGCATTTGCTGTCGTTTGTCGACAACCACGACGTGCCGCGCCTGGCGAGCATCCTGACGGACAAGTCCTGCCTGCGCCCCGCCTACGGCATGCTCTTTGGAATGCCGGGCATTCCGTGTGTCTACTATGGCAGCGAGTGGGGGATTGCCGGCGAAAAGGGCGGCCCCGATGGCGACTGGGCGCTGCGCCCTGCGCTCGATGAGCCTGCGCCTAACGAGCTGACGGCGTTCGTCACGCAGCTCGCGCACCTTCGCTCGGCAAACGACGCGGCGGCCCGCGCTCTCAACTATGGCGCGTACCGCAACGTGGTGATCCAGAACAAGCAGCTGCTGTTCGAGCGCGCCTGCGACGACGCGACGGTGCTCGTGGCGGTCAATGCCGTGAACGAGCCCTATACCTTTGGAGCCGGCGAGCTCAACGGCTCCTTTGTCGATTTGCTTGCCGACGGCGTGCCCACGGTCGAGCTGACGGGCTCCCTTGAGCTTGCGCCCTACGAGGTGCGCTATCTGTTGAGGGCCTAGGCCATGGCAGCGTCTGACGAGGGCTATCAACATATTGAGCATGGGTTTGAGCCCGTGTTTGACGAGCGCTCGCGCGTTTTGGTGCTCGGGTCGTTTCCCTCGGTGCTTTCGCGCGCCAATGCCTTTTATTATGGCAATCCTCAGAACCGCTTTTGGCGCGTGCTGGCCGCGTGCCTCGGTGTGCCTGTGCCGCCCAACGAGGGCGATTCTTTGGCGGATGGCGAGCCCGCGAAGCTCGACGCCTCGATTGCCGCCAAGCGATCCATGCTGCTGAACGGCGGCGTGGCCCTGTGGGACGTGATCGAGAGCTGCGACATTAAGGGCTCGAGTGACGCGAGCATTCGTAACGTTGTACCGGCAGATATCGAGCGCATTACCGGCGCAGCTCCCATTGAGCAGGTGATATGCAACGGTGGTACAGCTGGCCGGCTCTACAAGCGCTATCTACAAGAACGCACCGGGCTGCCCGCCATCGTACTGCCCTCGACAAGCCCCGCCAATGCCGCCTGGCGCCTAGAACGTCTTGTTGAGCGTTGGCGCGAAGCCGTTGACTGGGGCGCTCTGTAATTTAGATATCTGATTGGGCGCGGGTGCCGAGGCGTTTCATGATGGCATGCCAGATCGGTGCGGGCAGCGCAGGCTTGACGCGCACCATGCCGTCGGCATCGACGCTACCGGCATTGCCGCCGCCAAGCAGCTGCGCATGCTCAATGGAGCAGCCCATGCGCACAGCGCCCACAAGCTTATCCATCGCTTCCGAAAATGGCCGACGCAAGAGGCCCATACGCGGGGAGTGGCGAAGTGCTGCGATGCCGCTGCCGGCACAGATGACAACGCCGTTGCACCATGGCAGGTCACGTAGAATACATGCCCGATACAGGCGGTCGAGAATTTCGTCCGCCTGCTTGTTGTTTTTGGACGTGGCCTGGACGACGACATAGATGCGTGTCTCTGTATTTCCAAGGCGATCGAGTATCTGCTCGACAGCGATCATAGCCTCATCGTCAAATGCATCATCAACAGCGAGCACCATGCCATCGACTGCACCGGCATCATCCGCCTTCAAGTCGACCGGGCGGGGGAGTACAGTGCCGGAAAGCTGTGCATAGGCGGCGATGGCATCCTGCAGGTCCCAGAGCAAAAACTCAAGATCGGCGCTCTCGGGAATGCTGATATACGCAATAGTTTGCAACGTCTTGGGCTTATCGCCGCGCGCGATCGTCTCCATGCCGCCTCCTTTCCGGTTGGTTTCCGTTTAGGTTACACCGTCTGGTGGCGCTTCGCCGCGCTATCCTAGTGCAACCCTTACGAAAGGAACGCCATGCGCCTGCCCATGAATACCTCGCTTGCCACGCTCAAGCCCTCCGGTATCCGCCGAATCAACGCGCTCGCCGCTCAGCATCCGGGATGCATCGCGCTTGCGCTCGGCGAGCCTGATTTTCCCACGCCCGATGTGATTAGCGCCGAGGTGACCGCCGCACTGGGCCGCGGCGACACACACTATCCGCCCAACAACGGTCGCCCTGTCCTGCGCGAGGCACTGTCTGCCTACATGGGGGACGCGGGCCTTACGTTTTCGGCCGACGAGGTCATCCTGACCGACGGCGCGACCGAGGCCCTGTCGGCAACATTCATGGCCATGCTCAACCCCGGCGACGAGGTTATTATCCCCACGCCGGCCTTTGGCCTGTACGAGAGCATCGTCGTAGCCAATCACGCCAAAGCGGTCTTTTTGGATACGGAGCCTGCGCAATTTCAGATTGACGAGGATGCGCTTCGCGCCTGTGTGACCCCGGCGACCAAGGCCATCGTCATCTGCACGCCCAACAATCCCACGGGTTGCATTCTCAACGCGGCATCGCTCGACGCCGTGGCGCGCGTAGCGGAGCAGGCGGGCATCTACGTGGTCTGCGACGACGTATACAACCGCCTCGTCTATGTGGACGGCTACGAGCGCTTTGCCCAACGCCACCCGGAGCTACGCGAGCAGACGGTCGTCATCGAGAGCTTCTCCAAGCCATGGGCCATGACCGGCTGGCGCTTGGGTTGGCTCGCAGCGGCAGCCCCCGTCATCGCCGAGATTGCAAAAGCTCACCAATACTTAGTATCGAGTGCCGTCTCCTTCGAGATGGACGCCGCAGCTCGAGCCCTCACCGTCGACCCAGCCCCCATGCTCAAAGCCTACCGAGCCCGCCGCAAACGAGTTCTTACAGCCCTCAACAACATGAGCCTCGACGCAGTAGAGCCCGCAGGAGCCTTCTACGCTTTCCCGAGCATCAAACAATTCGGCCTAACAAGCGAAGCCTTCTGCATCAAAGCCATCAAAGAAGCCAACGTAGCCCTAGTCCCCGGAGACTGCTTCGGCACCGAAGGCCACATCCGCCTCAGCTACTGCGTCTCCGACCAAGATTTGGACGAAGGCCTCCACCGCCTGTCCACCTTCATTTCGACTTTGTAGTCCTCAGGGATGCAACACATCAGCCCACCGACCCAAGCATTATGTGTGGGGCGCGCCGGCCAACGGACACGAGGATTCGCAGCAAAGGCAACGTAGCTCCGACCGGGAGGGGCAGGGCGAGTTTTCCGTAGATTCCGCACGAGCCGAAGGCCACTTAATGTGGCCTTCGTGCGAGCCCAGGACTTGACCGAGCGGAAAACTCGCCCTGCCCCTCCCGGTCGGAGCGTATGCAGGGTTTGTGTACAAATCCTCGTGTCCGTTGACCGACGCCGGGGTCCCCGCCATAATACTTTCGGTTCACGCACGAATCCGCTGCCAGAGACAGCCGGTGCAAACGGGCATCGCCCGCAAGCTTAATGGGATATCCCGCCAGCCGAGGTGGTCGAGTAGATATGTCTTCTCGCCCCCGTCGCTCATGCAGCGCGGGGGCTTTCTTTTTGGACATGCCCCCGTCACGTCCTTGTGGCGGACCGTGCCCGGAAAGAATTCGAGGAGGTGTAATTTATGCCCCAGCAGTACAAAATCGACAAGGTTGCAGAGATCGAGTCCCGTATCGCCGAGAACGCCGGTCTGTTCGTCGTCAACTACAACGGTCTGACGGTTAAGCAGGCTCAGGAGCTGCGTCATCAGCTTCGCGAGTGCGGCGCCGAGATGAAGGTCTACAAGAACAACCTGGTCAAGATCGCTCTCAAGAACCAGGAGCAGCCCGAGCTCGACGAGATCCTCGCCGGCCCCGTCGCTTATGTGTTCTACGAGTCCGAGCCGGTCGAGGCCGCTAAGGCCCTTAAGGACTTCTCTGCTAAGTCCAAGGGCGTCCTTGAGATCAAGGGCGGTATCTCCGACGGCAAGGCCGTTTCCGCTGATGATGTTAAGGCTATCGCCGAGCTGCCCACCAAGGATCAGCTTCTCGGCCAGATCGCCGGTCTCATCTCTGGTTTCGCTCGCGACATCGCTGTCTGCGTCAACGGCGTTTCCTCTGGTCTCGCTCGTTCGATCCAGCAGGTCTCCGAGCAGAAGGCAGCCTAGTTGCTGTTTTCACCCGCGGCGGCAACGCCGCACCCCTGGCGCATTCGCGCCGTGTTTTAACTGATCTCCGTGCATCCGCACGGAAACCGAAAGGACTTAGAAATGGCTAAGCTTACCACCGATGAGATCATCGATGCTCTTAAGGAAATGACCCTTCTCGAGGCTTCCGAGCTCGTTAAGGCTATCGAGGACACCTTCGGCGTTTCCGCCGCTGCTCCTGCCGCTGTTGTCGCCGCTCCCGCTGCTGGCGCTGCTGAGGCCGAGGAGAAGACCGAGTTTGACGTCGTGCTCGAGGGCTTCGGCGACAACAAGATCCAGGTCATCAAGGCCGTCCGTGAGCTCACCAACCTTGGCCTGAAGGAGGCCAAGGAGGTCGTCGAGGGCGCTCCCAAGGCTGTTCTCGAGGGTGCCAAGAAGGAGGACGCCGAGGCTGCCAAGGAGAAGCTCGAGGCTGCTGGCGCTGCTGTCACCCTCAAGTAATCAGGCTTTCTCGCCAGATTCCTTTGCAGACGGGGTTCGCATTGCGAGCCCCGTCTTTTTTGTTTTTCGGTTCCCCGACATCGGTTGCTCAAACTGCCATGTTCTGTGATTTGCGTCGCATCGGGTGCCCTGCCGTTGGGCAATAAAATTGCACCATTCGAGCAATAATTTGCGTTGACCTGCTGAAGAATTGTCTCTGCCTTGTAGCGACATATAGTTCCAGCGGTAAGATGCTTGGGTATCGCAATTTGGTCTGCGGCTGTGCGCCGCACGCACGGGGCGCTTTTGCGCCTGCGAAAGGATCTTTGAATAACATGAAGGCAATCATCCCCGCCGCCGGTCTTGGCACGCGTTTTCTGCCTGGCACCAAGTGCACGCCCAAAGAGATGCTGCCGGTGCTCGACAAGCCGGTCATCCAGTATGTCGTCGAGGAGGCACTCGACCCCGAGGAGGTCGACGACGCCATCATCGTTACCTCGCCCGGCAAGCCCGAGCTGCTGAACTACTTCCAGCCCGACCGTTCGCTCGAGAACCTGCTGCGCGAGCGCGGCAAGAACGCCTATGCCGATGCCGTCGCCCACGCTGGCGGTATGCCGGTCGACTTCCGTTATCAGTACGAGCCCAAGGGCCTCGGCCATGCCATTCGCTCTGCTGCCGACGCCGTTGCAGGGGAGAACTTCCTGGTTCTTCTGGGCGACTACGTTGTGCCTAACCGCGACATCTGCGACAAGATGCTCGCCGTTTCCAAGGAGCACGGTGGCGCTTCGGTTATCGCCGTCGCTGCTTGCTCGCCCGAGGAAGTCAGCCGCTACGGCGTTATCGCCGGCGAGCGCGTCGGTTCGCTCGAGGGCGCCGAGAACGTTGCCGATGCCGAGCCGGGCGCTGTCTGGCGCATCGGCGGTCTGGTCGAGAAGCCCGCTCCCGAGGCGGCTCCGTCCAACCTGTACATCGTCGGTCGCTACCTGCTGAGCCCGCTGGTCATGGACTTGCTGGCAGATCAGCAGGCCGGCAAGGGCGGCGAGATCCAGCTCACCGACGCCATGGCCCGTTCGCTCGACCGCGAGGCCATGTACGCCGTCGTCATCGACCCGCTGTCGGGCTACGACACCGGCACTCCCTCTGGTTGGATGGCCACTAACGCCCTCATGGCTGCAAACGACCCCCGCTTTGCCGATGCCTTCTGGGACGCCATCGACGAGCGCGGCGGATTGATGCGCAAGTAAGCCATCGGGCACCGACATTTACGGGCGTGGACCTCGGTTCGCGCCCGTTTTTTATAAGAGCTGCGATTGCTGGCTCTCTGTTCACAGAAAATATATGAACAGATGTTCGATACACATACATCTACCTGCGTGTTTTCTGTCGAAAAACTTTGCTACTCCAAAAACTCAATCGCGTCAAGGCTTTTCTTGCCCAACGGTCGGTACCTGATAAACTATTAGGTTGCGATAACTGGCGAAGCTATGCCTCGCCAACCCACCGAGCATTTCCGTGAAGGAGGAAAAACCTGGTGACCTACGCATACACTGCCACTGAGCGCAAGCGCGTCAGCTTCGGGAAAATCCCGGAGGCCATGGAGCTCCCCAACCTTATCTCTGTTCAAAGGGAATCCTTTGAGCGTTTTAAGGACGAGGGCCTTCGTGAGGCGTTCAAGGAATCCAGCCCCATCCAGAGCCAGAACCATGTTCTCGAGGTTACCTTCGGCGAGCATCAGTTCGGCGACCCCGCGCACACCGTCGAGGAGTGCCGCGAGAAGGATATGACCTATCAGGCTCCGCTTCTGACCGACGTCCGTCTCACCAACAAGGAGACCGGCGAGATCAAGGAGCAGCTCGTCTTTATGGGCGACTTCCCCATGATGACCGATCAGGGCACCTTCATCATCAACGGTACCGAGCGTATCGTCGTCTCGCAGCTCGTCCGCTCCCCGGGCGTGTACTACAGCTCCGAGATGGATTCGGGCAAGCAGATCTACAAGGCCCAGATCATCCCGTCCCGCGGTGCCTGGCTTGAGTTTGAGGTCGACAAGCGCGACCAGCTCATGGTCTCCATCGACCGTAAGCGCAAGCAGAGCGCCACGATGTTCCTGCGCGCCCTTGGCATCGCCGTCACCAACGACGACATCATCGAGCTGCTCGGCAACTCCGATGTGATCAAGCGCACCCTGGAGCGCGACACCGCCCTCACCCGCGAGGACGCCCTCATCGAGATCTACCGTCGCCTGCGCCCAGGCGAGCCTCCCACCGTGGACGCTTCCCGCAGCCTGCTCGAGGGCCTGCTCTTTAACCCGCAGCGCTACGATCTGGCCCGCGTCGGTCGTTACAAGGTCAACAAGAAGCTCAACCTCACCACCGAGGAAGAGGTCACGGTGCTCACCGACGAGGATATCGTCGCGACGCTGCGCTACCTGCTGTCCCTCGCTGCCGGCGAGCAGGGCTTCAAGGTCGACGACATCGACCACTTTGGCAACCGCCGTATCCGCACCGTTGGCGAGCTCGTCGCCAACCAATTCCGTATCGGCATGAGCCGTATGGAGCGCGTCGTCCGTGAGCGCATGAGCTCCCAGGACATCGACGAGATAACCCCACAGTCGCTCATCAACATCCGCCCGATCGTGGCCTCCATCAAGGAGTTCTTCGGTTCCTCGCAGCTCTCGCAGTTCATGGACCAGGCGAACCCCCTGACCGGTCTGACCCACAAGCGCCGTCTGTCCGCACTCGGCCCTGGTGGTCTTGCCGGTCACAAGTCCGGCTCCAGCCGCCGCACCAACGTGCCGACGGCCGTCCGCGACGTTCACAACTCGCACTACAGCCGCATGTGCCCGATCGAGACCCCCGAAGGCCCCAACATCGGCCTGATCGGCTCGCTCGCCCTCTACGCCCGCGTCAACGAGTATGGCTTCATCGAGGCCCCGTTCCGTCGCGTCGAGAACGGCGTTGCCACCGACCAGATCGACTGGATGACCGCTGACGAGGAAGAGAAGCACGTTATCGCGCCGGCCAACACGCCGCTCGATCCCAAGACCAACGAGTTCATCACGACCGATGCCGAGGGCAAGCTTGTCCGCCCGCACACCGTGATCGCCCGTACCCGCGACTTCGACGGTTCCTTCGGCGCTCCCGCCGACGTGCCCGTCGAGGACGTCGACTACATGGACGTCTCGCCGCGTCAGATGCTCTCCGTCGCAGCCACGCTGATCCCGTTCCTTGAGCACGACGACGCCAAGCGTACGCTGATGGGCGCTAACATGCAGCGTCAGGCCGTGCCGCTGGTTCACCCCGCCGCTCCCTATGTCGGTACCGGCATGGAGCGTCGCGCCGCTCTGGACTCCGGCGAGGTCACCCTGGCCAAGAACGCCGGCGAGGTTATCTTTGCCGACGCCGCCAAGATTATCGTCAAGCATGCCGGCGGCATGGACGAGTATCATCTGGCCAAGTACCAGCGCTCCAACCAGTCCACCTGCATCAACCACCGTCCGCTCGTGCGCGTCGGTGACACCGTTGAACAGGGCGAGCCTCTGGCCGACGGTCCTTCGACCGATCACGGCGAGCTCGCACTGGGCCAGAACCTCACCGTGGCCTACATGCCGTGGGAAGGCTTTAACTACGAGGACGGTATCGTCGTGTCCGAGCGCCTGGTGGCCGAGGACCTGCTGACGACCATCAACATCACCCGTCACGAGATCGACGCCCGCGACACCAAGCTCGGCCCCGAGGAGATCACCCGCGAGATCCCGAACCTCTCCGAGGACATGCTTGCCAACCTCGACGAGGACGGCATCATCCGCATCGGCGCCGAGGTCGGCCCTGGCGACATCCTGGTCGGCAAGATCACGCCTAAGGGCGAGAGCGCTCTGACCGCCGAGGAGCGCCTGCTGCGCGCCATCTTCGGTGCCAAGGCCCACGACGTCCGCGATACCTCCCTTAAGATGCCTCACGGCGCTTACGGCCGCGTCATCGATGTCGTCCGCTTTAGCCGCGAGAACGGCGACGACCTGGCCCCCGGCGTCAACGAGCAGGTGCGCGTCTACGTCGCCCAGCGTCGTAAGATCCAGCAGGGCGATAAGATCGCCGGCCGCCACGGCAACAAGGGTGTTATCTGTAACGTTCTGCCGGTCGAGGACATGCCCTACATGGCTGACGGTACCCCGATCGACGTTATCCTCAACCCGCTGGGCGTTCCTTCGCGTATGAACGTCGGCCAGCTGCTCGAGTGCCACCTTGGCTGGGCTGCTGCGTGCGGTTGGGATACCGAGCAGGCCGACTCCGACAAGTACGTCCCCGGTCCGTTCTTCACCGCCACGCCCGTCTTCGACGGCGCCAAGGAGGACGAGATCGCCGAGGTCATCCGTCGTGCCAACAAGAACATGCTCAACAAGGCCACCGCTGCCTTTGGCGATCACATGCGCCCCGAGTTCGTCACCCAGCTTGACGAGCGCGGCAAGACCCGTCTGTTCGACGGCCGCACCGGCGAGGAGTTCCGCGAGCCCATTACCGTGGGTACGTCCTACATCCTCAAGCTCGGCCACATGGTCGACGACAAGATCCACGCCCGTTCGACTGGCCCTTACAGCCTGGTTACCCAGCAGCCTCTGGGCGGCAAGGCCCAGTTCGGCGGCCAGCGCTTCGGCGAGATGGAAGTTTGGGCACTGTACGCTTACGGCGCTTCCAACGTCCTGCAGGAGATCCTGACCGTCAAGTCCGACGATACCGTGGGCCGCGTCAAGACCTACGAGTCCATCGTCAAGGGCGAGAACGTTCCTGTCCCGGGTATCCCCGAGTCCTTCAAGGTTCTCGTCAAGGAGATCCGCTCCCTCGCGCTGGACATCGAGCCCATGCACGATGCCGACGAGGACGCCTCCGCCCCTGTGACCGCCGAGGAGACCTCTGCTCTCGACGACCTGGCTGCGCTCGCCGGCGTTGACACCGACGTCGAGGCCGAGGATGCCGAGACCGCCGAGGCACCCGAGGCTGTCGCCGCCACGACCACTGATAAGGAGTAGTTGACTGTGGCAGATTTCGAAGCTACTGATTTTGACTCGGTAAAGATCTCCCTTGCCTCCGCCGACCAGATCCGTTCCTGGTCGCACGGTGAGGTCAAGAAGCCGGAGACCATCAATTACCGTACCCTCAAGCCCGAGAAGGACGGCCTGTTCTGCGAGAAGATCTTCGGTCCCGCCAAGGACTGGGAGTGCTCCTGCGGCAAGTACAAGGGCATCCGCTTTAAGGGCATCGTCTGCGAGCGCTGCGGCGTCGAGGTCACCTCGGCCAAGGTGCGTCGCGACCGCATGGGCCACATCGAGCTCGCCGCTCCCGTGTCCCACATCTGGTACTTCAAGAGCCCCACGAGCTTCCCGATGAGCCGTATGCTCGACATCAAGTCCAAGGACCTCGAGAAGGTTCTGTACTTTGCCAGCTACATCATCACCGAGGTTGACTACGAGGCTCGCGAGGCCGACGCCGACGACCTGCGCGAGGAGCTCGCCGCCGATCTGGAAGAGATCGATGCCGAGTGCGCCCGCCAGATCGAGTCCCTCAAGGAGCAGGGCGACCCCGAGAACTTTGACGAGTTCTCCGACGAGGAGCCGCTGACCCCCGAGGAGATCGCCTCTGGCATCGTCGATATCGAGGAAGAGTGCAAGGACGAGAAGCAGCTCCGCACGGACGCCTTCAACGCCTTCATGAAGCTCACCGAGCGCGACCTCATCTCCGATGAGCCGCTGTTCCGCGAGATGACCCGTTACTACTCCATGTACTTCAAGGGTGGCATGGGTGCCGAGGCCGTCCGCGACCTGCTCGCTGCCATCGACCTCCCCTCCGAGGCCGAGAAGCTCAAGGCCATCATCGCCGACGAGGATTCCCAGAAGCAGAAGCGCGAGAAGGCCGTCAAGCGCCTTGAGGTCGTTGACGCCTTCCTGAAGGGCGGCAACAGCCCCGCGAACATGATCCTGGACGTCATCCCGGTCATTCCGCCCGATCTGCGCCCGATGGTCCAGCTCGACGGCGGCCGCTTCGCCGCGTCCGACCTCAACGACCTGTATCGTCGCGTGATCAACCGTAACAACCGACTCAAGCGCCTGCTCGACCTGGACGCCCCTGCGATCATCGTGAACAACGAGAAGCGCATGCTCCAGGAGTCCGTGGACGCCCTGTTCGACAACGGCCGTCGTGGTCGCCCGGTCTCTGGCCGTGGCGGTCGCCCGCTCAAGTCGCTCGCCGAGGCCCTCAAGGGCAAGCAGGGCCGTTTCCGTCAGAACCTGCTGGGTAAGCGTGTCGACTACTCCGGCCGTTCGGTTATCGTTACCGACCCCAAGCTGCTGCTGCACCAGTGCGGTCTGCCCAAGACCATGGCGCTGGAGCTCTTCAAGCCCTTCGTCATGAAGCGCCTGGTCGAGCTTGGCAAGGTCGAGAACATCAAGGGTGCCAAGCGCGCTATCGACCGCGGTGCCACCTTTGTGTGGGATATCCTCGAAGAGGTCATCGACGGTCGCGTCGTGCTGCTCAACCGCGCACCGACCCTGCACCGTCTGTCCATCCAGGCCTTTGAGCCGGTTCTGGTCGAGGGCAAGGCTATCCACCTGCACCCGCTGGTCTGCTCGCCCTTCAACGCCGACTTCGACGGCGACCAGATGTCTGTCCACGTGCCGCTGTCCAGCCAGGCTCAGGCCGAGGCTCGCGTGCTTATGCTCTCTGCGAACAACCTGCGCTCGCCGGCATCCGGCAAGCCGGTTAACATCCCCTCGCAGGACATGATCATCGGTGTGTACTACCTGACCCAGGTCCGCGACGGTCTGCCGGGCGAGAACCACGTGTTCGCCAGCTTCGACGACGCGCTGCACGCCTATGACTGCCGCTCCGAGGTCGACATGCAGGCCAAGATTCAGGTCCGCGTGTCCGCTGCCGACGCCAATGTCATCAACGAGGACGGCACCCGTATCTTCCGCGTCAAGAATGGCAAGAACGAGTTTGTCGACTACGACGTCACCGGTAACAAGACCGCACGCTTCGAGACCTCTATCGGTCGCATCATCTTCAACCGCCAGTGCCTGCCCGAAGACTACGAGTTCATGAACTACAAGATGGTCAAGGGCGACGTGGCCAAGCTGGTTGCCGACTGCTGCGATCGTTACCCCGAGGCCAAGGTCGGTCCGATCCTCGACGCCATCAAGTACTCTGGCTTCCACTACGCTACCCGCGCCGGCCTCACCATCTCGGTGTGGGACGCTCTCATCCCTGCCGAGAAGCAGGAGCTGCTCGACCGCGCCCAGGCTAACGTCGACCAGATCAACGAGTACTTCGAGGAGGGCTTCATCAACGAGACGGAGCGCCACATCGAAGTCGTTAACGAGTGGACCGCTTGTACCGACAAGGTCGCAGCGCTCATGCTCGACTTGTTCGACGAGGAGAACCCGCTCTACATGATGGCCGACTCCGGCGCCCGTGGTTCTAAGACCCAGCTGCGTCAGCTCGGCGGCATGCGTGGCCTGATGGCAGACATGTCCGGCGAGACGATTGACCTTCCCATTAAGGCGAACTTCCGCGAGGGCCTGCTGCCGCTCGAGTACTTCATTTCGACCTACGGCGCCCGTAAGGGCCTGGTCGATACCGCATCCCACACCTCGGACTCTGGTTACCTGACCCGTCGTCTGGTCGACGTGGCCCAGGACGTCATCGTCCGCGAGGAGGACTGCGGTACGCACGAGGGCGTCACCTACAACCTCATCATCCCCGGCACCACCGACCTCAACACCGACCTCGTCGGCCGTTGCTTCATTGAGGACGTCGTGGCTCCCGATGGCACCGTGCTCTTTGAGCAGGACGGCTACATCGAGAAGGTCGCTGACATCCAGAAGATGGTCGATGCCGGCCTTAAGAAGGTCAAGCTTCGCGCGCTGCTCACCTGCCGCTCCAAGTACGGCGTGTGCCAGAAGTGCTACGGCTGGGATCTTTCCACCCGTCGTCCGGTCGCCATCGGTACCGCGGTCGGCATTATTGCCGCCCAGTCCATCGGCGAGCCCGGTACGCAGCTTACGATGCGTACCATTCACTCCGGCGGCGTCGCTGGCGTCGACGATATTACGCAGGGTCTTCCTACGGTCAGCCGTATGTTCGATATCGTCGGCAACGTCAACGAGAAGATCCTGGGTCGCGAGGCCGAGCTGGCTCCGTACTCCGGTCACCTCTCGATTAAGCCCGAGAAGTCCGAGTACGTGCTGACGCTCACCGACTCCGAGGATCACACCCGTGTCCTCGACGAGCGTCGCGTCCCCGCTTCGGTGCGCTTCATGCCCGAGATCGAGGACGGCTGCGAGGTTCGCGCTGGCGACCAGATCACCAAGGGCTTCGTCAACTTCCGCAACCTGCGCAAGCTGACCGACATCGAGTCGACGATGCACACCTTCGTCGAGAGCGTCAAGGACGTCTACACCAGCCAGGGCGTCGACCTGAACGACAAGCACATCGAGGTGCTCGCACGCCAGATGCTGCGTCGCGTTCAGATCACCAACCCCGGCGACTCCAAGTACCTGCTTGGTCAGTACGTCGACCGCTACGAGTTTGCCGACGAGGTCGAGCGCGTTGCCCGTCTGGGCGGTCAGGCTCCTGTGGCCGAGCCCGTCATCCTGGGTACGCTCAAGGTCGCGTCCAACATCGACTCCTGGCTGTCGAGCGCTTCGTTCATTCGTACCGCTGGCGTCCTTACCGAGGCTGCCATCGAGGGCAAGGTCGACCACCTGCTCGACCTTAAGTCCAACGTCATCGTCGGTAAGAAGATCCCGGCTGGTACCGGCCTCAAGCCGTACGCCAACGCCAAGCTGACGTATCGCACGGCCGACGGCTACGTGGACATCGACGGCCCGGCTTCGCCCAACGCCAAGTCGCTGCCCGAGTGGGCTCCTGTGGAGCTCAAGGACCTGGACGAGCAGCTCCCGCAGCAGCTCGACTGGGCCGGCTACGACGAGTTCGGTGGTGCTGACGGTTCGTTCACCCGCAACGGCCATACCATCTCCGCCGAGAAGGCTCGCCTGTACCTGTTCGACGACCTGGGCGTGTCGCAGCGCTGGACCAACAAGTTCAGCGAGGTCGGCATCGAGACGGTCGGCGACCTGGTCGGCAAGTCCGAGGAGGATCTGCTGCGCATCGATGGCATCGGTGCCAAGGCGATCGAGGAGCTCCGTGACGGCCTGGAGGCCCACGACCTGCTCTACATCCTCGAGAACAACGACGACGTTGCCGATGAGGAAGACCTCTCGCAGCTGCTGCAGATGGTCTTTAGCCCCGACGGTCCGGACGACATCCTGCTGGGCACCTCCGCCACGCCGACGCATCACGCCGACGCCGACGAGGAGCTCCTGGGCGCCCCGATCGACGACAAGAAGGCTCCCGCCAACGGTGCCATCAACGAGGACATGGCTTCCCTCGACGAGCTGCTCAACCAGCTCGTGGACACCGACGATGCCGAAGAGGCCAAGGACAACGACGAGGAGTAACTAGTTCCGCCGTTCTAACGAACGGCGGCGACCTCCGTCGCTGCGCGGCCCCCAGAGCTACAATCTGTCATTCAAAAGGCAGGGCATGACCAAAAGGTCAATGCCCTGCCTTTTGAATGACAGATTGTAGCTCTGGGGGCCGCTCGCTTGCGTATGCTCAACCTGTTGCGTTCCGTTGATCCCTTGCCAAAAAGGGACAGGTTTATTTTGGTAGGTTTTTCCTGCTTGGATTTGAAACATTTCGTTCGGCCAAAGCGTATCTATGGTGAGGACCTCATCAAGAACCATCAGCGTCACCGGGAGGTGATTATGGAAGAACAAGCTTTTAGACAGGCGGTCGAAGACCACCGGGATGTCGTGTTTCGGATCGCATTGACGTATCTGCGTGATCGCGCTGACGCCGACGATGTCGCTCAAGACGTCTTTCTTAAGTTGCTCAAAAGCGACGCGCAATTTGAAAACTGGGAGCATCTTCGTCGATGGCTTATCCGGGTCACGATCAATGAATGTAAATCTCTCTTTCGAAAGCCGTGGAGGCGCGTGGAGGATATTGAGAATCTGGCCGATTCGCTTTCGACGGCGCAGGAGGAGACCAAGGCGGTCCTGTCAGACGTTATGCGACTTCCGGAGCGATTCCGTATTCCTATCGTGCTCTATTACTATCTGGGCTTCTCGACTTCAGAAATTGCCGAGTTACTGCATGTGCCAGCCGCGACCGTTCGAACGCGTTTAGCTCGCGGCAGATCGAAGCTCAAGTTCATCCTAGAGGAGGGCGACCGTGAAATCCAACCAGATCAAGCAGGCCTTCGAGTCCGTCCAAGCCGATAGCGATCTTGCTGACCGTGTTCTTTATGCCGCTGCTGGCGAGCCGCTTCGCCGAAAGGGTCACGCGAAGCCTCTGTATGTTGCCGTAATCGGATGTCTTGCCGGAGTGCTGGCGACCGGAGGGGTCGCCTACGCTGTTGTCAATTCCAGTTATTTTGCCTCTGCCTGGGGAAACCATGGCAACGGAGAGTCCGTTACCTGGACTCAAGGTGGCTCGTCGGGGACTAAATATACCTACACCAGAGAGTTTGGTGATGGTATCGCGCCCCAAAGCTTGGAGGGTTCAGTACAGAAGGTCAATCTGTCCGTCGAGGGCAACGGCTATACACTCGACATTCATGATATGGCTATCGACCAAAACGGCTGCGGTGCTGTGACGTTTACGCTGTCCAATCCAAATGGTGTTAACTACTACAAGCCGGCAGCAGAGACAGGCGAACTTGTTCTCTATGGTGAAGAAGAACAAGGCATCGGTACACCCAGCATGAACTTCGGCGAGGAATGGGCTGATACACGCTGCACCATTGATAAGGACACATCAAGCGATACTGTCATTAATGGCACGATGTACTTTGCTTCTATGGATCGCGAGCGAGGTTTTCAACATGCGGTCACCTGGAATATCTCGTGGACCGAGGGCGAAGGAGAGGATGCGAAGCCGTTCGAGGCATCGACACCCGAGTTTAGCGTTGGAGCGTACGTCGATACTAAGGAACTCCGCTCCGATGACACGCCTCTCGAGATCAGCCCGTTTTCCATCCAGACGCACATCGATGATCTGGGCATTGACGCAGTCACGAAGAAGTTGACGGTTACCTACAAGGATGGATCGGAGCAGATTATCGAAGATGACGACGCAGGGGCGTTCAACTTATATTTTTCTTATACGCGCAATAGCGGAGAGAACATCTGGGTGCCAACGAAGTTGATTGATGTCGATCAAGTGGTCTCGGTAACCCTCGAGGGCGCGAGGTACACATCAACGGGGGAGACCGAAACGAAAGTACCCTTTACCATCGTCTATTCGTAAGGCTTGAGGCCGCTTCCCAAGAGGGGAAGCGGCCTATTTTGCGTTATATGGACGGTTATTTTGAGCGATATTCGCCTGAATTTCGGAAGTATGCGGCAAAATCTCGATGGGTCGACCACACCGCATATGCTCAAGCGCTCTACCTGCGGGTTTATTATCGCAAAACCCCGGCGTGCTCGGCAGGTCCAGAATTTGCCGCATACTTCCGAAAGCGCCGCCGATTTCCCTATGACAGATGAGGGCGGATCACCGCTGGAGCGCGACGTTTCCGCAGATAAAACCGACCAAAACAAACCTGTCCCTTTTTGGCAGGTAACGTTGCCCCGACGAGCGCGTCGGATTCCCGGTCCGGGCGGCGCGGGGTTAAGTTTGTCGCGAGTTCCGCACGCAAAGGAAAGCACTTAATGTGCTTTCCGTCTTGCGCAGGACTGTAGAGCAGCAAACTTAAACAGCGGGCCGCCCGGGCCGGGGATCCGCCAGCGCGCACAGGAGGGGATTCCTTTTGTGTAGGCTTTGCGGAAATGTGCCAATTTTGGGATACGCCCGGCGGCGTGGTCTGTTGACGGCACAGCTAACGCCACGTATCCTATCGAACTGCGTGTTTCGTAGGGGGATGCTGACCCCTCGATTCAAGCCGTTGCACTTTACAGAAAGCTGGAATCATTCGAGAAGGAGTACGCTTTGCCTACTATTAACCAGCTGGTTCGCCAGGGCCGTCGTTCCGTGCCCAAGAAGTCCAAGAACGCTGCTCTGCAGCACAACTCCCAGAAGCGCGGCGTGTGCACCCGCGTCTTCACCACGAGCCCCAAGAAGCCGAACTCGGCTCTTCGTAAGGTTGCCCGTGTTCGCCTTGTCAACGGCATCGAAGTTACTGCTTACATCCCGGGTGAGGGCCACAACCTGCAGGAGCACTCCATCGTGCTCGTCCGCGGCGGTCGTGTCCGTGACCTCCCTGGTGTCCGTTATCACGTCATCCGTGGCGCCTACGACGCTGCTCCGGTCCAGAACCGTATGCAGGCCCGTTCCAAGTACGGTGCTAAGCGCCCCAAGGCTAAATAAGCCAGATAACGTTTTGATACTTTCGCCGTGTGCCGCCTAAGCGCCGCACGGTAGACACTTAAGGAGATTTCACATGCCGCGTCGTGCAGCAGCTAATCGTCGTGAGGTTCAGCCTGACGCCGTTTACAACAACCGCCTGGTGACTCAGCTCATCAACAAGGTCCTTCTTGACGGCAAGAAGGCCACCGCTGAGCGCATCGTTTACACCGCTTTCGAGATCGTTGCCGAGAAGTCCGAGGGTGGCGACGCTCTCGCTACCTTCAAGAAGGCTATGGACAACGTCAAGCCCACGCTCGAGGTTAAGCCCAAGCGTGTCGGTGGCGCTACCTATCAGGTCCCGATGGAGGTCAACTCCCGTCGTTCCACCGCTCTGGGTATCCGCTGGATCGTCAACTTCTCCCGCGCTCGCAAGGAGAAGACCATGGCCGAGCGTCTCGCCAACGAGATCCTCGACGCTTCCAACGGCCTGGGCGCTTCCGTCAAGAAGCGTGAGGACGTCTTCAAGATGGCCGAGGCCAACCGCGCGTTCTCTCACTATCGTTGGTAAGTTAAGGTAAGGAACTAACATGGCTAAGCCTAAGTACAAGCTTTCCGATACCCGTAACATCGGCATCATGGCCCACATCGATGCCGGTAAGACCACCACGACCGAGCGTATTCTTTACTACACCGGTAAGACCCACAAGATCGGTGAGGTCCATGAGGGCGCTGCCACCATGGACTGGATGGTTCAGGAGCAGGAGCGCGGCGTAACCATTACCTCCGCTGCTACTACGTGCTTCTGGAACAAGGACGGTAAGGACTACCGCATCCAGATCATCGACACCCCGGGCCACGTTGACTTCACCGCCGAGGTCGAGCGCTGCCTGCGCGTCCTCGATGGCGCTGTCGCCGTCTTCGACGCCGTTGCCGGCGTTCAGCCCCAGTCTGAGACCGTTTGGCGTCAGGCTTCTACCTTCAACGTCCCCCGCATCGCCTTCATCAACAAGTATGACCGCGTGGGCGCTGACTTCTTCAACGCTATCGAGACCATGAAGGATCGTCTCGACGCTAACGCCGTGGCCGCTCAGGTCCCGATGGGCGCCGAGGACAACTTCTGGGGCGTCATCGACCTGGTCACCATGACTGCATGGGACTTCAAGGCCGACGAGAAGGGCATGACCTACCCCGAGCCGATGGACGAGATCCCGGCTGAGTTTGCCGACATCGCTGCCACCAAGCGCGAGGAGCTCCTCGACGCTGCTGCCAGCTTTGACGACGAGCTCATGGAGAAGATCCTCATGGAGGAGGACTTCACCGTCGAGGAGCTCAAGGCTGCTCTGCGCAAGGGTGTTCTGGCCAACGAGCTTAACCTCGTCTTCGTGGGCTCCGCCTACAAGAACAAGGGCGTCCAGGAGCTGCTCGACGCTGTCGTCGACTACCTGCCCAGCCCGCTCGACGTCGAGGCCGTCACCGGTACCGATCCGGACACCGGCGAGGAGATCCAGCGTCATCCTTCCTTCGACGAGCCCTTCTCCGGCCTGGTCTTCAAGATCATGACCGACCCGTTTGTCGGTAAGCTCACCTACGTCCGCGTTTACTCCGGCCGCGCTGAGTCCGGCTCCTACGTGGTCAACGCTTCCAACGGTCAGCGCGAGCGCCTCGGCCGCATTCTCGAGATGAACGCCGCCGAGCGTATCGACCGTGACGACGCTGCCGCCGGCGACATCGTCGCTTGCGTCGGCTTCAAGAACTCCACCACCGGTGACACCCTGTGCGCCGAGGGCAAGGAGATCGTCCTCGAGAAGATCGAGTTCGCTAAGCCCGTTATCGACGTTGCCATTGAGCCCAAGACCAAGGCCGAGCAGGACAAGATGTCCCTGGCTCTGACCAAGCTCGCCGAGGAGGACCCGACTTTCCAGGTGTCCACCAACCACGAGACCGGCCAGACCATCATCGCCGGCATGGGCGAGCTGCACCTCGAGATCATCGTCGACCGTCTACTCCGTGAGTTCAAGGTTGACGCTAACGTTGGTAAGCCCCAGGTTGCCTACCGCGAGACCGCTGGTCACGACGTCGAGAAGGCTGAGGGCAAGTTCGTCCGTCAGTCCGGTGGTCGCGGTCAGTACGGCCACGCCGTCATCAAGCTCGAGAAGATGGAGGAGGGCTTCGGCTACGAGTTCGTCAACGCTATCGTCGGCGGCGTCGTGCCCAAGGAGTACATCCCGTCCATCGACAAGGGCATCCAGGAGGCCCTGAACACCGGTGTTATCGCCGGCTTCCCGGTCCTCGACGTCAAGGTCACCCTGTTCGACGGTTCTTACCACGAGGTCGACTCCTCCGAGGCCGCCTTCAAGATCGCCGGTTCCATGGCTATCAAGGACGCCCTCAAGAAGTCCGATCCGCAGCTGCTCGAGCCGATCATGGCTGTCGAGGTCGAGACCCCCGAGCAGTACATGGGCGACGTTATGGGCAACCTCTCCGGTCGCCGCGGCAAGATCGAGGGCATGGAGGATCGCAAGAACAGCAAGCTCATCCGTGCCAAGGTGCCGCTGGGCGAGATGTTCGGTTACGCTACCGACCTTCGCTCCCAGACCCAGGGCCGTGCATCCTACACGATGCAGTTCGACTCTTATGAGCCCGCGCCCAAGTCCATCGTGGACGAGGTCATGAGCAAGAACGCCTAAGTTCGAGCTCCCTGTTACGTAATCCGCGAGATCATCTCTCGCACTCTTTGGAGGTTTAAGTTGGCTACCCAGAAGATCCGCATTCGCCTCAAGGGCTATGATCACGAGGTCGTCGATCAGTCCGCGAAGCTCATCGTCGAGACCGCTCAGAAGACCGGCGCTCGCGTTTCCGGTCCTGTCCCCCTGCCCACCGAGCGCAACCTGTACACGGTTATCCGCTCGCCGCACATCAACAAGGACTCCCGTGAGCAGTTCGAGATGCGCACCCACAAGCGCCTCATCGACATCCTTGACCCCACCTCGGGCACCGTTGATTCGCTCATGCGTCTCGACCTCCCCGCTGGCGTCGACATCGACATCAAGCTCTAAGCGATATCGCTCATAGCTTACAGAGCCCCGCTGTCATTACGGCAGCGGGGCTCTTTTGTTTGGCATGATGGGTTTGGATCGCCGGGTAAGGCTGCCGAACGGCTGGCTGTGGCGACCTACTCACTCAAGGGGCGCAATGACGCCTCCTCAAAATGGAAGGATCGCAAGCCGTCTTCTGTTTCGATGCACGCGCGACCAAAGGCATCGACGGTTTTAAAGATGCCGCGTGCCAGCTCGTCTCCAGCGGGTGAGCGGGCGATAACGTGCTTCCTAATCCAATTGAGGTGAGCGATATATTCGTCGTGGACGGGCGCGATCGGACCGGTGTCTTTTTCCTTGGCGTTGAGGCGCTCTGCCCAGGCATCTACAGCGTCTATAACTGCGTGATAGACCTCATCGAGGAGCATGTCGACGGCAGGAACGTTCTCGTTAAGGTCCGAGAGGCCAATTGCCGCCAGGCCGCCATCGGGCACCTCTTGGGGCGCATAGTTCACATTGACGCCAATGCCGCATACGGCGAAAGGTTTGCCTTCGTTATCGCGTGCGGCCTCGACCAGAATGCCGCCGAGTTTGCGTTCACGCGCGACCAGGTCGTTGGGCCATTTGAGGCCAATTTCGTTTGCAAGACCCTGTTTTTCGAGCGCCTCGAGCACCGCTAGGCCGCTGACGGCGGCAAGACCAGAGTACTTAGCAGGATTAACGTATGGACGCAGAACAATCGAAAGCAATAGGTTGCCGGCGGTTGAATCCCACTTGTGGCCGCGCCGGCCGCGTCCTGCTGTCTGAGCCCGGGCGGCAAGTCCTGTGCCGTGCGGCGCTCCTCGTTTTCCTGCTTCGAGCAGGTCATCGTTGGTCGATCCGGTTACGTCGACTATCGTTAATTTGGCATCCATAGCGGCTGCTACCTCCTTAATGAATAAGTGAATAACGCAATGGTGTCGAGAGATAGACACAATGTGAAGCCTTTGTCGCATTTGGACAATTTAATGTTAACACGTCAACAACGACTAAAATGCGCTATCCTCTCTTGGTCGATGTAAACACGTCAACAACTCAAAGGAGGTTAGTGATGGGTTTCACGATTCTTGGAACAGGCTCGGCGCTTCCTGAGCGCAGTGTTTCCAATGACGAGCTGTCTGAGTTCCTCGATACCTCGGATGAGTGGATTTTTACCCGCACAGGTATCAAGAGCCGCCACGTCTGCACCACCGAGTCACTTGACGACCTTGCCGTAGCGGCGAGCGAGCGGGCACTCCAGGTGTCCGGAATCGACGCGAGTCAGCTGGATCTGATCGTCTGTTCGACGACGACGGGCGATCATCTCGTTCCTGCCGAAGCGTGCGCCGTTGCCGAGCGCCTGGGTGCCACATGTCCTGCCTTCGACGTTTCGGCGGCATGTGCCGGCTTTGTATTTGCGCTCGATGTCGCCGAGGGCTATATCGCCCGCGGTCGCGCCAAGCACGTGCTGGTTGTTGCCGCCGAGCAGATGACGCGCGCGCTCGATTGGACCGATCGTGCCACGTGCGTGCTCTTTGGCGATGGTGCGGGTGCTGCGGTCATAGAGGCTGGGGGAGAGAATCCCCTTGCTGTTGAGCTTTCGACGACGCCCGACGTCGAGACGTTACGCGTTCCCGGTCTGGTCGGTACCTCGCCGTTTAAGGCCTCCGCAGATAGCGAGAGCGTGCTGTCCATGAATGGCCGCCGCGTGTTCAAGTTCGGTATCAACGCCATCTGCGACACGGTCCATAAGCTTGCAATCGATGCGAGCATCGCGGTCGAGGACATCGACCACTTTGTATTCCATCAGGCTAACGAAAGAATCTTGAGCCAGGCGGTCAAACGCCTCGGCGTGCCAGACGAGCGCGTGGTTCGAACGCTGCGCGAGACCGGCAACATTTCGAGCGCCTGCATTCCCTTTGCGCTTGACCGGCTGGCACGCACCGACGCGCTGAATGCGGGCGACACCATCGCCCTCGTTGGATTTGGCGCCGGCCTGGATATAGGTGGCTATCTGCTTCGTTGGAAGTAGTCGCACATAGGAAATAAAACCGCCCCTAGGGCACAAACAAAGGAGAACTACCATGGCAGATCAGAAGACCTTCGAGCGCGTTTGCGACGTTATCCGCGAGACGGCTGGCCTTGACGACGTCGAGATGAAGCCCGAGTCAACGCTCGAGGAGATTGGTCTCGACAGCCTTGGCACTGTCGAAATCCTCGTCGCCGTCGAGGACGAGTTTGGCATTGAGCTCGATACCGAGGAGAATCCCAAGACGGTCGGCGAGTTCGTCGATACGGTCGAGGCGGCATTGGAGAAGTAGTGATGCTCAAGTCTCCTCTCTGCGATCTGCTCGGCATCGAAAAACCCGTGTTCCAGGGTGGCATGGCCTGGATTGCCGACGCCTCGCTGGCATCTGCCGTGTCCGAGGCAGGCGGCTTAGGGATTATCGCGGCCATGAATGCCGACGCAAACTGGCTGCGCGATCAGATTCACGAGCTGCGCGCCAAGACGGATAAGCCCTTTGGCGTGAACGTTATGCTCATGAGCCCGTTTGTCGACGAGGTCGCACAAGTGGTGATTGATGAGCAGGTGCCCGTTGTGGTGACCGGCGCCGGCAATCCCACCAAGTACATGAAGGCCTGGAACGAGGCGGGCATCAAGGTTATTCCCGTCGTGGCTTCGGTGGCGCTGGCGCGTCTCGTGGCGCGTCGCGGAGCCACGGCGGTTGTTGCCGAGGGTACCGAATCAGGCGGCCATATTGGCGAGACCTCGACGATGGCACTGGTGCCGCAGGTTGTCGATGCGGTCGATATTCCCGTGGTTGCGGCTGGCGGCATCGCCGACGGCCGCGGCGTGGCGGCCGCCTTTATGCTTGGCGCCGCCGGCGTCCAGGTGGGAACACGCTTTCTGGTCGCAAACGAGTGCACCGTATCCGAACAGTACAAAGAGCTGGTGCTCAAGGCGGGCGACACCTCGACGCGTGCGACCGGTCGCTCGACGGGACATCCGGTTCGCGCCCTCAAGAGCCCCTTCACCAACGCGTATGCCAAGAATGAGGCGGCGGGCGCAAGCCCCGAGGAGCTCGGGGCCATGGGTACGGGCGCGCTTCGTAAAGCCGCAAAGGACGGTAATTACGAAGAGGGTTCGTATTTGTGCGGACAGATTGCCGGCATGGTCAACAAGCGCCAGAGCGCATGCGAAATCGTCGACGACCTGGTCGATGGCGCCGAGCATGTCCTGAAGGGTGCGTCCGCATGGGTAGCGTAGCGTTTCTGTTTGCCGGTCAGGGTGCCCAGCATCCCGCGATGGGCGTCGACCTCATCGAAGCATCGCCGGCGGCTGCCGAGGTGTTCGCCATTGTCGACGAGGTGCGCCCGGGGACCAGCGAGCAGTGTCGGAGCGCCTCGAAGGAAGAGCTCTCGCAGACCGAGAACACGCAGCCTTGCGTGTTCGTGCACGACTTGGCTGTCGCCGTCGCCCTGCGCGAGCGCGGCGTGGTGCCTGCTGCCTGTGCGGGATTCTCGCTGGGCGAGGTCGCTGCACTCACCTTTGCGGGGGCATTCGATACGCGAGCGGGTTTTGAGCTCGTGTGTGAGCGCGCGGCATTGATGGCCACGGCGGCCGAGCGTCACCCCGGTGGCATGCGCGCCGTCATCAAACTCGATGCGGCGCAAGTCGAGGGTTTGGCAAAACAGGCCGGCGAGGACTGCTGGCCGGTCAACTACAACAGCCCGCAGCAGACGGTTGTTGCCGGAGCGCCCGAGGCGCTGCAGGAGCTCGACGTCCTAGTAAAAGAGGCTGGCGGCCGCGCTATGAAAGTCGCGGTGTCGGGTGCATTTCATAGCCCCTATATGGACGAAGCGACTGAGGGGCTGGCGACGTATATCCAAGCCGGCCACGCGCCGTCTCCGCTGCTGATTCCGGTCATGGCAAACATGACGGCGGCGCCCTATCCGGCCGACCCGCAGGCCGCATCGGAGGTGCTGGCCAATCAGGTGAGCCATGCCGTGCGCTGGGTCGACACGCTGCACACTCTGCAGGATCAGGGCATCGATACGTTTATTGAGGTCGGACCTGGCAAAACGCTGTCGGGCCTGGTCAAGCGTACGCTGAGCGACGTTCGCGTGTATTCGTGCGAAACGGCCGAGCAGGTCGCAGCTATTGCCGACGAGCTCGCATAGTCCATAGGGCTGTAACCCGAAAGGAATGACATGGGCAACTTGAACAACGGCACGCTCGAGCGCAACGACTCACGTCGCGTGGCACTGGTCACGGGCGGCTCGCGTGGTATCGGCCGCGCCTGCGCTGTCGGTCTGGCGGAGGACGGCTTTGATATCGCCGTCGTCTATGCCGGCAGCGTCGATGCGGCGCGCGAGACGTGCGAAGCCTGCGAGGCGGCTGGCGCCGCGGCACGCGCGTATCAATGCGACGTGGCCGACCCCGCCGCCGTCAACACATGCGTGGAGACGGTCCTCAGCGACTTCGGCTCCATTTGGGCGCTCGTCAACAACGCCGGCATCACGCGCGATGGCCTGCTCATGCGTATGGGCGACGATGCCTTCGACCGCGTGCTCGATGTCAATCTCAAGGGCACGTTCAATACGACGCGCGCGCTCACCAAGACCTTTATGCGCCAGCGCGGCGGTTGCGTCATCAACATGAGCTCGGTTGTGGGCATGATGGGCAATGCCGGGCAGGCCAACTACGCTGCCTCCAAGGCGGGCGTGATAGGGCTTACCAAGGCGGTGGCGCGCGAGCTTGCGCGCCGCGGCGTACGAGTGAACGCGGTCGCCCCCGGGTTTGTCGAGACTGATATGACGGCAAAGCTTTCGGAGAAGGTGCGTGCGGCAACCGAGGAGCAGATTCCCCTGAAGCGCATGGCGCGCCCCGAGGAAGTGGCCGGCGTGGTGCGCTTTCTGGCGAGCGATGCGGCGGCCTACATTACGGGCGAGGTCGTGCGCGTCGACGGCGGAATGGCGATGTAGAAACCAGGGCCGAAGAACGGCTTGAATGAGGAGACCAAGATGGAACAGAGAGTTGCAATCACCGGCATCGGTGCCGTATCGCCGCTCGGCAACACGGCGCTTGCCACTTGGGCGGCTATGTGCGCCGGAACTTGCGGAATCGGCCCAATCACGCACTTCGATACGGATGAGTTTGCCGTTAAGGTGGCGGCCGAGGTCAAGGGTTTTGACGGCAACGAGTACTTTGGCAAGCGTGACGCCAAGCACCTGGACCCCTGCGTTCAGTTTGCCCTGGCAGCGTCGGACGAGGCCATGCACGACGCAGGCTTTGATGTCGAGGGCGCCATCGATCGCGAGCGCCTGGGCGTCTACGTGGGTTCAGGCGTGGGCGGCATGCAGACACTCGTCGACAACGTCCACACGATTGCCGATCGGGGGCCTCGCCGTGCATCGCCCTATATGATTGCGATGATGATTCCCAATATGGCCTCGGGCAATATCGCGATCCGCCACAAGGCAAAAGGCCCGACCCTGCCCGTGGTGACCTCGTGCGCGACCTCGGCCCATGCCGTGGGCGAGGCGTTCCGCGCCATCAAGCATGGCTATGCCGATGCGATTCTCGCCGGCGGAGCCGAGGCGGCCATTATCCCCGATGCCGTTGCGGGCTTTACGTCCTGCCGTGCGTTGACCACCAACCCCGATCCTGCGACGGCTTGTCGTCCGTTCGATGCGAATCGCGACGGCTTTGTGATGGGCGAGGGCGCCTGCGTGCTGGTTCTCGAGAGCATGGAGCATGCGCAGGCGCGCGGTGCGCACATTTATGCCGAGGTCGTGGGCTACGGCAACACCGATGATGCCTATCACATTACGAGCCCCGACCCCGATGCCGCCGGCATTGCCCGTGCGATATCGCTGGCGGTAGCCGAGGGCGACGTCAAGCCTTCCGAGGGTCTCTACATCAACGCTCACGGCACCTCGACCAAGCTCAACGATTCGTCCGAGACGGCGGGCATTAAGCGTGCGCTCGGCGAGGACGCGGCACGCGCCGCGCATATCTCGTCGACCAAGTCAATGACCGGCCACATGATCGGTGCCACGGGCGCCATCGAGGTCATGGCCTGTGCCATGGCACTCGAGCAGGGCGTGGTGCCGCCGACCATTAACTACCACACGCCCGATCCCGCCTGCGATCTTGATTACACGCCCAGTCGCGCGGTTCGCGCCGACCTTACCTGGGCGCTTTCGACCAATCTGGGCTTTGGCGGACACAACGCCGCCATCGCGCTGCGTAGATATACGAGGAGCTAGAGCATGGATTCCAAAAGACTTGCCGAGATAGCCGATGTTATGGAGGATCGCGGCCTCACGCGCGTGCGTGTTGAGGAGCCCGATGGCACCGCGGTCGAGCTCGAGCGCGCGAGTGCGGCGCAGCCGGTTGCCGTGCCCATGCCTATGCCGAGCGCCATGGCCGCTCAAGTTGCAGCTCCCACAGTCGCGCCTGCCGCACCGGAACCCGCCACGCAGACACCTGCCGCCGCGCCGGAGCCCAAGGGCACCGAGGTGACTGCTCCCATGGTGGGCGTCTTCTATGCTGCCCCGGCGCCGGGCGACGAGCCGTTTGTGCACGTGGGCTCAAAGGTCAAGGCCGGCGAGACCCTCTGCATCATCGAGGCCATGAAGGTTCTCAACGAGGTAACGGCAGAGGCGGATGGCGAGGTGCTCGAGATTTGCGTGGCCGACGGCGACCTCGTGGAGTTTGGCAGCTGCCTCATGAGAATCGGATAGGTGATATCCATGAACAAAGAAGAGCTTAAAGAACTGTTACCGCATCGCGAGCCGATGCTTTTGCTCGACGAAGCCGAGCTGGTGGGCGACGAGGCCCACGGCAAGATCACGATTACGGGCGACGAGTACTTTTTGCAGGGGCATTTTCCGGGAAACCCGGTCGTCCCCGGCGTGATCCAGTGCGAGATGCTCGCCCAGAACTGCTGCGTGCTGCTGATGGGCGATGAGGAGGCGCGCGGCGCGACGCCGTTCTACACGAGTCTGGACAAGGTGCGCTTTAAGCGTCCGGTGCGCCCGGGCGACACGGTGGATCTGGTGTGCTCCATCACGCGTGCGCGCGGGCCGTTCCGCTTTGCGACGGGTACTGCGAGCGTCAACGGTGAGGTTTGCTGCCGCGCCGATATGTCTTTTGCACTCATGCACGAAAGTTAAGGAAGGCTTCATGTTCGACAAAGTGCTCATCGCCAACCGCGGCGAAGTCGCGGTCCGTGTTATCCGCGCGTGCCGCGATATGGGCATCAAGACCGTCGCCGTTTATTCCACGGCCGATGCGGACGCGTTGCACGTGCAGCTTGCCGACGAGGCATATTGCATCGGCGGCCCGCGTCTTGCCGAGAGCTACCTCAACGACGATGCCGTGCTCACCTGTGCCGTAAAGTCGGGAGCTAAGGCAATTCATCCCGGTTATGGCTTCTTTTCCGAGAAGGCGAGCTTCGTGCGCGACTGCGACAAGTATGGCCTGGCGTTTGTCGGTCCTTCGGCCGAGGTGATTGACAGCATGGGCGACAAGGACGCCGCACGCCGAACGGCTGCCGCGGCGGGCGTGCCCATCGTTCCGGGCTGCGATTTGCTCAAAAGCCCCGAGGAGGCGACGGCCGAGGCCGAGCGCATTGGCTGCCCCGTGCTCATCAAGGCGCGTGCAGGTGGCGGCGGTCGCGGCATTCGCAAGGTCGAGCGCGTGGAAGACGCGGCAAAGGCCTTTATTGAAGCACGTGCCGAGGGTGAGGCCGTTTTTGGCGACGGCGAGTGCTACATGGAGAAGTTCGTCGCGCCGGCGCACCACGTCGAAGTGCAGATTATGGCCGATAAGCAGGGCCATGTGTTTTCGCTCGGCGAGCGCGAGTGCTCGGTGCAGCGCCGCAACCAAAAGCTGATCGAGGAGAGCCCCGCACCGTGCCTCGACGGACACGACGACATTCGTGCCCGTATGCACAAGGCGGCGCGTGACCTGGCTCGTGTCGTTGGCTATGAGGGCGCCGGTACCATCGAGTTCCTGTATTCGGACGACGGCAATTTCTACTTTATGGAAATGAACACGCGCTTGCAGGTGGAGCATCCGGTTACGGAGTTTGTGACCGATACCGACTTGGTCAAGTGGCAGCTGCGCGTGGCAGCCGGCCAGCCTCTGCCCTTTGAGCAGGAGGACATGCCGGTCCGCAACCACGCCATGGAGTGCCGCATCAATGCCGAGACGCCGGACTTTCTGCCGTCATGCGGAACGGTCACCGCGTTGCGTGTACCGGGTGGTCCGCGCGTGCGCTGGGATTCGGCCATGTTCACCGGTGCGACAGTTCCGCCGTACTACGACTCCATGCTCGGCAAGCTCATCGTGTGTGCGCCCACGCGTGACGGCGCCATTCGCAAGATGCGCTCGGCCCTAGGCGAGCTCGTGATTGAGGGCGTGAGCGAAAACAGCGAGCTTCAGCTCGACGTGCTGGCAAACGACGAGTTCTTGTCGGGCATGTATCACACCGATCTGATGGGGCATCTCTATGCTGATGAATAGAAAAGCGAAGACGGTCAATGTCCTTGAGGGGCCGATAACCGAGTCGTGCGCCGAGTTTCCCGCGCGCCACGTGTTTATCAAGTGCCCGGAGTGCCGCCGTGTGATCGATGAGGCACGCCTACACGACAACCTCGAGGTCTGCCCTCGTTGCGGCAAACACTTTCGCGTGAGCGGTCGCGCGCGCATGCGCATGACGGTCGACGAGGGCACGTTTGAGGAATGGGATGCCAATCTGGCGTCGGAGGACTTCCTCTCGTTTCCTGGCTATGCCGATAAGCTCAAGGGCGTGAGCGAGCGTTCGGGCGAGCGCGATGCCGTTGTGTGCGGCAGGGGCAAAATCTGCGGTTGCGATACCGCGCTCTTCTTTATGGACGCTAGCTTTATGATGGGCTCGATGGGCTCCGTGGTGGGCGAGAAGATCTGTCGCACATTTGAGCGCGCGACCGAGCTGAGATTGCCAGTTGTCGGCTTTACCGTTTCGGGCGGTGCGCGCATGCAAGAGGGCGTGACATCGCTTATGCAGATGGCCAAGATTTCTGCGGCGGTTAGGCGCCATGGCGAGGCGGGCGGCCTGTATATCACGGTGCTTACCGACCCCACGACCGGAGGCGTAACCGCGAGCTTTGCCATGGAGGGCGATATTATCCTGGCCGAGCCCGATGCCCTGACGGCATTTGCCGGCCCGCGCGTGATCGAGCAGAACATGCACAAGCGTCTGCCCAAGGGATTCCAGCGCTCCGAGTTTTTGCTGGAGCACGGCTTTTGCGATGCCGTTGTTCCGCGTGGCGAGATTGCGCTCACGGTAGGCGAGCTGTTGGAGCTGCACGAAGGGCACGCGCCCGGCCTGGGGGCACCGCATGAAATCGTGCATACGGGTCGCCGCGGCAAAAAGCTGGGACACTTGTTTAAGCGCTCGGCGGCACCAAAAACCGCGCTCGAGATTGTCAAGCAGACCCGCTCGGCAGATCGTGCCACGGCGGGTGAGATGATCTCGCTGGGCCTGGATGGATTTGTGGAGCTGCACGGCGACCGTTACTTTGGCGACGACGCCGCTGTGGTGGCTGGCATTGGCTGGAAAGACGGACGCCCCGTAACGGTCATCGCCATTGAGCGCGGCACCACGACCAAAGAGCGTATGCGCCGCAACTTTGGCATGGCGCATCCCGAGGGCTACCGCAAAGCGCGTCGCCTTATGCGCCAGGCCGAAAAGTTTGGTCGACCGGTTCTGTGCCTGGTCGATACTTCGGGCGCCTTTTGCGGCATCGGTGCCGAGGAGCGCGGCCAGGGCGAGGCGATTGCCCAGAATCTCATGGAGATGAGCGGCCTTAAGACGCCGATTGTCTCGGTGGTAACAGGCGAGGGCGGCTCTGGTGGCGCGCTGGCGCTGTCCGTGGCCGACCGCATCCTGATGCTCTCGAGCTCGGCCTATTCGGTCGTGAGCCCCGAGGCCTGTGCGTCGATCCTGTGGAAGGATACCGAGCGCGCGAATGAGGCCGCCGAGGCGCTGAAGCTCACGGCCCCCGATCTGTTGGCGCTCGGCATCATCGACGGCATTGTCGACGATAGGGGCCTGTCGCATGAGGAGATTGCCGGCGCCGTCATGTCCTCGGCATTTGATGCCTTCGATACGCTTGGGCGGCTCGACGACGCGACCCTCGCAAACCTCCGCTACGAAAAGTACCGCGCAATCGGTCGGTACCGCACGATGTAACAAAGGGACAGTCCGCATGTCACATTGGGAAAGGGTTCCTGTGTCACAAGTTTCTAACACCTCGTTTACAACGACGGTTTCATCAAACGCCATGGCCGTGGTGGACTATCTGTCCAAAAGCATGATGTCGGCGCTGCCGTTTATTGTCTGCGCGGCGTTGTTTCGCACCGTCGCCGTCATTATGGGCGAAGGCATGCTGGGCCTATGGTCTGCCGATTCCGAAATCTATCGTCTGTTCTACAGTTGGCTCTATAACGCCGGCTACTACTTTTTGCCCATTTATCTTGGTTGGGCGGCCGCCCGCCAGCTCGGTTGCTCGGAGCAGCTGGGCATGATGCTGGGCGGCGTATTGATTGCGCCCGATCTGCTTAAGCTCGTCGATGCCGCATCGACGACGGGGGCATCGATGACTTCCGTGTATGGCCTGCTTCCCGCGCCGGTCAACGATTACACGACGACTGTTATTCCGGTTCTCATCTCGGTGCCCGTGCTTTGGCGAGTGGAGTGTTTCTTTCGGCGCGTTATCCCTCAGGCCGTGGCGTTTTCGTTCATTCCGTTTGCGACCATGCTTGTCATGGTTCCGGTTTCGCTGTGTATTACGGCGCCGGCGGGCAGCTATTTGGGCATGTTGTTGGGCCAGCTTATGTTTATGCTTGGCAATTCCGGTGGCATCGTGTCGCTGCTCACGCTCATGGGGCTTGCCGCGGGCTGGGAGTTCCTTAAGATCGCGGGTGTCAGCAACGTTGTCCTATCGCTCGCCTATGCGCAGTTTATGAGTGTGGGAACGGATTCGTGCATCCTGATCGCCGCGACGATGGCAACGTTCGCCGTTTGGGGCATGCCTTTTGGCGCGTCGCTCCGCGTTGCGGATAAGGACGAGAAGGCGCTCATGCTGGGCTATTCAATCTCGGGCGTGCTTGGCGGCGTAAGCGAGCCGGCGCTGTACGGTTGCGGCTTTAAATATGGCAGGTGCCTGACGTGCATGGCCATTGGCGGCGCCGTCGGAGGCCTTGTTGCAGCCGTGGGCCACGTTACGGCCTATACCATCGGCATGACGAATGTCCTCATGGTCATTGGCTTTGCCACGGGCGGCATCTCGAACCTGCTGTGGTGCTGCGTTGCCGGCGGCACGGCATTTGCGGTGTCTGCGGCGCTGAGCTACTGCTTTGGCGTGGCGCCGGCGAAGGGGCAGGCGACGGGGGACGGAGCCGATTCGCCCGAAACAGTGGCGAGCGCTGCTGAAGTAAGCGCATAAACCTGTGCGACAAAAGGACGATCCCTTTGTCGTGTTCCAAGGCCGCGGCCCGTGTGGGCTGCGGCCTTTTTGTATCTGGGGGACAAAGTGGCTACACTACAATCCGGTCAAGCAATAGATATATAAGTAGTACCGTGGGGGCGGATGCAGATGGTCGAGTGGATTGTTAAGCGCGCGCAGGGCGATCGTGCACGTGTGGGCACGTTAGCGGGCATGGTGTGTATTGTCGCCAATGTGGCGCTTTGTGCTGCAAAGGGTGCCATTGGTGTGGTTTCGGGATCGGTTTCGATTGTGGCGGATGCCATGAACAACCTGTCCGATGCCAGCTCGAATATCGTGAGCGTGCTGGGCTTTAAGCTGGCGAGCAAGCCGGCCGACCCCGAGCATCCTTACGGCCACGGTCGCTACGAGTATCTCTCGGGTCTGGTCGTGGCGGCGCTCGTGCTGCTGATTGGCGTTGAACTGGTGAAGTCCTCGGTTGAGCGCGTCATCCACCCCGAACCTGTCGAGTTCTCGCTTGCCCTGGTGGCAGTTCTAGTGCTTTCGATGGTCGTAAAGCTTTGGATGGCGGCCCTCAACCAAAAGCTCGGCGATCGCATTGAGTCCGAGACGCTGCATGCGACCGCGCAGGATTCCAAGAACGATGTCCTTGCCACGGGCGCCGTGTTAGCGTGCGCAATTGTTTCGCAGGTGACGCACATCAATCTTGACGCATGGGTCGGCCTTGCCGTTGGCGCCTATATTGGCTGGAGCGGTTTTGAGCTCATCCAGGATACGGTGAGCCCGCTTTTGGGCCAGGCGCCTGATCCTAAGCTGGTCAAGCACATTCGAGACAAGATCATGAGCTACCCCGGCGTTTTGGGCGTCCACGACCTGATGGTGCACGATTACGGTCCGGGCAGGAAGTTTGCGAGCGCCCACGCCGAGATGGCAGCCGAGACCAGCCCGCTGGAAAGTCACGACACGCTCGATAACATCGAGCAGTCGTTTAGGGTCGAAGACGGCATGATCGTCACGCTCCATTACGACCCCATCGTGACCGACGACCCCAAGGTGGCGAGCATGCGCTTGCGCATTAACGCCATGGCACAGGAGATCGATAGCCGCCTCTCGATTCATGACCTGCGCTGTGTGCCGGGTCCCACGCACGCCAATGTGATTTTCGACTGCGTGCGCCCCTCGGATTTGGCGATGAGCGCCGAGGACCTAAAGCGCGCATTGGCGAAACGTGTCGAATCCGAATATCCCAAGTCGATTGCCAAGATCACGATCGACGAAGACTATGTCGGCCATACCCACGAGTAGGGCCGAGCCGATAAAGCAACTGATGCAGAAGGGGAGAGCATGAAGCGTCTATATCTACTCCGCCACGGCCAGACAGAATTCAACGTCAAAAAGCTGGTCCAGGGCCGCTGCGATTCACCGTTGACCGATTTGGGCCGCAAACAAGCGGGAATGGCAGCCGCGTGGCTCAAGGCCCTCGGCGTCGTTCCCGACAAAGTGGTCTCTTCGCCCTTAGGCCGAGCCATGGACACAGCTCAGCTCGTCGCTACCGAACTCCTCGGCCCGGACGCTGCCGTCGACCCCTGCGAAGGCATCATCGAGCGCTGCTACGGCGCCTTCGAAGAAGGCCCCCACGACGCCCTGCCCACCGATGTCTGGGACCCGGGCGAGGACCTGGCCCCCTTCGGAGGAGAAGGAAGCCGCGCACTGCAGGAGCGCATGGTAGGCACCCTCACCAATCTCATGGGCGCCGAGGGCATCGAAACCCTCCTAGCAGTAAGCCACGGCAGCGCCAGCCGCCAATTCATCAAGGCTGCAGCCCCAGAGGGCTTCGATCTCCCAGCAAAACTTCCCAATTGCGCCATCATGATTTTCGATTTCGAAGAGGAAAAGTCGGGAGAAGAAGGCGACGCGCTCCAATCCAAGTTCATCTTGCAGCAAATCATCGATCCTCAACAAAGTAATTAGCTGAGCGAGCAGAGTTAAGCAGACATCAACGTGTCGTCTCCCGAGCACGGCGGAGGGCCGGAGAAATATATTAAGGTCATCGCGAGTTCCGCACGCAAAGGAGAGCACTTAATGTGCTCTCCGTCTTGCGCAGGACTGTAGAGCAGGGACCTTAATATATTTCTCCGGCCCTCCGCCGTGCTCGGGAGCCATCCACGCACTTTACCTGCGTAAACAATGTGAGTGAAATATGAATCTCGATGGATACGCCCGCAGCCGTGTATACTAAACAGCTGTGTGTAACCAGGGGAGTATTCTGGCTGGACAAAATGCCTGCTTAATAGGGTTGTCAGGTAGTCCGGGCGAAATACAAGGCTGGGGAGCACGTCGTGTAAGTAGTGGTCCTCTAGGGGCGTACGCTCGGTGGTGTACGCATTGTCCCAAGACCACGCGAGAGTTGGGATCATATCTTGATCAGCATGATTCTCGGCCGCAAGATTGGCATGACCCAGGTTTGGGACGAGAACGATAACGTCGTTCCCGTCACGGTCATCCAGGCTGGCCCCTGCGCTGTCTCGCAGGTTAAAACTCAGGCAACCGACGGCTATGACGCCGTCCAGATCGGTTTCGGCGACATCAAGGCCAAGAACGTGAACAAGCCCATGGCTGGTCACTTCGCCAAGGCTGGCGTCGAGCCTGTCCGTTTCCTTCGTGAGGTCCGCGTTGAGAACGGCGAGGAGCACAAGGTCGGCGAGGTCGTCACCGTCGCTGATTTCGCTGATGTCGAGAAGGTCGACGTCATCGGTACCTCCAAGGGTAAGGGCTTCCAGGGTCGCATCAAGCGCTGGGGTCAGCGCCGCGGTCCTATGACGCATGGTTCTCACTTCCAGCGTCACCCCGGTTCTATCGGTCAGTGCGCCTATCCTGCACGCGTCCTCAAGGGCGTCAAGATGGCCGGTCACATGGGTAACGAGCGCGTTACCGTCAAGAACCTTTCCGTTGTCCGCATCGATGCCGAGCAGAACCTCATCTTGGTCAAGGGCGCTGTCCCGGGTGCCAAGAATGGTCTCGTCGCCATCCGTATGGCCTAAGGGCCCAGCCCATTTAGCCCAGCGTCATACCAAGGAGAACACTTAAATGGCAAAGTTTGAAGTAAAGAACAGCGAGGGCAAGAAGGTCGCCGAGGCCGAGCTCGCCGCTGAGGTGTACGGCATCGAGCCGAACATCCACGTTATGCACCACATCGTCAAGTGCCAGATGGCCTCTTGGCGTCAGGGCACCCAGTCTGCTAAGGGTCGCTCTGAGGTTTCCGGTGGCGGCAAGAAGCCTTGGCGTCAGAAGGGCACCGGCCGTGCCCGCCAGGGTTCCATCCGTGCTGCCCAGTGGCGTCACGGTGGCGTCGTCTTCGCCCCCAAGCCCCGTTCTTACGCTAAGCGTATGAACAACAAGGAGGTCAAGCTGGCTATGCGCTCCGCGCTGTCCGCCAAGCTGGCCGATGGCGAGCTCGTGCTCGTCGACGACTACGGCTTCGAGAAGCCTTCCACCAAGGCTGCCGTCGCCATGCTCAAGGCTCTCGGCCTTGAGGGCAAGCGTCTGACCATCATCGTTCGCGATGAGGACGTCAACGCCTACCTGTCGTTCCGCAACATTCCCAAGACGTTCATCATCACTGCCGACGAGGCCAACACCTACGATCTCGTCAACAACAACGCCGTGCTGATGCCCGCCGACATCGCCGCTCACTTCGGGGAGGTGCTTGCATAAATGACCGCCCACGAGATCATCATCCGTCCGATCGTGTCCGAGCGTTCCTTCTCCGGCATGGAGCTGAACAAGTACACGTTCGAGGTCGCCAAGGATGCTAACAAGTATCAGATCAAGGACGCTGTCGAGGAGATCTTCGGCGTCAAGGTCGTTCGCGTGAACACCCTGACGGTCAAGCCCAAGACCAAGCGCGTGCGCTATGTCGCCGGCAAGACCCGTTCTTGGAAGAAGGCTATCGTCACGCTGGCCGAGGGCGACACCATCGAGGTCTTTGGCAACCAGGCCTAAGACTCGCTGCTGTTGAGTGAGCTCATGCCTCCCAAATAGGGGAGGCGAGAGCTCAAGGTTTTGGGCGTATAAAATGGACACGCCCGGAACCGTGTATACGTCCGGTGTCATCGCACCCGAGGCAGAACCTCGAATCCCTGTCTGCGATGGCTAACGGATTCCTATTGAAAGGGATTGTAATGGCTGTAAAGCACCTTAAGCCGACCTCCGCTGGTAGGCGTTGGCAGACGATCTCCGATTTCTCTGAGATCACCTGCACCAAGCCCGAGAAGTCTCTTCTCGAGCCCCTGCCCAAGAAGGCCGGTCGTAACAACAACGGTCGCATCACCACCCGCCACCAGGGCGGCGGCGTGAAGCGTCGTTACCGCGTGATCGACTTCAAGCGCAACAAGGACGGCGTGCCCGCCAAGGTTGCCACGATCGAGTACGATCCGAACCGTTCCGCTCGCATCGCTCTGCTGCACTACGCTGACGGTGAGAAGCGCTACATCCTGGCCCCCAAGGGCCTCGAGGTCGGTCAGACCATCATGTCCGGTTCTGACGCCGACATCAAGCCGGGCAACGCTCTGCCCCTCGCCGACATCCCCGTCGGTACGCTCATCCACGCCGTCGAGTTCCAGCCGGGCAAGGGCGCTGCTATCGCCCGTTCCGCCGGTAACTCCTGCCAGCTGATGGGTAAGGAGGGCAAGTACGCTATCGTTCGTATGCCTTCCTCCGAGATGCGCCGCATCCTCGTTACCTGCCGCGCCACCGTCGGTGAGGTCGGCAACGCCGATCACTCCAACATCGTCATCGGCAAGGCCGGCCGTAAGCGTCACATGAACGTGCGCCCGACCGTCCGCGGTACCGTCATGAACCCTGTCGACCACCCGCACGGCGGTGGCGAGGGCAAGAACCACACCTCTGGTCGTCCCTCTGTTACCCCCTGGGGTAAGCCGACGAAGGGCCTTCGTACGCGCAAGAAGAAGAAGGTCTCGAACCAGCACATCATTCGTCGCCGTAAGAAGTAATTTCGGATACCGAGTTTTAGGAGAAAGCACTTATGAGCAGAAGTCTCAAAAAGGGCCCGTTCGTGGAGACTCGCCTTCTCTCGCGTATCACCGCGATGAACGAGGCTGGCAAGAAGGACGTCGTGAAGACCTGGTCCCGCGCGTCCACCATCTTCCCCGAGATGGTTGGTCACACCATCGCCGTCCACGACGGCCGCAAGCATGTGCCCGTGTATGTTACCGAGTCCATGGTTGGTCACAAGCTCGGCGAGTTCGCGCCGACTCGTACGTTCCGTGGCCACAAGGCCAAATAGGGGGTTAACCGTAAATGGCAACTAAGTCTATTGAAACTGAGGCCACCGAGGTTCGCGCCGTCGCTAAGTACGTGCGTGTTTCCCCCAGCAAGGCCCGCCTGGTGGTCGATCTGATCCGCCGCAAGCCTGTCGCTCAGGCCTTCGACATCCTCCACTTCTGCGACCGCGCCGTCGCCGTGGATGTCGAGAAGGTTCTCCGTTCCGCCGTTGCGAACGCCGAGAACAACAACGGTCTGCGTGCCGACAACCTGGTTGTCGCCGCTGCGTATGTTGACGAGGGTCCGACGCTTAAGCGCATCCGTCCCCGCGCCAAGGGTTCCGCTTCTCGCATTCTGAAGCGTACTTCCCACATCACCGTCGTCGTTGCTCCTCGAAAGGAGGCGTAAAGCTGTATGGGTCAGAAAGTCTACCCCACCGGCTTCCGTCTTGGCATCACCGAGAACTGGCGCTCCCGCTGGTTCGCAGAGAAGGATTACGCTAAGACCCTCGGTAACGATCTCGAGATTCGCAAGTACCTCGAGAAGCGTCTTTCCCGCGCAGCTGTCTCCCGCGTCGAGATCGAGCGCGCTGGCGACAAGGTGAAGGTCATCATCCTCACCGCTCGCCCCGGCGTTGTCATCGGTAAGAAGGGTGCCGAGATCGATACCCTCCGCACCGAGCTCGAGAAGGTCGCTGGCGTCTCCAAGGGCCAGCTCTCCGTCGACGTTGTCGAGATCAAGCGCCCCGAGCTCGACGCCAACCTCGTTGCTCAGTCTATCGCCGAGCAGCTCGAGGGCCGCGTTGCCTTCCGTCGCGCTATGCGCAAGGCTGTCCAGTCCGCCCGCAAGGCCGGCGCTAAGGGCATCCGTATCCAGTGCTCCGGTCGTCTCGGCGGTGCCGAGATGGGCCGTCGTGAGTGGTACCGCGAGGGTCGCGTGCCTCTGCACACCCTCCGTGCCAAGATCGACTACGGCACGGCTGTCGCCAGCACCACCATGGGCGCTTGCGGCGTGAAGGTCTGGATCTACCTGGGCGAGAAGCTCCCGGGCCAGCCTGTTCCCAACCCTGCACTCGAGGGCTCTTCCCGTCCTCGTCGTCGTAACTCCGAGAGGAGGGGTCAGTAGTGCTTGCCCCTAAGCGTATTCTTCACCGCAAGGTGCAGCGTGGCTCCATGAAGGGCCAGGCCAAGGGTAATACCGAGCTGCATTTCGGCGAGTTTGGTATCCAGGCTCTCGAGGCCCATTGGATCACCAACCGTCAGATCGAGGCCGCTCGTATTGCCATGACCCGCTACATGAAGCGTGGCGGTCGTGTCTACATCACGATCTTCCCCGATAAGCCCATCACCAAGAAGCCTGCTGAGACTCGCATGGGTTCTGGTAAGGGTAACCCCGAGGAGTGGGTGGCCGTCGTCAAGCCCGGCCGCATCATGTTCGAGGTCAAGGGCGTGCCCGAGGAGGTCGCTCGTGAGGCTCTGCGTCTTGCACAGCACAAGCTTCCCATCAAGACCAAGATTGTTGCTGCTAAGAACGCTGAGCAGCGCATCGAGAAGGAGATGGCTGAGGAGGCCGCTCTCGAGGCCAAGTGGGCTGCTGAGGACGCCGCCGCCGCCAAGGAGGAGAACTAATGAAGCCCGCAGAGATTCGTGAGCTCTCGGACGCTCAGCTCGTTGAGAAGCTGAAGGAAATGCGCGCCGAGCTCTTTAACCTTCGTTTCCAGATGGCCACCAGCCAGCTGGACAATACCGCTCGCGTCAACACCGTGAAGAAGGACATCGCTCGCGTCCTCACGGAGCAGCGCGCCCGCGAGATCGCAGCGGAGAAGTCCGCTGTCGCCGAGTAGGACCTAAGGAGAGAACATGACTGATTCGCGTAACTCGCGTAAGGTCCGTACGGGTGTCGTTACCTCCGTCTCCGGTGCCAAGACCATTGTCGTCACCATCACCGAGCGCAAGCGTCACCCCAAGTACGGCAAGATGATGACCAGCTCCAAGAAGCTGCACGCTCACGACGAGGAGTGCACGGCTGGCGTGGGCGATACCGTCCGCGTTATGGAGACCCGTCCTATGTCCAAGATGAAGCGTTGGCGCCTCATCGAGGTCGTCGAGCGCGCTAAATAAGCAGTCGCTCTTACGACTTGTACGTTTCCGAAGATGTGCGTATGCCTGGCTTGCATACCACAGGCCGTATAAAGGCTGCGCACCTCTCTTCGGTTCTTAGTTCGGAGGAACATCTACCATGATTCAGATGCAAACCATGCTGAACGTCGCCGACAACTCCGGCGCTCGCAAGATTCGCTGCATCAAGGTGCTTGGCGGTTCCAAGCGTCGTTATGCAGGCATCGGCGATGTGTTCATCGGTGCTGTCCAGGAGGCTACCCCTGGCGCCAACGTCAAGAAGAAGGACGTTGTCCGTTGCGTCGTCGTTCGCACCGTTAAGGAGATCCGCCGCAAGGATGGCTCCTACATTCGCTTTGATGAGAACGCCTGCGTTGTCATCAACAACGATGGTTCGCCCGTCGGCACCCGTATCTTCGGGCCCGTCGCTCGCGAGCTTCGTGACAAGAAGTACATGAAGATCGTCTCGCTCGCTCCCGAGACCCTGTAGTTAGGGGAGATATATGTATATCAAGAAGGGCGATAAGGTCCAGGTTCTCTCTGGTAAGGATCGCGGCAAGCAGGGCGTTATCCTGCGTGCTCTCCCCGCCGAGAACAAGGTCGTTGTCGAGGGCGTTTCGGTCGTCAAGAAGGCCGTCAAGCCCAATGCTGCCAACCAGCAGGGCGGCATCGTTTCGCAGGAGGCTCCCATCGATGCCTCCAACGTCAATCTCGTTTGCCCCGAGTGCGGTAAGGTTACCCGCGTCGGTCACGAGAAGGACGGCAAGAACAAGCTGCGCGTCTGCAAGAAGTGCGGCCACAAGTTCTAAGCTGCCCGCAACATCAAGTTGCTAGCAAAGGCCCGGATGCCCCACGGCACCCGGGCCTTTTTCTATCCCCACTCGATGGATTCGGTTCTGCCGTCCCGTCATTCCGGTTGCCCCACTTTTCGGTGCCGTCTCTAATCGAGTGCCGCTAGGTGACACCCTGTCGTGTTTCGTCGGCTTCGGGGACAAAAGTCGGGACAACTCCAAAAACTATTTTCGAATTCAGGGCTTTGAGTTTTTGTTTTTGTCCCAAAGGGCGCGGCGGGATGCCTTTGGAGGCTCGATAGCGCCGAAAACGCCCGTTTTGAAACTCAAATGCCTTTTCGCGCGCAAGCCGCCAGCTGCAATAGGAAGTGAATCAACGCAGGCGGCTTTCAAGCAGTTTGCAAAACTGCAGGTCGCAGGTCTTCATTGCCAGTAGGAGAAATGAGTAGTCTCAGGTGGCTTGCCCATGAGTTGACGAACGGGATTTGAGATTACGCTGACGTCCGGAAACGCTTCGAGCACGGCGTTACGTTTTTGGGGTTTGGGCGTAGCCCCTGCACCCGCGAGCGCGGGCCTTAAGCCCGCCGAGAGGGTGACGCGTCGAAAACGAAAGGGAAAGAGAGAAGGGGCCGTCCCTATCATTCAGGTTGCGACCGAAGAAGACAAGGAGATCCCCTGAGCCTGAATGATGCCCCACAGACCGCGTCCGACCGAGCTCAAGCCGAGCTTTTCTTGACGTCCGCCTTCGCGGAGATGATGGCTGGATTGGCTATGGATTGGCAACACTTATTTGGACGATTCCGGGAGGGACGGCCCCGCCTCCCTGAACTCGACCGGCGACATGTAGCCCAGCGTCGAGTGGATCCTGAAGTTGTTGTACCAGTGCACGTAATCCAAGAGCTTGGCTCGGAGCTCGCGCGTCCCTCCTCAGTCCTTCGGAGTGGCCGACGATCTCCCCGTTGCAGAGGTCGACGAGCAGGCAGACGTAGTTCCATGACGCCCCGACGCGCACGCAGGCCAAGTCGCTGCTTATATGGGTGCACGGCGCCCTGCCGCCGAGGCCGCGCGCGACGACGTTGGGCACGTCGGCCTCGTTGACCGTCCCGGGGTGCACCTTGAACCTCTTCCTGCCGTATGCGCCGGCCAGGCCGTTCTCCCTCATGATGCGGCAGACGCGGCGCCGGCTGACGGTAACGCCCGACCTCCCGGGCGACGCTTTGATCTTGCGCGATCCGTTCCGGCCCTTGCTGGCGGCGTGCGCCGCCGCGGCCGCCGTCGCCCCCGACATTAAGGTCCTCAAGGGCCGTGTCGTCTCCGGCGACCAGTTCGTCTCGCCCGCGGGACAGAAGGAGCGCATCCTCGCGACCTTCGGCGACCTGTGCTGCGAGATGGAGGGCTGCACCATCGCGCAGGCCGCCTATCTCAACGGCGTGCCCCTCGTCGTCGTGCGCGCTATCAGCGACAAGCCCTGCGCCGAGGGCCAGGTTGTCGACTACAACACCTTCGAGAAGAAGGCCGCCTGCGACTGCGCCCGCATCGCCGCGCGCATGGTTAAGCTTTAGGCCCTGCGCACCGGGGCCCTTCTTTATGTTGGGACCCCGGCGCGCAGGGCCCTTTCCAAAGCGAAGTGTCGAGCCGAAGTGTTGAGCGTCGGCCCTGAATGTTCAATGGCCGTTGTTTTCTGCCCCTCAAGTGGTGGACTTTTCCTCGGAGCTGTTGATTCCCCCACGCGCCCCCTTCCGTTCTCTGTTCTCCCCTTATACTCCTTGTACGAGGAGGTAAGAAGTCATGGACAAGACCACACAGGACAGCTTGGCAAAGAAACCCGTCGACATGAGGGACAGGATTCTCGAGCATCTCGAGGCCCTCACCTCTGCCGTCTCGCTCGACGACCTTGCCCGTCTGTCCACCTCCGACATCGCCGAGACGCTCATCATCTCCAGGAGCCTGGCGAGCCAGTACCTCAACGACCTTGTTCGCGCCGGCCTTGTGGTTAAGGTGGCGGGCAGGCCTGTCCGTTATTTTCATCGCCGCGCGTTCCAGAAGCGTTTTCAGGTAAAGCTCTCTGCAAGTGAGTACGCCTCGCTCGCCGACCTCATCCAGGCGACGGGAATCGCCGATCACCGCGACTTCGCGCGTGCCGTGGGCTTCGACCTGAGCCTCAGCTCCGTTGTCGAGCAGTGCAAGGCTGCGGTTCAGTACCCTCCGTTTGGCCTGCCCATCCTCTTGAGCGGCGGCGTGGGTGTCGGTAAGTCTTTCCTTTCTCGCCTTGTGTACGAGTACGGCAAGAACCAGGGCTTGCTGTCCCGCGACTCCTCCTATGTGCGCATCGACTGTGCCGGGGTCCCGGACGCCGCCTCGTTCAACGGGCTTCTTGACGAGTCGATCGCGAAATCGCACGGGGGTGTGGTCTTTGTCAACGGCATCGAGACACTCTCTCCCTCTGCGATGGAGCACTGCCTTGCGACGGCCCTCGGGCTCGATGCCTCCCAGGATGCGCCGCGCGCTCGCCTCGTTCTTTCGACGACGCTTTCCGCCGATGACCTGAAGGTTTCCTCGGCCTACAGCAAAATGCCCATCTGTGCCCGCGTCCCCTCACTCAAGGAGCGGACCCCCGAGGAGCGCGAGGATCTCATCTTGAGCTTCCTGCGCAGCGAGGGGTGCCGAATCGGTTCTGATGTGAAGATCAGCCGCGGCGCATACCGTTGCCTCGTGAACGCGGACTTTTCCGATAACATCGCCGGCTTGCGCGCCTGCGTGACGAACTGCTGCGCCAAAGCGTTCCTCAATCGCGAGGGCGACTACGTCGTCGTTCGCCCGTATCTTCTTCCCAGTGGGCTCCTCTCCTCCGCGCAGATCGATCAACAGCCTGACGATGGCGTTCTGATCGACGCGTCTCTGGATGCCGCCGAGAGCACAGGGCCGGTCGAGCAGGCGCTCGATGCCCTGTGCTCCCTCGATGAGCGATTCTGCGCCGGGGAGCTTTCTGTCTCCGAGCTCGTCTCGCAAGCTGTCTCCGCTGTGCGCGGCGTTGAGGATCACTTGATCTTCGGCCGCGGCGTTACCTCCTCGAGGTCGCGCGCCTTCGAGCGCGTCGTGGGCGCGGTCCTTGCCGACGCAGGCTCTTCTTATGGCATCGAGCTTTCGAGGAAGGTCGCTTTTCTACTGGCCCAGGAGATTTGCCTGCAGTTGTGGCCGGGCATCGGCCTGGCTAAGCGAAAGTCTGCCTGTGCGGAGCAAATCTCCCATCTCCTCGGTGCCGTGACCTCCGAATTGCCGTTTGCCTCGAGTGTCTCCGATCAGGTCGCCGCAGACGTGGAAGGGGCGCTTGGAATCTCGCTCGATCACTTCACGAAGACGCTTCTGACGCTGTGCGTCGCATCGGAGTCTCGCGATGCGAAGGCCCTTCGGACGCTCTGCGTCATCTTGTCCCACGGCTACTCAACGGCGACGAGCATCGCCGACGCGGCGAACCGTATGCTCGGCATGCATGTGTACGAGGCGGTCGACATGCCCTACGACCAGCAGCTGAAGGACATCGTCGGTCCGCTCCAGCGCCTCGTCGACCGCCATTCCTACTGCACCGGGGTCGTGTTCCTCGTCGACATGGGCTCCTTGGAGGAGGCCTATAAGGCCCTCGAAAACGTTACCGACTCCACTATCGGCGTGGTGAACAACGTCTCTACCGGTCTTGCGCTCGAGATCGGGGCCGGGCTGCTCGGCGGCAAGTCCGTCGCCGAGGTTCTTGGCGACGCGACCGCCGCGTGCGTGACGCACTGCAAGGTGATCGAGCGCGTCAACCGTGAGGACGCCATCGTCTTCTGCTCCGAGTCCGGGGTCGACGCCGCGGAAAGGATACGCCAGCTCGTCTCGCAGAGCCTCCCGCGCACCATAGGCGCGCGCCTGCTCACGAGGCCCTTCAAGCAGCTCGTCGCGAACGGGTCGAACGACGCCGTTTTCTCCGAGCACCGCGTCTGCGCCGTCATCGGCACGGGAGACCCCGGGGTCGCCTCCGTTCCCTTCGTCGCCCTCGAGGACATCATGTCGACGGCGTCCGCCTCTAAGGTTGATGCCGTGTTCGGCAGGTGGCTTGACGCTTCCGAGCTCTCTTCTTTCCACGAGAAGTTGCTCTCGAACATGACGCTGCAGAACGTCATCCGCTCCATCACCATCCTCGACCCGGAGCGGCTATTCCACGAGATCGAGAGCGCCGTGCACGAGCTTCAGCGCAGGACAGGCGAGAAGATCGGCAGCAACGCCATCATTGGGCTCTACGTCCACCTCTGCTGTCTCGTCGAGCGCCTTGTTACCAGAAACCCCATTGAGACCTACGTTGGCCAGGACCGCTTCGAGGAGGAACGCGCCGATTTCATCGAGTCCTTCAGGCAGAGCTTCTCGAGCATCTCGACGCGCTATCGCGTAGAGGTTCCCGTAAGCGAGATCGCATATGTCTTCGACTACATAAGCGTGAGCGCCGCCCCGGCGCGAGAAGAGCGCCTCGGCTCCTCGGACCTCCTGCTCGACGAGTGACCTTCCCCGCGCCGCCGCGAGCTGACCGCGCGTCCTCAATAATTCGATAACCCCTTGCCCGGCGCGAATCCGGATAGCGCCGAGGCAGTACCGAACGTAAAACTTCATTTGATAGGAGCAAACATGAGTGTTGTTATGGCACGAATCGACAATCGCCTGCTTCACGGCATCATCGTGACGCAGTGGGCCCCGGTGTCGGGCGCGACCCGAGTCATGGTCATCGACGACAAGGTCGCCGGCGACGAGGTCCTGAAGTCCACCATGAGGATGGCGCGCCCCGCGGGCATGGCCGTCTCGATCATCTCCGAGGAGACCGCGCTCAAGAACTTCGCGGCGGGCAAGTACGACCGCGAGAAGGTCTTTGTCATCGCCAAGGAGCCCGAGACGATCCTTCACCTGGTCGAGTCGGGCATCGAGCTCCCGTCGCTGATCGTCGGCGGCTCTCTTGTCAAGGAGGGCGGCGTCCAGCTCACCCAGCGCGCCTATGCCTCCGCCGAGAACGTCCAGAGCTACAAGGCGCTCATCGCCCGCGGCGTCAAGGTGACGGCACAGTTCGTGCCCGCCGACAAGCCCGTCTCCGTCGCCGACCTCATCTAAGGAGGGATCATGGTCAACTTCACTATCCTGCAGGTCGTCCTTTTGACCCTGCTGGCCTTCATCAAGCACGTGGACTACTACGGCATCCCGATGATCTTCGTCAACTATGCCGTCTTCTGGGGCCTTATCACCGGTGTCGTCATGGGCGACTGGCAGACCGGCCTCGTCATCGGCGGCACCATCCAGCTCATGCAGCTCGGCGTCGCGGGCTTCGGCGGCTCGTCGATTCCCGACTACGGCACGATGGCCATCATCGCCACAGCCTACGGCGTGACCCTGGGCGCGGACACGGGCCTCGCCATCGGCCTGCCGGTCGGCATGCTCGGCATCCAGCTCGACGTCATCGTCAAGATCCTCAACGGCTTCGTCGTCGAGAAGTCCCAGAAGTTCTGCGACGAGGGCAAGTTCAAGCAGATGAACGCCATCCTGTGGGTCTGCCCCGTGCTCTTCGGCCTGTGCGCCGCCCTGCCCGTCTTTGTCTCCGTGACCCTCGGCCAGCCCGCCGTCAACTGGCTCCTCGAGGTTATGCCCCAGTGGTTCCTTTCCGGCCTCACCCTCGCCGGCAAGATGCTCCCGGCCGTCGGAATCGCGATGCTGCTGCGTTACATGCCCACCGGCAAGTACTTCCAGTACCTGCTCGCCGGCTTCTTCCTCTCGGCCTTCCTGAACGTGCCCATCATCGGCGCCGCCATCGTCGGCTTTGCCCTCGCGATCGCGTTCTACCAGCGCGCCGAGAGGGACACCGAGCTCGCCGCCCACGCTTCCGCAGACGCCTTCATCGGAGAGGATGAGTAACCATGGAAAACGAGAACATCACCGCCGTCGCCAAGGGCAAGCCCTCCGGCTACAAGGTCACCAAGAAGGACCTGCGCAACGCGAACTGGCGCTGGCTCATGAGCGTGTGCACCTTCAACTACCAGACCCAGCAGGGCGCCTCAGTCGCCTACGCCCTCTCGCCGGTCCTGAGGAAGATCTACACGAACGACGAGGACTATAAGCAAGCGCTCAACAACCACTTCCGCTACTACAACACCCAGCCTTGGCTCGCCGCCATCATCCTTGGCGCCTGCGTGGCCATGGAGGAGCGCGACGGCCTAGCGGCGGCGGACGCCGTCCAAGACCTGAAGATCGGCACCATGGGACCGCTCGCCGGCGTCGGCGACTCCCTGCTCATGACCATGATCCCGACCATCATGGGCTCCATCGCCGCCTACATGGCCATCGAGGGCAACCCCGTGGGAGCCGGCATCTGGTTCGCGCTCATCCTGGCCATCTTCTGGGTCCGCATGCACGCCCTCGAGTTCGGCTACAAGCAGGGCGTGAAGCTCGTCACCGACTTCAGCGAGAAGCTTCCCAACCTCACTGCCGCCGCCTCCGTGCTCGGCCTCACCGTGGTCGGCTGCCTCATCGCCTCGGTCATCGGCGTCACCTGCCCGATTAGCTTCAGCTTCGGCGACGTCGCGATGGAGATTCAGCCGCTGCTCGACAAGATCCTGCCTGCCATGATCCCCGCCGCCATCACGGGAAGCGCGTATTACCTTCTTACCAAGAAGAACGCGAGCATGACGGCCCTCATCCTCGTGGTGATTGTCCTCGCGATGGTCGCCTCCGCCGCCGGCATCCTCGCTTAGCTTCGACCCAAGAGATTGGTGAATCAATGAGAAAGATAGTTGTGGCGAGCCATTCCCTTCTCGCCCAGGGCTTCAAGGACACCCTCGAGTTCCTTACGGGTAAGGGCGACGCCGTCAACGCCGTGTGCGCCTACGTGAACGACAACGGCGAGGGGCTCGACGCGGCGGTCGAGGCGGCTCTTTCGGGCACTGACGAGGTCGTCGTCCTTACCGACGCGTTCGGCGGTAGCGTGAACCAGCGCTTCTCCCGCTTCGCCTCCGACCGGATCCACGTGATCGCGGGTGTCAACCTCCCGCTCGCCATGACGGTCGCGCTCGCGCGCCCCGACGAGAAACTCGACTTCGATGCCCTCGTCAACGAGGCGCGCCAGCAGATCATCTACGTGAACGGTGTCAGTTCTGCCGAGTGCGACGACGACGAATAGAGGAGGTCAACGATGAGAGAGTTCCTTAAGGACGTGTGGATGCACGGCGGTGAGGAAAGCCGCGCCATCACCCCCGAGAACATCACGGGCGAGAAGGGCCGCGCCGCCATGTCGGCCAGCCACCTCGGCGTCGGCCGCAAGGGCTCGTGCTGCGTGCCCCTTGAGTCCGGCGAGACCATCACGCTCGCGGACATCGAGGGCCCCGGCATCATCCGCCACATCTGGATGACCGTCCCCGACAAGACCGCCGCCGGCAGCTTCGTCATGCGCGACCTCGTGCTGCGCTTCTACTGGGACGACGAGGAGACCCCCTCGGTCGAGTGCCCTGTCGGCGACTTCTTCTGCAACGGCTTCGGTGAGCGCGCCATCGTCAACTCAATGCCCATTTGCGTGAACCCGACGGGCGGCATGAACTGCTACTTCGAGATGCCCTTCAGGAAGCACGCCAAGGTCACGCTTACGAGCGAGCACCCCGAGTTCATTAAGTACATCTTCTACACGTTCAACTACGCGCTCACCGACGTGCCGGACGACGCCATGTACTTCCACGCCCGCTTTAACCGCGAGCGCAGCACCCGCAGGGGCGTCGACTACACCGTGCTCGACGGCGTGCGCGGCAAGGGCTACTACGTCGGCACCTACATGGCCCTGTGCGCCCTGGAGCGCTATTGGTGGGGCGAGGGCGAGATGAAGTTCTTCCTCGACGGCGACGAGGAGTTCCCCACGGTCACCTCGACGGGAGCCGAGGACTACTTCGGCGGTGCCTGGGCCTTCCTCGACAGGCCGCCCCACGCGCTGCCCGAGGCGCAGTGCTTCAACACGCTGTTCGCCGGCTACCCGTACCGCTCGACGCGCGACGCCACGCGCGACCGCTTCAGCGCGGGCAAGCCGAACCCGAACCCGATGCTCGCGACCAACGACGACGCGCTGCCCAGGCACGGCCTCTACAGGTGGCACCTTCCCGACCCGATCTCGTTCAAGGAGGACCTGCGCGTGACATTCCAGGACCTCGGCAACGACGACATCAAGCTCTACGAGCGCGAGGACGACATCTCCACCGTCGCCTACTGGTACCAAAGCGAGCCGCACGCCGTGCTCGCCCCGTTTGCCGCAAGGCAGGACCGCGTGCCCAGGTAGGGTCGCCTCGAAACATGCCAACGTTATGGGCGCCCGCGGTTGACCATGACTGCGGGCGCCCCTTTGCAAGGAGGATCACATGAGCGAAAAGCAAATGAGGCTCGGCGCCCTCGAGGCCGGCGGGACCAAGATGGTCTGTGCCGTGGTGTCCGGCGACGGCGAGGTCCTCGACCGTATGGAGACCCCGACGCTTGCGCCCGCCGAGACCGTCCCGCAGATGATCGAGTGGTTCGCCGCCCGCGATGTGGACGCGTTGGGCATCGGCGCCTTCGGCCCGACCTGCGTCGACCCCGCCGACGAGCGCTACGGCTCCATCCTGCAGACCCCCAAGCTCGCGTGGCGAGGCTATGGTCTTCGCGCCGCGTTCGCCGACGCCCTCGGGATTCCGGTGGCCTACGACACGGACGTGAACGTTGCCTGCCTCGGCGAAGTGGTCTTCGGCTGCTGCAAGGGGCTCGAGGACGCCGTCTACGTGACCATCGGCACTGGTGTGGGCGCGGGCGTCATGTGCGCGGGCAGGCTCCTTCACGGCATGCTGCACCCCGAGGCCGGCCACATGCTGGTAAGGACCCGTCCCACCGAGGAGGGACGCTGCGTCTGCCCGAGCCACGCGAGCTGTCTCGAGGGCCTCGCCTCCGGCCCCGCCATCGCCGCGCGCTGGGGAAAGCCCGCGGCCGAGCTCGCGGACAACGATGAGGTGTGGGCGCTCGAGGGGGATTATCTGGGGCAGATGTGCGCGAACCTCGTGCTCATGTACTCGCCTCGCCGCATCGTCCTCGGCGGCGGCGTGATGCACCAGGAGCAGCTCTACGGCATCGTCCGCAAGAAGACCCTCGAATATCTGGGTGGCTACATCCAGACCGCCGAGCTTAAGGACATGGAGAGCTACATCTGCGCCCCGGGCTGCGGCGGCGACCAAGGAATCCTCGGCGCGGCCGAGCTGGCAAGAAGGGCGCTCGCGTAGCTTGCGCTCTCTCCGCCATACAACGCGTTAAGAAAAGACGAGCGCTTCTTGCCAATTGGGCGGCAAGAAGCGCTCGTCTTTTGCATTTGTTTTTGGGGCAGGACGCCCCGCCTCCGCTAGAGTCCCTGGACCGCCACACCCACGAGGTTTGGACCGGTGTGGACAAGAAGCGCGGGGCTGATGTCGGAGCGGACGACCTCCACCGCGTTGGCTACGCGCTCGCGCAGGGCCTGCTCCATGCGGTCGTAGAGGTCGGCGTAGGCCGAGGTGCAGCTCACGGCAAAGCGCACCTTGGGGTGCTTCTCGACGATGGCGGTGATGAGCTTGGCCTCGATGCGATGCGGTACTTGCACAGCCATTTCGTGTGCGCGAGGCTGTTGGCTTTCTGGGCCACAGCAATCACCTTCCCCCTAGCATGATGACCTGAACAATCCTCATGCTAGGGGGAAGGTTTTTGTCGCGTAGCGGAAATTGGCCTCCACCCGCTGAGCGGGTGGCTTTCTATGCCGCGCGTGCCGTGCGGCACGGACTAAAGTCCATGAATAAAAACGAGGAAGGCCACGTCCGGCCTCCCTCGCAAAGAGTCTCTGATTGCTCCCACTCATTGGGGACAGACTTACATGAGTGATTGCACTTATTGGGGACAGACTTAAATGAGTGCTCTTGAAATGCCGGCGCCTGGGGACGTTCTTTTTCTGTCTGCAGTTTGGGACGTTCCTTTTCTGTCGGCAGTTTGGGACGGTCCTTAGAGCTGCAGCGCGCCATGAGCGACGAGGCGAAGCGGATCATCCTGTCTTTCGAGTTCTAAGCAGAATTCCCCGTCTCTGAGTAATGATTAGTGCGCATTTGTGCGTATTTGTGTGCGTAGGATTGCGTGGCTATGCGTGTATAAGCGCCGTCTGCGGCTGTATTTTAACCATTTAGCGGTTATATACGCAAAAGTACGCACATACGCGCTAATTTGTGCGAATATAGAGACGGCAGAAATGTTAGACGCTCCATGACCCAGGAGGCACATATGGCAGATTCCAAGCAGGCTCCACTCGACGCCGCGGCAGCCGCCAAAGCAGCATTCGCTTCGGTCCAGGACAAGCCGTTCCCTAACGACATCTTTACGGCTCCCGAGCTCCGCTGGGCCGTGATCGGGTGCGGCGTTATCGCCAACCAGATGGCCCAGTCCCTCGCTCTTGCCGGCCGCAAGCTCGCGGGCGTCGCCAACCGCACGCTGTCCAAGGCTCAGACTTTTGCCGAGCAGTATGGCATCGAGAAGGTCTATGACACGGTCGAAGACCTCTACGCCGATCCGGACATCGACGCTGTCTATATCACCACGCCGCACAACACGCATATCACCTATCTGCGTGCCGCGCTGGCCGCCGGCAAGCACGTGCTCTGCGAGAAGGCCATTACCCTCAACTCTGCCGAGCTCGACGAGGCCCGCGCCATCGCCGACGAGCACAACGTGGTCCTTATGGATGCCACCACGGTTCTCCACATGCCGCTGTATCAGGAGCTGCGCCGTCGCATGGATGCGGGCGACTTTGGCCACATGAACCTCGCCCAGCTCAACTTTGGCAGCTATAAGGAGTACGGCGACCTGACCAACCGCTTCTACAACCGCAGCCTTGCCGGCGGCGCCATGCTCGACATTGGCGTCTATACCCTGTCCGTCATGCGCCTCTTTATGGCAAGCCAGCCCGCTGAGGTCGTGTCTCTGGGCAACACCTGTGAGACTGGCGTTGACGTCGCGGGCGGCATTGTCTGCCGAAACGCCGAGCAGCAGCTGGGCGTCGTGAGCCTTACGCTCCACTCGAAGCAGCCCAAGCGCTCGGTCATCAGCTTTGACAAGTGCTATATCGAGGTCAACGAGTATCCGCGTGCCGACCATGCGATCATCGTGTGGACTGCAGACGGTCACCGTGAGGAGGTCCACGCCGGCACCGAGGCCTACGCGCTGTGCTACGAGATGGCTGACCTCGAGAAGGCCGTCGCCGGCGATGATTCCAAGCGTGAGCTTCTGGATTATGCTTCTGATGTTATGGAGCTGATGACCAAGCTCCGTGCCGATTGGGGAGTCGTCTACCCCGAGGAGGAGTAAGCGATGCTCGCGGAAGATAGGCTCAATGCGATCGTCTCGATGGTGCAGCAGGCTGGTTCAGTAACGGTGCCAGAGCTTGCCGATGCCCTGGGTGTGACGGCTTCTACCATTCGACGCGACCTGCAGACGCTTGACCGAGCGCACCGCATCGCCAAGGTGCACGGTGGCGCGACAAGCCTTGAGCGCGCGCACGTGACGCGCGACTTAACGATCAGTGAGCGCAGTGATCTCCATAACGATGACAAGGAGCGCATCTGCGCCCGTGCGGCGGCGCTTGTGGAGCCCGATAGTTTCGTGTATATCGATTCGGGTTCCACGACCCTCAAGCTCATCGAGCATCTTCCGCATCTCGAAGGGGTTACCTATGTGACTGATTCCGTGCTCCATGCTCAGCATCTCGCTTTGCGCGGCATGCGTACCGTGGTGCTGGGCGGCGAGCTCAAACCCGAGACCGAGGCGCTCGTTGGCCCCGATGCCTTGGCAACTCTAGAACGCTACAACTTCAACTGCGGCTTTTGGGGCTCCAACGGCATTGCCGCCGAGCAGGGTTTTACGACTCCCGATATCGAGGAAGCGCAGGTCAAGCGTATCTCGATGCGCCATACGGCCAAACGCTTCGTAATCTCGGACGCCAGCAAATTTGGCATGGTGGCGCCCGTCAAGTTCGCGGACTTCCGCGACGCAACAATTATTACCGCGGGCGAGGTGCCCGCAAAGTACCGGGCAATGGACAACGTCATCACGGTCTAGCGACGGGGCAAGGCCAAAATCATTTAGTTCTCTCAATAGAAAAGCGGCAACGTCCATTACGGGCGTTGCCGCTTTCGTTGTCTGCCGGTTTGTCTAAATCTGTAACAACCAGACCGTTAAAAGCAGGCTAGATGTTACAGATTGAGATTGCTTGGGGCGACGCTGGTGGTTTGTCTAAATCTATAACATCTGAGGCTGATTATGCCGAGCTACTGTTACAGATTGAGATTTTCCCTTAAGGGGGATTTGAATGTCTCGATCTGTAACAGATAGACCGGAAAACGGGTTCTAACTGTTACAGATCGAGACGTTTTGGGACCGCGGCTGAGTCATTGCGGCAAAACCACCACAAAGGTGCCTGTCCCCATTGTGGTGGTTTAGGGCTCCCAGGGGCAGGGGGCTTCGATGCGGATGTGCTCACCGGTTACGGGATGCGTGAAGGACACGCTGTGGGCGTGGAGCATCAGGTCGCAGGGGCGCGGCGTTCCGTACAGGTCGTCGCCAACCAGGGGATGATGCTCGCTTGCCAGGTGTACGCGGATCTGGTGCTTGCGGCCGGTGAGTAGCTCGACATCAATATACGAGCGCGTAGGCAGGCCGCGGCGGCTCTTAAGACGCTTGAGCACCTTGACGCGCGTTTGAGACGGCTTGCCGCTGGCACCGACGCGCATTTTGCGGCTGTCGTGTCGGTCGCGGGCGATGGGCTTGTCGATGAGCTTTTCGTTCCAGTCGATTTTGCCCTCGGCGAGCGCCAGATAGTGCTTTTCGAACGCGTGGTCGATGACCATCTGGTCAAAGGCGGGCTGCGTCTGCTTGTCGAGCGAGAACAGGACCACGCCGGTGGTGTCGCGGTCCAAGCGATTGAGCGGTTGCATGTCGGTCGCGGCAAAGCCGTCGCCCATCGCCAGCAGCAGGTCACTGGCGTAGTCGGTGAGCGTGCGCTCGCCGGTACCATCGCCGTGGACGATCATGCCGGCGGGCTTGTCGATGGCCATGAGCCAGGCGTCGCAGTAGAGGACTTGAGGTTCTTCGTTCACGTGTAAGCCTTTCGGTTAGCTGATTCCCACAAACATGCAGCCCGAGGTCGCCCCGCGTAGGCGGGCGGCGGGCTTGCGGCCGGCCTGCGCTGCTTCGACAGCACGACGGACGCGGGCGACGGCACGGCCCACCTCATCCGTCTCGAGCAGCGTTCCGTCCACCATGAGACGACGCACGCCAGCATCGAGCAGCTGAGGAACCTGCGGCGTGAGGTCGATGGGATAGGCATCGTACAGGCGAGAGCGGCCGTGGATGTCGGTGCGGACGGGCATGACCTTGCCGTCGGTATTCTTGAGCGAGAGCTTGCGGGCACGCAGGCGGCAGTTGGCACAATCGTGGATGCAGCCGTTGGCAACCTGCAGAATGCAATGCTCGCTTGTCATGACGCGCGGGCGGCCAAAGACGGTGATGCCCAGAGCCGCGGGCGCGGCGGCGCCGAGCGAGACAATCTCGTCGAGTGTGATCTCGGGGGATAGCCAAAACGCACCGGCGCCGCGCTCGGCAAGCGCCTCCATGCAGGGCGTGTTGTGCACCGGCAGGCAAGAGCGAATCTCGGCCGTGGCGCCAACCTGGGCGGCCAGGGCAAGCTCGGAGATATTGCCAACGGCGACGGTGGCCCCGGCATTGATCCAGGGATCGACGCGCTCGTGGTCGACGGCGCGGCAGACCTCGTCGAGTACGGGCACGATACCCTGCTCAAATGCATCGGCAGGGGAGAGTCCGACAGCCTCGAGCGCATCGGTGGTCATGTAGATGCGCGTGGCGCCCTCGGCACGAGCTGCCTCGGCGGCTTCGAGCGTGGTGACAGCGGCGCAGATCTGCGGCTCATCGCGGTAATGCTCGGGCATGGCGCGCGTACATTTGTCGAGTACCGGCAACTCGAGCGTTTTCGCACGCTCCTCGTACGGGGCCAGAATGGCCTCCTCCAATGCTTTACAGGCGGCGGCGCGCACCTTGTGCACGGCGGAGAAGCCCATACCGCAGCCGGCGTCGAGCGAAACGTCAAAGCTCGCTGCCTCAAAGGGCGAGGAGCCCATGCGGCCCACATGCTCAACCAGGTCTGCCGCCTCGACGGCGCGGGTCTTGGCGGCCTCGACGGTGAAGCCCGTGGCGGTGGCGGTGAGCACGGGGTTGTCACAGCAGGTGAGTGTGACGGTAAACGGCTCGCCCAGGCGCGCCACGACGGACACATCAACAGCTCGGCGGCGCAGCACATCGCGCTTGAGCGCGGCGCCGGCGGCGTCGATGGCACGCTGACTGCGAATCACGCGCACGCGGCAGCCCTCGGGCATGCTGCGGGGCACGCGGCACTCGATGATGTCACCGGCGGCGGCATCATCGGCAGCGATAGTGGTTAGGAACTGATCGAACTCGTCGTCGTGGCGAAGTTCCAACAAGTCGCCCTTGCCCACAGGCTCAAACAGCTCAATGCGGGCGATGGCGGCGCGGCGACGACGGTCGTCGGGCTTGAGCCCGCGCACGTCGCGGTTGGCCAGACGGCTGCCCAGCACCGTGCCCACAATCTGGCCGCGGTTGTTGGAGCGCTCGTAACTCATCATTTCGTCGCCCGAGGTGCCGTCCTGATAGGCGTGCGTAAAGTCGCGGTTAAAGCAGCGCTTGAGTTGACGCTGGCGAGCGGCGTCCTCGTGCTTATCAACGGCGACCCCGGCCAGCATGTCATCGATTTGATGACGATACACATCGACGATGGAGTACACGTAATCGGGCGCCTTCATGCGGCCCTCGAGCTTGAGCGATGCGGCGCCGGCGTCATACAGACGGCGAACGAGCTGCGAAGTGTTGGTGTCGCGCGGGCATAGAGCGCGCTCGCGTCCGGCAGGGGAGAGCGTACGTCCGTTCTCGTCGATCAGCTCGTAGGGCAGGCGGCAGGGCTGGGCGCACATGCCGCGGTTGGCCGATCGCCCCGCCATGGCAAAGCTCGACAGCAGGCACAGGCCCGAGTAACAAAAACAGATGGCGCCATGGCTAAAGACCTCAAGGTCCACATCGGGCGCGGCATCGTGAATGGCGGCAATCTCGTCGATGGAAAGCTCGCGCGAGAGAGTCACGCGGTCGGCGCCCTGCTCGCGGCACCAAAGGGTTCCGCGGTCGTCGTGGATGTTTGCTTGGGTTGAGATGTGCGTCTCGATGCCGGGCATCGTGCGCTTGACCTCAAAGAACAGGCCCCAGTCTTGGATGATGAAGGCGTCGGCGCCCAACGTGGAGCAGCGGTGGATGAGTTGCAACGCATCGCCCATCTCGGACTGCTTGATGACGATGTTGACCGTGACGTAGACGCGCGACCCGGCTAGATGCGCGGCGCGGCAGGCTTGCTCAAAGGCCTCGTCAGTAAAGTTGGTGGCCTTGCGGCGGGCGTTGAAGCTGCCCATACCGCAGTAGATGGCGTCTGCCCCGGCGGCGAGTGCGGCGGCAAAGGGCTCGGGCCCTCCGGCGGGCGCCAAAAGCTCGGGTCTGCGGTTGGTGGTTCGACTGGCGGTTGCGGTCATATCCTGCCTTTCAAAATGCTCAGATACTCAAAAGTATAGTGGTGCTGTCGCGGCGGACGAGCCCTGTGGCCCAAGCAGGATAAAGTCTTCAGCAGCCCTTGCAGCAAAAATGATCCGTTTCCCTCCGTCCCCTATGGATCACCTGATCCGCTGGGGACGGAGGAAAACGGACCATTTTGAGCTTCACCGTCCGGTCGTGCCGTTCAGCGGCCGACAGACGCCGTTGGGCGATAAAATATTATTGCAATCTGATAATTATCTTGCATCGGGCAAAATCATCCCCTACTATCCCAATCAAGCGCGGTGTTCAGACCGAACTGTGCCTCCCGGTGTGAACGCCGCGCTCACGCTTTCTCAACTGATCGTAAGGAGATAAACATGAGCAAGACCGTCGTGTCTTCCGATAACGCACCCGCAGCCATCGGACCGTATTCCCCCGGCATCCAGGCCGGCAACATGGTGTTCCTGTCCGGCCAGCTGGGCATCGATCCCGCGACCGGCAAGATGCCCGAGGGCGTCGAGGCCCAGGCCAAGCAGTCCCTCGCCAACGTCGAGGCTCTGCTGACCGCTGCCGGCGCCACCTTTGCCGATGTCGTCAAGACCACGGTCTACCTGGCCGACATCGCCGACTTCGCCGCCGTGAACGAGATCTACGCCTCCAAGTTCGAGGCCCCGTTCCCCGCGCGCAGCGCCTTCCAGGTTGCCGCCCTTCCGGCTGGCGGTCTGGTCGAGATCGAGGTCGTCGCCGCTCTCTAAGGCGTTGGCCACAACTAAACATGACATGCAAAAAGACCCTGCAGCGCGTGCGAGCTGCAGGGTCTTTTGTCAAGTGGCGGATCGCTTGTAGAGCCACAAGGGGCAGTCTTTTTGCTTGTTAGCCCTCCTTGCGGACTTTTTGCAGGTAGCGGTAGACGCTGGGCTCCGAGATGCCCAGCGCGGTGGCAGCGCAGGCCACGGCGCCCTTGAGCATGAACACCCCGTTGCCGTTGAGGTGGCGAATGACGTCCACGCGGTCGCTCTGACCAAGCGACGCTACATCCATCCCGCGCGCGCTCAGCAACTCGGCAATGCTGCGGTCGATGAGCTCCTGTGTGGACTCCGAAAGACTTTCGACCTCGATAGACGCGGGCTCCGTGCGCGTCGGCGCCACGTCAAAGCACGCCATGAGCTGCTGCGCCATGGCGTTGATGGAGCGCACGGTCGAGAGGTCGGTGTTGACGCAGAGCATGCCGACGATCTCGTTATCCTCGCGGATAAAGTACGTCGCTGACTCCAGCGTCTTGCCACCGGCACCGCGCCCCTCGTAGCCCGTAATAAACGGCAGGTCGCGATACTTGGGGTCGTGCATGATCTTGAGCGCCAGATCGGTGGCGGGACCGCCGACCTTACGGCCGCTCACGATGCCGTTGCGAATATCGACGATGGCGTGGTCGGGATCCGAGAAATCATGCAGCACGATCTCGCTGTTCTTACCGAGTATCTGCTCCAGGAAATCGACCATCGGCAAAAAGCGACGTACGGTCTCGTTCACGGGCAACTCCTTTGGGTGAAATCGGAGATGTTCATAACAATTTTTTCTCATGGTAACACGCCGCTCTTCATCTCGTATATCCGCAGGTACATTGCGTAATACAGACGAACGGTAGGAATTTGGCGGTAAACGGTTGACCAAAAGAAAAGTTAGATGATATTTTGACCAGACACTTTCCTGACCTGCGGAAATGCATTATCTCAGCTGAAGAATAGTCTGATAACAAAAAATTATTATTGAGAATGAGAATCATCTTTAATACGATATGCAACGAAGGCACAACCTCAACCCCGCACTGCGTCACAATAGAGCGTTAGATGCGAAAACAACTATTTCGAGGATTGGTGGTCAAATGACCCAGGAGACGGTTAAGAACGGCACTGAAGCCCTGTTCACTCGTGAAGGCATGCCTCCCGTTAAAGAAATGATCCCGTGTGCCCTTCAGCACGTACTGGCTTCGTTTGCCGGTATCATCACCCCGGCTGTCATCATGGCCGGCGTCTACGGCTTTAATAGCCAGCAGAGTACCGACATCATCCAGGTCGCGCTCATTCTTTCGGCAATCGACACGGCCCTTCAGGCCTTCGCTCCCTTCCGTCGCATCGGCGGCGGTCTGCCCATCGTCATGGGCGTTTCGTTCGCGTTCTTGCCGGCCCTGCAGGCCATGGGTGCCTCGGGCTTTAGCTTTGGTGCGCTACTGGGCGGCGAGATCGTCGGCGGCGCCGTCGCGGTCCTCTTTGGTCTGGCCTACAGCAAGATCAAGTGGCTGTTCCCGCCCGTCGTGACCGGTACGGTCATCTTCTCCATTGGCGTCTCCCTCTATCCCACGGCCGTCAAGTATATGGCCGGCGGTATGGGTACGCCGCTGTGGGGCACCCCGCAGGCCTGGTGCGTCGCTCTTATCACCTTCGCCGTGGTCTTTGCGCTCGCCAACTTTGGCAAGGGCACGCTCAAGCTGGGATCCGTGTTCTTTGGCATGATCGTTGGCATGATCGTTTCGATCCCCTTTGGCATGATCGACTTCTCCAGCGTCGCCACCGCCCAGGTCTTCGCCCTTCCCAAGCTCATGCCCTACGCGCTCGAGTTTGATCCCGAGGTCTGCATTACCCTCGCCGTCGTGTTCCCCATGGTTGCCATCCAGGTTATCGGTGACGTCTCCGCCGCCTGCCTGGGCTCCATCGACCGTATGCCCACCGAGCGCGAGCTCTCCGGAGCTATCGTGTCCCAGGGCCTCACCTCTATGGTCGGCGGCCTGCTGGGCGGTCTTCCCACCAGCGCCCTTGGCCAGAACGTGGGCATCATCTGCTCCAACAAGGTCGTCAACAAGTGGGTCTTTGTGATCATCGCGGCCGTCTTTGCCATCGCCGGCCTGTTCCCGCAGCTCTCTGCCGTCCTTTCCGCTATCCCGCAGCCCGTCATCGGCGGCGCGACCGTCGGCGTCTTTGGCACCATCACCATGAACGGCGTGCGCATGTTCACCCGCGAGGGCCTTACGCAGCGCACTACCACCATCGTCGGTACCTCCGTCGTCTTTGGCCTGGGTATCTGGATGGCCAGCGGCTGCCTTGCCGGCGAGGGTATGCCCACCTGGGTGTCCACCGTCATCGGCTCCAATGCCGTGACCCCCACCGCCATCATGGCCATTGTCCTTAACCTGATCCTTCCGCAGACGCCGGTCGTGGCTCAGCACATCGATGCCGCCAAGGACGCTGCCGTGGATCTGGTCTTGCCCGAGAGCAAGAAGTAACCAATTCGGTGCTATTCGTCGGCGGGCGCATCGCCCCGTCCGCCGACGTCATGCGGCGCCAAGCCGCACTTCAAAGGGTTTGTCCCTTTGGTGAAGCGTTGACGGGAGAGGGCCCGTTTCCGGTGTAGGCCGGCGCTTCGCACTCCGCCATGTCAGAGGTGTCAAACCCCGCCTCTGATGTTGAAGGGAGCATCCATGCTTCTGGTCGCTAACGGTTCCGTTTTTACCCGCAACGCTCAGACCCCGTTTATTCCAAACGGTGCGGTCGCCATTGACGGAGATACGATCGTCGAAGTGGGCCCCGAGTGCGAGCTCAAGGCCAAGTACCCGGATGCCGAGTACGTCGACGCCCAGGGCAACCTCATCATGCCCGGACTCATCAACTGCCACACCCACATCTACTCGGGTCTGGCCCGCGGCCTTGCCATTAAGGGCTGCAACCCCACCAACTTCCTGGAGAATCTTGAGCAGCAGTGGTGGAAGATCGATGACAACCTGACGCTCGACGGCACCAAGGCCAGCGCCTATGCCACGATTCTTGACTCCATCCGCGATGGCGTCACCACGATCTTCGATCACCATGCGAGCTTCTGCGAAATCCCGGGAAGCCTCTTTACCATTAAGGATGCAGCTCAGGAGCTGGGCATGCGTTCGTGCCTGTGCTACGAGGTCTCCGATCGCCGCGGCCAGGAAAAATGCGACCAGGCCATTGCCGAGAACGCCGAGTTTGCCCAGTGGGCCGCCAAGGAGCGTCGCGATAACCACAACCACATGATCGCCGCCATGTTTGGCGGTCACGCCACCTTTACGCTGTCGGACGAGACCATGGACAAGATGGCCGAGGCCAACAACGGTCTGACCGGCTTCCACATCCATGTGTGCGAGGGCATGAATGACGTGTGGGATTCCCGCCTCAACCGCGGCGGCATCAGCCCCGTCGAGCGCCTGCTGCAGCACAACCTGCTGGGTCCCGACACCATGCTCGGCCACTGCATCCACGTGACGCCCGCCGAGATGGATATCGTCAAAGAGTCCGGCACCTGGCTCGTCAACAACCCCGAATCCAATATGGGCAACGCCGTGGGCTGCGCCCCCGTGCTCGAGTTCTTCCGCCGCGGCATCCCCGTGTGCATGGGCACCGACGCCTACACCCACGACATGCTCGAGAGCCTTAAGGTCTTCCTGATCATTCAGCGCCACAACGCCGCCATGCCCAACGTGGGCTGGTGCGAGGCCATGACCATGCTGTTCGAGAACAACGCCAAGATGGCGAGCAAGTACTTCGATCGCAAGCTCGGCGTGCTCGAGGCCGGCGCTGCCGCCGACGTCATCGTCATGGACTACAAGCCCTTTACGCCGCTGAGCGAGGAGAACATCGACGGCCACATGCTCTTTGGCATGATGGGCAAAAACTGCCGCACCACCATCATCAACGGCCGCGTCCTGTACAAGGATCGCGAGTTCGTTGGCATTGATGAGGACAAGATCAACGCGTGGACCATGGCCGAGTCCAAGAAGCTCTGGAGCACGCTCAACGATCGCACCTACTAATTCACAAGTAGATTCGCGCGCGTCGGATGTTTCGCCGTATCCGACGCGCGCATAGGCGGCCTCCGCGGGGTCGCCGGCGCTGTGCTAGCGCTACACCGTATTTGCGCCCGCCGCGCGGTCTCGCCGGGCGTTACAGAGAGGAGCTCGCTATGAGCGACATCATGAGGCCGATCCCGTTTTCGCAGCTGATGAACTGGATCATCGAGGAGCACAAGACCCAGGACGCCATCTTTGGCGTGCGTAAGATGGTCACGACCAACCAGGAGGGTGCGCTTCCCATTTTTGACGAGCGCATCGAGACTCCGTTTGGCCCGGCTGCCGGTCCCAATACGCAGCTGGCCCAGAACATCGTGGCCTCTTATGTGGCCGGTTCTCGCTTCTTTGAGCTCAAGACCGTCCAGGTTATGGACGGCGAGGAGCTCTCCAAGTGCGTCAACAAGCCCTGCATCGTGGCTCAGGACGAGTGCTACAACTGCGAATGGTCGACCGAGCTCGAGGTTCCGCAGGCCTTTGCCGAGTACGTGAAGGCATGGTTTGCCTGCCACCTGATCGCTCGCGAGTACGGTCTGGGTAGCCCGGACGGCTTTGTCTTCAACATGTCGGTGGGCTATGACCTGGAGGGCATTAAGAGCCCCAAGGTCGACGCCTACATCGAGGGCATGAAGGATGCCAGCGGCTCCGACGTCTGGAACGAGTGCCGTGCCTGGGCGCTTGCCAACCTGGACAAGTTTGAGCATGTCGACGCCGCGTTTGTCGAGTCCATCCCGGCGCGCGTCTCCAACTCCATCACCGAGTCCACGCTGCATGGCTGCCCGCCGGCGGAGATCGAGCGCATCGCGACCTACCTGATCACCGAGAAGGGCCTCAATACCTACATCAAGTGCAACCCCACGCTGCTGGGCTATGAGTTTGCCCGCCAGCGCCTCAACGAGCTGGGCTTTGACTACATCGTCTTCGATGACACGCACTTCCGCGAGGACCTGCAGTGGGTCGACGCCGTGCCCATGTTCGAGCGCCTGATTGCCCTGTGCGCCGAGCGCGGCCTGGAGTTTGGCGTCAAGCTGACCAACACGTTCCCCGTCGACGTGACGAGGAACGAGCTGCCTTCCACCGAGATGTATATGTCCGGCCGTTCGCTGTTCTCGCTGACCATCGAGGCTGCCCGCCGCATTACCGAGCAGTTTGACGGCAAGCTGCGCATCAGCTACTCCGGTGGTGCCACGGTCTACAACATCCGTGCCCTGTACGATGCCGGCATTTGGCCCGTTACCCTGGCGACCGATGTGCTCAAGCCCGGTGGCTACGAGCGCTTTAGCCAGATGGCCGGCGAGTTTACCGATCTGGACGGCAAGCCGTTCGCGGGCGTCTCTCTCGAGGCCGTGACCGCGATCCAGACCGACTCACTCACCAACCCGCTCTACAAGAAGCCGCTGCGCCCGCTGCCCGATCGCAAGGTCGCCGGTAAGAGCCCGCTTTCCGACTGCTTTACCACGCCGTGCCGCACGAGCTGCCCCATCCAGCAGGATATTCCCGCCTACCTGGCGGCTGTTGACGAGGGCCGCTACGAGGACGCGCTCAACATCATCATCGAGCGCAACGCCCTACCGTTCATTACCGGCACCATTTGCCCGCATCCCTGCGGCCGTGCCTGCGAGCGTGCATTCTATGAGCCCGAGGGCGCCCAGATCCGCGCCAGCAAGCTCAAGGCCGCCCGCGAGGCCATGACCGCCGTGCTGCCCAAGCTGCGCGCCCAGGCCATCGCCAACGACGCCGAGCGCAACGTTGCCGTTATCGGCGGCGGCCCTGCCGGCCTGGCGACGGCGTTCTTCCTGACGCGCGCCGGCGTGCCCGTCACCATCTTCGAGGCCCGCGATTCGCTCGGTGGCGTGGTCCGTCACGTGATTCCCGAGTTCCGTATCGCGAGCGACGATATCTCCCACGACGCCGAGCTCTGCCTGGCCTTTGGCGCCAAGGTGCAGCTCAACGCTCGCGTTGATTCCATTGACGAGCTCAAGGCCCAGGGCTTTACCGACGTGGTCGTGGCCACCGGCGCCTGGATGCCCGGCTCTGCGGGCTTGGGCGAGGGTGCCGAGCTCGATGTGCTGGAGTTCCTCGAGGCCGCCAAGAAGGGCGAGAAACTCGAGCTGGGCGAGGACGTCGTGGTCATTGGCGCCGGCAACACCGCCATGGACGCGGCCCGCGTGGCCAAGCGCCTTGCTGGCGTGAAGAACGTGCGCCTGGTGTATCGCCGCACCAAGAAGCAGATGCCCGCCGACGAGGAAGAGCTCGATCTTGCTCTTGCCGACGGCGTTGAGTTCTGCGAGCTGCTGGCGCCCAAGGCGCTTAACGGCTCCGTGCTGACCTGCGACGTTATGGAGCTCGGCGAGCCGGATGCAAGCGGCCGTCGCAGCCCCGTCGCCACGGGCGAGACCGTCGAGCTTTCCGCCACCACGGTGATCTGCGCCGTGGGCGAGGGCATCGATGCCAGCCTGTACGATGCCGCGGGCGTCGAGCACGACCGTCGCGGCCGCCTTGCCGCCACCTCTACCGGCGTCGAGGGCGTCTGGGCTGCGGGCGACTGCCGCCGCGGTCCCGCCACCGTGGTCGAGGCTATTGCCGACGCCGCCGAGGTCGCCCGTGCCATCGCCGGCGTGGACTTTAACAAGTACGCCGACTGCAACGAGCAGGCCGGTCGCGAGGACACCTGCTACGAGCGCAAGGGATCGCTGTGCCGCGACAAGCGCAGCTGCACCAAGACCCGCTGCCTGGGCTGCGGCTCGGTGTGCGAGGTCTGCTGCGACGTGTGCCCCAACCGCGCAAACGTTGCCATTAAGGTGCCGGGCCTGGCCAAGCATCAGGTGGTACATGTCGATGGCATGTGCAACGAGTGCGGCAACTGCGCTGTGTTCTGCCCCTACCAGGAGGGTCGTCCCTACAAGGACAAGCTCACCCTGTTCTGGAGCGATCAGGACATGGAGAACTCCGAGAACGAGGGCTTCCTGGCCGTGGACGAGGACCACTTTAAGGTCCGCGTCGCCGGCACGGTCCGCACCGTCTCGGTCGATGCCGTCAACACCGGCCTTCCCGAGGCCGTCCGCCTGACCATCAAGGCTGTGCGCGACAGCTATCCGTATCTTCTTAAGAAATAGGCGAGTCTCTTATGGCCAAATCCATTCAACATAACGTGGCCTACGTTGCCTGCGGAAGCGGTTGCGCCTCCGCAGGCGGCGACGCCCACTGCAGCGAAGGCTGCATTGGCTGTGGCGCCTGTGTCACGGCCTGCCCCCACGGCGCCATTGCGCTGGCCGATGGCATCGCCCGCGTGGATCGCTCCAAGTGCACGGGCTGCGGCCTGTGCGGCATGGCGTGCCCGCAGCGCGTGATTGCCTTTGTTCCCGGCTACCAGAACATCCTGGTGCGCTGCAACAACACCGATAAGGGCGCCATCGCCCGCAAGATTTGCGACACGAGCTGCATCGGTTGCGGCATGTGCGCCAAAAAATGCCCTGCCGGCGCTATCCGCATCGAGGACAACTGTGCCCACATCGACGGTGCGGACTGCCTGTCGTGCGGCATGTGCGCCGTCGTTTGCCCGCATGGCGCCATCCACGACCGCACCGGCATCGCCGCCGGCGTGTAGAAGGGAATCACCATGGCACAGGAATTCACTTTTACCGTTAACGGCGTCGAGCACACGACGACCCAAAACAAACCGCTGCTGCGCTACCTGCGCGACGACCTGCACATCCATTCCGCCAAGGACGGCTGCTCCGAGGGTGCTTGCGGCACCTGCACCATTCATGTGGACGGTGCGGCCGTCAAGGCCTGCGTGCTGACCACCGCCCTTGCCGCCGGCCGCAACATCGTGACTGTCGAGGGCCTGCCCGAGGACGTGCGCGAGGCCTTTGTGTACGCCTTTGGCGCCGTGGGCGCCGTGCAGTGCGGTTTTTGCATCCCCGGCATGGTCATGGCGGGCGCGGCGCTCATCGCCGAGGACTCCGAGCCCACCGAGGAGCAGATCAAGTACGCCATCCGCGGCAACGTCTGCCGCTGCACCGGCTACAAGAAGATTATCGAGGGCATTTCGCTGGCCGCTGCGGTGCTCCGCGGCGAAAAGCAGATCGACGAGGATCTGGAGCGCGGCGACAACTACGGCGTAGGCAAGCGCGCCTTCCGTATCGACGTGCGCAAGAAGGTGCTCGGCGAGGGCAAGTACCCTGACGACATCGACGAGATCGACCAGCCGGGCCTGACCTATGCCAGCGCCGTGCGCTCCAAGTACCCGCGCGCCCGTGTGCTCTCCATCGATACCTCCAAGGCCGAGGCCCTGCCCGGCGTGGTGGGCATTCTGCGCGCCGAGGACGTGCCGGTCAACCAGGTCGGCCACCTTATCCAGGACTGGGACGTCATGATCGCCCAGGGCGATATCACCCGCTGCGTGGGCGATGCCATTGTGCTGGTGGTTGCCGAGGACGAAGCGACGCTCGAGAAGGCTAAGAAGCTCGTAAAGATTGATTACGAGCCGCTGGAGCCCGTGCGTAACATTGTCGAGGCCAGGGCTGCTGACGCCCCGCGCCTGCACGACAGCTTCTTTGCCTTCGGCAACACGGTGGAGCTCAAGGACAACGTGTGCCAGAGCCGCCATGTGACGCGCGGTGACGCCGCCAAGGCGCTGGCAGAGAGCGCGTTTACCGTGACGCAGCGCTTTACCACGCCCTTTACCGAGCATGCCTTCTTGGAGCCCGAGTGCGCCGTCGCCTTCCCGTACAAGAACGGCGTCAAGGTGCAGTCGACCGACCAGGGTGCCTACGATACGCGCAAAGAGTGCGCCCACATGTTTGGCTGGGATAGCGAACCCGAGCGTGTGGTCGTCGAGACCATGCTCGTGGGTGGCGGCTTTGGCGGCAAGGAGGACGTTTCGGTCCAGCACCTGGCCGCGCTCGCCGCATATAAGTTTCAGCGTCCTGTGAAGTGCAAGCTCACGCGTGCCGAGTCGCTCGCTTTCCATCCCAAGCGTCATGCGATGGACGGCACCTTTACGCTGGGCTGCGACGCCGAGGGCATCTTTACCGGCCTGGACTGCGAGATCAACTTTGACACCGGCGCCTACGCGTCGCTGTGCGGCCCGGTGCTCGAGCGCGCCTGCACGCATGCCGTCGGCCCCTACAAGTACCAGAACACCGACATCCGCGGCTTCGGCTACTACACCAACAACCCGCCCGCCGGCGCGTACCGTGGCTTTGGCGTTTGCCAGTCCGAGTTTGCACTCGAGAGCCTGATCGACCTACTGGCCGAGAAGGTCGGCCTGGATCCGTGGGAGATCCGCTACCGTAACGCCATCGAGCCGGGCGAGGTTTTGCCCAACGGCCAGATCGCCGATTGCTCCACGGCGCTTAAGGAGACGCTGCTCGAGGTCAAGGATGCCTATTACGCGCATCCCGGACACGCCGGTATCGCCTGCGCCATGAAGAACGCAGGCGTGGGCGTGGGCCTGCCCGATGCCGGTCGCTGCAAGATTCGTATCGAGGATGGCCGCGCCGTGGTCTATGCCGCCACGTCCGACATCGGCCAGGGCTGCAACACCGTCTTTTTGCAGGACGTTGCCGAGGCGTGCGGTCTGCCGCTGAGCTGCATCGCCAACGGCGAGTGCTCTACCGAGAACGCTCCCGACTCCGGCACCACGTCTGGCTCGCGTCAGACGGTCGTGACCGGCGAGGCCGTGCGCGGCGCCGCCTTCCTGCTGCGCGATGCCATGCTTGGCGTCGAGGCCGGCAAGCCTGCGCCTACCGCCCCGGTGAGCGCCCATGGTGACGGCGTCAAGATCGAGTACGACGACGGTCGCGCCTATCAGCTACGCACACAGGAGCTCGTCGCCGGCCAGGGCATGCATCCTCAGGATCCCGCGGCCGCCATCAAGGCGCTCGAGGGATGCGAGTTTGGCTACGTGTATCTGGAGCCGACCGACAAACTGGGCGCCGACGTCCCCAATCCCAAGAGCCACATCTGCTACGGCTTTGCCACGCACGTGGTCATTCTGGACGATGACGGCCGCGTGAGCGAGGTCTATGCCGCGCACGATTCCGGCAAGGTGGTCAACCCCATCTCGATCCAAGGTCAGATTGAAGGCGGCGTGCTCATGGGTATGGGCTATGCGCTCACCGAGGACTGGCCGCTTAAGGACTGCGTACCCCAGGCAAGGTACGGCACGCTCGGGCTGTTCCGTGCGCCCGAGATTCCGGATATCCACGCCATCTACGTGGAGAAGGACGAACTGCTGCCCGTGGCATACGGCGGCAAGGGCATCGGCGAGATCGCAACGATCCCCACGGCGCCCGCCGTGCAGAACGCCTACCGCGCATTCGACGGCAAGCTGCGTCCGGATCTGCCCATGGTGGATACGCCGTACAGCCGCGCTCGTCACCGCGGGTAGAGTAGAGCGCGGACGGCCATTGCTGACGGGCTGTTCGCGCTCAACACCAACTGCATATGCTGCACCTTTGGCCCCAGCTCCATCGCGAGCCGGGGCCTTTTGTTTGGAACGGAGGCAGCATCCCGGAATTGGCGCTCAGAATGGGATGCGCTTTTCGGTTGGAGCTTCAAACGGAAAGTGCATCCCGGAATCCGCGCCTGGAATGGGACACACTTTCCGGAACGGCCCTCAACCGGAAACTGCGACCCGGAATCGATGCTCAGAATGGGATGCGCTTTCCGAATCGCCTTCAGGCGGAAATTGCATCCCATTCCGAGTCTTCATTCTGGGACACGCTTTCCGCAAGGAGCTTCGTCGGGAAAGCGCATCCCATTTTGAGCACTTAGTCTGGGACATGGTTTCCGCGGGTGCTGCCAACCGGAAAGCGTGTCCCGGTTTGGCAGGCAGACGGGCATAAGCTCAGCAGCCCCTACAGCTCAATATCGTTGAGCCATGTCGGGAGCATGGTCTGGCGGATGCCTGCCGTCTGCAGCTTTTTCGCGAGCATGCCTGCCGAACGGACTTCGATCATGGTAAAGCGGATGAGCGGATGGCCGTAGAGCGATAGGTGCGCCTCGCGCTGTCGTTCGGCAACGAGCGCCTCGGCGGTGGTGCGTCCGGCCAACATGGTCTGGTCGGTATATTTGATGAGCCCGTCGAGCTCGCCCAGTGTGAGTTCCCGCGCCTGGCGCTCCCAGGCAAAGTCCGTTCGTATGGGCTTGGCCGAATCGAAGGGGTCCGTCAGCTCGTATTGAAGCCAGTCGGGCGCAAAGCCCGTCTCGATCATGACGGCTCGGGCGACCGATTCTCCACCGCTCTCGGCGCGGGCGTCGGCATATCGAAGTGTCGTGAGGGCAGTGCGAATCGCGCGACCATTGCGGGCGGTCGCTCGTTGTTCGACGGCCTCCATCAACTGCTCTCGCGTAAGGCCGAGCTTTGAGATCGCCGAATCGGCAATGGGCATGCCGTCTGCAAAGCCAGTTTGCAGCAGGCAATCTGTAGCCGTTTGGATGGGCGGCGTTACTGATGTGCCGGATAGACGGATTGCTCCGGCCGGCTCGATCTGATGCCGCTGAATATGCGCGCCCGGGCGAGCCGACGGCTTTGTCGAGCTACAGACATGCACAACGTTCAGATGTCGCCACGAGACCTCGAGCCCCAGCAGGCAGGCGGCCGAAAACGAGCAGAACGTCCAATCGGGGTGGATGATCGCAAGGGCGCGAATAATCTCGCAATGACGCTGTGCCCGGTTGAGTTCATCCCAGCGCATTTTGCGCGCGAACAGTCCCGGCATGGGCGAGACGACCGCGCTGCCGATGCGCCGAAGGAGCGCTTTTCGGATTGCCGTGCTCGGGGGAATCAGACAGCGCCCCTCTTGTTCGGCTTGAGTGAGCAGTTGGTCGATGAGCTGGTCATTGCAATGGGTCATGAGCTACCGCCTCCTTTTGGGTAGCAAAAAAACGTATCAGCCGCAACTTGCCGCTCAGCTGACCAAAAGCTGACCAAAAACTAACCATGCAGGTAGATGACCTGCTTTTGGCGACATATTTCTTGTTTGAATCGGTGGGCGGTAATCGGCGACCGTGAACGGTAGCGAGTTATGAAGACTGGGTAAGTTTCGGGACGTGTACTTTTTAGAAAAATGGTAGTCTCTCCGCGGAAAGTGCATCCCAGAATTAAGCCTCGGAACGGGATACATTTTCCAGTAGATGCTTCAGTGGAAAGTTCATCCCAGAATTCAGGCTCAGAACGGGACGCGCTTTCCGGATGGCATGCTTGGCGGAAACTACGCCCCGGATTTGACCTTCAGACCGGGATCCCGTTTCCGGTTGAGGCCTCGAGCGGAAAGCGCATCCCATAATCCCCAATGGCACCGCAGCGCATTTCGTGTCCGCGTGGGCGTTTGCGCCGGTCGTCGAATGACGTTATAGCTGGCTATATTATGGGTAGCTATAATGTTCGACTTTTCGACAACCCTCGGCCTGTGGCAGAGCATGGGTCGCCAATCAAGGCGGCGGTTGCCGAGGCCTCGTTACCGAAAATCCATTTGTTAAACCTGGCACCCGTGGGTAGAATAAAGTCGACGGCAGCCCAAGTAGTGAAGAGCTGGGCAGCGCCGTTACTCAGTTTAAGGGGTCAATGCCTTAACGGCGTCGACCCCTCTTTTTATGCTTCGAATGCTGCTTGAGTGCCTCGGAAAGTTCGATAAGCGCCGTGAAGAGCGAGACCAAAGCAACCAAGAGCTCTACGAGCTCTGATGGGCCCGGGATGACCTCTGATTCAAGTCACCGGGCCTAAATCTTTTTCAGGCATTTGAATAGAGCGGGCGATTCTCTTGGGGCCGTCTGCATGGCGTATGCCTGGCGCGCGTGGCATTGCGTCCCGCTTTTGTGTCCGCACGGGCGCCTATCCTTACGGCAATGTAGCCGCCTATGTAACGAGCGGCAGTTGACGGAGAAAGGCCCAACCGTGTCAGCTGAAAAGACGCCGTGTATCTCGGCTATCGATACGACGAACTTTGCGCGCCAGATTGTGCTGGACTTTGAGTTTGCGCCGGTGCCAAAGCAGCGTCAGCGCCGTGGACTGTGCAATGAGATTATCGAGGCCGGCGCCGTCAAGCTCGATTACCACGGCAACGTTATGGGCGAGTTCTCGCAGTTTGTACAGACGGAATTTACCGAAGGCGTTGCGTTCCCCGTCCGCGAGCTCACAGGGATATCGGCCGTGGGCGCCGCGATGGCCGATCCGCTCTACATGGTGATCAAAAGGCTCAGCGATTGGATCGGGCGCTACTCCGCCCGGGTGGTCTGTTGGAGCGGGGCGGATCGTCGACAGCTTTTGATCGAGTGCCAAGCAAAGCACATCGATCTTTCCGCATTTCCTACGGACTGGGCCGACCTGCAGGCGTTTTACACCTCGATCATGGACATGAGCAGCCACGGGTGCGTCTCTTTGAGTGACGCAGCGACGTGGTTTGGCATCGAGTTCGACGAGTCGACGGGTCACGCCCACAGCGCCCTAGCCGATGCGCGCGTGACCGCCAAGCTGCTCAAGCAGATGGTGGACGGGGACTACCGCGTGAGCCCGCGCGCCCAGGAGGTCCGTCAACGGTGGGGGATGGGCGAGCGAGCTCAGACGCGCCTTTCCAGCAAGTGCTCCGAGCTGGGCGACCTGCTGCTAAAGCTGAAGGCGGAGGGGGTAGGCCTTTTGAGAACGCCATTCGGTTTGGCATGGCGGGGCTGTAAGCGCGAGCCCGCCCTGTTGTTTGAATCGAAGCGTCAACCAGTATGACGAGCTGTCTGGTCTGTCTGCCTACGCCCCCGCAATCCCGCGGGCCGCACTCAACAGCTCATACTCCCTCTGGCTCCACTAGTACAGCTCGGCCGTGCGTACGGCGTCGCGGCACAGGTCCAGGAATGCCTCGGCTCCCTCGCAGAAGCACTCTCGGGCAAAGGCGCCGGATCCGTCCGCAACGCATACGCCGTCAGCAAAGAGCTTCCAGCTAGACGGCTCGCGAGAGTCGTCTCCAAGCAGCTTGATCTGCAGCACGTGCGGGCTGCCGGCGGCGCAGAGTTCTTCCTCGAGCACCTGCACCGTAAAGCGCATCTGGTGGGAGAGGCTGCTCTTGATCATGGCCGAGGCGTAGCCATTTGGCTTATCCAGAAGATGCATGTGATTCGGTTTGACGATCAGGTTGTGGAAGTTACGCTCGCTGCGCACGGAGAAATTGTCCATACGGACTCCTTTCATCGATGTTGGCAGGGCCACCGTGCCTCTTGGCCGGTTGGCGTCGGGATCGTGGAGCCAACTCTCTACCCCGACTCTGGATAAAATGCGCCCGCTCCTTGCGGGCAAGAGGAAGTCTATCAACGTGTACGGACAGAAATCAAGCGCCGCCTGCGAAATGACGCGTGAACGGCGTTGGTTTCCCAAGTGATTATTCGGCTTTCATCCGGAAAAGTGTCGAAATCAGCCGTGTAAAAGTACGGAAAAGTGTCGAAATAGGCACCTTAAAACTTCGGAAAAGTGTAGCTGGATGACAAAACAGCACTTAGAAGCCGGTGCTGGATGCGGGATCCTGCGGCCGCCTTCAGCTCTCGCTACTCATCGTCTCCGTCGTTGGGGTCGCCCTTGAGGGTGTTGATGTCCAGATACTCGTCATCGTCCTCTTTTTGCTGGGTCTCCGACTCCGCTTGGGTGGGGCCGGAGAACAGCCGGAATCCCTCAAACGCAATGACGCCGAGCAGGGCAATGACAATGGCGATAAAGGCAACCTTGACTGCCTGCGGAAATTCCGAGAAACGCAGCGCCTTTTCCTCGGCGTAATAATCGGCGAAGCGCTCTTCGCCCGTGCTTTTGGTATACGCCGGTGCGGACGCGGCCTCCGGGTCATATTCCGGTGCAGGCGTGGCGGCGTACGGATCGTTGAGATAATCGCTCGATGCAGTGCCATAATCCTCGGTCTCGATGCGACCGGTGCCAGTATAGCTATCGGAATAATCGGAATATGCCGCACCGCCCTCATAGTCCGCGGCGCTCGTGTTGGCGGCAAAAAGCGGATTAACTGGAACGTCGAGCGCCGGCATGCCGGTAGAGGTCTCATCCAGATCGGCTGCAGCCCAGGAATCGTAGGCAACCTGATGGGCAACGGGCTCATCGAGCCTTGTGACCGGAGGCTTGCGTGCCGCAGGAACGGGCAACTGCTGGGCGTTGTACATAACGGTACAGCCGGCCGATTTGCCCTGCGTCGCTGCAGCGAGAAATGCCGCCGTCTCGGACGGGTCGCTTGCGGGGCGGGGAGCGGTCGTGGGCGCCGAAATGGGTGCGGGTGTAGGCGCGGGCGTCGAAACAGGCGACTGCGCAGGAGTCGGCGCAGATGCGGGCTTGGGCGCAAGTGCGGGATTGGGGCTTGACGGGCGAGCCCCGCCGCCCATGAGTTCGTCGGCGGTCCACGGGCGATCATCCATCACGTCGTCAAGGCTCAGCGAAAACAGGTCGTCTTCACCCTCATCGAACATGCGGTGCACATGTCCACCAATTGCCGGAATCAATCCGCGACCGGTGCATGATGCCTTGCTCAACGCCATTCTGTTCCACCCTTTCGAAATACTAATGACATCGATTATATGGAACTTCCCAAGCGGCTCGGTCTTGGATTCGAGCTTTCCAGAACTCGCGCCCAAAAGGGGAGGGGCAATCTAGGCGAGTGCCTACTTGTCGTCGGCCGCCGCCTTGGCCTCATTGAGGTAGCTATAGAAGCTGTACTTGGAGATGCCAAAGAACTCGCAGGCGCGCTCGCTCGACTTGGAAATGAGGAAGGCGCCGCGACGGTCGAGGTAGCCAATGGCACGAATGCGCTCGTCTTTGGTCATGAGTGCCGCGGGCTTGCCCACAAACTGTTCGCACTCGTGCAGCAGGTCCTCGAGCAGGTCGCCGATGTTTTTGGTAATGGGCTCGGGCTCGGTGTAGCCCGTGCCGCCGGTGCCGGTAAAGGCGTCGAGCGAACGCTCAAAAGCCTTCATAAGCGTAATGTCAAAGTTGATGCCCAAAATGCCGACGGGCTTGCCCTCGTCGTTGCGGATAAAGATCGTCGACGATTTGAGCAGCTTGCCATCGGCGGTTTTGGTGAGGTACGGCTCGCGGTCGTGCACGTCGGCGGTGCCCTCGTGCATAGATTCAAGCACAATATGGCTGGGGCCGTCACCCAGTTTGCGCCCGCTGACGTGGCCGTTTTCAATCACTACGATGGAGCGGTCCACATCCTCGGTCTCCAGGTCGTGGACGACGATTTCGCAGTTGGGGCCAAATTGGAGCGCCAGGCCGTGTGCAAGGCGCTTGTAGAACTCAATCTGTGCGGGGGTCATGGGTGCCTTCCTAAAAATTAGTTTGGGTTCACTGTGCCATAAACCCCACTTGTTCGCAAATAACGAAAGCGTCGCTGTGTTATGTGACCGTTCGGCGGCGAAAAGGCACCGATTACGGCAACAAACAATTTGTTAGGTTTTCCAATCAAAAAGTGTGATAGAACAGTGCTAACAAACTTTTTGTTTGGCATCCACATAAAAGTTCAGCCGTGTGAATGGGATCGGGCTGGAACGCGTATGCGGGGGCCGGCAAGAGAGAACTTAAGGAGTTCACCGTATGGCCGATAAGATCCAGTGGGCGGGCAACACGATGCCCAAGAGCGATGACAAGCACTTGGGAATCATGAGCCTCGACCACGTGAAGAAGGCCCGCGCCTTCCACCAGTCGTTCCCCCAGTACACCGTCACTCCGCTTGCCCGCCTGGATGGCCAGGCCGCGCGCCTGGGCCTGTCCAACCTGTGCGTTAAGGACGAGAGCTATCGCTTTGGCCTCAACGCCTTTAAGGTCCTGGGCGGTTCGTTTGCCATGGCCAACTACATTGCCGACGAGACCGGCAAGGACGTTGCCGAGTGCACCTTCGATTACCTGACCTCCGATCAGCTTGCCAAGGACTTTGGCCAGGCCACCTTCTTTACCGCCACCGACGGCAACCATGGCCGCGGCGTGGCATGGGCTGCCAACAAGCTGGGCCAGAAGGCCGTCGTGCACATGCCCAAGGGTTCCACCAAGCCCCGCTTTGATAACATCGCCGCCGAGGGCGCCACGGTGACCATCGAAGAGGTCAACTACGACGAGTGCGTGCGCATGGCCGCCGCCGAGGCCGATGCCTGCGAGCGCGGCGTCATCGTTCAGGACACCGCCTGGGAGGGCTACGAGAAGATCCCGTCCTGGATCATGGAGGGCTACGGCACCATGGCTTCCGAGGCTGCCGAGCAGCTGCGCGAGATGGCCATCAACCGCCCGACGCACGTCTTTGTCCAGGCTGGCGTGGGTTCGCTCGCCGGCGCCGTGGTGGGCTACTTCACCAACCTGTATCCCGATAACCCGCCCACCTTCGTCGTGGTTGAGTGCGCGCCTGCCGCCTGCCTGTACAAGGGCGCTGCCGCTGGCGACGGCGACCCGCGCATCGTGGACGGCGACATGCCCTCCATCATGGCCGGCCTGTGCTGCGGCGAGCCCAACATTCTGGGCTGGGATATCCTGCGCAACCACACCACCGCCTTCGTGTCCTGCCCCGACTGGGTCACCGCTCGCGGCATGCGCACCCTGGGCGCTCCCGAGAAGGGCGACCCGCGCGTTATCTCCGGCGAGTCCGGCGCCGTGACCACCGGTCTGGTCGAGACCCTTATGCTCGATCCCGAGTACGCCGAGCTCAAGGAGCTCATCGGCCTGGACAAGACGAGCTCCGTGCTCTGCTTCTCCACCGAGGGCGACACCGATCCGGATCAGTACCGTCGCATCGTCTGGGAGGGCGAGTACCCGACTTGCTAGCGGGTCTGACCTGTCCGGAGGCAGCCGGAGGACTTTACTCCCTGCTCGGACAGTCCTGCTCGCACGGAGAGCACATTAAGTGCTCTCCGGCTCGTGCGGAACTCGCGACGGAGCAAAGTCCTCCGTCCGCCTCCTATGGCTACTTGCTTGTGGGGTGCTCAACCTCACGCCGCTTGGCACAAGTGATCTATCTGAAATATCTACCTGTAGGTAAACCCTTGTAGAAAGGTTGACTGTTATGACTAAAGAACTCGATTTCGACGCTATCAAGGCTGCGGCTGAGTCTCATCGTGCTGATATGACTCGCTTCCTGCGCGCCATGATCTCTCACCCCTCTGAGTCTTGCGAGGAGGGTGAGGTTGTTGCCTGCATCAAGGCCGAGATGGAGAGCCTTGGCTATGACGAGGTCAAGGTCGACGGCCTGGGCAACGTTATGGGCTTTATGGGCGAGGGCGACAAGATCATCGCCATCGACTCCCACATCGACACCGTCGGCATCGGCAACATCGAGAACTGGGATGCCGATCCCTATGAGGGCTACGAGACCGACGAGATCATCTACGGCCGCGGCGGCTCTGACCAGGAGGGCGGCATGGCTTCCGCTACCTATGCTGCCAAGATGATGAAGGACATGGGCCTCATCCCCGAGGGCTACAAGATCATGGTCGTCGGCACCGTCCAGGAAGAGGACTGCGACGGCATGTGCTGGCAGTACATCTACAACAAGGACGGCATTAAGCCCGAGTTCGTCATTTCCACCGAGCCCACCGACGGCGGCATCTATCGTGGTCACCGCGGCCGCATGGAGATCCGCGTCGACGTTCACGGCACCTCCTGCCACGGTTCCGCTCCCGACCGCGGCGACAACGCCATCTACAAGATGGCCGACATCATCGCCGACGTCCGCGCCCTCAACAACAACGGCTGCGACGAGTCGACCGACATCAAGGGCCTCGTCAAGATGCTCGACCCCAAGTACAACCCCGAGCACTTCGAGGACGCCCGCTTCCTGGGCCGCGGCACCTGCACCGTCAGCCAGATCTTCTACACCAGCCCCAGCCGCTGCGCTGTCGCTGACTCTTGTGCCATCTCCATCGACCGTCGCATGACCGCCGGCGAGACCTGGGAGTCCTGCCTGGACGAGATCCGCAACCTGCCGGCCGCCAAGAAGTACGGCGACGACGTGAAGGTCTCCATGTACATGTACGACCGTCCGTCCTGGACCGGCGAGGTCTACGAGACCGAGGCTTACTTCCCCACGTGGATCAACAAGGAGACCGCTCCGCACGTCAAGGCCCTCGTCGACGCCCACAAGGCCATGTTCGGTGACGAGCGCATCGGCTGCGAGCCCAGCATGGACAAGCGCACCGGTCGTCCGCTGTGCGACAAGTGGACCTTCTCCACGAACTGCGTTTCCATCCAGGGCCGCTATGGCATCCCCTGCGTCGGCTTTGGCCCGGGTGCCGAGTCTCAGGCTCACGCTCCCAACGAGGTCACCTACAAGGACGACCTGGTCACCGCTGCCGCCATGTATGTTGCTGCTTTGAACCTCTACGATCCGAGCCAGGCCGATGGCGACGCTACCGTGTTCCGCGCCGGTCTGACCAACAACAAGATCGACTAGTCCCATTCCTTGATCTTGTTGAGCCGGGGGCCGCTCGTGTCCCCGGCACCCCCTGTTGACTTGGGGCCCGCGGTCGTTATCTCCCATGCTTCCTCAACGGTAGCGGGTCCTCGTCATAGCGCTCTGCATGTTCTAGCCACACGCGCATGCCGGAGCACATCTACTCATTGCGATCGTTTCATCTATGGAAAGGATATTTACATGGACGCCAAGTTTACCGAGCTCGTCGAGCAGCTGAACGGCCTCGATTTTAAGGGCATGTACGGCAGCGACTTCCTGCACACCTGGGATAAGACCACCGATGAGCTCAAGGCTCTCTACATCGTTGCCGACGCCCTGCGCGAGCTGCGTGAGAACAACGTTTCGTCCAAGATCTTCGACTCGGGCCTGGCCGTCTCCCTGTTCCGCGACAACTCCACCCGTACGCGCTTCTCCTTCTCTAAGGCCGCCAACCTGCTCGGCCTCGAGCTGCAGGACCTGGACGAGAAGAAGTCCCAGATCGCTCACGGCGAGACCGTCCGCGAGACCGCTACCATGATCTCCTTCATGGCCGACGTCATCGGCATCCGCGACGACATGTACATCGGCAAGGGCGACGCCTACATGGCCGAGGTCTCCGAGTCTGTCCAGCAGGCCTACGAGGACGGCGTTCTGGATCACCGTCCCACGCTCATCTCCCTACAGTCCGACTCCGATCACCCCACGCAGTCCTCTGCCGACATGCTCTACCTCATCAACGAGTTTGGCGGCCTCGAGAACCTCAAGGGCAAGAAGGTTGCCGTCACCTGGGCCTATTCGCCCTCTTACGGCAAGCCGCTGTCCTGCCCGCAGTCGCTGATCAGCCTGCTGCCCCGTTTTGGCATGGACGTCACCTTGGCCCACCCCGAGGGCTACGACCTCATGCCCGAGGTCGTCGAGCGCGCCAAGGGCTATGCCGCCGAGTCCGGCACCACCTTTAAGCAGGTCAACACCATGGCCGAGGCCTTCGAGGGCGCCGACATCGTGATCCCCAAGAGCTGGGCTCCGTTTGCCGCCATGGAGAAGCGCACCAACCTGTACGCCGAGGGCGACGACGCCGGCATCGCTGCACTCGAGAAGGAGCTGCTCGCTCAGAACGCCACGCATCAGGATTGGTGCTCTACGACCGAGCTCATGGAGAAGACCGCCAACGGCCAGGACACCATCTTTATGCATCCGCTGCCCGCCGACATCTCCGGTGTCTCCTGCGAGCACGGCGAGGTCAACGCCGACGTCTTCGACATGCACCGCGTGGGCATGTACAAGGAGGCCAGCTACAAGCCGTACGCCATCGCAGCCATGATGTTCCTGCAGAAGGTTGCCGATCCCGCCGCTACCCTCAAGGCCCTCGACGAGCGCAACACCGCCCGTTGGTTCCAGGCCTAAAGCTGGGTTGAGGTAAGCCATGTAAAGGGGGCGCTCTGCCAACCGGCGGGGTGCCCCTTTTTGCATCGTGGGCGTGCGGGATAAGCGCTTTCGATGTAGATGCCCCGCGACGCGAGTTATGGGTACGATGGTTTCAGGGGAGGTATCGCCATGAAACTTGGTTGTGTCATTATGGCTTCGGGCGAGGGCAAGCGATTTGGCTCTAACAAGATGCTCGCCGATATCTATGGCGAGCCGCTGATTGCCCGGACCATTGATTCGGTTCCCCGGGGCTTTGACGTTGTGGTTTCGACGCGTTGGCCCGAGGTCGCTCAGATTTGTGATGACAAGCATTGCCCGTGCGTGCTGCACGATGGCGAGCTGCGCAGCGAAAGCGTCCGTGCGGGCCTTTCGTGGGGAGTCGAACGCAACTGGAAAGGTTGCCTCTTTTTGCCGGGCGACCAGCCGCTCGTGAGTTCGGATTCTTTTGAGGCTATGGTTCGTGCATTTGACGAGCGTGGCCGCAAGCATCCGGTGCGTCTTGCGTGCAACGGTGAGCCTTCGAGCCCGGTGCTCTTTCCGGCGGAACTGTTCGATGCACTTATGTGTCTTGAGGGTAAGGACGGCGGCGGTTCGATCCTCAAGGACCGTACCGACGTGGTGCTGGTCGAGGCGCGTGCCTACGAGCTGTGGGACGTCGATACCGTCAAGGGACAGCGACGCATAACGGAGCATATCGCCGCCTGCTCGTATTTTGATCGCGTGGCCAACTGCATCAATCAATAAGGAGCAATTATGATCATCATCAAAAACGGCGCACTCGTGACGCCCCAGGGGCTTCGCCGCGCCGATCTTGCCATGGATGGCGATAAGATCGTGCGGATTGCCGCGGCGATTGAGCCGGCCGAGGGCGATACCGTCGAGGATGCTGCGGGCTGCTGGGTGTTCCCGGGCTTTATCGATGGGCACACGCACATGCAGTGCTGGACCGGCATGGATTGGACAGCCGATAGCTTTGAGACCGGTACGCGTGCGGCTGCCTGCGGCGGTACGACGACCATCGTGGACTACGCGACGGCCGATCGCGGCGTGACCATGCCCGATGCCTTGGCCGAGTGGCATCGCCGCGCCGACGGAACCTGCACGGCCAACTACGCCTTTCATATGGCACTCGCCGAGTGGAACGAGCGCAACCGCGCCGACCTCTCGGCCATGCGCGAGGCGGGCGTATCGTCGTTCAAGACCTACTTTGCCTACGATCATCTGCGCCTGGACGATGCCGAGACGCTCGAGGTGCTGGAGGAGCTCAAGCGTATTGGCGGGATACTGTGCGTGCATTGCGAGAACGGTACGCTGGTGAATGAGCTGCAGAAGCGCGTGTTTGAGCAGGGTATCCACGGGCCCGAGGGCCATGCGCTCAGCCGTCCGGATGTGTGCGAGGCCGAGGCAGTGAGCCGTCTGCTGTATCTGGCGCACTTGGCCGGGGATGCTCCGGTCAACGTGGTGCACCTTTCGACCAAGCTGGGGCTCGAGGCCATCCGTGCCGCTAAGGCGCGCGGGCAGAAGAATATCTATGTCGAGACCTGCCCTCAGTATCTGATGCTCGACGATACGCGCTACTTGGAGCAGGGCGAGGACGGCTTTGCGGGCGCCAAGTATGTGATGAGCCCGCCGCTGCGCCATGCCGGCGACCGTGCGGCCCTGCGCGAGGCGCTTGTGGCCGGCGAGATCGATACCATCGTCACCGACCACTGCAGCTTTAATCTGCATGGGCAAAAGGACCGCGGGCGCGATGACTTTCGCGCGATTCCCAACGGCGGGCCCGGTGTGGAGCATCGCCCCGTCGCGATCGCTACGAGCTTTGAGGGACAGCTGGGCCCCGAGGATCTGTGCCGCTTGATGAGCGAGAACCCGGCGCGCGTCTTTGGCATGTATCCGCGCAAGGGCTGTCTGGCCGAGGGCTCCGATGCCGACGTGTGCGTATGGGATCCCCAGGCGCGCTGGACCATTAGCGCGGCGACGCAGCATCAGGCTGTGGACTACACGCCGCTCGAGGGCTTTGAGGCACATGGTCGCGCCAAGGCCGTGTTTGTGAACGGCGTGCTGGCTGCGCGCGACGGCGAGCCCACCGGAGCCCAACCCGGCCGCTACGTCCCCCGCTAACAGGAGGGCTACCGCTGGAGGCTGCTGGCGATGAGGGGGCGGTCGAGGGCTGCCTCAAAGCGATCTGCCATGGCCGGGTCGCTGAGCGTGTCGACTTGGTTGAGCATGATGCGGGCATTGTCGAGGTTCAACATCTGCAGCTCGGCATTGAGCACCATGGCGACGCGCTCTGGGGTGGCAGCGTCGGTGGGCTCGCAGCCGCAGCGCTCGCAGAAGAGCTCGGGGCGGTGGACAACCTTGGCGACGGGCTTGCCCAGCCCTGAGGCGCCGACGACCCAGACAACGTTTGCCGTGGCGGCGGGAATTACCGGCTCCCAGGCGGCATGCGCCTTGAGCGGGAGTCGCTTGCTGCCATCTGCCTCGGCCAACACATAGTCAAAGCGCTGCGCCAGCTGGTCGAGCGGCTCAGCGGGGGCGGAGAGCTTGCCTGTCTCCGGGTCCAAGACGCCTGCCTGGCAGATGCTTCCGCGCACAAGGCCCGCGCAGGCCTCGCAGGTGCAGCCGGGGGCATGCGCGGCACCCGGCTTCCAAGGCGCGGCATCCAGGCGACGGTTTGACCCGTCCCACGGCACGCCGGCGACGGGAAACATGTGCGTGGTGGTGCAGAGGAGCACGCGGCCGCCAGCGCGCATGAGCTCGAGACCCAGCGTCTTTAGCAAGGTCGACTTACCGCCACTGCCGATAATTGCGGTAATGCCCGGCTCGATCCTGAGCGCCGAGGCAAGATTGCCGCTAACCGTTTCCATTTGTTCACCGCCGTATAATACTGTGATAATAAATAATCATCAGAGTAGCGGTCGAACCGCTTTTGCTCTGCTCAAACCGTAGCACAGGGAGGTGCCCCGGGAATGCTCGTTTATGTTCGCGGCGCCGGCGATATCGCCACGGGCGTCGCTGCCCGTTTGGTGCGCGCCGGCGTGTCGGTCGTTATGGCCGATATCGCGGTTCCCACGTGCATCCGTCGCACAATCAGTTTTTGCGAGGCCATTCGCTTGGGCGAGGTCCAGGTCGAAGGCATTCGCGCCCGCTTGGCACAGACGCCGGCTGAGGCGCTTGCGATTACCGAGGCTGGAGACGTCGCCGTTGTAGTGGACCCCCAGGCCAAGATGCTCGGCGAGTTGAAACCCGCGGCTGTGGTCGACGCGATTTTGGCTAAGCGCAACTTGGGCACCACGCGCGACATGGCGCCTGCCGTCATCGCCGTGGGGCCGGGCTTTACCGCGCCGGTTGACTGCGACGCCGTGGTCGAGACCATGCGCGGGCATTTTCTCGGCCGTGTCATTACCCAAGGTTCGCCCCAGCCCAACACGGGCGTGCCGGGCATGATCGCCGGCTATGGCAAGGAGCGCGTTATCCACAGCCCCGCCGCCGGCATGTTTCGGTCCGACCGCACCATCGGCGACATCGTGAGCGCCGGAGACGTGATCGGGTATGCGGGTGATACTCCCATGGTCACGCAGATCGATGGCTGTCTGCGCGGGCTTTTGGCGAACGGCGTGCAGGTGACTGAGGGCTTTAAATGCGCCGACGTCGATCCGCGCGGCGATGCCAGCTATATCAACTATATTTCGGACAAGGCGACGTCGGTCGGCGGCGGCGTGCTCGAGGCACTCGCTATGCTCACCGATGTCTTTAGAGGATAGAAGGCGGCAATGGAAAAGCTCGATGTGGTGAATGCGGCGCTTGCCGCCCTGCGTGCTGGCGAGACGTGCGAGCTCGTGGTCGTGGCCGGCGCGGCGGGGTCATCGCCGCGCGGCGTGGGCGCCTGGATGGCCGTCTTTGCCGATGGCAGCCAAGCGGGCACCATCGGCGGCGGCAAGATTGAGCTCTTTGCGCTGGACGAGGCGCGCGAGCTGCTGGGCGCAGGGCAATCGCGTCTGGTCCGCTACACCATGGGCGGCGAGAACTCCGATACCGGCATGATCTGCGGCGGAGCCATCTGCCTGTGCTATCTGCACCTGGATGTATCGCAGGCGCCGTTGTTCCAGTCGATTGCCGACGTCTTGGCGTATCGACGCATCGGCGACTTCGTCATCGACTTTGAGCCGTTTATCGCGAGCGCGCTCGAGGGCGATGTGGCCAAGTACCATGGCGAGGAGTCGCGCCGCACCATAATGGGCTGCCCCGAGCTTTCGCTGGTGGAGGAGGGAAGTAAGGTCACCTACACCAACGCGGCCTCCGAGATTCCCGCGGCGCACATCGAGACGCTCTGCCCCGAGGGCCTGACCTATATCTTTGGCTGCGGCCACGTGGGTGCTGCGACGGCGCGGGTGCTCACGGCGGCGGGCTTTGCCGTTGTGGCTTGCGACGACCGCCCCGGCACACTGACCCCCGAATGGGTGCCCGGTGTCTACGACCGTCGTCTGGTCGACTACAAGAGCCTGAGCAAGCAGTGCCCCATCGGCCCGCGTGACCTAGTGGTCGTCGCCACGGCGGGTCACAAGTCCGATATCGACGTGGTGATTCAGGCCATGCACGCCAAGCCCGCCTATCTGGGCTGTCTGGGTTCGCGCCGCAAGACGGCCTTTGTGCGCGCCCGCCTGGAGCAGGAGGGCTTTACGCAGGACCAGATCGACGAGCTGCACCTGCCGATCGGCGTTGCCATCGAGGCCGAGGACCCCGAGGAGATCGCCATCTCCATCGCTGCCGAGATGATTCACCTGCGCCGCACCAAGCTCGTCCCCCGCAAGCGCTAATCGCATCCCCATATATGAGTTGCGGTGAAATACGGACTATTAAAGCCTGTTAAGCCGTCAAACGGTCCCTATTTCACCGCAACTGCCATTTTCCTCCGTCCCCTAGGGATCAATATGTGCGGGGGAGTTGTGGAGTTGTGCAGGCAGACGAGGTTTTTCTGGAAATACGCTCCCGATGCGCGTATAGTACCGATTGTTTTGTCGGCTCCTGCTGCGTCGAGTCCAAACCGCGAAATGCCATGAGCGGCGCGGATGCAGCCAGGAGGCACGAGGACAACCCATCGTGGCCACGCCCCGTGCTTAAAACCCCAAGAAGGAGTGAACAATGGCAGAAGAGAAGTATGTGCCGCGTCTGAAGACCAAGTACAACAACGAGGTCAAGCAGCAGCTTCAGGACAAGTTCCAGTACGAGAACGTCATGATGATCCCCAAGTTTGAGAAGATCGTCGTGAACATGGGTGTCGGCGAGGCCGCTACCGATTCCAAGGCCATCGACGGTGCCGTGCGCGACCTGCGCGCCATTACCGGTCAGCAGCCGATGATCACCCGTGCCCGCAAGTCCATCGCTACCTTCCGCCTGCGCGCTGGTATGCCGATCGGCTGCAAGGTTACCCTGCGTGGCGATCGTATGTGGGAGTTCTTCGATCGTCTGACCTCCGTCGCGATCCCCCGTATCCGCGACTTCCGCGGCATCTCCGCCAAGAGCTTCGACGGTCGTGGTAACTTCTCCATGGGCGTCACCGAGCAGCTCATCTTCCCCGAGATCGACTTCGACTCCGTCGATCACCAGCGTGGTATGGACATCACTTTCGTGACCACCGCCAACACCGATGAGGAGGCCAAGGCCCTTCTGGACGCCTTCGGTTTCCCGTTCAAGAAATAGGTTCACCTGCCCTATGAGCGCCGTTCCCAGAAGGGGGCGGCGCTTGGGGCGAACAATACTCTATGTGAGGAGGATATAAGTGGCTAAGACATCGATGATCGTCAAGTGCAATCGCAAGCAGAAGTTCTCTACTCGTGAGTACACGCGCTGCCAGCGCTGCGGCCGTCCGCACTCTGTGTACCGCAAGTTCGGCCTGTGCCGTGTCTGCTTCCGCGAGCTTGCACTCAAGGGCGAGCTTCCCGGCGTTAAGAAGGCCAGCTGGTAAGTCACTACCAGCGTTTCAAGCATCAGTTTGGAACAGGGAAAACGCGCTAAAAAGGCTTTGCCGTTAAGGGCGGCGAAGAACCAAGAGCACGTGTTCATCAAGAACGAAGGAGAATCTGTATGAACCTTACAGACCCGATCGCAGATATGCTTACGCGCATCCGTAACGCTAACTCTGTGAACAAGGCCACGGTCTCCATGCCGAGCAGCAAGAAGCTCGTCGAGATCGCTCGTGTTCTGCACGAGGAGGGCTACATCGAGGGCTACGATGTCGAGGACACCGTTCCCCAGAAGACTCTGCACATCACGCTTAAGTATGGTCCCAAGAAGGCTAAGGTCATCAACGGCATCCGCCGCATTTCCAAGCCGGGCCTGCGTAAGTACACCGGCGTTGCCGACATGCCCCGCGTCCGCGGTGGCCTTGGTACCGCCATCATTTCCACCAGCCATGGCGTCATGACCGACCGCGATGCTCGCAAGCACAACGTCGGCGGCGAGATCATCGCTTACGTCTGGTAATTCGCTCGGTAGGTAGAAGGAAAGGAGATCACCGTGTCTCGTATCGGTAATAAGCCTGTCCAGATTCCCGCCGGAGTCGAAGTGGCAGTCAACGGCAACAACGTTGTCGTCAAGGGCCCCAAGGGCCAGCTCGAGCTCGATGTCTTTGAGAAGCTCGCTATCAACGTCGAGGACAACGTCCTCACCGTTTCCCGTCCCGACGACGAGCGTGAGACCCGTGCCCGCCACGGCCTCACCCGCGCCCTCATCCACAACATGGTTGTTGGCGTTTCCGAGGGCTTCGAGAAGAAGCTCGAGCTCGCCGGCGTCGGTTACCGCGTGCAGCAGAAGGGCAAGAACCTCGAGTTCTCCCTGGGCTTCTCGCACCCCGTGATCGTCGAGGCTCCCGAGGGCATCACCTTCGAGGTTCCCGACAACACCCACGTGAACGTCAAGGGTATCAACAAGCAGCAGGTCGGTCAGATCGCCGCTGAGATCCGCGGCCATCGTCCTCCCGAGCCTTACAAGGGCAAGGGTATCCACTACGTTGGCGAGCACATCCGCCGCAAGCTGGGTAAGGCCGCCAAGTAGTCGTAACCGACTCACTCGCATAAGACCAGCACCCCGTCAGGTGCTGGCAAGATCAACCTTTTTAGGAGTTTACGTATGAACAAGCATAAGGCGAAGCTGGAAGGCCTCAAGCGTCGTCAGCGTCGTGTTCGCGGCAAGGTCTCGGGTACCTCCGAGCGTCCGCGTCTTCGCGTGACCCGTACTAACGCCAACATCTATGCCCAGATCATCGACGACAGCAAGGGCTCCAGCCTGACGCTCGTCTCTGCCTCGACCCTCGAGGCCGAGTTCAAGGGCACCCACACCTCGAACAAGGAGGCTGCGGAGAAGGTCGGTCAGCTCGTTGGCAAGCGCGCCATCGAGGCCGGCATCACCAAGGTCGCCTTCGATCGCGGTGGCCGTATCTACCATGGCCGCGTCAAGGCCCTCGCCGACGGTGCTCGTGCCGCCGGTCTCGAGTTCTAGGAGGTATGTAGCACATGGCTCGTAATCAGAAGCAGCAGCGCGAGGCCTCCGAGTTCGAGGAGCGCGTCGTTTACATCAACCGCGTGTCGAAGACCGTCAAGGGTGGTCGTCGCATGAGCCTCGTCGCTCTCGTCGTCGTTGGCGACGGCAAGGGTAACGTCGGCGTTGGCATGGGCAAGTCCGCTGAGGTGCCCCTGGCCATCTCCAAGGCGTCTCTCGATGCCAAGAAGAACATGTTCCACGTGCCGGTGACCGAGCAGGGCACCATCCCGCACGAGGTTCTCGGCCACTTTGGTGCCGGCCGCATCATCATCAAGCCCGCTGTCGAGGGTACCGGCGTTATCGCCGGCGGCGCTGTGCGTCCCCTCTTTGAGCTTGCTGGCATCAAGAACGTCCTGTCCAAGTCCCTCGGTACCGACAACGGCCTCAACATCATCAAGGCTGCCGTCGAGGGCCTCAAGGAGCTCTCCAGCCCTGAGGACGTCGCGGCTCGCCGTGGCCTGACGGTCTCCGAGATGTTCGTCGGTAAGGAGAACTAAGCATGGCTGACACCATCAAGATCAAGCAGGTCCGCAGCACCAACGGTTGCAAGCAGGACCAGGTCCGTACTGTCCGTGCCCTCGGTCTCCACAGGATCCGCGAGGTTCGCGAGATTGCTGACAACGAGTCCGTCCGCGGCATGATCTTCAAGGTCAAGCACCTTGTCGAGATTGTAGAGGAGTAGCAAATGCAGCTTCACGATCTTACTCCCGCGCCCGGTTCCACCAAGAACCGTAAGCGCGTCGGCCGTGGCAATTCTTCGGGTCACGGCACCACTTCTGGCCGCGGCCAGAAGGGCCAGGGTTCCCGCTCTGGCGGCACCAAGGGTGCCGGCTTCGAGGGTGGCCAGACTCCGCTGGCTATGCGCCTGCCCAAGCTTCCGGGCTTCCGCAACCCCCGTCGTATCGAGTACACCGCTGTTAACGTTGAGCGTCTCGAGCGTAAGTTCGAGGATGGCGCTGTGATCGACGGTGCCGCTCTTAAGGCCGCTCGCATCACCAAGAGCGAGTTCGAGCCCGTCAAGGTGCTCGGCAATGGTGAGCTCACCAAGAAGTTCACGGTCAAGGTCGACAAGGTCAGCGCTTCTGCGCAGGCCAAGATCGAGGCCGCCGGCGGAAAGGTCGAGCTGCCGTGCTAAATGGTCTTAAGAATGCTTTCCGCATCAAAGAATTGCGCGAAAAGATTCTTTTTACCATAGCTATGCTCGTCGTGTACCGCATTGGTGCGCACGTTCCTGTGCCCGGCATTCCCTTCCAGGGGATGCTGGGCCTTTTCTCGACCGATAACAATTCGGTCGCCGCAGGTGCTATGGCCCTCCTGAATCTTTTCTCTGGCGGCGCGTTGAGCTATGTGTCGGTGTTTTCGCTGGGCATCATGCCTTACATCACCAGCTCGATCATCCTCCAGATGCTCCAGGCCGTCGTGCCTTCCCTGCATGAGCTTGCCCGCGAGGGCGAGGTCGGTCAGACCAAGATTACGCAGTATTCGCGTTACCTCACCTTGGCTCTGGCAATCCTCAACTCCGTGGGTTACCTCTTCCTCTTTAAGAGCTTCGGCATCAGCTTCAATGGCGCCGGCGCTCCCGAGATCATCTTCGACCTCATGATCGTCGGTACGCTCACCGCGGGCGCCATGCTGATCATGTGGATTGGTGAGCTCATCACCCAGCGCGGTATCGGCAATGGCATGTCGCTGATCATCTTTGCGAACATCATGGCCGGTCTGCCGCAGGCGATCTTCTCCAGCACCGAGGGCAATGCCGGTGGCATCATCACCATGGTGATCATCTGCGCCATCATCTTGCTGGTTATCCCGCTGATTGTTTTCCTTGAGCGCGGCCAGCGCCGCATCCCGGTCTCCTACGCCAAACGCGTCGTTGGCCGTCGCATGATGGGTGGCCAGACCACCTACCTGCCCATCAAGGTCAACACCGCGGGTGTCGTGCCGATCATCTTCGCTTCGGCGCTGCTGTACTTCCCGGCTCAGATTGCCGTGTTCTTCCCCGGCATCGGCTGGATTCAGGCAGTTGCCTCCGCGCTTTCGACCGGTTGGCTCAACTGGGTGCTTAACGTTGTCCTCATCGTGTTCTTCGCGTACTTCTACACCTCCATGGTGTTCAATCCCGATGACACGGCCGACAACCTTAAGAAGCAGGGCGGCTTTATTCCGGGCGTGCGTCCGGGTAGGGCTACCGCGGCCTACATCAAGAACGCGCTCAACAAGATTACGCTTCCCAGCGCTGTCTTTTTGGCGCTCATCGCCATCGTGCCTTCGATCATCTTCTCCTTCACGGGTAACCATCTGATCCAGGCATTTGGTGGCACGTCCATCCTCATCATGGTCGGCGTCGTGCTCGACACGGTCGATAAGCTCGAAGGCCAGATCAAGATGTATGATTACGATGGATTCTTTAAATAGGCTAGAGGAGGATTGCTCATGAACCTCGTATTGCTCGGAGCTCCGGGTGCCGGTAAGGGCACCGTCGCACAGGAGCTCGTCGCCGAGTTTGGCGTCGCTCACATTTCCACGGGCGACCTGCTGCGTGCTGCCGTCAAGGGTGGCACCGAGCTTGGTATTCAGGCTAAGAAGTACATGGACGCTGGCGAGCTCGTTCCCGACCAGCTCGTGATCGACCTTGTCAAGGAGCGCCTTGCTGCCGATGACGCCCAGCAGGGCTTCATCCTCGACGGCTTCCCGCGCAACACCGCCCAGGCTGTGACGCTCGATTCCGAGCTCTCCGCCATGGGTCGCGAGATCGACTGCGCCCTTCTGGTCGACGTGGCCCCCGAGGTCATCATCGATCGTCTGTCTTCGCGTCGCACCTGCCGCGCCTGCGGTTACACCGGCACCGCTGCCGATGCCACCTGCCCCAAGTGCGGTGGCGAGATGTATCAGCGCGACGACGACAAGCCCGAGACCATCAAGAACCGTCTCGACGTCTACGAGAAGTCCACGAGCCCGCTCGTCGACTACTATCGTGGCCAGGGTCTGCTCAAGTCGGTCAACGGTGACCAGGCTCGCGAGACCGTGTACGGGGATGTCAAAGAGGCTCTCGGTCTATGATCAAGATTAAGTCTGCAACGCAAATCGAGCAGATGAAGAAGGCAGGAGCGCTATCTAAGATGGCGCTCCGCCACGTTGGAGCCATGGTGCGCCCCGGCGTTTCGACTTTTGAGCTCGATCAGCTCGCGGAGCAGATTATCCGCATGCATGGCGGCACTCCGGCCTTTAAGGGTTACGGCGGGTTCCCGGGGACCATTTGCGCATCGATCAACGATGCCGTGGTCCACGGTATTCCCAACCCTGACATGATCCTGCGCGATGGCGATATCATCTCCATCGATACGGGAGCCGTTGTCGACGGTTGGGTCGGCGATAACGCATGGACGTTTTTCGTCGGCACCCCCACGCCCGAAGCCAAGGCTTTGTGCGAGGTCACGCGCGATTGCCTTAAGGCCGCCATCGAGCAGGCTGTTCCCGGTAACCATATCGGGGACGTCGGTTATGCCGTTCAGTCCCTTGCCGAGTCTCACGGTTACGGCGTGCTTCGTGACTATGTGGGTCATGGCATTGGCCGCGTGATGCACGAGGACCCCAACGTTCCTAACTATGGAAAGAAGGGGAGGGGCGTTCGCCTCCAGGCCGGCATGGTCATTGCCATCGAGCCGATGGTTACGATGGGTTCCAACCATGTGAGCACGGGCTCCGACGGTTGGATTGTTACGACCAACGACCACCTGCCCGCCGCGCACTACGAGAACACCGTCGCCATTACCAATGACGGTCCGGTGATTCTCACCACGGATGCCCAAGGTGCTTGGTGTTCCTTGCAAGGCGGTGAAATGTAAAAGTCGCTGCCCCCTGATGCCCAACCTCGCCTTTCAATTTCGAAGGCATGACCCCAAGGTCTATGCCTTCTCATTTCAAGGCGATCTTGGGTATCAGGGAACGGTTTTGTTTTACATTTCAAATGTAACAAGTTCCACTTAGTTGTGGAGCCATTACGAAGTTATTACGATGCGTGCATACGTGTTGTAGAATACTCAATCGCTGTCGTTTTCTAGAGAAAGATGATTGCTTGTGAAGAAGGAAGACGCAATTGAGCTCGAGGGTACGGTAAAGGAGCCGCTGCCCAACGCCATGTTTAAGGTTGAGCTCGAGAACGGTCATTCGGTTCTGTGCAACATTTCTGGCAAGATCCGAATGAATTACATCCGTATTCTCCCCGGTGACAGGGTTGTCGTGGAGCTTTCCCCGTACGACCTGACCCGCGGTCGCATCACCTATCGCTACAAATAGCGGCACGCATACGCGCACTCCATTTCCGGCTGCAGGCTTAGCTCAACCTACGGTCGGATTGTGTGTGAAGACCAGCCATAGTTTTAAACGCCTGCGGCTGGGCGAGTAGATAGTAGGGAAGTAGTTTGAGCGCTACCGAAAGGAAGAACGATGAAGGTACGTCCTTCGGTCAAGAAGATGTGCGATAAGTGCAAAATCATTAGGCGCCATGGCAAGGTCCTCGTCATTTGCGAGAACCCCCGTCATAAGCAGCGTCAGGGTTAAGAGAGGAGACTACGTTGGCCCGTATTAATGGTGTCGACCTCCCGCGTGAGAAGCGCGTTGAGATCGGTCTGACCTACATTTACGGCATCGGCCGCACCACTGCGACGAAGATCTGCGTCGAGTGCAACGTTAACGTGGATACGCGCGTTAAGGACCTCACCGAGGATGAGGTTAACGCCATCCGCGATTATATCGATAAGAACCAGATCATGGTTGAGGGCGACCTCCGCCGTGAGCGCAACCAGAACGTCAAGCGCCTTATGGACATCGGCTGCAACCGCGGCCTTCGTCACCGCAAGGGCCTCCCGGTCCGCGGCCAGCGCACCCACACTAACGCTCGTACCCGCAAGGGCCCGAAGCGTCAGATCGGTGCTAAGAAGAAGAAATAAGGAGCGCTAGATAGATGGCTACTGCTAAGAAGAACGTTCGCGCTGCCCGTCTGAAGCGCGCGGACCGTAAGAACATTTCCGTGGGCCAGGCTCACATTCGTTCTACGTTCAACAACACGATCGTTTCGATCACCGATCCCCAGGGCAACGTCATTTCCTGGAAGTCGGCTGGCCAGGTGGGCTTCAAGGGCTCCCGTAAGTCCACGCCGTTCGCTGCCCAGATGGCTGCCGAGGCTGCTGCCAAGCAGGCCATGGAGCACGGTATGAAGAAGGTTTCCGTCTTCGTCAAGGGCCCCGGCTCCGGTCGTGAGACCGCCATCCGCTCCCTCCAGGCTGCTGGCCTCGAGGTCTCGAGCATCCAGGACAAGACCCCCATTCCGCACAACGGCTGCCGCCCCAAGAAGCGTCGCCGCGTGTAACTGAAAGGATCGTATCAATATGGCAATCGACAGGACTCCTGTTCTTAAGCGCTGCCGTCAGCTCGGGATCGATCCCGCTGAGCTCGGTTACAGCAGCAAGAAGGAATCTATCCGTCAGCCCAAGCGCCGTCGCAAGGAATCTGAGTACGGCATGCAGCTGCGCGAGAAGCAGAAGGTCAAGTTCATCTATGGCGTTCTGGAGAAGCAGTTCCACGGCTACTTCAACAAGGCCCGCAAGATGAACGGCGTCACCGGTGAGAACCTCATGATCATCCTTGAGTCTCGCCTCGACAACGTCGTCTTCCGTCTTGGCTTCGCCCGCACCCGCAAAGAGGCTCGTCAGTCCGTCCGTCACGGTCACTTCACCGTGAACGGCAAGCGTGTGGACATCCCGTCCTACCGCGTCAAGGCCGGCGACGTCGTCGCTGTCGGCGAGAAGTTCCGTGACCTCCTCCCCATCAAGGAGGCCCTGATTTCCTCCGAGCGCTTTGAGGTCCCTGGCTGGCTCGAGGTCGATATCGAGAAGCTGTCTGGTAACGTGCTCGCTCTGCCGACGCGTGAGCAGATCAGCGGTGATATCAACGAGCAGCTCATCGTCGAGCTCTACTCTAAGTAGTCCATCCGGGCTGCTGAGGCTGGAGGTAATACATGTCAGAATTCATTAGGCCTCAGGTTCAGGTCGAAGAGATCAACGAGACGTCTGCTCGTGTCTCCGTCGAGCCGCTCGAGCGTGGTTACGGCGATACGCTGGGTAACTCCCTTCGTCGCGTTCTTCTGTCCTCGCTCGAGGGTGCCGCCGTCGAGGCTATTCAGATCGATGGTGCGCAGCACGAGTTCATGACCATCCCTAACATGGTCGAGGATGTCACCGACATCGTCCTGAATGTCAAGGGTCTTGTCTTCAGGGCTCTCGGCACGACCGACGAGGCGACCGCCACCATCTCGGTTGACGGCCCCTGTGAGGTCACCGGTGCGGACTTCTTTATTCCGTCCGAGTTTGAGCTGGTCAACCCCGAGCAGCACATCGCTACGCTCACCGAGGGTGGCCATCTCACCATGAGCATGCGCATCGGCTATGGCCGCGGCTATGTTTCTGGCGAGGCCAACAAGCGCGACAACGATCCCATCGGTGTGATCCATGTCGACTCGCTGTACTCGCCGGTTTCCCGTTGCGCCAAGCTTGTTGAGGCTTGCCGTGTCGGTCAGCACACCGACTACGACCGCCTTGTCCTCGAGATCGAGACCAACGGCTCCATCGCCCCGCGCGACGCCGTGGTCCAGGCTGCCAATATCATCAACCAGCATATGGCCGCCTTTATGAACCTTGCCGAGATCCCCGAGGTCGAGGAGGAGGCTTCGATCTTCGCTCCCGAGGTCACCAACGACAACGCCGAGCTGGACAAGCAGATCGAGGATCTGGACCTTTCCGTCCGTTCCTACAACTGCCTTAAGCGCGCCAGCATTCACTCGGTCCGTCAACTCGTTGAGTTCTCGGAGAACGATCTGCTCAACATCCGTAACTTCGGTGTTAAGTCGATCGAGGAAGTGAAGGACAAGCTTGAGTCCATGGGCCTGAGCCTGAAGGCTTAATGCTTCGCATATTTGAGGAGAAACTAGACCATGCGTCACAACGTTAAGAAGGGCCTGAAGCTCGGCACCGATGCGAGCCACACCAAGGCCATGAAGAAGAGCCTTGCTAAGGCCCTCTTCGAGAACGACCGCATCAAGACCACCGAGACCCGCGCTAAGGCGCTGCGTTCGGTCGTCGATCCGATCATCACCTGGGCCAAGAAGGGCGACCTGCACTCTCGTCGTCTGGCTATCGCCAAGCTCGGCGATAAGCAGCTCGTTGCCGAGATCTTCGACAAGGCTGCTCAGGGCATGTGGCAGGACCGCAACGGCGGTTACACCCGCATCATGAAGCTCGGTAACCGTAAGGGCGACAACGCTCCCATCGTTATCATGGAGCTCGTCACCGAGCCTTGCACGCCTAAGGCCAAGAAGGCTGCTCCGGCCCCCAAGAAGGCCGCTGCTCCCAAGAAGGTCGAGGCCGTCGAGGAGGCTCCTGCTGAGGAGACCGCTGAGTAGACAATCCGTCTGCATAGGCTATATTCGAGGGGTACGTTCGCGTACCCCTCTTTTTTTTGTCGCGATACCGTTGATTGTTTGTTGGGAGCGCCCATGACCGCGCCGTCTGATTTCAATTCGATTCCTGAGCTCGATGCCACGCTTGTATTCCGTGTTGCCTATGATGGCTCGTCCTATAGCGGATTTGCCGAGCAGCCGGGCCAGACGACCGTTGCGGGCGAGTTACGCCGCGCTATCGAGACGCTGCTGCGCCGCCCGATCGATCTGACGTGTGCGGGTCGTACCGATGCCGGCGTGCATGCGGTGGCCCAGTACATTAGCGTACCCGTAACGGACGCTGAGCTTGCTCTGACGCGCCGTAGGTGGCTGAGGGCTATGGATGCCCTCCTGCCCAAAGATATCGCCATAAACGAGGTCTACAAGGCCCGTAGGGGCTTTTCTGCCCGCTTTGACGCGCGGTCCCGTACGTATACGTACCGTATTGCCGATCGCGATGCGCGCCCCGTGCTCTCGCGCGGTGCGGTGTGGTGGCATCGCTATCCCCTCGACGTCGATGCGATGGCGGCCGCCTGCCCTGCGCTTTTGGGCGAGCAGGACTTTAAGAGCTTTTGCAAGGTTGCCTCTGCTGTGGGCAAGCCCACGCACCGCTGCGTGATGCGTGCGGAGTTTGGTCACGAGGTCGCTTTTGGCGAGGATATCCTAATCTTCACTATCGAGGGCAATGCGTTTTTGCACTCGATGGTGCGTACCATTGTAGGAACGCTCGTGGAGATTGGCATGCATCGTCGCGATCCTCAGTGGATGCGCGAGGTTATTGACGCCCGTGACCGAACCGCTGCGGGTCCCACGGCGCCTGCCTGCGGCCTTACGTTTATGGGTGTGGATTACGGCCCCGACGAGCTTGTCGTTCTCGACTAGGGGAGGGCTCGACGCGGCGTGCGTTGACACCTGTCATCTGTGGGCTGCACGTGTGCAACATCTGTTCTTGGCGTGCAATACAACCGGTGTCTCATTGCTTTTATTGCCGGGGTGTACCATGAACCACGATTTGATTCATTGCTGTCGAGAGGACGGATAACTTGGTTCGACGTGGCTCGCATCCGCGACTTTCGGTGATCCTTGTGGTAGAAGGTTCGCCCAGCTATGCGATGCGTGCGCTCGAGAGTATCCAGAACCAAGACCTCTACGATTTGCAGATTGTCGTTGTTTGCCGCGATGCTGCGCCCGGTGTGCGCCATTCGCTTCAAGTTGCTGCCGACAGGGACATCCATATTGATTTGATTGACGTCGAGGACGCGAAGCGTGGCGCTTGTCTTCGCGCCGGTTTTGATGCCTCGCGCGGCTCTCAAATCATCGCCATGAACGCCGATGAGTGGTTTGCTCCGCAGACCCTTTCCAAGATGGTCGATATCGGGTGCGATACTGCGGCAGACATTGTGCTCCCCTCGGTGTCGCTCGATCGATACGATGCGCACCGCGAGCGTCATTCGCGCGTCTTGGATGCTGCCTCTATTGCCATAGAAGACGAGTCTTCTATGGTGACTGGGCTGCCCCAGTTGATTTTAGGCGGCCTAGTCGCTCAGACCTCTGGCGTGATGTATAGCCGTCCGCTGTTTGAGGCATGCCTGTCGCGCGGCAAGGCGTACCGTACGGTTGAGTTTATGGCTTATGCGCTCTCGCAGGCACGATTCGTGTCCGGCTGCGGCGACGCTTGTTTCCACGCGGTGGCACCTAAGCTTACAGATGCCTTTGATCCCACCATGTATGCCAGGATATCCGATGACACTCGAGCGCTCGACGAGCTTGCGGACTCACTCTCGGAAGCAGATAGCGGTGGTCGGCTCAAGCTGGCAAGCCAAAAGTTCTACTTTGCCGGACTGGTCGCCTGCATCGAGAATTTGTGTCTGAGCCCGCATGGAGTGTCGTCAATCGAGCGTTCCGCCCGCATGCGTGATATGCTCGAGGCGCCTCGAACCCGTCAGATGGTCGCCGCGCTCAAGGACAACCATCGGGGACTCGGTCTGTTGTTTGGGCCGATCGCCAGCGTCAAGCCTGCGCGCTGCGTGATGTGTACGCATCTGGCAGCTTTTCTTAACCGGACGGGCGCAAAAACCGCCTAAACGGCTCATTTCGAAACAAATTTGCATAGAATTGTTTCGAAATGCGTTCTTATACACAAAAGCCTTCAAATAGCGTTAAACTATTCAATCACTGATTGATTGTCTCCGCCATCTTTTGGAGAGAGGGTTTGTATGGCTAAAAAACGCAATGGGCGCCAGGATGCCATTAGAGATATTGTGCGCAATAAGGACGTCCGCACGCAGCGCGTGCTGGTCGATGAGCTCCGCGCTATGGGCTTTGATTGCACGCAGGCGACTGTCTCTCGCGATATTGCCGATATGGGGCTGCGTAAGCTCCCTGAGGGCATCTATGTTCTGGCAGAGGACCTGCACCTGCAGCGTATGGTTTCCGAGCTCGTAACGGGCGTTCTGCGCACCGATAATCTGGTTATGATCAAGGCTCAGCCTGGCACGGCTTCCGGCATCGCCGCCGCTGTTGATGCGGCAGAGCTGCCCGATGTGCTTGGCTCGCTTGCCGGCAACGATACGATTTTGGTTATTGCCCAGACGGCCGAGGACGGCGAGCGTCTTGAGGCGCTGATCAATAAGCTGAGCAATTCTCGCAAGTAGGCGTGCGGGTCGTGCGCTCGGCATTGCGTGCGCTGACATAGTGGCTTGTAAGGGGCATCGACGTTGGTCGGTACCCCTTTTTGTTTGCCGGTATAAAGACCGCCCACCAGGTCGCTTCAAACTAAAAGGCCCCGAGCAGTTCAATAAGCTGCTCGGGGCCTTGTTGGCTTTAGTCGCGTACTTCTTAGCCGACCGTATCGTCAGGCGTGGGCGAGGGGTCGGGAGTGGGCGTAGGCGTAGGCGTGCCGCCATCGCCGCCGGTCGAGCCACCAGTGGAGCCGCCCGTCGAGCCACCAGTGGAGCCGCCCGTCGAGCCACCGGTCGTACCGGTGCCGCCGGTGGTGTCGCCGCCCGTGGTCTCGGTGGTCGTGGTCGTCGTGGTAGTTGTTGTGGTGGTTTCCTCTTCCTCTTCGTCCTCGTCCTTGTCGTCGTTCTCCGACTTCTTGGTGTTGTTGGTGCCGTAGAACTTCCAGACGCTGTTGTTCTTGTAGGTGGGCGCCGTTCCGGTCGCAAACTCCTCGCGCTCGGTACCGGTCAGAACGGTGTTCATAAACCGCTTAAAGACAGGCAGGTTGGTGCTGTCGCCCAGCAGGTCCGTGCCGTACTTTTGGATGGGGATCTCGCCCGCGGAATAGCCGGTCCACAGGGCGCACGCCAGCTGCGGGGTATAGCCGCAGAACCAAAGGTTGGTGGTGTTGTCGGTGGTGCCCGTCTTGCCGGCATAGGGCTGGTTGACACTCAGGGCGCCGGCAGCACCCGTACCGCTGCCCTTCATGACGCCGGACAGAACATCGGTGACCGCGGCGGCCTCGCCCTCGGTAAGCACCTGTGAGGGATTGTCGGTGTGCTGGTACAGCACCGAACCGGTACGAGAATCAATCTCGGTGATGGCGATCGGCTGGCGATAGTAGCCGCCGTTGGCAAACGTCGCGTAGGCGGCGGCCATCTCGAGTGGCGAGATCGAGCCGGTGCCGAGCGTCATGACGGGAACGTCCTCGATGTTGTCCTTGGCGGGGTCGATGCCGAGCTTTTTGACGAGCGAGATGATCTTGCTGTTGCCGACGGCTTCCGCCACCTGGATGTAGCCGGTGTTGGAGGAGTATGCCGTCGCCTGCTTAAGCGTGATGTTGCCGTAGCTCTGGTTGGCGTAATTTTGGACCTCGGTCGTGGTGCCCTTGGCCTTGAGCGGCGAGTTGCAGTTGAGGGTGACGTTGGGGTTCATGCCGTTTTGGATGGCAGTTGCCAGCGTAAAGGCCTTAAAGGTGGAGCCGACGGGACGCTTGGCCGTGGCATGGTTTACGTGGTTCTCGTCGGCGTTGTAGTCGTAGCCGCCCACCATGCACTTGATGTAGCCGGTCTTGGGGTCGACGACGACCATGCCCATGTCCAGGCCGTCAAGCGAGAGCGTGTCGAGCTGCTCGCGGACGGCATTCTCTGCCACCTGCTGCATCGTGGGGTCGATGGTGGTCTTGACGGTCAGGCCGCCCTTAAAGAGCACGTCGGTCGAGAACTCCTGCTCCAGCAGCTGCTTGACGTAGGAGACAAAGTAGGGCTGCGAGTAAACGTCGACGCCGCTGCCCGAGATTTCGGTCACGTTGAGGGTGATGGGCTCGGCCTGTGCGGCATCGTGCTCCTCCTGGGTGATGTGGCCCAGGCGCAGCATGTTGTCGAGAACCTTGTTGCGGCGAGACAGTGCCAGATCGGGATTGACCGTGGGGTCGTACTGCGAAGGCGAGTTGGGAAGGCCGATGAGTAGCGCGGCCTCGCTCAGGGTGAGGTCGGCGGCGCTCTTGGACAGATAGGTCTCGGCTGCGGCCTCGATGCCGTAGGCGCCGTGGCCGTAATAGATGGTGTTGAGGTACATCATGAGGATCTCGTCTTTGGAGTACATGTCCTCCATCTTGATGGCGATGTAGGCCTCGCGCACCTTACGCTCAATGGTCGAGTCGAATTGCTCCTCCTGCAGGATGGTGTTGCGCACAAGCTGCTGGGTGATCGTCGAGGCGCCTTCGTGCCCGCCGCCGAGGGTTGCCACCGCAGCACGCGCGATACCCCACAGGTCGATACCGCCGTGCTCGTAGAAGCGCTCGTCCTCGACGTCAACGGTGCCCTGCAGCACGTAGGGGGAGACCTCGTCCTTGGTGATAGACTTGCGGTTTTGCGTGTAGAAGCTCGCGATCTTGTTGCCGTTGCAGTCGACGATCTCGGTGGGCTCGCTCACCAGATACGCGTTGGCGTCGGTGTAGTCGGGCAGATCGGACAGCCAGCGGTTGACGTTGCCGACCATGCCGATGCCAAATGCCACGCCCGCAATCAGCAGAAAGCCCAAAAACGAGAGCAGGATTATGGGCAGAGCATGCGTCTTTGAACGGCTGCGTCCCTGTCGTTGGCGAGGACCCATATATTGACCTCCAGGTATGTCGTGCCGGACGGTGGATGTGCCGTCGGGGCAGGATGGACATAAGTTATTACACGATAAACCAAACGGGGCGCGCGAGGCCTCGTGTATGCTGGAAGACGGCATTTTTCAGAGTGAATGCATACCTTGGTAAGGAGTTTGTCGATGGCGATTCGGACGATGGGGCCGAGCGGACAATACGAGACTGGATTGGATGCTGCCGGTGCGGCGCTGCCCGAGCTGCTGGCGCCGGCGGGCGGACTCGACCAGATGCTTGCGGCCATCGCCGCGGGTGCCGATGCCATCTATGCGGGGTTGGGCGGCTTTAACGCCCGTGTGAGCGCCCATGGCTTTACGGATAACGAGTTTGCGCGCGGCTGCGCCGTGGCGCATGCCCATGGCGTGCGTGTGTACGTAACGCTCAACGTGTTCGTGTTTGACGATGAGTTGTCCGACGCGGTGGCGTTGGGAGCTCATGCACTGGAGCTGGGCGCCGATGCTCTGATTGTCGCCGATGCCGGGTTGGCCTGCGCGCTGCGCGCGGCGATTCCCGGGGTCGAGATTCACCTGTCCACGCAGGCGGGCGCTCATAGCGAGGGTGCCGTGCGGCTTGCCGCCGATGAGCTGGGGGTCGAGCGCGTGACGACGGCACGCGAGCTGACGGTCGACGAGATTGCGGCGCTATGTGCCACGGGCGTGCCCATCGAGGTATTCTGCCACGGTGCGATTTGCATCGGCTATTCGGGGGCGTGCGAGTTCTCGGCCTTGCGGCGTGGGCGCTCGGCGATGCGCGGCGACTGCACGCAGCCGTGCCGTCTGGCGTACGACCTAGTGGACGAGGCGGGGCAGAGTGTTGTTGCCGTCGAGGGAGACCGCCTGCTTTGTCCGCGTGACTATCTGGGTATCGCGCACCTGCCCGAGCTTGTTGCCGCCGGCGTGGCATCGCTCAAGATCGAGGGACGCATGAAGAATCCCGATTACGTATTCAACGTGGTGAGGGTGTGGCGTCGGGCACTCGATATGCTGTGCGACGGCACGTGGGACTCCGGTGCCGTGGAAGAGCTTGAACGCGAGCTGGGAAGGTCGTTTAACCGTGGGTTTACCGATGCTTACCTGCGGGGTCGTTCGGGTGCCGAGCTCATGAGCTTTGAGCGCGCGATCAACCAGGGCGTGCGCGTGGGGCGCTTGGTCGCTGTGGGCCACGAAGAGGTGACCGTTGAGCTCGATGCCGCCGTGGCGGCGGGTGACACGCTCGAGATTCGGTTCTATCCGGGCGTCGACGCGCGCCCCGATGTGCCCAAGCGCTGGCCGCAGGTGCCCTGCCCGGTGGATGCCGCAGCGGGGAAGCGCGTCGTCGTGCATTGCAAACGTAAGGTGGACGCGGGCTGCGAGGTCTATCTGATTCGCAGCGCCGGCGTGTTGGATCAGACGGCGGCGGTGTTGGAGCGCATGCGAGCCGAGGCGGATGCGATTGCGCCCGTTGCGCGTGCCGTTGAGGTGCTGCCCTTTGAGGACGTTGCGGTGGATAGCGGTGCGTCGCCGGAGTTGGTGGAGTGCGCGGTTCCCGCTCGCATGGTGTTTGCTTGGCAGCTGATGGATACCGACCCGCGCAGAGAACTCGATTTGTCCGACACCGTTGTGGTGCTTGACGAGGTGTGCCGCACGGGTGACGCTGACCGGACCCGCTCGCTGATGCAGTGTGCCGGGCGCGTCGTCTGCCGCAACCTGGGACAGGTGGTGATCGCTCGCGAGCTGGGCGTGACGTTTGACGTGGCGGCGCCGGTGTTCTGCGCGAATCGGGCCACGCTTACCTGGTTGCGCGGACTCGGTGCGGGGCGGGTGTACTTGCCGGCCGAGTTGCTCGGCAATGATGCGGAACGTATTGCTGAACTGACGGCTGAACTTGGTGTTTTGAGCCCCGTCGATGCCGATTGCCCCGAGCTCATGGTGTGCGAGCACTGCCTGCTGACCGCCGAGGGCGTCTGCGCTACGGATGCGACGGGGCAGGTCCGTTGCCGTGACTGCTCGCGCCGTCAGCAAACGCGCTATTTAGTTGAACGTGACGGTACGCGTCTACCGGTCGCCGTTGACGCGTGCGGCAGGACGAGGATTTTCCTGTCGTAGGTGCCGCGTCGCGCTGTTTTGGTTATTATTAGTGGGTTTATGAACTTCCAGCACCGCCGTATCCGGTGAGGGTGCTATAGCAAAAGGAGGATACCCAATGCTGTCTGTTGACGAGCAAATGCGTATCATCACCTCGGGCGCCGCGCAGATCGTTCCCGAGGCCGACCTTCGCAAGAAGCTTGAGAAGGGCGAGCCCCTCAACATCAAGCTCGGCGTCGATCCCACTAGCCCCGATCTGCACCTGGGCCATGCCGTGCCGCTGCGCAAGATGCGCCAGTTCCAGGACCTGGGCCACAACGTCACCCTTATCATCGGCAACGGCACCGCGCTAATCGGCGATCCCTCGGGCAAGAACTCCACGCGTCCGCAGCTTTCGCAGGAGCAGATCGAGGCCAACGCCGAGACCTACGTGAGCCAGGCCATGAAGATCCTGGATCCCGAGAAGACCACCATTGTGCACAACGGCGACTGGATCCTTTCGATGGATCTGGCCGGTCTGCTGCAGGTGTGCTCCAAGTTCACCGTCGCCCGCATCCTTGAGCGCGACGACTTTACCAAGCGCTACCAGTCTCAGACGCCGATCGCCCTGCACGAGTTCCTGTACCCCGTGATGCAGGCCTTCGACTCCGTGCAGATCAAGGCCGACGTCGAGATGGGCGGCACCGACCAGCTCTTTAACCTGCTCGCCGGCCGTGAGCTCATGGAGAAGATGGGCATGGAACCGCAGATCGCGCTCACCATGCCGCTGCTCGAGGGTACCGACGGCGTGCGCAAGATGTCCAAGTCCTACGGCAACTACATCGGCCTGACCGACGCTCCCAAGGATATGTTCGGCAAGACCATGTCCATCCCCGACGAGATGATCGGCAAGTACTATCGTCTGGCCAGCTCGCTCGCCCCGGCCGAGGTCGACAAGATCGACGCCGCCCTGGCCGACGGTTCCGCCGACCCCTACGAGCTCAAGCGCGCTCTGGGCCGCGACCTGTGCGATACCTACCACGGCGCCGGCGCCGGCGACGAGGCCCAGGCCGAGTTCGACCGTGTGTTCAAGGAGGGCCAGCTTGCCGACTTCCCCGAGAAGCACGTTGAGCTGACCGTCAACGACGAGGGCCAGATTTACCTCGCCGGCCTGCTCAAGGACCTGGGCCTTTCGGCCAGCGCCGGTCAGGCCCGCCGCGACATCGACGGCGGCGGCGTCAAGATCAACGGCAAGGCTGTGGCTCCCAAGAGCTACAACATCGACCCGAGCGCCCTCAAGCTGGGCGACACCCTCTCCGTAGGCAAGCGCAAGGGCTTCAAGCTTATTTAGTTACGCGGTTTTACCAAACCGCGTAACCGGTCGACGCTGCAAGCCCGCCAGAGCGGCAATCTGCCTTTCAACTTCGG
>JAQDZZ010000006.1:10692-188120 GCA_027671585.1 Coriobacteriaceae bacterium AM22-12AC-r | reverse complement strand
GGGTTATACCCTAAGAGCAAACCACCCCTTTTAGGGGTGGTTTTGATTGGGCGATGGGGTGGGTCCGATGGTGGCGCACGGAGTCGCGGTGTGATTTGCGTCGGTGTCCGTGCGGCTCGGTATACTGGTACGGCTCAAACTATGGCGCTGCCCGCAGGCGCGCCGTCCGTCAGATGAGGAGTCGCCCATGACCCAGCCCCTGCCCTGGGAAAAGAATGCCGCGGTACCCGTGCCGCCCGCGCCGGAACCCGTGCCTGTCAAGCCGCTCGTCGACATCGACAGCCTTAACCCCGCCCAGCGCGAGGCCGTCCTGACCACCGAGGGCCCGTTGCTGGTCCTTGCCGGTGCTGGCTCGGGCAAGACCCGCGTCTTGACCTTCCGCATCGCTCATATGCTCGGCGACCTGGGCGTTAAGCCTTGGCAGGTTCTTGCCATCACGTTTACCAACAAGGCCGCTGCCGAGATGCGCGAGCGTCTGGCGGCACTCATCCCAAGCGGCACTCGTGGCATGTGGGTGTGCACCTTCCATGCCATGTGCGTGCGCATGCTGCGCGAGGACGCCGACCTGCTGGGCTATACCGGTCAGTTCACCATCTACGATGACGACGACTCAAAGCGCATGGTGCGCGACATTATGCAGGCGCTCGGCATTGAGCAAAAGCAGTTCCCCATCAACATGATCCGCAGCAAGATCAGCTCGGCCAAAAACGCCATGATTGGGCCCGAGGACATGCTCAAATCCGCTGACAGCCCCAATGACAAAAAGGCCGCGCAGGTCTACTTGGAGCTGGAGCGCCGCCTGCGCGCCGCCAACGCGATGGACTTCGACGACCTGCTCGTGCGCACGCTCGAGCTGCTGCGCACCCGCCCCGAGGTGCTCGACAAGTATCAAGAGCGCTTCCGCTACATTAGCGTCGACGAGTATCAGGACACCAACCACGTCCAGTACGAGATCGCCAACCTGCTGGCCGCCAAGTACCAAAACCTTATGGTCGTGGGCGACGACGACCAGTCCATTTACAGCTGGCGTGGCGCCGACATCACCAACATCCTGGACTTTGAGCAGGACTTTAAAAACTGCAAGACCGTCAAGCTGGAGCAGAACTATCGCTCTACGGGCCATATCCTGAGCGCCGCCAATGCCGTTGTTCGCCACAACTCGCAGCGCAAGGACAAGCGCCTGTTTACGGCCGAGGGCGATGGCGAGAAGATTCAGGCTTTCCAGGCAAGCGACGAGCGCGACGAGGGTCGCTGGATTGCCGGCGAGATCGAGAAGCTGCATGCCAAGGGTACGAGCTACGACGATATCGCCGTGTTCTACCGCACCAACGCCCAGTCGCGTATCCTCGAAGATATGTTCCTGCGCGCGGGCGTGCCCTACAAGATCGTCGGCGGCACGCGATTCTTCGACCGCGCCGAGATCCGCGATGTCATGGCCTACCTCAAGATGATCGTGAACCCGGCCGACGAGATGAGCGTCAAGCGCGTCATCAACACGCCGCGCCGCGGCATCGGCTCCACCTCGATCCAAAAGATCGAGCAGCTGGCGCGCGACAACCGCTGCTCGTTCTTCCAGGCCTGCGAGATCGCAACAGCCGAGACGGGCATGTTTAGTGCCAAGGTGCGCAACGGCCTGTCGAGTTTTGTGGCGCTGGTGCGCGAGGGCCGTCGCATGGACGGCGAGCTCAAGGATGTCGTCGAGATGATTGTCGACAAGACGGGCCTGCTGCAGGCGTTTCGCGCCGAGGGCACCATGGAGTCCGAGAGCCGCGCCGAGAACATCCAGGAATTCCTGGGCGTCGCCGCCGAATTTGAGGAGACGCACGAGGATATCGAGGGCACGCTCGAGAGTCTAGAAGAGCTGCGCGCAGCCGGTGTTGCCGACGTGCCTGCCGGCGCCGAGTCCGAGCCCGTCGTGGTGAGTGCGCCCACGCCTGAGCCGGGGCCGTCTGCACCGGCATCCTCGTTTGAGGCACTCGTCGGCGCTCGTGACGCCGCGGGTTCCAATCCGCTCGATAGCCTAGCTGCCCCGGCGCTCTCGCCGCAGGATGCCTTGGCCGCCGCCATCGCGGGCAACGCGTATGCCGTGCCAACAGAGCTACCGGCGGGCGCCGTGCATGCCGACGAGATCGAGCGCACCTACGGTCCGCTCACCTGTAAGGCGCTGCCGGCACTCATGGAGTGGCTGGCCCTACGCTCCGACTTGGATTCCCTGGCAGGCGAGACGCATGCCATTACCATGATGACCATCCACTCCGCCAAGGGCCTGGAGTTCCCGGCGGTGTTCGTGGCCGGCATGGAGGAGGGCATCTTCCCGCACGTGCACGACTTTGGCGGCAGCGATGATCCGGGCAAGCTCGAGGAGGAGCGTCGCCTGGCCTACGTTGCCATCACGCGTGCCCGTAAGCGCCTGTTCCTGACCTATGCGGCCACGCGTCGCACTTACGGCTCGACTTCTGCCAACCCGCGCTCGCGCTTCCTCAACGAGATTCCGTTTGAGGATATCGAGTTTAGCGGTATCGGTTCTGCCGGTTTTGAGGGCACGGGCTGGGAGAAGCGCGGCGACCGTCACGGCACCTTTGGCTCGGGCATGGGCTCGGATATGTATGGCGGCAAGGTGTTCGGTTCGCATACGCGCTCGACCGGCGGCTCCGGATCGCGCGGCGGATCGAGCTTCGACGATTTCTTTGGTGGCAGCAGCTACGGGACCGAGCGCCATCGTGGGGTCTCGCCCGACGCCGGCCGTGTTGCCTCGACCTTTGGCTCGGGCGCGCCGCGAGCTAAAAAGCCGTCGTCCAAGGTATCGCCGACGGTGGAGCGCAAGGTCGACCGCGCCAGCGCGTCGCAGGACTTTGCCGCGGGCGATACCGTGAGCCACAAGACCTTTGGCACGGGTACCGTGATCTCGGTCGCCGGAGACATGATCGAGGTGCAGTTCGAAAAAACCGGCCAGACCAAAAAGCTCATGAAGGGCTTTGCGCCTATAGTGAAACTGACCTAGGCGGCTTTCCCAGGCACGGCACCTCGGCCTTCAATCGTCGGGCATGACCTCAAGGTCTATGCCCTCCTCTTTCAGGCCGATCTGCCGCACCTGGAAAACCCGTACATCCGGCTAGGCGGGCGCGCCGGGGGCTTTGGTCGCCCGCTCGGGCAGTCCTGCGCAAGACGGAGGCCACATTAAGTGGCCTCCTTTGCGTGCGGAACTCGCGATCGATGTTGCCCTATACGCCCGCCCGGGTCCTTAGATAACGTTGCTTGCGAGCGTCGCTCTGCTCGGTCGCTTTTTGGTCTGGAGAGCCGGGTGGGCTGATATATAGAAACGATTAGGGGCTCTCCCGTACATGGACGGGGGAGCCCCTTGTTGCGTTGTGATTGTTGTTGCTAGTCGGAGGCTCGCCGGGACGGGGCGCGGGGTTTGGTCGATCGCGAGTTCCGCACGAGCCGGAGAGCACTTAATGTGCTCTCCGTGCGAGCGGGACTGTCCGAGCAGGCGACCAAACCCCGCGCCCCGTCCCGGCGAGCGCTCGGGGACCGGTAGCTTACAGGTGGCTGATGATCAGTTCCATCTTGCCTTCGAGGTCGATGGAGCTGACGGTGCTCGGGGCCAGCAGGTGGCTGCCCTTGTGAACGGGCTCGCCGCACACGGTGCCCTCGCCGTCGATGACCGACAGACACATGAAGGGCCAGTGCTGGTCGAGGGTCTTGCTGCCGTTGACGCGCACGCGATCGACGGTGTAGCAGGAGTTAGACTCGAGCTCGGTCACGCCGTCGACCTCGGGCGCGGTCACGGTGCCGTCGGTCGGTGCCTGAACATCAAAGTCGATGCAGTCGAGGCTCTGCTCAATATGCAGCGGGCGCAGCTTGCCGTCGGTGCCGGGACGGTCGTAGTCGTACAGGCGATACGTCACGTCGCTCGACTGCTGCGTCTCCAAAATGAGCGTGCCGGTCTTGATGGCGTGGACGGTACCGGAATCAATCTGGAAAAAGTCGCCCTTGTGGATCGGCAGCACGTTGAGCATGTCGTCCCAGCGGCCGTCTTCGATCATCTGTGCAGCCTCGGCGCGGTCCTTGGCGCGCTGGCCGACGATGATTGTGGCGCCGGGCTCGCAGTCCAGCACATACCAGCACTCGGTTTTGCCCAGGCTGCCGTTCTCGTGCTCGGCGGCGTACTCGTCGTTGGGATGGATCTGGATCGAAAGGTCGTCCTTGGCGTCCAGAATCTTAATGAGCAGCGGGAACTCCTTGCCCTCGCAGTTGCCAAAGAGCTCGCGGTGCTCGGCCCACAGCCACGAAAGCGTGTGGCCTGTATACGGGCCCTCAGCGATCTGGCAGTCGCCGTTGGGGTGTGCCGAGATGGCCCAGCACTCACCGATGGGACCCTCGGGAATGTCATAACCAAATACGGTTTCGAGCTGGCGGCCGCCCCAGATCTTCTCGTGAAAGATCGGCGTCAGTTTAATCAAATCGGACATGTTCATACCCCCATGGTGTTGCGCGGCCGCCCACTCTAAACGAGCCGTAACGAGCGCCCGCATGACTACAAAAACCTATGCCAACGTTACGTTGTGCAGCTCAAAGCGGTCGCCAACGTTGCGCGAGATCGAATGCTCAAAGGCGGTGCCGCTATCCAAAAAGCCAATCTGGTTGAGCTCGAGCAGGGGAGAGCCGGGTTTGGTGTCCAGGCGCTCAGCCTCTTCCTCGGTTGCCGCTACGGCGCGAATGGTGCGGTGGAAGCTCGAAATCTTCAGCCCGCATTGCTTGCGGATGAAGCTGTAGACCGATCCATACAGGTCTTTCTTTTTAAGGCCCGGAATCAGCTCGAGGGGCATGTAGGTGTACTCGATAACGATGGGCTTCTCGTCGACCTGGCGCACACGCACGATGTGATAGGCAAAGTCGTCCTCGGCAATTCCCAGCTGGACAGCGACGTCTGCTGGCGGATTGACAATCGAGAAATCGTAGACCACCGAGGTCACCTTCTCCCCGCGGTGCTCATACGAAAAGCCCTGGGAGCGATCGTTCTTGCCCTGGAAAAACGCCTGGCCGGGAAGCCCCGCCGTGTCCTTAACGTAGGTGCCCGATCCGCGCCGGCTGGTAACAAGACCTTCATCGGTAATCTGCTCAATAGCTCGTTTGACGGTGATTTTGGAAACGCTATAGAGCTCGCAGAACTCAACGACGGTGGGCAGCTTGTCGCCCGGCTTTAGAGCGCCGTCCTCGATGCTTCGACGGATATCTGCAGCTATTGCCTCGTATTTGGGAATCATGGAACCTCCTTTCCGGCTTGATTGAGTACAAACGAAAGTATAGTCCACGCCTAAGCATCCCTATTGCGTTTTGAAAAGTTCGAGAAAGATATAATCAAAAAACGCTTTTCTATATTAACTATAGCGCTCTAAATGAATATGCATTCGAATAATGTGGTATTGAGCAAATTGATCGGCTCGAAGATGGGGTTGGGCCGTTTTGCCGCCCAGCGAACCGAATCTCATGCCTTGCGTTTTCCCAGATAAAACCTGCCAAAACAAACCTGTCCCTTTTTGACAGGTTTTTGCCTGGGGAGCGGTACCATACAGGCAATGTTTAAACGAGAAAGGTGGGCTCCCATGGAACCTAAGCAGTACTACATCGGCATCGACGTTGGCGGCACTTCGGTTAAGGAAGGCCTGTTCGACGAGGACGGCAACCTGCTTGCCAAGGCCAGCGTGCCCACGCCTCCTATCGTTGACGCCGCGGGCTTTGCCGCGGTGACCGAGGCTATCGATCAGGTGGTCGCCAAGGCTCAGATTCCGCGCGCCTTTGTGGCGGGCATTGGTCTGGCCGTTCCGTGCCCCATCCCGGCTTCGGGCGATGCCAAGGTCAAGGCCAACATTGCTATCAACCTGCCTGAACTGAGGATTGCCATCCAGGAGCACTGCCCCGACGCGGTCGTTAAGTACGAAAACGATGCCAACGCCGCTGCCATGGGCGAGGCCTGGCTCGGCTCTGCCAAGGGCGTACAGAACGTGGTGATGGTCACCATCGGTACCGGCGTGGGCGGTGGCGTTATCGTTAACGGCGACGTGGTATCGGGCGTTGTGGGTGCCGGCGGCGAGATTGGCCACATGTGCCTGAACCCCGAAGAGGAGCGCACCTGCGGCTGCGGCGGACATGGCCACCTGGAGCAGTATTCCAGCGCCACCGGCGTGGTGAGTAACTACCTTGCCGAGTGCAAGAAGGCGGGCGTCGAGCCCATCGAGCTCACCGGGCCTTCTGATTCCAAGGACGTGTTCCAGGCCTGCCGCGAGGGTGACAAGCTCGCGCTGGCAGCTGCCGATACCATGGCCGACTATCTCGGCCGCGCCCTGGCGCTTATTGCCAACGTGGTCGATCCCGAGATGTTCCTGATCGGCGGCGGTGCTTCCGCTTCGGCCGATGTCTACCTCGACAAGGTCCGCGAGCACTTTAAGCAGTACGCGCTCTCCGCCTCGCGCGAGACGCCCATTAAGGTCGCTTCGCTCGGCAACGACGCCGGCATCATCGGTGCCGCTTACGTAGCCCTGCGCGCCGCCGGCAAATAACCGGTGCAAGGGGGCCAGGTTACTTTGCACCAACATGGTGCAAAAGGGACAGCCTTGGCCTCCATGCCTGCCCCAAAATATGCCGTAGCCCTTCCGTCTGCGAAGGCTCGGCATCGGCGTGCTACCATAGCTACGTCCAAGTACACATATCAAGTGGAGGATATCCATGGCAAACGTTCTTGTCTTTGGTCACCAGAACCCCGATAACGACGCCATCATGAGCGCCGTCGTCCTGTCCCAGCTGCTCAACCAGGTTGAGTATGCCGGCAACACCTACGAGGCCTGCGCCCTTGGTCAGCTTCCGGCCGAGTCCGCCAAGCTGCTCGCCGACGCCGGCATCGCCGAGCCCCGCGTGATCGAGTCCGTCGAGGCCGGTCAGCTCGTCGTCCTCACTGACCACAACGAGTCTGCCCAGTCCGTCGCCGGCCTTAAGGACGCCACGGTCTTTGGCGTTGTCGATCATCACCGCATCGGCGACTTCGAGACCGCCGGCCCGCTGCACTACATCTGCCTGCCCTGGGGCTCCAGCTGCACCATCGTCACCAAGCTCGCCGACGTGCTCGGCGTTGAGCTTTCCGACGTCCAGGCCAAGCTGCTGCTCTCGGCCATGATGACCGACACGCTCATGCTCAAGAGTCCCACCACCACCGATGTCGACCGCGCTGTCGCCGCCAAGCTCGGCGAGCAGGTGGGTGTCGACCCGGTCAAGTTTGGCATGGAGGTCTTCCTCACCCGTCCGTCCGGCTCCTTCACCGCAGCCGAGATGGTCGGCAACGACATCAAGATGTTCGAGCCCGCCGGCAAGAAGCTGCTCATCGGCCAGTACGAGACCGTCGACAAGAGTCGTGCGCTCGGCATGATCGACGAGATTCGCGAGGCCATGCGTGCCTACGCCGCCGAGAAGGGTGCCGATGGCATTGTCCTGTGCATCACTGACATCATGGAGGAGGGCTCGCAGGTCCTGCTCGAGGGCGAGACCGAGGCCGCTCAGAAGGGCCTGGGCATTGCCGACGAGCACGACGGCGTCTGGATGCCGGGTGTCCTCTCCCGTAAGAAGCAGGTCGCTGCCCCCATCATGGCCGCCTGCTAGGTTTAGTTGACCAAACGCCACGACCGGATCGCGGACGTCCCGCGCTCCGGTCGTTTTTTGTGCACGGCGCCGCGTCGTCTCTTGGACAGGCGTGCCCGTGCCGTTGAGCAAATAATGTTCAACCTGTGGTTCCGCTTTTCGGCCACGCCTGCGTGCTTGTCGTGCAGGGTAGGCTAGATGCAAGCGTAATACGTTAGAGCGCGGCGCCGCCACTTGGGCGGGCCGTGCTTTTTTAAGACGGGAGCTTTCCCGAGAAAGGAGCCGCCCATGGCAGCAACTGAGCAGCTGTTCAACGTTCGTGAGCGCAAGCGCTTTGAACGTCACGACATTTGGGAGCGCATCGCCGAGAACGGCACGATTTCCGCCGCCGTCATGGTCTTCGCCGCTATCGCCGCCGTTATCTGCGCCAATACCGATGCCTACGAGGCCATCCATCACTTTTTGGAGACCCCGCTGTATGTGGGTCTGGGCAACCTTACGGCTGGTCTCACCGTTGAGCTTTTCGTCAACGACTTCCTCATGGCGATTTTCTTTTTGTTGGTGGGCATTGAGCTTAAGTACGAGATGACGGTCGGCGAGCTCAAGAATCCGCGTCAGGCCATGCTTCCCATGCTGGCGGCCGTGGGCGGTGTCGTCGTTCCCGCCTGCATCTACCTGATCTTTAACCATGCCGGCGCGCACAACGGCTGGGCCATTCCCATGGCAACCGATATTGCCTTTGCGCTGGGCGTGCTGTCGCTTTTGGGCAACCGCGTGCCCAACGGCGTGCGCGTGTTCTTCTCGACGCTCGCCATCGCCGACGACCTGATCTCCATCGCCGCCATCGCCATCTTCTACGGTCAGAGCCCCAATCCGTTTTGGTTGGGCGCCGCCGCGCTTGTGACCTGCGCGCTCGTGTGGCTTAACAAGACGCAGCATTACCGCCTTGCCCCGTATTCGGTACTGGGGCTGCTGCTGTGGTTCTGCATGTTCAAGAGCGGCGTACATGCCACGCTTGCTGGCGTCATCTTGGCCTTTACCATCCCGGCCAAGTGTGGCGTCAAGCTCGATAGCCTCACCGATTGGCTGGGCGAGTGCCTGCCGCTGCTCGATGACCGCTACGATGATGAGGCACACATCCTGGGCCAGCATGACTTTACCGTCTCGACAACCAAGGTCGAGCGCGTCATGCACCGCGTGACCCCGCCGCTTATCCGCATGGAGCGTCTGATCTCCACGCCGGTCAACTTTGTGATCCTGCCGATCTTTGCGTTCGTAAACGCTCAGGTTCGCTTAGTGGGCGTGGACATGAGCACGCTGCTCACCGACCCGGTGACGCTCGGCGTGTACTTTGGCATGCTGCTGGGCAAGCCGATCGGCATCTTTGGTATGACGTTTGCCCTGGTTAAGCTTAAGGCCTGCGAGCTGCCGCACAATGTCAACTGGCACATGATTGCCGGCGTGGGCATTCTGGGCGGTATCGGCTTTACCATGTCGATTCTCATCAGCGGCCTTGCCTTCCCGACGGCCCAGTTTGAGGTTCTTGCAGCCAAGGCCGCTATTCTCGCCGGTTCGGTCACCGCAGCCGTGCTCGGCATGATCTACATGAGCGTGGTCTGCAAGCATCCCTCGCCCAAAGACGAGTAAGAGCGCGAAAACCGGCTCCAGAACCGATTCGGGCGCGTTCAAAATGCGGATTCGGGCGGTGCTTGCCGCCTGCCAGACACGCCAGTGGTCAAAAAACGCCGTTTGTGAGTACTGTCACAAACGGCGTATCATTTTAGGTGCGGAAAATAATGAACAAAGTTATAAGAACTGTACGTTAATGAGTGACCATCGACTTCCAATTTGGCGCTAGCTGACGGTGATTAGGGAGTTTCAAGTCGAGTTTTGCCGATTTCGACCAAGAAACGCTGCTACTAAAAAGGTGACAGTACTCATATTTGCCCTTTTTTGGCCACAAGCCCTAAAACAAGCCTCGCCAGGGTCGGGAAACGGGCCAAATGCCGGCCTCGAGGCTTATTCCACGGTGCCGTAGACGGCGCCCCAGCCGTGGGCGGCAAGGGCGGAGTTGAGCTGGTCGCAAAGCGATTGGCGGTCGTAGTAGCCGGGCGGTAGCAGGTTGACGATTTCCATGAGATCGGGCGCCAGATCCAAGATTTCGGCCTGTACGATGAGGTCCAAGCGGTCGATGGCGTGGCGGTCGTAAAACAGTCCGTCGACCAGGCGCTGCAAGTCGCCGAATTCCTCGGCCTGAAACGATCCGTACTCCATAGTGCCTCCTTGGGCGCCCCACGCCGGCATGCGCGGCGATTCGTAATTGATTGCGATGAACTTAATCTATCACGGCTTCATAACGTTGCGACGATGGCGGTCTATACTTAGACGAACTGCAACGTACCGCTTCGCGAAAGGTCGCACCCCATGCAGACGATCTACCAGAAGATGGAAACCACCGAACTCGATGCCGCCATCGAGGCGCTCAAAGCCGAGGTCGCCGAGGTCAAGGCCAAGGGCCTGGCGCTCGACATGGCCCGCGGCAAGCCGTCGCCCTCCCAGGTTGACATCTCTCGACCCATGCTCGATATCCTCAATGCCGATGCCGATCTGCATGACGGCAACGTCGACTGCTCCAACTACGGCTGCTTTGAGGGCATTCCCTCGGCACGCAAGCTAGCGGGGGAGTTCCTGGGCTGCCCCGCCGAGCAGACGCTCGTACTGGGCTCATCGAGCCTTTTGATTGAGCATGACATCGCCGGCATGTTCTGGCGCTGTGGCTCGTGCGGCAGCGAGCCCTGGGACGCCTACGAGGCCGCGCACGACGGCAAGAAGGTCAAGTTCCTGTGCCCCGTTCCCGGCTACGATCGCCACTTTGGCATCACCGCCGACTTGGGCATCGAGAACGTCCCCGTCGCGATGACCGACAACGGCCCCGACATGGACGAGGTTGAGCGCCTGGTTGCCGCCGACGATTCCATCAAGGGCATCTGGTGCGTGCCCAAGTATTCCAACCCCACGGGCATCACCTTTAGCGAGGACACTGTGCGCCGCCTGGTCGAGATGCCCACGGCCGCGCCCGATTTCCGCATCTTTTGGGACAACGCTTACTGCGTGCACGACCTGTACGACGAGACCGACGAGCTCGCAAATATCTTTGACCTCGCTCGCGCGGCGGGCACCGAGGATCGCGTGGTTGCCTTTGCCTCGACGTCCAAGATCACCTTCCCGGGCGCCGGCATCGGCTTTATTGGTGCGAGCCCCGCGGTTATCGCCGAGTTCTCCAAGCGCCTGAAGGCCGGCCTCATCAGCGCCGACAAGCTCAACCAGCTGCGTCACGTGCGTTTCCTTCCCACCATCGAGGCGGTCAAGGAGCACATGAAAAAGCATGCCGAGTTCCTGCGCCCGCGCTTTGAGGCCGTTGAGCGTAAACTCACCGAGGGCTTGGGCAACACAGGTTGCGCCACTTGGACTCATCCCCATGGCGGCTACTTTGTGAGTTTCGATGGCCCCGAGGGCTCGGCCCAGAAGGTCGCCGCGCTTTGTGCCGACCTGGGCGTCAAGCTCACGCCGGCTGGTGCCACCTGGCCTTATGGCAAGGATCCGCGCGACACCAACATCCGCATCGCGCCGAGCTATCCCACGGTCGAGGACCTGGAGGCTGCGCTCGATGTGCTGGTGCTGGCTGTCAAGCTCGTCGCTGCCGAGCTTGCGCGTGCCGAGCGCGCCTAACGCGTAGGGCCCCGCAAGTCCGCGCCTAGTACTATCCGCACTTTCGATACGTAAAGGAGCGTATACATGGATTTGGGTATTTCCACCAACCCCACGCCAGAGCTCTACACCATTAAGGTGACCGGTGAGATCGATATCTCTAACGCCGATAGCCTGCGCAATGCCATCGACCTGGCGCTCGAGCAGCCCACTGAGGCCGTTGAGCTCGATTTTGCCCAGGTGAGCTACATCGATTCGACGGGCATTGGCGTGCTTGTGGGCGCCGCACACCACGCAGCTGATCATGGTAAGCGTTTTAGCTGCGTCAACGTGCAGCCCCCGGTGATGCGCGTGGTTCAGCTGTTGGGCGTCGACCAGGAGATTTCGATCACCGCTGCATAATCTTTGCCCCCAAAAGGGCGTGCCGTTTGGCATATGTTTGTGATGCGCTCGGACGTTTTGGCGTCCGGGCGCTATACTTGACCGAATGAATAGACGAGTTCCGGCCGAATGGCGCGGTGCGGGCTCGACTCACATCGAGCCTTGGAGGTATGTGTGTTTGGTATTGGAGAGGGTGAGCTCGCGATCATCGTGGTCTTCGGCTTTTTGCTGTTTGGCCCGGATAAGCTCCCGCAGATGGGCCGCACGATCGGCCGTGCCATCCGTCAGTTCCGCGAGACGCAGGAAAAGATGACGGCCGTTGTTCAGTCCGAGATTATCGATCCGGTGAGCGAGGTCGCGTCGGCCCCGGTCAAGCCCAAGAAGACTGCTGCGACCGACGACGATTCCGATGCGGACGAGGATGTCGCCGAGACGGCAGCGCCCGCCAAGAAGGAGACCTTTGCCGAGCGTCGCGCCCGTCTTGCTGCCGAGAAGGCCGCAAGCGAGGGTGCTGCTGAGGGCGAAGGCGCTGTTGATGAGGCCGAGGGTACAGAGCCTGCTGCTGCCGTCGAGCCCGAGCCTGCTGCAGAGCCCGAGCCCGAGCCGGCAGAGCCCACGACGGCTGACCTCTACGCCCGTCGTCCCCGCAAGCGCAAGGCCGTCGTCGACCAGCTCGCTCGCGAGCTCGAGGTCGAGGACGATGCCGAGGCTGCTGCCGCCGACGCCCCGAAGGGAGGCGATGAGTAATGCCGATCGGACCTGCGCGCATGCCGCTCTTCGATCATCTGGGAGAGCTCCGTCGCCGCCTGACCATCGTGGTCGTTTCGGTGTTTGCCGCCGCCATCGTGCTGTACTTTGCCACGCCCGTGGTGCTCGATATTCTTGAGGACCCCATCCGCTCCTTTGTGCCGGACGGTAAGTTTTACATCACCACCACGCTCGGCGGCTTTGGCCTGCGCTTCTCGCTTGCCATCAAGATGGCCGTGGTCATGTGCACGCCCATGATCATCTGGCAGATTCTGGCATTTTTCCTGCCGGCACTGCGCCCCAACGAGCGCAAGTGGGTTGTGCCCACGGTGCTCGCCTCGACGGTGCTGTTCTTCCTGGGTGCCATCTTCTGCTACTTCATCATCATCCCGGCGGGCTTTGAGTGGCTCATCGGCGAGACCTCGGCTGTCGCTACGGCGTTGCCCGATCTGGAGAACTACGTCAACATGGAGCTGCTCTTTATGATCGGCTTTGGTGTGGCGTTTGAGCTGCCGCTCATCATCTTCTACCTGTCCGTTTTCCACATCGTGTCCTATGCGGCCTTCCGCAGCGCCTGGCGCTACGTGTACGTAGGCCTGCTCGTGGGTTCGGCTGTGATTACGCCCGACGGCTCGCCCGTTACGCTGGGTCTCATGTATGGCGCCCTGCTCTCGCTCTACGAGATTTCGCTCGCCATCGCTCGCGTGGTCATTACCGCGCGCGAGGGCAAGGAGGGCCTGTTCGTGAGCCGTCTGGACCTGTTCTCGGACGACGAGGACGACGAGGAGTAAATCGGTATGCACGAGGTTGGCATTGTCAACGGCATACTCGATACAGTGATTCGCGCGGCGCGTGGGGCGGGGGCCTCGCGCGCCGTTTTGGTAACGCTTCGTATCGGGGATATGACCGAGGTCGTGCGCGAGGCACTCGACTTTGCGTGGGAGACGTTTCGCGATGAGGACCCGCTCACGCGCGGCTGCGAGCTTGCCGTGGAGGAGGTCCATCCACAAAGCGAGTGCCTGGACTGCGGCGAGGTCTTTGAGCACGACCGTTTCCATTGTCGCTGCCCCCAGTGTGGCGGCGCCAACGTGCGCCTGCTGCACGGCCGCGAGCTCGATATCGCAAGTATCGAAATCGAAACCCCCGACGATTAGCCCGCTAGCCATCTAATGATGGGGTATAAAGGGGCCAAAGTAAGGAGCGCTAAGTATGGCCGAGAAAACGATTGATATCGCGTCGCCGATCCTGTCGCGCAACGAGCGCCTGGCAGATCAGCTGCGTCAGCGATTTAATGAGGCAGGCACCTACGTGATCAATGTGCTGTCGAGCCCCGGCTCGGGTAAGACCACCACGATTCTGGGCACCAACGAGCGCCTGCGTGACAAGGCCGGCCTACGCTGTGCCGTCATCGAGGGCGATATCGCCTCGGATGTCGACGCCATCACCATGAAGGAAGCCGGCATGCCCGCCATCCAGATCAACACGGGCGGTCTGTGCCACCTCGAGGGCAACATGATCATGGAGGCTGTCGATGCCTTCGACCAGGCTGTGGGTCTGGAGAACATCGACGTCATCTTTATCGAAAACGTGGGTAACCTGGTCTGCCCGGTCGACTTTGACCTGGGCGAGAACCTGTCCATCATGATTCTCTCGGTGCCCGAGGGCGACGACAAGCCCATCAAGTATCCGGGCATCTTCCAGCACGCCGGCGCGCAGCTGCTCAACAAGGTCGACGTGGCCCCGGCTTTCGATTTTGACATGGATAGGTATACTAAGACACTCGATGACCTCAATCCGCAAGCGCCGCGGTTTGCCGTGAGCGCGCGCAAGGGCGAGGGCATGGATGCCTGGTGCGATTGGCTCATCGGGCAGATTGAGCAAGCAAGGGCGTAAGTCGGCCGCCATACGGGCGGGCGTAGCCGCAGAGATACGAGATAGGAGCCTCTTTTGAAGCTCATCATCGCCGAGAAAAACGATGCCGCGCGTCAAATCGCCGAGCGGCTGTCCACGGGTAAGCCCAAAAAGGACAAGGTGTACAACACCGCCATCTACCGTTTTGAGTGGAAGGGCGAGGAGTGCGTGACCATCGGCCTTGCCGGTCACATCCTGGCACCCGATTTTTGCGACAGTGTGCTGTTCGATAAAAAGCTGGGTTGGTATTCGGTCACCGAGGACGGCGAGATGTTGCCGGCCGATATGCCCGATGGCCTGGCCCGCCCGCCGTACGACACCAAGCGCAAGCCGTTCCTTGCCGATGGTATCTCCATCAAGGGCTGGAAGCTTGAGAGCCTGCCTTACCTTACCTGGGCGCCCGTCATTAAGCTGCCGGCCGAGAAGGAGCTCATTCGTTCGCTCAAGAACCTTGCCAAGAAGTCCGACAGCGTCATCATCGCCACGGACTTCGATCGCGAGGGTGAGCTGATCGGCTCGGACGCCCTCAACAAGGTGCGCGAGGTCGCGCCGGACTTGCCGGTCGCCCGCGCTCAGTATTCTTCGTTTACCAAGGCCGAGATTACGCAGGCCTTCGATAATCTTGTCTCGCTCGACCAGAATCTGGCCGACGCCGGCGAGAGCCGCCAGCACATCGACCTCATTTGGGGTGCGGTGCTCACGCGCTACCTGACGCTCGCCAAGTTTGGCGGCTTTGGCAACGTGCGCTCCGCCGGCCGCGTGCAGACGCCGACGCTTGCCCTGGTGGTCGAGCGCGAGCGCGAGCGCATGGCGTTTGTGCCCGAGGACTATTGGCAGATTCGCGGCATGGGTGCCGCTCAGGGTGCTGCCGAGGATGACCGCTTTAAGATTGCGCACAAGACGGCACGTTTTACCGATAAAGATGCTGCCGAGACGGCGTACGGCCACGTCGACGGCGCTACGACGGCAACCGTCGCCGCGGTGACCAAGCGCTCCCGCAAGCAGCAGCCGCCCACGCCGTTTGCGACGACCTCGCTGCAGGCTGCCGCCGCGGCCGAGGGCATCTCGCCTGCGCGTACGATGCGCATCGCCGAGTCCCTCTACATGGCGGGCCTCATCAGCTATCCGCGTGTCGACAACACCGTGTACCCCGCGACGCTCGATCTGGGCGCCGTGGTGAGCGACCTGGCAAAGATCAACCCGGCGCTGGCGCCCGTGTGCAAAAAGGTACTCGCCGGCCCCATGAAGCCCACGCGCGGCAAAGTCGAGACCACCGACCACCCGCCCATCTACCCCACGGGCGAAGGCGATCCGTCCACGCTCGATGGCGGCCAGCGCAAGCTCTACGACCTCATCGCCCGCCGCTTCCTGGCGACGCTTATGGGTCCCGCGACCATCGAGAATACCAAGCTCGAGCTCGACGTGAACGGTGAGCCGTTCGTGGCTTCGGGCGATGTGCTCGTGACCCCGGGTTTCCGCGAGGCGTACCCGTACGGACTCAAGCGCGACGAGCAGATGCCGCCGCTAGAGCAGGGCGACACGGTCGACGTGTTCGACATTAAGCTTGAGGCCAAGCAGACCGAGCCGCCCGCGCGCTACAGCCAGGGCAAGCTCGTGCAGGAGATGGAAAAGCGCGGCCTGGGCACCAAGTCCACGCGCGCGAGCATCATCGAGCGCCTGTATGCCGTGCGCTATCTCAAAAACGATCCCGTTGAGCCGAGCCAGCTGGGCATCGCCATCATCGACGCGCTGACGCAGTTTGCCCCGCGCATAACGAGCCCCGATATGACCAGCGAGCTCGACGGCGACATGACTCGCGTCGAGCGCGGCGAGGACACCGAAGAGCATGTCGTGACGCACTCGCGTGCGCTGCTGGCCGGCGTGCTCGACGAGCTGCTCAAGCATACGCAGGAGCTCGGCGACGCCATCAGCGACGCCGTCACGGCTGATGCGCGCGTGGGCGCCTGCCCCAAGTGCGGCAAGGACCTGGTTATGAAGACGAGCGCCAAGACCCGTGGCAGCTTCATTGGCTGCATGGGCTGGCCCGACTGCGACGTGACCTATCCGGTCCCGAGCGGCGTCAAGGTGAGCCCGCTCGAGGGCGAGGCCGCCGTGTGCCCCGAATGCGGTGCGCCGCGCATCAAGTGTCAGCCGTTCCGCCAGAAGGCTTTCGAGATCTGCGTGAACCCGACGTGCCCCACCAACTACGAGCCCGACCTTAAAGTGGGCGAGTGCAAGGTGTGTGCCGAGGCCGGACGCCATGGCGACCTGATCGCGCACAAGAGCGAGAAGAGCGGCAAGCGCTTTATCCGCTGCACCAACTACGATGACTGCGGCGTGAGCTATCCGCTGCCGGCGCGTGGCAAGCTCGAGGCGACGGGCGAGACCTGTCCCGAGTGCGGCGCCCCCATCGTGGTGGTCAACACGGCGCGCGGTCCGTGGCGTATCTGCGTCAACATGGACTGCCCGACCAAGGAGAAGAAGCCCGCCCGCGGTCGCAAGACCACAACCAAGGCGAGCACGGCAAAGAAGACGACGGCGGCCAAGAAGACGACGGCTAAGAAAGCCACTGCCGCCAAAAAGACGACCGCGAAGAAGTCGACTGCCAAGAAAACAGCCGCCGACAAGTAACGGCGCAGTCGAAACATTGCCCAAAAAAACGAGCGAGGACCCCGCGATCCTCGCTCGTTTTTTTGACCGGCAGTTAGGGACGTTCTTTTTCTGCCGGCAGTTTAGGAACGTCCCTAACTGCCGGCTCGGGAACGACAAAGCGCTAGTTCACCTCGACAGGCTTGGCGCCGGGATAGCGCTCCTCAAAGTCTAGGCGGTACTTATTGTCATTGGTGCCCGCCACGTTGTCGCGCGACAGCGGCGCCACGATCTCATTCTTGTGGTCCGCAGGCTTGGCGTATTTCAGGCTGATCTCCCAGGCATCACAGATTGCGTCAATGCGGTGATCCAGGTCGTCGTACAGGGCGATGATGTCCTTCCAGGAGCTGTAGTTCTTGGAGCTCGTCGGGACGTCCAGGTCCTCGACGATGTCGTAATACTGCTCGATGGTGTCCTCCGTGCGCTCGGCGACGTCGGCGAGATTTTGACGGGTGGTTCGATCCTCTTCCAGATAGTTGCCGTTGAAGTTCTGCGCGCAGCCACGGACCTGGCTGTCGAGATCTTCGAGCAGGTCGTAGTATTCGCTCAGTCGGCGGTAGAGGTTCTGCTCAGAGAGCGTTGCTTCGCCGCCATCCTCGTCGTCATCATCGTCATCGTCGTAAAGGCTATTGGGATCGCCGAGAGGCTTTAGGCCATCGTCGTCGACGTCATGGTGCAGCTTAGCTACCTCGGCAGTCGTCTGCGTGGCGGCGTTGTCGAACGGTCTGATTGCAAAGAAGATGACCAGGGCGATGATGATCGCCACCAGCACAACGATAACGGCGATAAGCGGCCCGGTGCCGCTCTTTTTGGAAGCGGGGGTTTGTGGCGAAGCGGGCACGTATGCGGGAACCGGCTGCTGTTGGGGCGAGCCGCTCGCGACGGGTATGCGCTGCGTGGTCTCGACGGTCTCGGTCCTTGCGGCGGGGTCGGGGCTATAGGCGAGGGAGTCGTCCGCCTTGGCTTGCGGCGTATCAAGGGAGCCGGTCTGCTCAAAAGCGGGCTGGCTATCGCTCGCGGCTGTTTGCTCAACGGGTGCACCGCACGAGGTGCAGAACTTGGCATCATCTGCAAGACGCTTGCCGCACGAGGCGCAATACCGAGACATTGCCACTCCTTTCGCCACATTTCAATGCAATACGACGATTATACCCAGCATCCAAAATTCCCCATCATAAGTTGCGGTGAAATAGGGACTGTTTGGCGGTCTCAGAGCCTCAATCAGTCCCTATTTCACCGCAACTTTGGAAAGGCGCCTTTAGCCATTGGGGACGTGCCGAGCACTGGGGTATCATGGCTTGGTTGCTGTAACTCGCATTTACGCGCCTTGTAGGAAGGGGCTGCGCCCATGGCTTTTGAGCCTGCTCAACATAGCTTTATCACGCTCGAGGGCGTCGACGGTGCCGGCAAGTCCACGCAGGCGCACCTGCTCGCCCGTGCGCTCGAGCTCGCTGGCCACCAGGTTGTGAGCCTGCGCGAACCGGGCGGCACTGCCATCAGCGAAAAGATCCGTGCTCTGTTGCTCGACCCCGCCAATACGGCGATGGGCGACACCTGCGAGTTGCTGCTCTACGAGGCAGCGCGCGCCCAGTTGGTGCACGAGGTCATCGCACCCGCCCTTGCTGTCGGCAAGGTGGTACTGTGTGACCGCTTCTACGATTCCACAACCTGCTACCAGGCGTTTGCCGACGGCCTCGATCGCCAGATGGTGCGCGATGCCAACAACCTGGCCGTCGCCGGTACGCACCCGGCGCTCACACTCGTCTACCACATCACGCCCGAGCAGGCGGCGTTGCGCATGGCCGCCCGTGGCGCGGCAGATCGCATGGAGGCAAAAGGCATGGCATTCCAGGAGCGTGTCTACCAGGGCTTTTGCGCAATTGCTGCCGAGGAACCCGCCCGCGTAAAGCTCATCGACGCCACCGCGACCATCGAGGAAGTCTTCGAGAAGACGGTCGAACAGGTTCGCGCGTACGGTCTCGACATTCCGCAAGATGCCGTCGCCGCCGCGCTTGCCAAGGAGGCCGAGTAACATGGCCCCCGCTCAGACAAGCCTGCTGGCCAAGCTCGACACCCAACAGCGCGTGCGCGATTTTTTGACCAACGCCGTTGCTAGCGGCCGCGCATCGCACGCCTACCTGTTTTTGGGCGCTCCCGGCGCCGGCAAGCTCGACGCCGCGTGGGCGCTCGCCCAAGCCTTCCTGTGCGAGCAGGACGGCTGCGGCGCATGCGACAGCTGCGTGCGCGTCGCCCGCCATACGCACCCCGACGTGCACTATTACACGCCCGAGAGCGCCACGGGTTACCTCATTGCCCAGACCCGCGAGCTGCTCGATGACGTGCCGCTGGCGCCCATCCGCGCCAAGGCAAAGGTCTACATCATCGACCGTGCCGAGCAGCTGCGCGCCAATACCGCCAACGCGCTGCTCAAAACGCTCGAGGAGCCGCCCGAGGGCGTCATGTTCATCCTGTTGGGTACCTCGGCCGACGTGATGCTGCCCACTATCGTGAGTCGTTGCCAGTGCGTGCCGTTTCGGCTGGTATCGCCCGCCGTCGCCGCGCAGGCCGTGAGCCGCGCCACCGGTCAGGACCCTGCGCGTTGCCGCATGGCGGTCGCCGTGGCGGGAAGCCCCACACGCGGCATCGAGTTTCTTAAGAGCGCCGAGCGCCAAGACGCCCGCCGTCAGATGGTCCGTGCCATCGACTCACTCATTGCCGCCGACGAGGCCGACGTGCTCAGTCGCGCCAAGTCGCTCATCGTCGCCGTTAAGGCGCCGCTCGCCGAGGTCAAGTCCACGCAGGAAAAGGTACTCGAGCAAAACGCCGACTACCTGTCGCGTGGAGCATTGAAGCAGCTTGAGGACCGCAACAAGCGCGAACTCAACGCGCGCGAGCGTTCGGGTATCATGGAAGCGCTGGCGAGCGCGCGGACGCTCATGCGCGACGTGCTGCTGACACTTCAGGACGAGGCAGCCGACGTGGTGAACGAGGATGTGCGCGACACGATCGGTCGGCTTGCCGCCGCGACCAATGTTGCGGGTGCCACCCAGGCGCTCGAGGCGGTCGCGACCGCCGAGCGCAACATCGCCAGAAACGTTACTCCCCAGCTGGCCATCGAGGTCATGCTGTTCGATATCAGGAAGGCACTGAAATGCCGTTAGTCGTACCCGTTAAGTTTACCTACGCCTCGCGCGACCTGTGGTTTGACCCGCAGGACCTGGATATCCTCGAGGCCGATTATGCCATTTGCTCCACCGAGCGCGGAACCGAGATCGGCTTGGTTACGGCCGATCCCTTCGAGGTGCCGCAAGACGAGATCGGTCAGCCGCTCAAGCCCGTGCTGCGCGTGGCGAGCGACATTGACCTGCAGCTTGCCGACGACCTTGCCATCCAGGGCGACGAGGCCATGGTCGATTTCCGCCGTCTGGTCAAAGAACTCGACCTCGAGATGAAGCCGGTCGGCGTCGAGTACCTGTTTGGCGGCGAGAAGGCCGTGTTCTACTTTGCGGCCGAGGAGCGCGTCGATTTTCGCCAGCTCGTCAAGGATCTGTCCTCGACGCTGCACATTCGCGTCGACATGCGCCAGATCGGCGTGCGCGACGAGACTCGCCTGGTGGGCGGCTATGCCCAGTGCGGCCAGGAGCTCTGTTGCACGCGCTTTGGCGGACAGTTTGAGCCCGTCTCGATCCGCATGGCAAAAGAGCAGGACCTGCCGCTCAATTCCTCCAAGATCAGCGGCGTTTGCGGCCGCCTGATGTGCTGCCTGCGCTATGAGTTCGAAGCGTACAAGGACTTTAAGAGCCGTGCGCCCAAAAAGAAGACGCTCATCGATACGCCGCTCGGCAAGGCGCGTATTCAGGAATATGACACGCCGCGTGAGCAGCTGGTGCTGCGCCTGGAGAACGGCAAGGTCTTTAAGGTCAACCTGGCCGATATGACCTGCTCGGAGGGCTGCAAAAAGAAGGCCGCCGAGCAGGGCTGCAACTGCCGCCCCGACTGCGTGACGCGCGACGTGCTCGAGCGCATCGAGTCGCCCGAGATGCGCCTGGCGCTCATGGAGCTCGACCGCGAGAACGGCGTCGACGTGGGCGATGGCCTGTCGAGCGCCGACCGTCTGGCCGGTACGTCGATGCCCAAGCGCCGTCGTCGCGATGCCGATTCCGATGCTCGCGCCGGTCAGGGGCAGGGCGAGGGCCGTGGCCGCGGAAAGGGCCGTGGCAATGCCGCAACGCCTGAGGCCGAGGAGGCCGCCGGTGGCCGTCGTCGTCGCAAGCGCGCGGGCTCGGGCGATGTCGGCGAGGCTGCAGCTGCAGGCAAGAACGCCTCCCGCGAGCGCGAGGTTCAGCAGCCCCAGCAGCAGAATCGCGGCGGTGGTATGAACCCCACGCGTCGTCGCCGCCGTCACCTGTCGAGCGAGGAGCGCGAGGATGCCTTCCGCGCCGCAGCTGCTCGCGAGACCGGTGCCGCTTCCAAGGGTCCCTCGGCCTCCGATGCGCCTGCCGACAAGGGCGGCAAGTCACGTGGCGAGGATGAGCGCGCGCCGCGTCCGCGCCGTCGCCATTCCTCGGGCACGCAACAGAAGCCCTCAGTGCCCTCCGTTGCCGATCAGGTCTCGGATGGTGAGGTCAAGGTCACGCGCCGTCGTCCCGGAGATGGCGGGGGAGCGGCTGCCAAGGCTTCGCGTGGCGCCGCTCGCGACGAGCGCGAGCCGCGCGAGGATCGCGGTGGCGAGGGCTCGGCCGACCAGGGTCAAAAGCGCCGTCGTCGTCGCCGTTCCCGCAAGCCGCGCCAGGATGGTGGCGAGGGCTCGACCCCGTCTGCGGCCGCACCACAACCGCCCGCCGGCGAATAACGCCCGCGAGCGGATTTAGCTCGCCTTGCCCCGAGCGCATCGGGGTATCATAGCGCTGAATCAACAACCCTCCCTGCGACCGAACGTAGGGAGGGTTGTGTCTTGAAGAGCCATCTGAACAAATTGAGCCGTCTGCAGGGTGCCGGCACCCTACCGTTTGCGGACGAATTGCTACCGTTTGCCGAGCGGGTGGCACGCGAGACGCTCGAGGCATTGTCGCCAACACGATGTGCCGGCTGCGAGCGCGCCGGTGCGCTTATTTGCCAAGACTGCCTGGCCGCGCTCACGCTCATCGACCCACGTCATAGCTGTACCCGATGCGGCGCCCCGTTTGGGGATTTGCTGTGCACTGAGTGTTCGGTCGAGGGCACGTCCTCGGCAATGGCGGAGGCGCTCGACCGCTGCCTGGCGTGCTCCGTCTATGCGCATCCGCTGCCGCGCATCATTAAAGCGTACAAGGACGCGGGCGAGCGACGTCTGGCTCCGTATCTGGCGGAGCTGCTTTACGACACCGCCCTGCATGCCCAGGTCGTAGCGCCCGAACGCTTAGGAGGCGTGCTGTCCGGTGCGGATGCGGTGGTGTTTGTGCCTGCGACGGCGGCAGCATTTCGGCGGCGTGGCTTTGATCATATGGAGGCCATTGCGCGCCCATTTTGCGAGCTGTCGGGTGTTCCTCTGCTCGATGCTCTCGTCAAGTACGGGCATGGCGACCAGCGCGAACTCGGTCGTGAGGAGCGTCGCGAGCGTGCCCAAGGCATGTACGAGACGGTTGAGGACGTGCACGGCCGCCGCCTACTGCTTATCGATGACGTTATCACCACGGGCGCGACCATGGCAGCAGCCTCGGCGGAGCTCAAGCGTGCCGGCGCTGCGGCAGTCGATGGCCTTGCTATCGCACGTGTTTGGTAGGGGTGGTTTTGTGGCAGTGAAGATTGAGCGGCGCAACGAGCCGACAGGCGAACAGCTAGCGGCTTCCGTAATCCTAACAGGCGCTTCAGCGCTGCGCATGATGCGCGCCGAGCGCCGGCAGATGGGTTACATCAGCTGGAGGGACCTCGATCCCGATGAAGAGCGCCGTGTGCTGTGCACGTCGTCGCCCTCGACCGAGGACATCTATCTTCCCGACTTGGTGCGGATTGGGGCCGCAAGCGGCGAGGTGCAAGAAGATCTTTGCTTGCTGGTGGGATCTGCGGCGCAGCGCCGCCGCATGCCTGGCGTGGGCTGGTCCGTATGCTCCGGGTTGCCCGCCGGCTCGATTCTAGAGGTGGAACCGGGGGTGTACAGTCTATCTCCCGAGGCCCTTTGTGTTGCCGTCGCCCGCGAGGTCGGCTGTATCCAGGCATTTGCCCTGGCCCAGGAGCTGTGCTCTAAGATTTCGCTGAGTGACCGCGGGAAGTATCTGCCTCCCTACACCTCGCCTGTTACGAATAAACTTGCAAAGGACAAGGACCAGCCAGCAGATGTGGGCTACTTTGAGGTTGAGCCGGTGCTGATGCCCGATCGCTTGGCAGATTACCTCGCGGCATGCAAGGGGAACGCGGCCAAACAATTGCAGCGTCTGTGTCCCTACTTGTCAGAAAACCTGCGCTCGCCCATGGAGTGCATCATGCTCGCCCTGTTTTCGCTTCCGTTTCCCTATGGCGGATTTGCCTGCGGTCCCTTTAAGACCGACTACAAGATCGAGTTCGATGACCGCGCGCAGGCAATCTCGGGGATGCCCCATGCAGTTTGCGATGCATATCAGGAGGCAGCCCGGTTTGACCTGGAATACAACGGTGAGCTGGGCCATTCCTCCCGGAGGGGACGTATCCATGATGAAAAACGCAACACGGGCTTGATTACTATGGGAATCGAGGTCGCAACGGTCAACAACGAAATGCTTTGCGACATGGAAGCGATGGAAGCGCTCGCATGGCGCATGTACCAGCGTATGCGAAAGCGGTACCGGAATCGTGTCGATGCCCGCAGGAAGAAGCAAGAGGCGTTGCTTAACACGCTGCGGGCGTGTTTTGGGCTTAAGCCGGTCTAATTCGCGTCGAAAATAGAGGGTTAATCGTATGCCCTGGCCAAAATATGGCAAATATGAGTACTGTCACTAAATCAGTAACAGCAAAATCAAGGAATTTAGAACTCGGAGGCGGCGTAAAGTGAGAAGATAATAAACAAATGTAGAATAACTAAGCATCAGGTTGGCGACACTGAGCGCAAAATCTGTCCGAGAGGCCAAAATTGCCTGTTACTAAATTGGTGGCAGTACTCATATTTGCCATATTTTGACCAGGGCACCCTAAGAAGGGCGCCCCGGAGCTCCCCGTAGGGGAGCTCCGGGCTTCATAGGGGCACGAATAGCCCACTCCGACCTGCAAAATCTGTGCGCACGATGCGAATGACGCCCTTAACCTTAAACTTTAGCTTGAACTTAGCTATAATGCGCTACGTTCCTGCCAGGCTGTGGTTGCGGACGGACGAAATGCCCGTCCTAGTCCAAGACAGACGCGGTCAAAGGGATCCACGTAAGCGACCGCGTGCGCGCGGCGCGATCATGGCGCGTCCTAGATGTAAGCCGCACCGTCCGTTCTACTGTCTTTGGGGCAATACCGCCTCGCGGGCGAGCGGGCCAGTCGTGAAGGTGGCTGCGGCCTCCCGAGCAAACACCCCGGTGCGCAAGTGTGGGGTCAAATACCAGGTCAGCTGGTGGGAACAACCTGATATTCCGCGCAACGCACGGATCGTATACGACACAGAAGGCAGGGTAGTGGACATGGTGAGGGGCAGCTTGATGCACGCGGCTCGGTTGGGTGCTGGGACCGCAGCGGTCATTGCCGTTTTGGGCCTGAGCGGATGCGCGTTCAACCCGCTGTCTACGTTCACGACTCCCACGATCGACCAGATCGAGTACGAGACCGTCACGCCCACGGTGTCGGATGATGCCCTGGTCACTCCCGGTACCCTGACGGTTGCCCTCGATACCTCCGATGCGCCGCAGGCCATGCAGGGCGCTGACGGCGAGCTCACGGGGTATGCAGTCGACGCTGCCCGCGCCCTCGCAAGCCGCATGGGCCTTAAGGTCGCCTTTGTCGATGCGTCCTCGGCAGGTTCCGCGCTCGGCGACAAAAAGGCTGATATCTTTATCGGCGAGATCAACTCCACGGACGGGGACGTTAGCTCGCTCGGCACCTGCCTGTACGATGCCGCTTCCGTGTTCGGTAAAACCAGCGATGGTGGGTCGCTGAGCGTTTCCACCGATACCCTTAACACGTCTACTCTGGGTATCCAGATGTCCTCGGCCTCGCAGGAGGCGCTTGCTAAGCAGAGCATCACCGCCAACCAAAAGACTTACTCCAACATCAACGAGTGCTTTGAGGCGCTCGAGTCCGGCGAGGTCGACTATGTGATCTGCGACTCCACAGCCGGCGGCTATCTTGCACGCCTGATGAGCGAGGTCTCCTATGTCGGTGCGCTTGAGGCGCCCTCGACGCTTGGTGTTGCGGGCCTATCGTCCAATGACGAACTGTGCCGTGCCGTGAGTGATGCCCTCGACGACATCACGGTCGACGGCACGCTCGAGGCGGTTCACTGCGTCTGGTACGGCCAGATTCCCTACGACCTCACCACTAAGACGGTTTCGGGCGCTAACGTGCAGCCGGGCGATTCTGAGTCCAGTGAGGCCATGTTCTCCGGCAGCGAGTCCTCCGATTCCAACAATGAGACCGCATCCTCCGAGGACAAATCGTCCAGCCAGGAAGGCACTATCACCGACGACGACATTAACAAACTCAATAGCTAGTTATTGCTAGGGGTGGTGTCTCCTATACGTTGGAAAGGAAACCTCTTCACGGTTTCAACACGCACTGCCGGGCTTTCCCAATAGGGGAGTCCGGCTTTTTCATCCCTATAAAACCAGCAGGTCAAAGCCATTTTTCGGGACCAAATACAAAGCCGTCGGCTCCCTCCTATAGCGCACTTTGCCACGGAAAAGTGCGAGACTTCGGTATGCGGTATCAAGCAATCGTTATTCGGGTCTTTGAGAATCCGCGTGATTAAATGCATGGCAATGGGTACATAGCCAGTACAGTAAGTCCCCGAGGCAGATTGGAGCCACGTATGGATATCAAGGTTTCTGGACGCAAGACGACGGTAACCGATGCTCTGCGTGCGCATGTGGATGAGAAGATCGGCGAGGCGCTCAAGGTTTTCGATATCGAGCCCATGACGGTCGACGTTGTACTTCGCTATGAGAAGAACCCCTCGAACCCCAACCCGGCAATCGTCGAGGTTACGGTTCGTGCCCGCGGTTCGGTGATTCGCGTTGCCGAGCACGGTGCAGATATGTACGCCGCGATCGACCTCTCCGCCGATAAGGTCACCCGCCAGCTGCGTAAGTTCAAGACCAAGGTCGTGGACAACCGCCAGGGCGGTGCCAGCGCCGCGGATGTTGCGCCGGTCGAGCGCGTCGAGGATCTGGCCGACCTGCTGCTGCCCGAGGAAGAGGACGACCTGCTCGTCCGCGAGAAGGTTATCGACGTCACCCCGATGACTGAGGAGCAGGCGCTGGTGCAGACCGATCTGCTGGGTCACGACTTCTACGTGTTCGAGAACGCGACGACCGGCCTTATCAATGTGGTGTATCACCGTAAGAATGGTGGATATGGCATCATCAAGCCCCGCATCGAAACACTTGACGAGTAAAATACGTTAACTTGCATGAGTTAACGGTTGGCGGCCATCCCATGCGGGTGGTCGCCTTTTTTACGTAAGGAGTCGCTTTGATGGACAAGGCCGCATCCGCCGGTCATTCGGACCGTTGCCGCATCGTCGTCGATACCTGCTGCGACTTTAGCCCCGAGGTCGCTGCGAACCTCGATGTCGATATCTTGGGCTTCCCCTTTATCATCGATGGCGAGGAGCGCACGGACGATATCTGGTCGAGCATGAGCCCTAAGGAGTTCTACGACCGCATGCGCGCCGGTGCCCGCGTGTCCACCTCGGCTGTGTCGCTCGGTCGCTATATCGAGTTCTTTACCGAGTGCGCCAAAGAGGGCACGCCCACGGTCTACCTGTGCTTTACCTCGGCGCTGTCGTCGAGCTACAACTCCGCGTGCCAGGCGGCAGATGCCGTGCGCGCCGAGTATCCCGATTTTGAGCTGTATGTGGTCGACAACGCTCTGCCCTGTGCGACCGGCGAGCTCTTGGCGCTCGAGGCCGTGCGCCAGCGTTCGGCGGGGCTGACCGCCAAGCAGCTGGTCGATTGGGCAAACGAGGCAAAGACCTACGTCCACGGCTACTTTACGCTCGAGAGCTTCGATGCGCTGGCTGCCGGCGGCCGCATTCCGCCCGCGGCGGCACAGCTCACGGCAAAGCTCGACGTCAAACCCGAGCTGTCTTACGACCTGGCCGGCTCGCTGTCGCTGATCGGCGTCAACCGCGGTCGCAAGAAGGCACTCAAGTCCATCCTCAAGTCGTTCCGCGAGAACTATGTGCCCGATCGCACCATGCCCATCGCCATTATGACTGCCGATGCCGAGAAGGATGGTGACTGGCTCGAGGCCGCCGTTCGCAAGGAGGAGGGCTGCGCCGACGTCACGATCATCCGCAGCTCCGTGGGCCCCACCATTGGCTCGCACGTGGGCCCCGGCATGGTGGCACTTGCGTTTTGGGGCAAGAACCGCGCCGAGAAAGCCTCGCTTTCCGACCGCATCGCGCGCCGTGTGCGCGGTGAGTAGACAGGCGCTACGACCACAGGCGCCCCGCAGCTCAAGCTCCGGCGCTGAGTATTCAACCTGGTAACAACACCCAACCCAAAAGGAAAGGTTTCATGGCAAACAAGCTCTCTGTCGCATTTATCGGCACCGGAATCATGGGTGCCCCCATCGCCGGCCACATCCTGGATGCTGGCTATCCTGTCACGGTCAACAACCGCACCAAGTCCAAGGCCGCCGCGCTTATCGAGCGCGGTGCCGCCTGGGCCGATATGCCGGCAGATGCCGTGGCTAACGCCGATGTCGTCTTTACCATGGTGGGCTATCCCTCCGAGGTTGAGGAGCTCTACCTGGCGGGCGACGGCCTGCTCGCGTGCACCAAGCCGGGCGCGGTCTTGATCGACCTCACCACGAGCTCGCCCGAGCTCGCCCGTGACATTGCCGAGGCCGCCCAGGTTTCTGGTCGCATGGCGTTTGACTGCCCCGTCACCGGCGGCGAGTCTGGTGCTATCGCCGGCACGCTTACGGCTATCGTGGGCGCCACCGAGAACGACATCGCGCCGGTCCGCGACATCCTTGCCACCTTCGCGGCCAACATCTGCTGCTTCGACGGCGCCGGCAAGGGCCAGGCTGCCAAGCTCGCCAACCAGGTGTCGCTGGGCGCCTGCATGGTCGGCATGGCAGACGCCATGGCATTTGCCGAGCTGAGCGGCCTTGACCTGGAGAAGACCCGCCAGATGATCCTGGGCGGTACCGGCAAGTCCGGCGCCATGGAGAGCCTGGCGCCCAAGGCACTCGACGGCGACTACAAGCCCGGCTTTATGGTCGAGCACTTCATTAAGGACCTGCGCTTGGCGCTCGCCTATGCCGACGATCGCGAGCTTGCGCTGCCCGGCGCCGACGTGGCCTTTACGCTCTACGACATGCTCGACGCCATCGGTGGCGCCAAGCTGGGCACCCAGGCCATCACGGTCCTCTATAAGGAGGAGGCCGACGCCATCGCCGCCGGTCTGGACTGGTCGCAGTATCGTCCTGAGGAGCATGGCGCTCACGAGGAAGGCTGCGGTTGCGGCGAGCACGGCGACGACCATGAGTGCGGTTGCGGTCACCATCACGGCGAGGACCACGAGTGCTGCGGCGGCCACGGCCATGACGACGGCCACGAGTGCTGCTGCGGCCACCATCACGGGGAGTAGCGCCCATGAGCTGGACGTTCGTGGTGCTTGCGCTGGTGCTCTTTCTCTTTGCGATCTACATTGGCTTTTTGTGCGGCCAGTGGGCCTGCGAAAAGCGCGTGATCACCAAGCGCGACTACTGGATCGCCAACTTTGCAGGCGCGGCGGCAGTCGTCCTGCTGACCTGGGTGTTCTCGCTGTTCCCGCTGGTGCAGTTTGCGCCGATCGGCTGGCTCGGCGGCTTTATCGCCGGCCTTAAGATGAGCTTTGGCGAGTCCGTCGGTCCGTGGCGCAAGCACGACGAGGTCTTTAACGTCAACAAGGCTCATCGCGCCGCCGCCGACGCGGGCGACGCTGAGGAACGCCGCCGTGCGCGTCGCAATGGCGCGGCCGATCGACAGCTCATCTCGGTCACCGATGACAGCAAGGGTGCTGGCAAGCACGCTAAGAAATAGTAAGAAGAGGTAACTATGGCAGAAAACAAAGACGAACAGCTCACCGACGAGGAGCTGGCACAGCTCCAGCTGGCAGAGGAGAACGAGAACGCCGTCGACCGCCTGGTCAAGGAGCTCGGCTGCCCCACGCGCCGCATCCGCCAGTTTGCCGCCCGCGTGCTGCACCTGCTTGCCGAGCGCGATCCGCAGCGCGTCGTGCCCTGCGTGCCCGCGCTGATCGAGGCGCTCGACCGCCCCGAGGCGCAGACCCGCTGGGAGGCCCTCGATGCCCTGACGGCGCTCGCCACCACCTGCCCCGAGCAGCTGGGCGATGCCTTTGAGGGCGCCGAGACTGCACTGTTCGACGAGATCTCCTCCACGCTGCGCTATGCCGCCTTCCGCCTGCTGTGCGTGTGGGGTGCCACGAGCGTCGAGCGTTCGCGCGAGGCTTGGCCCATCCTGGACGAGGCCATCCAGTGCTACCACGGCGACCTTGAGTATCGCGACATGCTCGGTTGCCTGTACGAGTTTTGCCAGGGCGAGATCGACGCCGAGGTTGCCGAGAAGCTTGCGCTGCGCCTTAAGTTCGATGCCGAGAACGGTAAGGGCAGCTATCTCAAGGCCCGTTCGAGCGAGATTTGCGAAATGCTTGTTAAACGTTTTGGCCTGGATCTCTCCAAAAAGAAGAAGCGTGCTAGCGTTAAAAAATCTGAGGCCGCCGAAGACGAGGAGTAACAGATTATGGCGCACGATGTAGTCCTGATTCCCGGTGACGGTATCGGTCCCGAGATTACGCAGGCCATGCGCCGCGTGGTCGAGGCTGCCGGTGTCCAGATTAATTGGAACGTCCAGGAGGCCGGTGCCGGCGTCATGGACGAGTTTGGTACGCCGCTGCCCCAGCACGTGCTCGATGCGGTCGCCGAGACCAAGGTTGCCATCAAGGGCCCCATCACCACGCCGGTCGGCACGGGTTTCCGCAGCGTCAACGTGGCCCTGCGCAAGCACTTTGACCTGTACGCCTGCGTGCGCCCCTGCCTGTCGCAGCCGGGCGACGGCTCGCGTTTCCGCGACGTCGACCTGGTTATCGTGCGCGAGAACACCGAGGACCTCTACGCCGGTATCGAGTTCGATGAGGGCGCTGCCGAGGTCGAGGAGCTCTCGCAGCTCGTCGAGCGTTCGGGCCAAAAGACCTTCGCCGCCGATTCCGCGATCTCGATCAAGCCGATCTCTATCGCCAAGAGCCGCCGCATTGTGGAGTATGCCTTTGAGTATGCCCGCCGCTGCGGCCGCAAAAAGGTGACGGCCGTGCACAAGGCCAACATTATGAAGGCGACCGATGGCCTGTTCCTGCGCGTTGCGCGCGAGGTGGCCGCCAACTATCCCGATATCGAGTTCAACGACAAGATCGTCGACGCCACCTGCATGGGCCTGGTCCAAAACCCCAACGACTTCGATGTCTTGGTGCTGCCCAACCTGTACGGTGACATCGTGAGCGACCTGTGCGCCGGCCTGGTAGGTGGCCTGGGTATGGCCCCCGGCTCCAACATCGGTGCCGACTGCGCCATCTTCGAGGCAACGCATGGCTCCGCGCCCGATATCGCTGGCCAGGATATCGCCAACCCCACGGCCGAGATCCTCTCTGCTGCGATGATGCTCGATCACCTGGGCGAGAACGATGCTGCCAATCGCATTCGTGCCGCCGTATCTGCCACGCTCAACGAGGGTGAGCAGGTTACCGGTGACGTGCGTCGTGCCCAGACCGGCTCCGTTGAGGGCGCTGTGGGCACGCAGGCCTTTGCCGATGCCGTTATCGCGCACCTGGTCTGAGGTATGCACGCTGCAAACGCCTAAATAGTACTTAAGTGTTTGCGTATAACCTAAGAATCAATACGCCCGGCGCCTCGTCGGGCGTATTCTATTGAAGACTATGTTTCCTAACAAGGAGTAACTGATATGGGTCTGATTCAAAAGAAGGACGAGAAGGACGAGATCGACGGCATCCAGATCATCGAGCGCGGCGAAGGCCCCGACGGTGACGAGGACGAGAAGATCGATCTGGTCGCCGGTACGTCTGCCGAGCACATTGCTGCCGGCACGACCGCCGAGGAAGAGGACGCTCGCCTGGAGGCAAAGATCGCCGCGGACGCCGCCGACGAGAACCTCATGTCCGAGGAACAGGGCGAGGACGACGGCTCCGACGCGGACGACCGCGCATCCAACCACAAAAAGACGATGATTGCCGCCTTTGTGGTTGCAGTCGTGATCGCTGCGGTGGTCGGCTTCTTTATTGGCAATGGCGGCTTTGGCGGCAAGGGTGTCGGCTCGGCGACCCTCACCGAGGACCAGCTCGATTCGAACGTGGCAAGCTATAGCTACAACGGCAAGAAGAGCGATATCACCGCGCGCGAGGCCATCGAGAACCAGTACAGCCTCGATACCGTCAAGGATAGCAACGGCAACTACACCGCCCCCTCTGCCGACGTCATCCTGTCTTACGTGCGCAACAAGATTCTGCTCGATGCTGCTGAGGACGAGGGCATTACCGTCTCCTCTAAGGAGATGAAGAAGTACGCCGAGGATTCTATCGGCACCTCGGACTACGACACCATGGCCAAGCAGTATGGCGTGTCCAAGGACCAGGCCAAGCAGATCGTCCGTCAGTCCGCGACGCTGCAGAAGCTCTACAAGAAGAAGGTGGGCGATGCTTCCGCGAGCATGCCGACCGCTCCGACCGAGCCTTCTGACGGCAACGAGGACACCGCGAGCAAGGATTACGCCGACTACATCATCAACCTTGCCGGCGACGAGTGGGATAGCTCGAAGGGCACCTGGAAGGACGCCGACAGCACCTATGCTAAGGCCTTCGCCGACGATGCCTTTACCGCCGATAGCGCCACCTATAAGCAGGCCATGACCGCCTACTACACTGCCTATCAGCAGTATTCCTCGCAGGCCTCGAGCGCCAGCTCCAAGTGGACCGAGTATGCCAACGGCCTCTATGCCAAGGCCAACATCAGCATCTACGGCCTGTTTGCGTAAGATCTGTCTGCACTACTGCGCGCTAACCGATCTACCTGATTAAGCCCGCTAGAACGACAACGTTCTAGCGGGCATTTTGTTACCGAAACCACTAGGATAGGACTTGCGCCCGTGCAAGTGCTTCATCGGGTATCCTCAATTCATCCTGGAAAACGGCCGTAAACGATTGCAAATAACCGGTGAACGGTCAAAAACTACCGTTCACCGATAATATCGAAACTGGTTCTAACTGGTATTAAGTCAAAAAGACCAATTCACAAATCTTCACAATGACCTGCATTTTTTCTACACGCCATTTTTAGCCACCCTGCGTTGTTTAGACACGAAAAAAGTTCCGATCTTTGGCCAAGGCATTTCAAAACGATTACAAAACCGCAGGTAGAAGTGTTAACGAGCGGTAAACGGTCGATTTTTCGCCGTGAACGGCGCAAAAACGTTTTACTGTGTGAATCAGCGAAAGCGACCTCTTCTGTGGTGATATAGTGACAACAACACGTCACGTGGTTACTACCAGTTGAGAGACCACTGGTCTTAAAGAACGCTTTCCAAGAAGCTTTAAGGGCACCTGCCCGCTGGCTTCCGAAAACATCGGACTCGTATCGTACACACCTTCGGAAGGGATATTTGAATGGTTGGCTTTATTCTTACCGGTCATGGACAGTTCGCACCCGGCCTCGCAAGCGCTATCGCTATGGTCGCTGGCGACCAGCCCGCTTTTACCGTCGTTCCTTTTGAGGGCGACCAGGCTGCTTCCTACGGTGAGGATCTCCGCGCCGCTATTACCGCCATGCGCGAGGAGTGCGATGGCGTGCTCGTCTTTACCGACCTGCTTGGTGGTACCCCGTTCAACCAGGCAATGATGATTGCCCAGGATGTCGACAACGTCGAGATTCTGACTGGAACTAACCTTCCCATGGTTATTGAGCTTCTGTTCCTCCGCGGCAACGCCACGCTCGCCGAGCTTGGCGAGCAGGCCGTGACCGTTGGCCAGACGGGCATCACCGCCCAGACGGTCGCTTCCGTCGCTGGTGCCGAGGATGAGGATATCTTCGGCGACGAGGACGGCATCTAATGGCCGATTTCGGAGCCAGTGTTCTGAGTTCCTCGGTCGCTCTTTTGGGCCTGCTTGTCATCATGGGCTTGATTTACACCATCTGGTCGCAAATCAACATGAAGAAGAAGCAGAAGTACTTCAAGGAGCTGCACACGGAGCTCAAGCCGGGTCAGGAGGTTCTTTTCGCCGGCGGTATCTACGGAACCGTCAAAGGCATCGAAGGCGAAAAGGTCCAGATTAAAGTCCGATCCGGTGCCGTCGTAGATGTTTCGCGTTACGCGATTCAGGAGATCAAGTAACTGTCGTCAGCAAATAACGAAAGGAAGCTGATCAACATGGCAGAACCCAACATTCTTCTTACCCGCATCGATAACCGACTGGTTCATGGTCAGGTTGCCACCCAGTGGAACTCCACCCTGGGCTCCAACCTCATCCTCGTCGCCAACGACGACGTGTCGAACAACACCATGCGCCAGAACCTCATGAAGATGGCCGCTCCCACCGGCGTTGCTACGCGTTTCTTCTCCCTGCAGAAGACCATCGACGTCATCGGCAAGGCGAGCCCGCGCCAGAAGATCTTCATCGTGGCCGAAACACCGGAAGACGTGCTTACGCTCGTCAAGGGCGGTGTGCCTATAAAGAAGGTAAACATCGGCAACATGCACATGTCGGAAGGAAAGCGCCAAGTCGCCACCTCCGTCGCAGTTAACGACGAGGATGTCGCTGCGTTTAAAGAGCTGCAGGAATTGGGGGTGGAGTTGGAGATCAGGCGCGTTCCGAGCACGCCTGTTGAGGACACGAGCAAGCTCTTCTCGTAATCCTCATGATCCACGTTGTCAGGAGTGAAACCCTGACATTCTGTACGTGAAATCCAAAGTGCGTACATACATTTTGAAAGGAGGAGCAAGATGGAATACACGATCTTCCAGGTCGCTCTGGTCTTCATCGTCACGTTCGTCGCGGCAATCGACCAGTTTAACTTCCTCGAGTCTCTCTATCAGCCCATCGTCACCGGCGCCGTCATCGGTCTTATCCTTGGCGACCTCAACACCGGTCTTCTCGTGGGTGGTACTTATCAGCTCATGACGATCGGCAACATGCCGATCGGAGGTGCTCAGCCGCCTAACGCCGTTATCGGCGGCATCATGGCAGCCATTCTCGCTATCGCTACGGGCCTTGAGCCCAACGCGGCAGTCGGCCTTGCCATTCCGTTCGCTCTGCTTGGTCAGCTCGGCGTTACCCTGGTCTTCACGCTTATGTCGCCGCTCATGTCCTCCGCGGACAACATGGCTCACAACGCTGACACCAAGGGTATCGAGCGTCTGAACTACTTCGCCATGGCTCTGCTCGGCCTGATCTTCGCTGTCGTCGTCACCCTGTTCTTCATCGCTGGCGCTACCATCGGTCAGACCATCGCTTCCGCCATCCCGACTTGGCTGCAGACCGGTCTGTCCGCTGCAGGCGGCATGATGCGCTTCGTCGGCTTCGCCGTCCTGCTCAAGGTTATGATGAACCGCGATATGTGGGGCTTCTTCCTCATGGGCTTTGGCCTCGCGCTCATCACCGTTGCCAACGATTCTCTGGCAACCCCTGCTCTGCTCATCCTCGCTCTCATCGGCTTCGGCATCGCCTTCTGGGACTTCCAGCAGCAGACCGAGCTGAAGGGTGCAGCTGTTTCTGACGGAGGTGACTTCGAAGATGGCATCTAATGAGTATGTGATCCCGGAGCACTACGAGGATCTCACTCCTGCTCCGCAGCTCGACCAGAAGACCCTCAACAAGATGGCTTGGCGCTCCTGCTTCCTGCAGGCCTCGTTCAACTACGAGCGTATGCAGGCCGCCGGTTGGCTCTACTCCATCATCCCCGGTCTGGAGAAGATCCACACCAACAAGAACGACCTCGCGGCTTCCATGAGCCACAACCTGGAGTTCTTCAACACTCACCCGTTCCTCGTCACCTTTGTTATGGGTATCGTGCTTTCGCTCGAGCAGAACAAGGTTGACATCCCCACGATCCGCGCCGTCCGCGTCGCCGCAATGGGCCCGCTCGGTGGTATCGGTGACGCCCTGTTCTGGCTGACGCTCGTGCCTATCACGGCCGGCATCACCTCCAACATGGCTATCAACGGCAACGCCGCTGCGCCGATCATCTTCCTGGTGATCTTCAACGTCGTCCAGTTCGCTCTGCGCTTCTGGCTCATGAACTGGTCCTACAAGCTTGGCACCAGCGCTATTGACGCTCTGACCGCCAACATGCAGGCCTTTACGCGTGCCGCTTCCATCATGGGCGTCTTCGTCGTCGGTTGCCTGGTCGTCACCATGGGTGGCACCCAGATCAACCTCCAGATCCCCAATGGCACCACCCGTGGTCTCTCCGCCAATACCGTGATTGTCTCCGAGAAGGAGGCCAAGAACTTCACCGGTATGGAGGGCATCGATACCGAGACCGCTGAGGCCGGTACCATCGCCATGACCGATAAGGACGGCAACGCCCTTACCGCTTCCGATGCCGACGGCAACGCTGTCACGTGCGGCGTCACCGATCTGGGCAACGGCATGGAGTCCGTTACCTACGGCACCGTCACCGAGGATCCGGTCAACTTCTCTGTTGCCGACACCCTCAACACCATCGTTCCGAAGCTTGTCCCGCTTATGCTTACGCTGCTGCTTTACTACATGTTCGCTAAGCACAGCTGGACCCCGACCAAGGGCATTCTGCTGCTCTTCGTCCTGGGCATCCTGGGCGCTGGCCCGCTTGGTCTCTGGCCGAGCATCTGGTAAGGCTCTAGCTTGAGGGGTGTGTCCCTACGCGGCTCACACCCCGACCCCTTAAGCCATGTGTATGTTAAAAGCCGCGTGCTCGAAAGAGCGCGCGGCTTTTGTTTTCTTGATGATTCGGGTGTTGCAAGCCGATAATGCTTAACACCCTAGGTAGTAGCCGAGTTTGAGAAAATGGGAGGATAGGATGGCGATCGGAGCGCGTAAGCAACCGCTGTACGATCAGCTGGTCGATATTCTGACCGAAAAGATCGACCATGAATATCGCGCCGGTGACATGATTCCTTCCGAGCGCGAACTTTCGGAGCGCTATGGTCTCTCGCGCACTACGGTACGCCTGGCTCTGCAGGAACTGGAGCGTTTAGGACTGGTGGTTCGGCAGCACGGTCGCGGTACCTTTGTGACCGACCGTTCGGCAAAGGCAACCAATCTTATGCAGTCCTACAGCTTTACCGAGCAGATGCGCGCGATGGGTCGCGACCCCGAGACCACGATTCTCGATTTTTGCGAGATGGAGGCCGATAAGAATCTGGCCGAGCATATGGGATTACGTATCGGTGATCGCATTTTTAAGCTCAAGCGCCTTCGTTCTGCCGACAACATGCCCATGATGGTCGAACGTAGCTATCTACCGGTTCGTCAATTTCTGTCCCTAAAGCGACCGCTGCTGGAGCGTAAGCCGCTTTACGATGTGATTGAGCAAGACTTTCAGCAAAAAATACGCGTGGCCGAAGAGGAGTTCTATGCGAGCATAGCCCGTCCCACCGATGCCCACCTTTTGGAAATCGTCGAGGGCTCGCCTGTGCTCGATTTGGTTAGGACTACGTATAACGAGTCAAACGAGGTTGTGGAGTATACGCTCTCGGTTGCTCGTGCCGATCAGTTTAAATACAAGGTTTACCACCAGCGTAGCGATTAGTGTCTGCACCGTTTCCATATGATGATTCTTTGTATTTAACTGGTTACTACCAGATAACCAACCGAAGTGTATAATTGCACGTCAGAGGATTACTTCTAGAGAGAGGTATTAGAAATGTTCGAGAAGAGTGTCGAGGAGCTCACCGAGCTCGGCGCCCAGATCACCACGGCCGAGATTGCTCAGCAGCCCGAGCTTTGGCGTGATACGCTCAACATCTATCGCGAGAACAAGGAGGCCATCGAGGCCTTTCTGGCTGAGGCTCGCGCTATGGGCGAGGGCCGTCTGTCCGTTGTCTTCACCGGTGCCGGTACGTCCGACTATGTTGGCGATACCTGCGCCCCGTACCTGCGTCACGCTGGCAACACTGATCTCTACGACTTTAAGCCCATCGCCACGACCGATATCGTGAGCGCCCCGCGCGACTTCCTGCGCGCCGAGGATCCCACGCTCGTGGTTTCCTTTGCCCGCTCTGGCAACAGCCCCGAGAGCCTTGCCGCCGTCGCCGTTGCCAAGGAGCTCGTCCACAACGTCAAGTTCCTCAACATCACCTGCGCTCCCGAGGGCAAGCTCGCTGTCGAGTCCGCTGATGACCCCAATGCGCTGACGCTGCTCATCCCGCGCGCCAACGACAAGGGCTTCGCCATGACCGGTTCCTACACCTGCATGACCCTGCTCTCTACCCTCATCTTTGACGAGGCTTCCGACGAGCAGAAGGCCGAGTGGGTCGAGACCATCGCCAAGATGGGCGAGGAGGTCATCGCTCGCGAGTCCGAGGTTGCCGATTACCTGGCTGGCGACTTCAACCGCGTGACCTACTTGGGTTCCGGCTCCTTCGGTGGCCTTGCCCAGGAGAGCCAGCTCAAGATCCTCGAGCTCGCTCACGGTCTGGTCGCTACTTCCTACGACACCTCTATGGGTTATCGTCACGGACCCAAGTCCTTCGTCGACGACAAGACCCTCGTGTTCGTGTTCGTCAACAACGATGCCTACACCCGTCAGTACGATATCGACATCCTCAACGAGATCGGTGGCGACGAGATCGCTCAGCACACCGTTGCCGTTCAGCAGGATGGCGCTACCGTCTACGAGGGCGAGTCCTTCACCTTTAAGGGCTATGAGGTACTCCCCGAGGGCTACCTTGCCCTGCCGTTCGTGATGTTTGCCCAGGCCATCAGCCTGCTCAACTCCGTGCGCGTGGGCAACACGCCCGATACGCCGAGCCCCACCGGCACGGTCAACCGCGTGGTTAAGGGCGTGACGATTCACCCCTTCACCGCTTAATCGCGTCCCCCCTGTAAGGGCGCCCGTCCGCTCATAACGGCGGGCGGGCGCTTTTTGTTTTCACTTGGACCGGGTATAAGCATCACCACAGTCAACTGCTTTAGAAGCAAGGAGTGCATATGAGCACGTACGCAATTAAGGCTGACAAGTTCTTCTTGCCGGCAGGTCCGCAGCTGGGCGGCTATCTTATGGTCGAGGATGGCGTCTTTGGCGCCTGGCAGGCCGACGAGCCCTCTTGCGAGATCAAGGACTACACGGGATCGTGGATCGCACCGGGTATGGTCGATACCCACATCCATGGCTTCTACAACCACTCAACTACCGATAACGATCCCGAAGGCATCGATATCAGCTCGACCGAGCTTGCCCGTCGCGGTACCACCAGCTGGCTGCCCACGACGTTCACCGATGGTGTCGAGCAGATCAAGGACGCCTGCGCCGCCATCGCTCAGGCGGACGAGGGTCGCGGCCCCGACTTCTGCGGTGCTCGCATTCAGGGCATCTACCTGGAGGGCCCCTTCTTTACCATGAAGCACGTGGGCGCGCAGAACCCCGCTTATCTTATCGATCCCTCCGAGAAGGTCTTCGATCAGTGGCAGGAGGCTGCGGGCGGTCGCATCGTTAAGAGCGCCATGGCGGCCGAGCGCGACGGTGCCGCTGCTTATGCGGCTGCTCTGAACGCCAAGGGTGTGGTGACCAGCATCGGTCACTCCGACGCCACCTACGATGAGTGCATCGCCGCCATCAATGCCGGTGCCAGCTGCTTTACGCATACCTATAACGGCCAGCGCGGGCTGCATCACCGTGAGCCCGGTGTCGTGGGCGCTGCCATGTCCACGCCCGAGACCTACGCCGAGATCATCTGTGACGGCAAGCACGTAAACCCTGCCGCCATCAAGGCGCTGCTGCAGGCAAAGGGCTGGCAGCACACGGTGCTCATCACCGACTGCCTGGGCTGCGGCGGCATGCCCGAGGGCAGCTACACCAGCGGCGGCATGGACGTCATCATGAAGGACAACCTGTGCTGGCTCGCCGATGGCAAGAGCATTGCCGGTTCGGTGCTCACGCTTGCCCAGGGCGTCAAGAACATCGTCGACTGGGGCATCGCCAGCGCCGATATCGCCATTCGCATGGCAACCGAGGTGCCGGCACGCTCCGCGCACATCGAGGATAAGTGCGGCAGCATCATGCCGGGTCGCGACGCCGACTTTGTCGTGTTCGATCACGAGCTCACCCTCGTCGAGACGTATGTTGGCGGCCAGAGCGTCGGCAACGCCTTTACCGAGTAACGATAGAAAAAGACGGCGGGCCCGAATCTGCTCGGACCCGCCGTATGGGTTAAACGCTCAAAAGCACCTTTACAGTTACAGCTTGTTAGCGATCTTCTTTGCCGTGCGCTTAACGCCGGCCACCAGGCCTCCTGCAGGATGCTCCTTTTCGTAGGCTAGACGCTTCTCGCGCTTGGCATACTCTTCGACGATGATGTCGCCATACTCGTCTTCGATCTTGTCGAAGAAGTCGACGGCGCCCTTAATTTCCTCAGCGTTCGGGTGCCCCTTTTGGACACCGCCGGTGAGTTTGAACGGCCCCCACGTATCAAAGCCGGGGCAGCCGTAGACGCCCATAAAGATGGCCTGCCTCATGCGGCAGATGCCATCGATATCCTTGCCGTACCACTTGTTTTTGCCACCGTAGGTCATAAGGCCAAACACCTTGTCCTGCGGCTGCAGCACGTTCGTGAGCACGCGTGCCATGTCCTTGTCGATCTCGGAGTAATAGATGCCCGTGGCGACACCGATCAGATGATATTCGTGCAGGTTGGGATACTCGTTTTTGCCGAGCGCCTTGACGTCGAGGGTATCGATTTCGGGGTGCGCCTCGACGATGGCGTCCACGAGCTTTTTCGTATTGCCGTGGTGGCGTGAGGCATAAAGGATGATGGTTCGCATAAGAAGGCCTTTCAGCTGTAATTGCATCAATGTCTGTATGGTACCCCGTTGCATGGCTGGGATACCGGACGCATCGATGAACGTGCGGGTTTGTCCTTTGGTCAGGGCCGAGACGGGTTCTTGCGAGCAAAAAGCAGTTGTTCGAAAGGATGGACAATGGAATACGCTCTCTCCAACGATTCGATTTCTATCAAGGTCTCCACGGCCGGCGGCTCGTTTACCTCGATTGAGGCTGGAGGTCGCGAGTACCTGTGGCAGGGTGATCCCGCCGTGTGGTCCGGCCAGGCACCGATTTGCTTCCCGATTTGCGGAGGCCTGCGTGATGGTAGCGCCATGACGTTTGCCGGGCATCATGTGAAGCTCGCTCGCCACGGGTTTGCGCGCAAACAGGAGTGGAAGCTGCTGAGCCAGAGCGAGAACGAGCTGGCGATGTGCCTGGCTTCGGAGGATAACGCCGCGCTGCTGAGCGATTATCCGTACCCGTTTAAGCTTGTCGCTCGTTATGCGCTTGAGAGGGATACCGTGCGCGTCTCCTATGAGGTGACCAACGAGGGCACCGAGGACATGCCGTTCTTTATCGGTGGACACCCCGGCTTTAGGTGCCCGCTCGATGAGGGCGAGGTCTATACGGACTACGAGCTGCGCTTTGAGAAGGACGAGGCTGCGGAGCTCTGCACCGCCGTTCCTTCGACTGGCTTGATTGATGTGGCAAACCGCTCCAAGAACCCCATGGTGGGGAAGACGTTGCCCCTGTCGCACGAGCTCTTCGATTTTGCGGAGACCATCTTTGACGTACTCGAGAGTCGTCAGGTCACGCTTTCCAAAAAGGGCGAGGACAAGGGCGTTCGCCTGAGCTTCGAGGGCTTTCCGTACCTCATCGTGTGGAGTAAGCCCGAGGGCGATTTTGTGGCAGTTGAGCCCTGGGGCGGCCTTTCGACCTGCTCCGATGAGGATGACGTGCTTGAGCATAAGCGCGGCTGCCTTGTCGCCAAGCCCAAGGAGACCGTCGTTCGCTCGTTCACGATTGAAATTCTGTAATTCCGTTTTGTCGACTCGTATCGCGAGGCACTAGGAGCCTGCGAGATAAGGAGCTAAAAATGATCCTCACCGTTACGATGAACCCGTCTGTCGATACGCGCTATCAGCTCGATGAGCTCGTTATCGACGACGTCAACCGTGTGACGCCCGAAAAGACCGCCGGCGGCAAGGGTCTCAACGTGGCCCGTGTACTGGGTCAGCTGGGCGACGACGTTGTGGCAACCGGTCTACTCGGCGGTCACATGGGCGCCTACATGGCCGAGCTCATGGATGCCAACGGCATTAAGAATGATTTTGTACCCATCAAGGGCGAGACTCGTATTTGCCTTAACATCCTCCACGCCGGCAACCAGACCGAGCTACTCGAGAGCGGCCCGACGATTGCCCCCGAGGAGCTCGATGCCTTTACCGCCAAGTTCGCCGAGCTTGCGAGCAAGGCCGCTGTCGTTACCATCTCGGGTTCGCTGCCCCGTGGTGTCGAGGCGGGCTACTACGCCAAGATCACGGGTATTGCCGAGAACGCCGGCGCCAAGGTGCTGCTCGATACCTCGGGTGCTTCGCTCGAGGCCGCCCTTAAGTCCGAAATTAAGCCCGAGCTGGTCAAGCCTAACCTGACCGAGATTAACGGCCTTCTGGGCACGAGCTTTACCACCGACGATGTGGACGAGCTCCGCGCCGCGCTCGCCTCTGATGCCCGCTTCTCCGATATCCCCTGGGTCGTCGTGTCCATGGGCGCTGCCGGCTCCGTGGGCTTCCATAATGGCCGTGCATTCCGCGCCAAGACCCCCGATATCCCCGCCGTTAACGCTACGGGCTCTGGCGATTCGACCATTGCCGGCTTCGCACATGCGATTGCTGCTGGCGCGGACGACGAGACGGTGCTGCGTACCGCCAACACCTGCGGCAAGCTCAATGCCATGGATCCCATGACCGGCCATCTGGTCATGGACCGTTGGGACGAGGTCTACAACGGCGTTGTCGTGACCGAGCTGTAAAAGCCTGGGCGTCGGCCCCGGCATTGCTTGCTAGCTCATGTCGACGACAAGTGCGGTAGCATTATGCTGGGGCGCGACGCCGAGTTTGTCGTGTTCAATCCCGACCTTACCCTGGTCGAGGCGTATGTGGGTGGCAACAGCATCGGTAACGCGTTTGCCGAGTAGCCGCCAAAGAAGCGATCCGAGAGGGGATTTAGATGATTTACGGTGCATTGGGCGATATCGAGGAGTACCGCGGAATGCTCAAGGGCCTCGACGTGCTGATCGACTGGCTCGAGGAGAACGACCCGGCACAGCTCGAGGTCGGCAGCCATCCGATTTTGGGTGAGAAGGTCTTTGCGAACGTCATGTCTCCCACGACGCGTCCCGAGGCCGAGGCTCACTATGAGACGCATCAGCGCTATCACGACCTGCAGATCGACGTCGAGGGTCGCGAGGCCTTTAAGGTCGCCACGGGCAGCCTGACGCTGGTTCAGGAGTTTGACGAGAAGGACGACTACGATCTGGTCGATTCCGACGCTTCGATCGCCGGCGATCTTGCCGACGATAAGTTTGCACTGTTCGTTGCCGGCGAGCCTCACATGCCCACGCTCGAGTTCCCGGGCGATGGCGCACAGCCGGTCAAGAAGATTTGCTTTAAGCTGCTTGCAGATGCTTACTGGGAGGAGTAGCGAACTGCTCGGCTGAGCTGCTCGTCTGATGGCGTGATCCCCTTAGGGAAAACACGCCAGGACCCCGCCAAGCGTTTTTTCCCTAGGGAAATCACGTTTGGCGGGGTTTTCGGTTTTTTGAATAGGGAAGCCTCATTTATTTGCGAAGAACATCGGCTAGCCGCAGGATTGAAATCATCGACCGATAAGTGAGTTCCACTTTTTCGCCCGCAAGCAGTCGTTTCGAGCCAATCTCATCTAGCCCCACAAGCCGAGAAAACAGCGGGCCGCTCATCGTTCCCTCGTCAATTGATTCCCTTATGGTCTTCAAAACGTCCGTATCATGAAGCGATGCCGAGCTGTAGGGGGCAACACGAGCGGAACTCTCAATTAACGACGAGACAAAAGGATGGAGATGCTTTGGACATAGTCCATCAAACACCACATCCCCATTGTCGTTCGAGCCGACCAGGCGCCAAGTATAATGATCGACCCAGTCATCTCCGTCATATATGGCGTCCATGAGCAACTTCCCGTCTAGAGAGAGAAACCTATTTGGACATCGGGGCGCAAGACCGCAATCCATATCGGGCCTGCAGCAGCTCCAACCCAACGCACCACATAGGTTCCCTTTCGTACATGTGTATCAATCTGCCCCGAAATGCCGGTGAATGCAATTCCAGACCCGTTTGTCGGATAGCAATCGACGTATTTTTGTTTTCCGCTCACAACCTTGTATAGATATATCGTTCCAGCAAAAGAGAAGGGATCGTTCGCAATTTTGTCCGGAAGAACTTGCCACCTCAAAATCCCGCTACCAATATGGTCAAGCTTGACCGTTCCGCCGTCCCCCTCAAAAGTGGCAAGGGGATTTACCCCAGACTGAGAGTCGGCATCGCCCTCCTTAGCAGTTATCAGCAGGCTGCCCGTATAAGACTGCTGAGGCTCACCTTCAGGACAGGCAGCCTCGGCCCAAGAAGGGCCACTCAGGCAGAACAGTCCGAGCAGCATCATTACCAACAAAAGAAAACCCTTAGTTCTTTTCATCTATATCGCCAATATCTCTCGACATTTGTATATTGTGACTATTTTAGATCTATATGGCCAATTTGAGCCCTCACCATGGCAATTGTTGCAGCTGGGTTTCTTTTCATTAAGATTTCACTTTGGTAAATCCCCGCCCCTAAGCATTAAACCCGAAGTCCACCGAGTGGGCCGCTGTTGACGTGGCTATGTTTGGATTGGCGCGCACGCACTCAAAATCGGCAACAAAAAAGCCGCCCGAAGGCGGCTATCTTGTGTAATGGAGCCAGCGACCGGGCTCGAACCGGTGACCCCCGCTTTACGAGTACGTAAATTGAATCTTTGCCCAGATAGTGCGAATTTCACTGACTTTAAAAGAAGTGCAGGTAAATATGTAAAATTGCAAATATCGAGCTACCTATTAGAATCAGATTTCCCACTCTTTTCACTCCGGAAGAGACTTGAAAGTGTGAAATTTTTCAGTTAGGCTGTCGGGCGAAGCCTTCAAAGCTTCGACCGACAGCCTAACTGAAAATCAGTGAGGGGTACGAGTGCAAGGTTCGATAAAAAAGACTGCCCGTGGAACTTCGGAGTGCATCGATAAGACCAAGGGGGTCTATCGCATCTACTTCTCCCTGGGCAAAGATCCGAAGACGGGACGGTACCGCCGTAGCCCATCGCGCAGGGTTCACTGCAGAAGCAAGAACCCAAAAAACTGGCCGAGTGAAGTTACCAAGGCGCTGGAAGCCTATAGGGCTGAGTTGGAAGGTGCTTCCAGCCCGGACAGTGGCGTCCTGGGCTTATCGGATTATGCAGACAGGTTTCACGCAAATAGGGAGTCGACCATGGGGTCGCCTCTTGCCTATGAACGTGAAGGATTGGATATTCGTCACATACGCGAGCTGTTCGGCAACCCTGATCTCGATCGGCTTAAATCTGATGGAATCCGTGCTGCGTATGCCAAAGCTAGAAAAGACGGTCGATTCAGCGAGAGCGAAATTCGTCGCATCCACATCAAGCTCAAGCAGATTATGGAGGATGCTGTCGACAACGACCTCGTGGGCAAAAATCCCTGTAGAGGAGTGAAGTTACCCAAGCAGAATGTCGAGGCTCGTAAGGCACTGAGCGCCGAAGAGGCGGCAAGGCTGCTGGCAATTCTTTTGGAGGAGAAGCCGTCTCCCTTTGTCACGTGCACAATGCTTCTGCTTCTATGCGGCTTGAGAAAAGGGGAGGCTCTGGGCCTTTCATGGGAGGACTATGACCCTGACGCCAAGACATTAAGGGTAGTAAAGCAATACACGAATGACAGGACGCTAAGGCCGCCCAAATCAAAGATGAGCAGGCGAAAGATCTCGGTAGGAAATGAGCTTGCCGATTATTTGGACAGATGGAAGGTCATACAGCGGGATGAGTTCGATTCCTTTGCAGTGGGCCAGACCGGAGAAACGCCCATTGTCCATTCCATTGGGGTCGCCGATGCCGTTGACGGCAAAAGGGCTTTTGTGACCCGGATGGACGGACATAACTATTCGAGGGCGTTTAGGCTGTTTTCGGCGAAACACGGCTTCGGTACTTTTGAGGAGAGCAGGGAAGTCATTGGGAGTGACGGCGTCAAACGTACCCGCTATACGGGTTATAGCGGGCTGAAGCCTCATGAGCTGAGACATACGCAAGCGACTTTGCTCGTTGGTGCCAATGCGGACATTAAGACGATCCAAGCGCGTCTGGGCCATGCCAGCCCATCGACAACACTGTCTATCTATAGCCATTTCATCGAGGCAAACGACCAGAAGGCTGCTTCAGTACTGGACGATCTCCTAAAAAGTTAAAACGATAGGGCCCCAATTGGGGCCCTATCGTTTTAACGGATTCGATTGATTACGGCATTATACGGAGGTGTCATTTCGACCGACTGATAGTACGAAGCGTCGAGAAGGTTAAAGTAGCAAATAATCGGTGCGGCAAGATGTTCCTTCATGTTGAGGTACTTGCCGTTATCGTCCGCCACGAGCTTCACTTCATCTCGACGGACGTCTTTCATTTGCGGCCATAATTCGGTCGCTTTCTCGAGCTTATCGTTCTTGTCGTACTCGCCGTTATGGAAAAAGATGAAATGAGGGGCGCAGTATTCGGCTCCGCCGTGAATTTCGATAACGCTAACCTGGCTGCATGCCTTTGCAGCGCTTTCGGGTTCCAGGAGGACCCAATCGGAGGGGAAGACGGCAAAATCGTCACCAAGAAGATCTACTCGTCTCATGCCCATGGCGACCTCATCATCTTCGTACAGATTGGATAGATGTTCGTGGAGTGCGGAAAACTGCTCCTGTTGAAGCCGCTTTGATGCGACGGCCATATTCTCGGAACCGTCATGGCGTAGGCGACTCAGCTCATCGTCAATCGAGGAGATGCCTTGGACACAGGTCTTATCTAGAGAGCGCGCAACCTCGGGGTCAAGTCTCATTATGAGCTTAAAGACGAAATCGATTGCCTCGCCGGGGGTTCTAATAGAATCCGATTTCGTGTTGCGAAGGGAGTCGATTTCGTCAGCGGTTTGGACCTGAACAGTTGTTCCGACTTTAACCTTTTTCATCTTCATGCCTGATACTGGGAGACGTGGCATATTTCCTCCTGTCGTTTTTCATGATGTTAACGCAGGTAAGAAGGTATGTCCATGTTAGTTCAAAAGAAAAACGAAGAAAAATTGAAAAAAGATTGAAAACTAAGAATTAAAAGCATTAGACTGTTGTTTAAGTAAACGCCTGACCAGCCCGACGTTTGGAGGATTAACTTGGTCGCATTTTAAAAGCCGCCCGCCCTTCCCATCAAAGTTTGCAGACCAGAGGGGAGGGGCGAGCCAGCCAGAAAGGATTCTACCATGATGGTCGAACCCAACGAACCGTACGTTGCCGTACAGGCTTCACCTGCGGTTTCGGTAAATCCAAACTTGGGGCGTGAACGTCTTCTTGGGATTTCTGACGTCAGTCAAATGACTGGTCTCAGCCCGGTCACTGCATCGAAATTTATGAAAGAGAGCGGACGCGCGATTGCATTGCATCGCCGCGTCTACATTCTCGAATCCAGCCTTTTTGAATATCTTCACGAGCTGGAGATGAGCAAACCATGTCGTTAGTGAAGTCCATGAACGATGGCTTGGATAAGACCGCCCTTGCTATTTTAAGCAATAAGCCCCTTGGGCATATTGAGCACCATGCGCTTGATACCCTTCTCGGCGGCATCCGCCAATATCTATGCATCGTGCCGGGCGGACCCGGCACCGGCAAGACTACTTTCATGCATCAGCTCGGCGACAGCTGGGCTATTGCGGGCCATCCGGTTGTCATTTTCGAGGGCGAGCTTGCCCGCGCGAGTATGCTTGCAAAAAGTTTGACGCGCATTTCCGGCGGCAAGCTCACATACGACGATATGTACAGCGGTGAGATGCCTGTTGAAAAGCGGGAGTTGTTTGATGGTGCGCTCGAAATCTATGCGCGCAGTATTGCTGAACGTATGTATATCGTTTCAGGTGAAATCAAAAATTCAGGTATGCGCAAGTCAATCGAGGAGGTGGCAGATAAATACGGCGAGCCTCCGTTAGTTATTGTCGATTACGCGCAAATCGTCTCTTTGCCTCAAGAGCTGCGCATTGCCGACGAGCGTATCGGGCTCAAACTCGTCGCTTCTGAGCTCCGCAGGATTGTTGATGAGACCCATTGTCCACTCTTCGCTATCTCATCAATTAATCGCGTTAATTACGACAAGCAGACCACTGGGCTTCAGGCAATAGGCGGCTGTAACATGTTCGAATACTCGGCGGATATCGTTATGTCACTATCCGTTAGGGGCGATAAGCTTGAGGAGCGCAACGCTAACATGTTGCTCAAAAAACGGCCAGTTATTGCTTCGATCACAAAAAACCGTTACGGCTCATGCGGCATTGTCGAGTTCGAGTTCGACGCTCCCGCTGCGCTGTTTCGCGAGAGAAACTGATTATGGAGCCCGGGCCGCGCATCGGCGGATACCGGGCGCCCAACCCATGCCTGTCTTCCGACGAGCTCAAACGCGCCGAGAACGAGGATCTTCCCTCGTTCTCGGCGGAAGAGCTCATTTGGGAGCGAAAGCGCTTGCTCGATGCCCTCGATTTCTATGAGGAGCATTGGCAGCCGTACTGCGTGTACCTTGGCGCTTTACCCGGGGTTCCCTTCGATGTCTGGGCGCGGGCGAGGATTGGGCGCATCGGTCAGATGCTTCAAGCAATGTCAACTAAATAAAGGGGGCGGGGCCGCTGTGTCGGCCCCGCCCAGATTGGATGGCTATGACTTCCATGAACGCGCACATCAACGTGCGGATGACTGGGGCGCAGCGTGAGGCGATCGAGGAGAAGGCGGCAGCCATGAATTTGCCGGCGTCTACCTTCATGCGTGACGCCGCCTTGCTCTGCGGTGAGAAGCCGGTCAAGGTCGCCGATACGGGGGAGCTTGCCGGTATCAGGGTCGAGTTGAAGAAGATCGGGACGAACCTCAACCAGGCGGTCCGTGCCCTCAATACCTATGGCCCCGACCCGGTTGTTCTCAACAACCTCAACCGGGCGACTTCAATCGTTTCAACCGCGGTGGGCTGGGTCAATGACCTACTCGCCCGTGCGAGAGAGTAGGTGGTTCTCATGAAGGAGAAGCTGGTCATGGCGCTGGTTTTCGCTGCGCTGCTTACCACGGGGTTTGCGCCGCTTGTCGCCATTCCCCTCGATTGCGTGATCCTCGGACTTCCAATCGATCTCAATTCGATAGGATTCACCCTGAGCGTGGATGGTGTCATTTGGTGGTGGGTCAACGTGGCGCCTCGCTGCATCCCGGGCTGCCTCGCCTCGTTCGCCCTGTTCCTGTCGATATTCTTGCTCATGCAGCTATCGGTCTCCTCGAAGGAGCGGGCCGCCGATGGAGGCGTGCTCGGAGAGGCGCGGGTGAAAACGGGGCCGGAGACCATCCGGGGCTCGGAGATTTGGGACGGGCACGGACAGCCGAAAAGCAGAGGATTCGTGTACGGGTTTGAGAAGACACTGTTCGGCTCCAAGTATCTGTTCGAACCGAGGCGGCACATGTTTCTCGATGGCTCAACGGGCGCTGGAAAATCCAGGTCGTTGTTGATCCCGACAATCGACTTGCTAACGTTTGGGGCGGATGACGGGGAATCTAGCCCGCAGACCATCATCGTTTCCGACGTGAAGAGCGAGCTCATCGAGTTGACGGGCGACGAGCTGGAGCGCCGCGGGTACCGGGTGCTTCTGCTGGATGCCCAGCATCCCGAGAGGAGCGACACGTTCAATCCGCTGGAAATGGTCGATAGACTCGCTAGTGAGGGAGATCTATCGGGGGCGGAGCAGTCCGCGGACGCCGTCGCCCATACACTCATCGCCGGGGAGAGCGATGCGAAGGCGAATCACTGGACGGAATCCGCGCGGTCGCTGCTCGCGGCGACGATCCTTCTGACCGTGCTGGATGGGGGCTGCCCGCGGAGTTGCAAGCACCTCGCGACGGTCTACCACATCATATGCTCGGGGACGGAGGGAACCGGCGAAGACCCATGCGAGCCGCTGAAGGGCCTGTTCCGCGCCCTGCCGCAGGGACATCCTGCCCGCTCGCGTGCCTCGCAATTCATCTCGAGCGGCGGCAACGAGCTGAGGAGCATCGTATCCACTCTGAAGGTCAACCTGAGAATCTATGCGTCGGCGCCGATTGCGCGCATGATCTCAGGAAATGAAATCGACCCGGGGAGAATCCTGAGTGAGAAGACCGCGCTGTTCCTCCACGTGATGGACGAGGGCTCCCCATACAACGCGATCGCGGCGGTCCTGTTCGAACAGCTTTATGCCGCCGTATATTCCATCGCGGACGCAACTGGCGGAAAGCTGCCGAGGCCGGTGTCAATCCTCGGTGACGAATGGGGGAACCTGCCTAAGGTTGAGTGCCTGCCGAGCCTTCTCAGCCTTGGACGTTCATACGACCTGTTCTGGATGGGTGCGGTTCAGAACATCTCTCAGCTGAACAAGTACGGCGAGCGTGACGGGCGGAAGAGGATCCTGGCGAACTGCGGCGTCAAGGTCGCCATGAAGCTGGGCGAGGCCGAGGACCGCCAGTATTTCACCGAGCTAGTCGGGAAGACGACGCGGCACACCATGGGAACCAGTTCGAGCAGGGGGCCTTCGGGCGGTACGGGGTCGACATCCTACAGCGAGCACGCCGACGACCTGATCCATCCCTGGGAGTGGACGGAGATGTCCCCCGACAAGGACGGCGTCATCGTGGTGAAGGCAGCGGAGAACGGTGTGGGCAGGGAGCATGCGGGGTGCTTCCGGGCCCCTGTCTGCGATTGCACGCGGATGCCGACGAAGGAGCACTTCGATCTGGGGACGCGCGAGCACGAGACGGCCAAGAGGATGGAATACCAGGCCAGGCTGATGTCAAGGCGAGCGGGTCGGGGGGACGGCGTCGACCTCTGGACTCCCGAATTCGTGGAAGAGCCTGCGGAGGTGCCTGCCGCCGAAGGATGGTCCGGCCTCTTCATCGACTGACGGCGGCTTTTGAAGGGAGTTGGAAAATGACCGCAATCAAGCAGATGAGCGTCATGAGCAGGGAGCACCTCCGAAACCTCAAGCGGTATTTCGATTGGGACAGGGAGAAAGTCCTGGACCACGATACCCAGCACATCATCGATGAGGGCCGCTGGTTCGAGGAGATGGACGCTACCCGGGAGGCGGCCGGGCACAACCGGCCCGGGAAGCAGGGCGCAAGGTGCACGTACATGCAGCATCAGGTGATCGGCTTCAACCCGGACGAGTGCTCTTGCAACGGCGGGCCGATGACGCCTTCGCGTTGCATGGAGTACGCGAGGGACTACATTGCCAGGCGCTATCCCAACCAGGAGATTGTGATTGTGCTGCATGAGGAGAGGTGCAGGTCGGATGGATCGGCCCGATTCGCAGCTCATCTCGCCATCAATAGGACGGACCTCGAGACGGGGCGGCGCCTGAACGATGGGCCGGCTAGGGCGGCGGCGAAATCCCGCGTGAGAACGGTGAAGGACCTCGATGCGGAGTACGGCCTGAGGCAGCTCGAAAGGGGCCTCTCGAACTCGAAGGTGCATGCGCGCCAGCCCGGTCGCGAGGAGCGCGAGATGGCAAAGAGGGGGCGATCCGGCAAGTCCGAGAACGCAAGGGTCCGAGCGATTGTCGCCCAGAGGGCGGAGGAGGTCGGGAGGCTCAAGAGCTGCCCCGACCGCTTCGGGGAGTTTGCAAGGCGGTTGGAATCGGATGGGATTGAGATCGCCCGATCCAAGCGGGGGGCGCTGCAATACCGTTATCACTCGGAGTCCCTCGGCAAGACGAGGAAGATCAACGGCGCGAGGCTCGGCTACGCCGTCAACCGCTCGACCGGGCGGATCATGAGGTTCACGGCAAGGGGGGTCGAGCTTGCCATGCGGGCCGCGTGGGAGCTGGCTCGCGAGAGCATGGACGGCGGAAGGGACGAGCGCTGACTCCATATCTCGGGGCCCATGCAACGCGCGGCAAGGCCGTTGCACGGGCCCTGCGGGAGCGACTTCGGAGCGGCTCGCACATCCCGGCTTCGGCCGGGCAAGATATTCCGTTGCACGGAATACATATCTTGCATGTCCCGAGAAACGTCGGCCGAACCGGCCGGAGTGCAACGGGACAGGTGAGCGGAGGTGCAGTGATGGCGACCCATGGGGAGCCATCGAACGTAGCCGGAGCGAGAGCCGGCGGGGCGTGACACGGCGGGGCGATCGCGAGTTGAAGCCGAGTGATTGACCCGTCGTTCACGGCCCGCCGGCGGCCGCTCCGGGGTTCCAAGGGGCCTCGGCCCTTTGGCGCGCAGGGGTCCGGGGACGACGCGAAGCGTCCCCGGGAGACGCCGCGAGGGGCACGCCGTCGCCGGCATGCCCGTGCGGGTGGCGGCCGCGGCTATTCTGCCCCGGTCGCGTAGACCGTTCGGCCTGTCTCGCAGTCGATGGTCTCGGCATCCCCGAAACCGACCCGGACGGCCGCCCATCCGCCGGCGGCCGCCAGCGCGTCGGCCTCGGACCTCGCGGCGGCGATGAGGCGCCCGAGCTCGGCCGAGCCCGACGGCGCGGTCCCCACCTCGAACGCGCCGCCGTCGCTCTCCGACTCGTACTCGACGACGACCGTCGAGCCGAGGGCCTCCTCGAGGGTCTCGCTCAGGCCGCCCATGCCGTCGAGGGCGTGCCCGGCGACCGTGGCCAGCGGGTAGCGGGCCATCCCGGATGCCGCCGAGCGGGCGGCCATGCGGAGCATGCCGGCGGCCTCGAGCGCCTCGAGGAGCGCCGCGGGCACGTCGGCGTCGATGGCGATGTTGCCCCGCCCGCGGCACCACTCGGCCGCCGCCGGCACGCTCGCCGTGAGCACGCCCCACTCGGCCATGTAGCCCTCGGAGCGCGGGTCCGTGGCGTCGAGGAGGAGGACGGCCAGGCCGCCGCCCACATACTCCTCGGCCACGAGAGCGAGGCGGACCGCCTCGCCCATAAAGTCGAACTCGACCGTGACCATGCGGCTACCTCCTCCTGACGGCACTGAGCGGCCTCGGGGAGAAGTGCTCATCGCGCTCGACGGCGGCGAACCCCATCTGGCGGTTCAGCTCGGCCATCTCCTTGATGCTGAAATAGCCGAGCTCGTCGTCGTAGCCCTCGACGAGGCCGAACGCCTCGTCCGTCCCGTCGAACTCGAGCAGCCACCAGTCCCATCCGCTCACGCACGAGAAGTAGTGGACGTAGACGATGGGGTCCTTCGCCCCGTCCTGCTCGTACAGCCTCGGCAGCCCCTCCGCAATCTCCCTCGTCATCAGTTCCCGCATGTCTTCCTCCGTTTCCGGGCACGTTGCCCTGAGCATCTCGCCCTTGCGGGCAAAGCCGAATGGCGACGCCGCGCGTCGTCGTCGGCTTTGCTCCCCGCAAAGCCGCACCGGAGCGAAGACGGGTCAAGGGAGGTCCATGACGACCTCCACCAACCGGAGCGGAGCGGAGGTTTGTGCGGGGTCTCATGGGCCCCCTTGACGCGGCGTAGCGGAGGTGCCACCCGGCCGCGGAGCCGTGGCCGCACCCCGGCGGATGCCGTATTTGACTGTTCTAGTGTGGTTTCCTGAACTTGGTGTTACCTTGCGGATCGAGCATGATTGTCCGCGGTCAGGCCTTTACTCTACGTCCTCGAGCAGGGTTGTCAACGTGATTCCGAGGCCGTCGGCGATCTTCTTCATGCTCGCTATGGTAACGTTCCTGCGGCCTACCTCTATGGACGCATAGTATGAACGGTCCATTCCTATGAGGTGCGCAAAGTCCTCCTGGCTCATACCGAGCCCGGAGCGCAGTTTTCTGCACCGAATACCGAAAGATGTCTGAACCGAGAGTTCCATGGCATCAACATTCGGTTAGTGTTGTATTTGTGACAACGGACTATATACAACAATCGGTCCGTAAGGATAGAAAGGAGGCGTCGATGGACACCGCTGTATCGAGGAGGGGCATTTTTGCCTTGGCGGGATCGGCAGCCATCGGATTGATGGGTCTCACGGGATGCGAGGCGGGCTCGCCGATTGCTAATACCGGAATGCAGGGGAAGACCCTCTATGCGAAGTTGGTCACCAATCAGCTTGTTTTTGGAGAGATCACCAGCAATGATGTTGGCGATATCGTCACAATCACCTTCAACAGTGATACCACCTGGCACCTCTCCGGCAATACGGAGTGGACCGGAACGTATTCCATGGAGGGCGAGGACATCGTCATGAGCGTGGACACGTACGGCTATACCCAGACCCTGGAAAAGGTGGAAGACGGCTCCTATTACTCCGAGAGAGGTCACGAGGGCTACTGGCTTCACTGGTACGAAGACGAAGCGGACGCCGAAGGATTCTACGACGCGCAGGTCGCATACATCCCCGAGCTCCTCAAGGAAGAACTCGACGGGACTAAATGGTCGGCTGACCACGGCGATATCACGGTGACTTTTAGCGGCGACCAGCTCGAGTGGAGCGTAACCGAAGAGGGCAAAAACAAGCTGCGAATTCCCAAGCCCGACGACAATTGGCCATATGAGGACCACTCCGGCGAGTACGAATTGTCTTATGAGATGAGAACGTACAACAATCACTACATCGGACAGATGACCTGCGCAGAGAAGACCTTTGATTACGAGTTTGTTTATCGCGACTCGATCGAGATATACCGCCTATGCGGAAAATATGACTTTGTCCAGATAGAGTAATGTGGGAGGGCAGCGAAGGCCGATCTCGTCTGGGTGCAAAAGCGAGAGGCCGCCGCGATGCCAATGCTCCGCGGCGGCCTCTCGCCTTCACGGCCATGCTTCCGCATTCTGGGGCGTGTTCGATCACCGCCGCAACGCGCTCGCGCCCTCAATTCTGGAGCGTGGTGTATTTTTGGCGGTGGGCATCGCTCACTCTTCGAAGAAATCCGTGTCCACGGCCTTGATCTGGTACACCTGCCTCGTGCTCACGCCGACTCCGTAGTCGATCATGAGGCCGGCGAGAGCAGGACCGTCGACGAGCACGACCGTCTGGCCCAGAAGACCGTCGGCGTACCTGCGGGCCTCCTTGGAGAACCTGGCCGTGGTGATGAACAGGCCCTTGGATACGCCCTTGCCGGAGAGGGCCCCGACGAACGCCTGCACCTCGGGGCGACCGACCGTCCTAGAAGGATCCCAGCGCTTGGCCTGGTAGCAGATGGTGCCGAACCCGAGGCGGTCTTCGCGCACCACGCCGTCAATTCCCTCGTCGGCGCTCTTTCTGGTGACGTCCGCATGGGATTCCAGGCTCTCGCCGTAGCCCATCGCCACGAGCAGCTTGCCCACCAGGTGCTCGAAGAAGTACGGATCCTTTCCCATGATGGCGGAGATGAGGTCGTCGCTGAGCGCACTCCGGATCTCGCCGTAGGCGGACTCCATGATCTCTTGGGGTGACTCTTGGTCCTCCTCGGCGGGTGTCACGGGTGTCTCAGCCGACGCCTTGGCCTTGCCGGCGGCACGGTAGCCGTCCTTCCAGGCCTTGAAAGCCGAGCACCGGTCGTAGAGCGCCTTTGCCGTGATGGGGCCGGGACAATCCACGAGGTACGACCTGCCAGCGCCGGTGATTCGATAGGTCCCCTTCTTCTCCCCGTATTCGAGGAGTTTGGCCTTCTCCAGGTCGGTGATTCCCCAGTACACACGGTTGTAGAGCCTCAGTTGTCCGCTTTTGAGGCGCTCGGCACGCTCATCGCCCGTCATGTCGAATGTGGTCGCCACCGCTTCTTGAAGATCGGAGCCGGTTAGGCACCCCTCGCTTTTCGCCAGCGTCTCAAGGATGGGCCGCATGGTCTCATGCCATTTAGGCATCGTCATTGCTACTCACCGACCTTTTCGGCATAGAGGTTGAACAGATGGGAAACAATCTTGTTCTCGTCCCCGTCGAAGTCGACGCCATATGCCGATTCAACCGCCGCATCAAGCTCCGCATGCGCCTTCATAAGATCCGGAAAGAGGAATTCGTTGTCCGGATTGTACATGTCCGCAAGGGTCGCATCGGGGTGCTCTGCGCGGGCGTCTAGAACCTCCTGTGCGCAGGACTCGATATATCCGTGCTGTTCGGTCGAGGCATCAGGCCAGACGAAGTTGTTATAGACGATGGTGTTCGTATAACGATAATCACTCTTTAAACGGCCGGCGACCTGTCGCATCCAAGCGTTGTGGAACTGGCTTTCTAGGATGCCGAACTCATAAAGACCGGCATTCGAAACCGAAAAAAGCATGTCTCCTGGGATCATCTCGTTGGTCACAAAGCCCATGGGGACGTACTTTCGGCGACCGGAAGAAACCTTGGGAACCGCGATATAACTCTTACCCTTGGGCGGACACACCTCGTCGAAGAGCCATGGGGTTGCGGCTTTCTTCTGTGTTGCTGCCTTCTTTGATGTAAATCGAAATTCCCTTACGGCCTGGACGTGGGTGCGGACCAGCGGGAGCTTTGTCAGTACCGCCGGGTCGACGCCATCTAGCCAGATGCAGTAGCGCGGTATGCCGTTGATGTATTCGGCACCCATTGAAAATGGCTTGATATATGGAGCGGCATCCGGTTCGCGGCACAGCAGCTCGTCGCGTTCCTCCTGCGTGAGAAGAAGGTTTCCACCATCGGTCGGCTTACCGCCCGCCATCATTGCGGGGACATCGCAAATTGGCTTTGCCCTCCTTGAAACGAAAGCATCCGGTGCGGCTGCAAGATATGCGTTGATGTGTGTTACCTCACTCTTGCTGCCACTGCGATCGAATAAGTCTTTTTTAGTGCCTTTAACCCGGGAGAAACCAACAATGACCACGTGCACATGAGCTTCGTCGGCGGCTTGGGAGTTCCATACGAAGGACTTGTGGGCGAAGTTAATATTGACCTTGTCTTCAAAAAGTGGTTTCCACAACGGTTCGACCTGCTGCCCCTGGCATATGGAGTTGGTTGATACGAACGCGCAGCGCGCCTGCGTCTCACGCGTGTAGTCAGCCGCTTTGCGATACCAACAAGCCACGTAGTCGAGCACGCCGCCCGTTTTGCCAAATATGTCGACGCGGTCGGCCTTTTGCTCCTCGTTGAGGTTCGAATACCCGATGAACGGCGGGTTTCCAAGGACATAGTCGACCTCGTCGGCCGGAACGACGTCGTTCCAATCGATGCGGAGGGCGTTGGCGTTGACGATGCCCTCATAGTCGGTAAGCGGCAGTTCCTGGTAGACACGTTGTGTCACCTTTGCCGTGTCGGCGTCTGCCTGCTTCTCGGCGATCCAGAGTGCCGTGCGGGCGACGCAACAAGCGAAGTCCTCCAGCTCGATGCCGTGGAAGTTCCTCAGGCTCACGAGCACGTCGCGGTCTCCCTAGTCCTCGAAGCTGAACGATGCCTGATCGCCCTGAAGCTCGAAAAGTATGCGGTTCTCCAGCCGTCTCAGGCAGAGATAGCTTTCGGTGAGGAAGTTGCCGGAACCTGCGGCCGGGTCGAGGATGGAGATGCTGCCGATCTTCTTATGCAGGTCCTTGAGTGCACGGGTCCTCGCGCCGCCCGCGACGGGCTTGGCGCAGGCCTCATCGAACTCGGCTTTGAGGCCGTCGAGGAAGAGCGGGTCTATGACCTTGTGGATGTTCTCGGGGCTCGTGAAGTGCTGACCGTTTGCGCGGCGGTGGTCGTGGGACAGCGCGCCCTCGAAGATGGAGCCGAAGACCGTGGGGCTCACGCCCGACCAATCGAACTCCTGGCACCCCTCGACGATGAGCGTATGGCGGAAGTTCTCGGACAGGGGCGGAATCTCCGTCTTCTCGCGGAAGAGGCCGCCGTTCATGTAGGGCAGCTTCTTCAGCCAGGACTCGGCATACTTGTCGCGGTCCTCGTCCTTGGTGTCGAGCCAGACGAACAGGTCCTTGAGGCCTCGCCTGAGATCACCCGCCTGGAAGTGCGAGACGTAGTCGCGGAAGGCGTTGGGGGCAACGAGCCCCGAGTCCTCGCAGAACATGAGGAACATGAGGCGCGTCATGAGCACGGAGAGCGCATGGTGGTTCTCGGGCGTGTCGGGGTCATCAAACGCCTCGGCGACCTGGTCATGCAGCTTCGACATGATCTTGCCGGCCTCTACGGAGACGGCACGGGAGATCGTGGCCGGGGCCTCAGCCCCGCCCTTGAGGAACTGAATGGCTGCGAGGTTCTTGGGGAGCTCCGCGAGCGGCAACTTGAAAAGCGGCTCCCGGCATAGCGAGTCCCGCTCGCGGTCGAAGACCCAAAACTCGGCAAAATTGCAAGCGATGATGTAGCGCGGCTGTTGGGAGAGGGGCATGCCCTGGGCGTAGGCGTTGCCCTGCTTCGCGGGCGTCACTTTACGGCCCTGGCGCGTCTCCTCCTTGGCGAGGTCGATCCCAAGCGACTTCTGCTCGACGAGGGTTTTTGCCGACGGGATGAAGACGTCGATGTACCCTTCATGCGTGCTCGCATCGGTGGAGACGGGCTTTTCGAACTCAAGCCGTGACACCGCGTCCTCGACGCCGAGGACGTTCTGGTAGAAGTCGATCCAGAACCGCTGGGTATCCTGGTTCTCATTTCCTTTGTTCGCCCACCTGCTGGCGAATGACTCCGCGTCAGATTTTTTACCGGCCATCCGGCCTCCTTGTATCGAAATCCATCGCTTTCGATTGTAGGGGAGGGAAGTCCGGTGACTCACCTATATAGCTCAGTAACGAATAATTGTTGTGAATGAATGTAGAGTGGAAATAGATTAAAAAAGTTTTTCACCCCGTTTTCACTCCTCAGAGGGGGAGAAAAGGGACATGAAAAAGAAACAGCTCAGAAGCAATTAAGCTTCTGAGCTGCACAAATGCAATGGAGCCAGCGACCGGGCTCGAACCGGTGACCCCCGCTTTACGAGAGCGGTGCTCTACCAACTGAGCTACGCTGGCGGCCATATGATGACGCAACTGAGGCGTCAACGGCTGTCTATGATACGGGACATCACACATCCGCGCAAGTGTTCTGACGGCTTTTCTCACTTTAAATGCACTAATATTGGAGACGTGATGTCTCGCTCTTACGAGTCTCAAACAGAATGGGACTGCCATGGCTCAACCCAAGATCCTTCTCACGCGTATCGATGACCGGTTTATTTACGGGCAAGACGTTGAGCTGTGGAACGAGGCTATGGGTTCCAACCTCGTCCTAATCGTCAACGACGAGATTGCGGCGGATTCGCGCAAGTGGGCGCCTATGAGGGTCGCGGCGCCCGAGGGCGTGTGGACGCGGTTTTTCTCGGTGCAAAGGACCATCGACATCATTCATACCGCAACGCCGCGCCAATGGATTCTCATCATGGTGGCGTCGCCCGCGGATACGCTCGCGCTGGTCAAGGGCGGTGTGCCCATTACCAAGATCAGTATCGGTCACATGCAAGCAGGGGAGGGCAAGCGTCCCGTGACGCCCACAGTTGCCGTAGACGACACAGACGTCGCCGCCTTCAAAGAGCTGCAAGAACACGGCATAGAGCTAGAAATCCGTTATCTCCCCAGTTCCGCCCCCGACCCCATTGGCAATCTGTTCAACTGATCCCTTGGGGACGGAGGAAAACGGATCATTTTGCCCTTGCGAGGGATGCGCGCGATGCCGCCTGTCAAAAACTATGCCCATTTACTACGTTTGGTCGGCTATCGCCGAGCATGTCGAATTTGAGAAAAACAAAACCGCAGGTAGACGGCTTGCGAATTTAACAAAAACCGGTGCATGGTCGAGCAACCCGGGCTAAACGTAGTAAATGGGCATAGTTTTGATATGTCACTCATACAGTCACAGCGAAAATGAGCCCAAAAGATGAAAAAGCGCCCGTCGGCAGTGGTGCCGGCGGGCGCTGCTGTGCGATATGTTGCGTTATGGGCTTAGTGCCTCATAAAGTGGTATTCGATCACATTGCTGTAGGGGTGACCTGGGCCCACAATGCCCTGCGGGAACAGCGGCTGGTGCGGCGTGTCGGGGTACATCTCTGCCTCGAGGGCAAAGCCGGCGCCCCAGCTATAGTTGGCATCGTCCTTGGCGTGCTCGTCGCCCAGCCAGTTGCCGGTGTAGAGCTGCACGCCCGGTGCGGTGGTGTAGTAGTCCAGCTCGCGACCGGTCCACATCTCCTCAACGTGCATCGCGCGGCGCAGGTTGCGGCCGTACTGATAGCCATCGATGCACAGGCAGTGATCGTAGCCACGGGCCTGCTTGATCTGCGGGTCGTCGGCCTCCATGCCGGGTGCGACGGGGCGAAGCTCGCGAAAGTCAAACGGTGTTCCCTCGACCGGAGCAATCTCGCCGGTGGGGATGTTCTGCTCGTTAATGGGCAGGTAGTGGGCGGCGTTGGCGACAAAGAAATGTTCGCAGTCCATGCCGGCGTTATGGCCTGCAAGGTTAAAGTACGTGTGGTTGGTCATGGACACGTAGGTGGCGCGGTCGCTCTCGCAGCCATAATCGATGCGGAAGACGCCGGTGCGCGTAACGGTAAACACGGCCGTAAAGGTTCGGTTGCCGGGCAGGCCCAGCTCGCCGTCCTTAAGCGAGGTGGTCATGCGCACGGCGTTATGGACCTCGTCGAGCTCAACATCCCACACACGTTTGTGCAGGCCGTGCTCAAGGTCGCTGTGCAGGTTGTTGGCGCCCTCGTTGGCGGGCATATGCCAGTCCGTGCCGTCGATGGCGATCGTGGCGCCAGCGGTGCGGTTTGCCACAGGGCCGATGGTCGCGCCAAAGCAGGCGGGGTTGTCAAAGTAATCCTCGAGCTTATCGAAGCCCAGCACCACATCGCGCACGTTGCCGGGAATGTCGGGCACATCGATACCAAGCACCGTGGCGCCATAGTCCATAATGCGAACGCAGATCTCGGGCCCGTCGAGGGTGTAACGATGAACGGGGGTACCGCACGGCGCGGTGCCGAAAAGCTCGGAAGTGATCATTTGGTTCCTAACATCGAGGTATTTCTGACAAACTGTAGCGCGAACAGGCGAGATTATCACTACACCCCACTAAAGCTGGGGGTATTTTTCTCAAAAAAGTGATGACTGGAGCTGTGCGGGCGTTCATTTTTGACGCGTACGAGTCTGATACAATTTGTTCGTTACTGTTTGAATGATATGCGCGCAAAGAACGGCGAGGATTCATCGTGATTAAGGCAGAGCGACAGGATAAGGTTCGTCAGCTGCTCGAGGAGCAGGGCACGGTCTCGGTCAAAGAGATTTCGGATGCGCTGGGCGTTTCGGACATGACGATTCGCCGCGACCTCGAAGAACTTGCGAGCCTAGGCGAGATCGAGCGCGTGCACGGCGGAGCCCGCAGTGCACAGGGCCGTCCGCACGCTATGCTGCGCCATGAGTATTCGCACAGCGAAAAGCGTACTAAGCATGCCGAGGAAAAGCTGCAGATCGCGCGCCGCGCTGTGGAGCTTATCGAGGAAGGCTCGACCATCTTCTTGGGTACGGGCACCACGGTTGAGCAGATGGCCTCGATGCTGCCGACGTTTCGCCTGCGCATTGTGACCAATTCGCTTTCGGTGTTTAACCTGCTCGAGGCGCGCGAAGACTGCGAGCTGTGCCTCGTGGGCGGTATGTATCGCCGCCGCACCGCCGCTTTTGTGGGACCAACGGCCGAGGATACCCTGCGCGCGCTGGGCATCGATGCGGCGTTTATCGGCGCCAACGGCATCTTGGACGGTGACGTGTCTACGTCCAACATGGACGAGGGCCGTATCCAGCAGCTCGCCTTTAGCAAGGCCGACTCGCGCTACCTGATCGCCGACTCCAGCAAGATCGGCAAGCGCGATTTCTATACCTTCTGTCGCCTGGACAATTTAGACGCCGTGGTGTGCGAACCGGGTATCGCCGCCGAGGACCGCACTGCCATCGAGGAGCACACGCAGGTCATCTGCTAGCGAGTGCCGCCGTGCTAGACCAGGCGGGCGTAGTCCAGTGACTGATGAAAGATGTGGGCGATATAGATTGTTTCGTGCTCAAACTTGTATAGACACACGTAGTTGTTGACGGGAAACGAACGGTAATTACGTGCCGCCAGCTCTTGTATGTGCGAGAGGGGACGTAAAAGCGGCTGCTCGCGAAGCAGATCAAGCTGATATTCAAACTCAGCGATAAAATTGCCTGCTGCACGCGGATTCTTGAGGATTTGAGCAAGGTATCCGACAGTACTCTCGTACTCATATCGCGCGCTTTTGAGGATTGCGACGTTATAGGTCATATTTGTCTCGTATCGAAGCCGCGAAGGATTCGTAGTCGCTGTAGTCGCCTTGCGATATTTCGTCTTCTGCCAACATCATACGAGACAACAGTTTTGCCTTGGCGATCTCTTCTTGCATGAGGCGATACTGGTCGCTGCTGATGCAGTGCATGGCCTCGTAGCCGTTCTTAGTTACGGTGACGTCGCGCTCAGACTCAACAAGTGCGGTGAATGTGGCAGTGTCCTTCATGTCTCGGACGGGCACACAGATGGGCATAAGTATCTCCTTCGCATTGGGACATAATTGTACCACGCCGTATCGAATAGTCGGCATCGTTGAATTGTCTTGATCTGTAACAGATAGACGCCCAAAACCGGGTTTAGTGTTACAGATCGAGACGGCTCGGCATAGCATCCGTTATACATGAAGCTCGGTATTATTGTATGTTTAGACCAATGCAATGGTCGGTATTTTTGTAGCTATAAGCTCATTTAAAGCTCGGTATTTTTGTATTATTAGATATATCTGAAGGTCGGTATTTTTGTAAACTAGCACGTAAATTATGCTGAGGTGAGATTATGTTTAAACGGAAGGCATATGATCGTCTGCAGGAGTGGAAAGAACGCTCGCAAGGGCGCACTGCGGTGCTTATTGAGGGTGCAAGACGCGTTGGCAAAACGACGCTCGTCAAGTGCTTCGCGCAAAATGAATACAAGGATTATCTGTACATTGACTTTTCGGCTGCTAGCAAAGCCACGCTCGATATATTTCTGAACCATCGTGAAGATGTCGATCTTTTTTTACGCATGCTTCAGCTGCAGTATGGTAAGGCCCTCGAACCGAGAGAGTCGCTGGTCATTTTTGATGAAGTGCAGCGGTTTCCCATCGCGCGCGAATACATAAAGCATCTTGTAGAAGACGGCAGATTTGATTACATCGAGACAGGCTCTCTTGTCTCCATCAAAAAGAATGTCGATAGCATTGTCATACCGTCAGAGGAAGAAAGAATCCCTCTCGAGCCCCTCGATTTTGAGGAGTATCTTTGGGCGACCGGAAAAGATCTTTATGCAGAAGAGATCCGTAAAGCGCGCGAATCTCGGACCGCGCTTCCGGACGGCGTTCATGCGACGTGCATGAGATTATTTGATGAGTATATGCTTGTCGGTGGTATGCCTCAGTCGGTCGACTCCTTTGTGGCAGAGAATGATTTTAGAGGATGCGACAGGGTTAAACGGCAGATTATCGCACTGTACAGGGAGGACATTGCCAAGTTTGGAGGTTCGGACGCTAGACGTGCGCGGGCGGTTTATGACGATATTCCGGGTCAATTATCTGCGGCAAATAAACGGTTCAAATTTGACAGCTTGGAGAAGGGGTCCCGTTTTGAGACATATGAGTCGGCGTTAATCTGGCTTGAGGATGCGCGACTGATTAACCGTTGCTATTTATGCAGTGATCCGAGCGTGGGTTACCGCCTGCACGAGGACGCGTCTTCGCTTAAATGCTATATGGCGGACACGGGATTGCTCGTGAGCTTGGCGTTTGATGATGGTCCGGACCTTATGGATGTTCATAGAGACATTCAATTTGGAAGAATTTCAATTAATAAAGGAATGCTAATCGAGAACATCGTGGCGCAGCAGCTTAAGAGTCTGGGGCATTCGCTTTTTTATTACAGCTGGCAGGAGCCTTCCAAAACAGAGGGGAGTCGGCCCAGAACGCGTGAAATTGATTTTCTTGTTTCGCGCGGCTTTGAAGACGCGGCTGGAAAACCGCGGGTCACTCCTGTTGAAGTTAAATCTTCCAAATCGTATTCAACAATCTCGCTTGACGATTTCGGCAGACGATTCGAACGACGAGTCGGAGAAGAGATAGTTCTTCACCCAAAACAGCTCAGGGCTGAAGGGCATAGGATATATCTACCTCTGTATATGACGATCTTTATCTGATCGGTGGAATGCGGCCAAAAAGGGGGCATGCGGCTGAGATTGTCAGCCCGGTCTATTTTATTTGTCTCGATCTGTAACAGCTAGGGGCGAAAACACAAGCTAGTTGTTACAGATTTAGATTGAGAGGGTTGGCTCGTGTGTTCATCTCGATCTGTAACAACTAGGACCCAAAAACTTAGCTAGATGTTACAGATTGAGACTGAGAGGATTGCCCTGTGTGTTCATCTCGATCTGTAACAGTTGGGGCCGAAACCGCGGGTCAGATGTTACAGATCGAGACAAACGGCTCCCGGTCCGCCCAAACACAAAGGCCGGGGGCGGCGCGCCGTGTGACGTGCCGCCCCCGGCTGAGAAATGGGGACAGGTTATGTGGGCAGGCAACCCCGCTAGTCTTTAGTCCAGACGACGGGTCTGCGCCACGTGCTTGTACCAGTAGGCGCTTGCCTTGGGCGTGCGCTTCTGGGTTTCAAAGTCAACGTAGAAGAAGCCGTAACGCTTGTTGTAGCCATTGGTCCAGGAGAACTGATCCTGCAGGCTCCACAGGAAGTAGCCGCCCACGTTGACGCCCACCTCCATGGCCTTGAGCAACCAGCGCAGGTGCTGCTCGATGTAGTCGATGCGCGGCTGGTCGTCAACGAAGCCGTCCTTGTAGGGGTCCTTGTAGCCCATGCCGTTCTCGGTGATGAAGATCTGCTTGTAGTTGGGGTAGCGCTGCTTAATGTAGACGAGCAGATCGAACAGACCCTCGGGATAGATGATCCAGTCCCAGTCGGTGGTGGGGATGCCGGGCTTGTTCACATGCTCGCCAATACCCTTGACGCGCCAGCGGCCGGTACCCTTCTCGCCCGTGCCGTTGTGGTGCAGGTCGTTCTCGCCGTCGTAGGCCTTGAGGAAGCGGCACTGGTAGTTGTTAACGCCCAGGTAGTCGTTGTAGAGCGCTGCCTCGCGCATAATCTCGAGGTCCTCGTCCAGGATCTCGATGGTGCCGCCCGAGACGGCAGCCAGGCGGTTGGCGCACTCGAGGGTGTCGGGAGCATAGTCCCCGCGGAAGGTGGCGTCGAGCAAGAACTGGTTCTGCAGCACGTGCTCGTTATTGGCGGCCTTGATGTCGGCGGGGTCGTTCTCGTTGAGCGGATACTTAAACTCCAGCGATTGAATGACGCCGATCTTGCCCTTAAAACCGCCGTTGTGGAAGGCCAGCACGGCCTTGGCGTGGGCGAGCATCATGTTGTGCTCGCACTGGAAGGCCTCGGCCAGATGAGCTTTGACGCCACCGGGGAAGGTGCCCTCGATGTAGGTGTTGGAGGCGTCCGCCCAGATCTCGTTAAAAGTGAACCAATAGGTTACCTGGTCGGCGTACTCCTTAAAGCAGAAGGTGGCAAAGTCCACAAAGGCGTCGATGGTCTCGCGATTGAGGAAGTCGCCCTTCTCAAAGAGGGGCAGCGGCGTGTCGAAGTGATGCAGCGTGACAAACGGCTCAACGTGGTGCTTGTGGCACTCGGCAAAGAGGTCGTGGTAGAACTGCACGCCCTCGGGGTTCACCTTGCCGGTGCCCTCGGGGAAGATGCGGCTCCAGGCGATGGAGAGGCGAATACCGTTGATGCCAAACTCCTCGCACAGCTCCAGGTCCACCGGATACTGGTTGTAGAAGTCGGAGGCGGGATCGGGAGAGAAGCGACCCTGGGCTTCCAGAAAGTCGTCCCAGGCAACCTTGCCCTTACCGTGAGTGCGGGTCTCGCCCTCTACCTGGTAGGCAGCAGTGGCGCCGCCAAAGACAAAGTCCTCGGGAAACTGCGCAGGCGGATTGGTGACGCTAGCAGGATTAACGGACATGATGATCCAATCGTCTAAATCGAAGAGCCAGCCGGTCTTGGATGGTCGGCTGGCCCTGAGCGTTACTTACTTCGAAAGCTGCTCGGAGACGAAGGCGAGAGACTTGTCGCCGTTCTGGGAGAGCTCGATGTACTGCTTGCCGCGGCAGGCGACGCACTTGTTGCCCACGCGTTCGCAGTCTTTCTGCAGGTCGGCCAGGTAGCTTGCGGCCTGCGGGGCCAGGACGACTAGGTCAAAGTCGGGGAGCATGTCGACGTGGTTGCCATAGGCCTCGGCAGCGGTTTCGAGGTTAATACCGCGCTCCTTGGCAGCCTTGGCCAGTGCGTTGGCGAGCAGGCCCGAAGTGCCACCGCCCTGGCAGAGCACGAGTACGCGCTTGCCGTTGAGGTCGCTGGTGGACGTTGCCTCGGCAGCGGGTGCTGCGGCAGCGGCGGGGGCGTCGGCCTTCACGGCCTCGGCAGCAGCACCGGCGGCAACGCTCTTGGCGTCAGCCTTGCCCTGGAAGGCATCGTTGAGCTTGGCGGCCTTCTCGGCGTTCTTGGCGGCGAGCTCCTCCTGGGAGATCTCGGCCTCCTCGGCGCACTTCTGGGCGTCATAGGCACGGAAGAACGGATAGTACAGGACAAAGTCGACGACCAGGATGAGGGCGAGCATCACAAAGGCGAGCGGCTGGAAGCCCAGGCCCATGATGGTGCCGATGGGGCCGGGGACGGTCCAGGGCAGGGTGTACATAAAGCCGTTCATGCCCAAGAAGTCGATAAAGATCTTGAGGATCCAGATGTTGGCGATCGGGGCAAAGACAAACGGGACAAAGAAGACGGGGTTGAGCACGATGGGCGCGGCGAACAGCAACGGCTCGTTGACGGCAAAGCAGACCGGGACGATGGCGGCCTTACCGACGGCGCGCATCTCCTGAGACTTGGCCAGGAAGCAGAACATGAAGACCAGGACGAGCGTGGCACCGGTGCCGCCCATGCAGACGACGAAGTACTGGGCACCCTGGGTCAGGACAGCGGAAGCGTGCTGGCCGGCCTGGAACGCAGCCAGGTTGTCGGTCATGTTGGCAACGAGAGCAGCGGCGATGGCGGGCTCGACGATCGAAGGGCCGTGGACGCCCACGAACCAGAAGAGGCTCATGGCGCCGTAGATCACAGCGAGGCCGATGTAGCCGTCGGCAGCGGTGAACAGGGGCTGGAACACCTGGATGACGCCCTGGGCAAAGCAGAAGCCAAAGGCAGCGCGGAAGACGATGTCAAAGACCCAAAAGACGGTGATGCAGACGGAGAAGGGGATGATGTCCTTAAAGGTCTGCGAGATGTTGGGCGGAACCTGCTCGGGCATCTTGACGGTGATGTTGCGCTTAATGAAGAACTTGTAGATGATGCCGGTCACAAACGCAGCGATAAAGGCGGTCAGCAGGCCCTTGGAACCAAGGTAGGTCGTGTTGAAGCCGCTGGCAGCGTCCGTGGCGATCGTGTCGCTCGAAAGGAGCAGGAAGCCGATGATGGCCGCGCACATGCACGAGATAAAGTTGATCTGGTTGTTCTTGGGCAGATCGCGGTTCTGGGCGTCGGCGAAGTGCTTGGCCGTGGTGGCGGCGCAGGCGATGGCCAGGATGCCCATGGAGTAGTTGTAGCACTTCCACAGGGCGTTGTTGATGTCATCGGGCCAGTAGAAACCCCAGATGTTGGGGACCGAGGCTACCAGGCAGAAGATGGACGAGAAGATGATGATGGGGATGACGGAGATAAAGCCGTCGCGGATCGCCTTGAGGTACTTGTTGCGGGCGATCGCGTTGAAAAAGGGCTGGCCCTTTTCGATGATGGCGATGAGTTGCTCCATGCAATGCTCCTAAGAGTCGGTGGGTTAGCAACGATGGTATCTTTTGGCGTTCGGTTGCCAAAATGTTGACGTTGCCATTTTGCGACACAAAAAAAGACGCGAACCGGTGGCCCTTGTGCCTGTGGACCGTCGATTCCTTGCGCGTAAACGTTTGAGCCGCCCGGTGGCTCTGTGTTTGCACAATGGCAACGTTAACATTTGGGCGACAAAAGCCGCTCGGGGAAGCAGAATTGTCGGTGAACGGTAGGTTTTGGGTGGTAAGCGTATCGTTGGGGAGGCGTTGGATATACTTAAAGGTGTTCAAAATGACTGCGCAGGATGTCTTCAATGGCATCGTTGACATAGAAAGATCGACCTATGGCCGCTGTTAAAAAATCGGTTTCCGTTAAGGACGTGGCGCGTCTCGCGGGCGTCTCGGAGCAGACAGTCTCGCGTACGGTGCACGATTCGCCCAGCGTGCGCCCCGAGACCAAGGAGCGCGTGCGCGCCGCCATGCGCGAGCTGGGGTATCGCCCCAATTTTGCCGGTCGATCGCTGCGCCGCGGCAAGTTTAAGACCGTCGGCGTCGCCATGTTCAACATTACCGGCACCGGCAACCTCGACCGTATGGAGGGCTTTGCCGCCGCGGCCGACAAACATGGCTATGCCATCACCCTCACTAAAGTAGACGGGCATCCGTATACCCTCGAGAGCGCATCGTCGCGCATGAGCGCGCTGCCGGTGGATGGCATGGTTGTGATCATGAATCGCATGCCGGCGGACTTTGGCACCTTCGAGCCGCTGCCCGGTATGCAGACGGTGCTCGTTACCATGCTGGAGCACCCGCTCTGTTCAACAGTCGATAACGACCAGTTCGATTGCTCGCGCCAGGTGGTCGAGTACCTGCTGGAGCAGGGGCACAAGACCGTGCACTTTATCTCGTGCCCCGAGCGCTCGCTTTCGGGCATGCGTCGCGAGGAGGGCTGGCGCGAGACATTGCGCGCGCATGGTATTGAGCCGCCGCGACTCGTCCGTGGCGATTGGACGGCACAGAGCGGATATGCCGCCGGCCAGGTGCTTGCGGACGATTCGAACTGCACAGCCATTTATGCTTCCAACGATGCCATGGCCTACGGCTGCATTCGCGGGCTCGAGTCGCGCGGGAAGCACGTGCCCCAGGACGTAAGCGTGGTGGGTGTTGACGATAGTTTGGGCGATATCGTGCCCGATCGTCGCCTGACTACGGTGCGCTTTGACAACAAGCGCGTCGGCATGTGGGCGGTCGACAAGATTGCCGGCGCCGAGGGCGCTGCACCCGGTGTGGAGCACATGCTGTTTCCGGGTGTGCTCGTCGAGGGCGATACGGTGCGCGATATACGCTAGGGTGCGGACCTGTTTGGGTTGCCGCTAATTGTGTTTGAGAATGTTCAGATTGGTTTAAAAACCGTTCACGGGTGAAAAGCAACCGTTCATAGCTCGAAATTACGTTTTGCGCTGTTCTTTTTTGTTTGAATGTTAATGTTCCTGCCATACACAGCGCAGCGCGTATGCCCGGACGCGATGCTCTCCGTTGGTTCATATGTGAAAGGAACGCAATATGGCAACCAAAGAAGAAATCTCGATGGTTGGATTCGAGATTGTCGCATACGCGGGCGACGCCCAGACCGATCTGCTTGCAGCGCTCGATGCTGCTCGCGAGGGTGATTTTGAGAAGGCCGAGCAGCTGCACAAGGATGCCAGCGATGCACTTATCGGCGCCCACGACACGCAGACCAAGCTGCTTTCGCAGGAGGCCGGCGGCGGCGAGATGGAGATGACCTTCATCATGGCTCACGCTCAGGACACTCTCATGACCACCATGATCCTGGAGAAGCAGACCCGCTTTACCATCGATGCCTATAAGCGCATCGCCGCACTCGAGGCTAAGCTCGCCTAACGAGCTCTCACAACCAAGTCCCCTTCCAAAAGCTCTGCCGCTACCCGCGGCAGGGCTTTTCTGTTTACCCGGCACTTGGGGACGTTCCTTATCTGCCGGCAGTTTGGGACACTCCTGCCATGCATTCGATCCTTTGAGGATGGAAGAAACCGGGTCATTAGGTTTGCTGCGGTGCCGACTCGGTCTGTCGGTTACAAAACTATGCCGGTTTACTACGATGAATCGCATTCTTTCAACTATGGAAAGAACAGCGTTATCAAAGCCGCAGGTAGAAAGCTTGTCATTTTCTGCTAATAGCAAATGTGGTCGGTCCTATCGGTTTTATCGTAGTAAACCGGCATAGTTTTGAAATGGCACTATTCGACTAGCAGCGTTATGGAGCTTCTGCACGCCCTCCCGTTCGGTTTTTCGATGGGTGGGTATACTTTCCACCGCAATACAGGCCGGAATGAGGAGGTATCCAAATGCCGGATAACGGGTCAATACAAAAAAGAGACGCGCACGAGATGGCTCATGGGCGTCCTGTCCAGATAACCGAGCATACGACGGTAACCGAGCTGCAGCCCAGCCTGTCCGATGTCGTGTGCGCAAACAAAAAGCTGCAGATTGGCTTTATCGTTGCGCTCGTGGTACTGGCGCTGCTGTCGGGCTTTGTAGCTCGTCCGCATTTTGCCGATACCAAGACTTGGGACTCCACCATCGAGGTCATCGATCAAAAGAAGGGCAATGTTTTGGCGCTCACGACCTCGTGCGTGGCGCTGTCTGCGGGCATTACCGCGCTGCCGGGTGATACGGGAACGCCGGTTGCCGAGCAGCTCGCACAGCTTTCGGGTAATTTGGGCATCGTGCTTGCTGTGCTCTATCTCGAGAAATACCTGTTGACTATTTTGTGGTCGGTTGGCCTGGGCATCCTGGTTCCGTTTGCGCTGGTACTCTTTGCAATGTCGCTCGGCATTCACGGACGCTGGAGCACCAGCGCCGTCCTGCGCCGCGTGGCAACGCGTGTGCTGGTGGTTGCCATAATTGGCATGGTGTTGGTGCCTGCAAGCGTATGGGTGTCGCAAAAGGTCGACGAAACGTATCGAGTGAGCATCGAGGCGGCCGAGCAAAAGGCGGCTGACGCTGCGGGTGCGGCAGATAGCGATAACTCCAAAACAAGCAAGAAAAAGACCGAGTCCACAGAGTCCAAGAGCGTGCTTGAGCAGCTTGCCGACGGTGCCTCGGGTCTCGTCGCGTCGGTGACCAGCGGCGCCAAGCAGATGACCGATGAAATTGTGCAGCAAGTGACCGATCTGATCGAAGGCGTCATCGTGATGATCGTGACCTCATGCGTGATTCCATTGCTGGTGCTCGCGGCGTTTTTGTGGCTGGGGCACACACTGCTGGGGATTGATATTTCCGGGCCGGCGAGCTATTTGACGGGCCGCTTTCTGGGTGCTCCGTCCAAGCACGCCAAAAAGGGTGGGCAGTCCGAGTGACTAAAACAGCTGTATATACCGGGGCATACTGCCGAAGGGCGGCCGAGATGCGTTCTCGGCCGCCCTTTTGTTTGCTGAACACATGGTCGCTACGTCCGCGCCAGACCCAAACGGTCAGCAATCATCCGTGAATGGTATTTGTTCAAAAAAGAACAAAGATAAACAAATAGTTGTTGCAGTTAATGTTCGAATGTGTTCAAATAAACATGAACAGTGAAGAACCGCACATTCAGATGCCCGGACCTGAACGCGATTCAACACTTCCAAACAGAAACTACGCACCTGCGTATCTCTCAAGGAGGATGTCATGAGGGTTGTAATCGCTTCCGATGCCGACGGTATGTCGATGAAGGAGTCCATCAAGGAGATGCTCATAGCCGACGGTCACGAGGTCGTCGACTATTCCGAGACCCCTGCCGCGGACTTTGTCGATTCCGCGACCGCCGTTGCCAAGGACCTGCTGGAGCACAAGGATTCCCAGGGCTTCGCATTCGATAAGTACGGCGTCGGCTCCTATATGGCCGCCGTCAAGATTAAGGGCATGGTCGTCGCCAACATTTCCGACGAGCGTTCCGCCTACATGACCCGCGAGCACAACGGTTCGCGCATGGTCACCATGGGCCCGGGCGTTGTGGGCACCGAGGTCGCCAAGAAGATCGCTCGCGAGTTCCTGCGCGCCCAGTACGCCGGCGGCCGTCACCAGATCCGTGTCGACATGCTCAACAAGATGGCCTAACGAGAGCCACCGAGAACTCGAACTTCTACCTCAACTTGTGAATTCAGACGAAAGGACGTTCTGATGAAGAAGACCATCGCAATCGGTTGCGACCATATCGTTACGGACGAGAAGATCTATCTGGCCGACCGCCTGGAGCAGGCTGGCTACAAGGTGCTCGACTGTGGCACCTACAGCCACACCCGTACGCACTATCCCATCTACGGTAAGGCCGTGGGCGAGGCTGTTGCCAGCGGTAAGGCCGACTTTGGCGTGGCCCTGTGCGGCACCGGCATCGGCATCACCAACGCCGTCAACAAGGTTCCCGGCGCCCGCTGCGCCCTGGTCCGCGACATGACCTCTGCCCTGTATGCCCGTCGCGAGCTCAACGCCAACATCGTGGGCTTTGGCGGCAAGATTACCGGCGAGTTCCTGATGGCCGACATTATGCTTGCCTTCCTGGAGGAGCCCTACGAGAAGACCCCCGAGCACGATGCCCTGATTGCCAAGATCGACGCCTGCAACAAGGCCGACGCCGAGGCTCAGGCTGACCCGCACTTCTTTGACGAGTTCCTCGAGAAGTGGGACCGCGGCGAATACCACGACTAGTGGGGTTACGCGGTTTTGCCAAACCGCGTAACGGGTCGACGCTGCGCGGCGCTCAGGCACCCCATCTCGCCGCTCAAACCGTCGCTCGCGTACATGAAGTACGCGTCGCTCCTCTTTCGCGGCGACCTGGGGCACCTGAGCGCCGCTCGCTGACGTAGGGGGTACCAGCAGGGTTGCCGCTGTTGTTGGGAAGCGTTCTGGTTCGGCTAGCTGCTCCGATAACACGTTTGCTTGCTTGGCTTGAGTGCTTTGCTCTTGGCGGTCCCCGGCATTCTGCAGCTTTTCAATTGACGGCTCGCGTTTCTGTGAGGGGGCGCGGGCCGGTTTTCTATCAGCCCTATTGACTTGGCGGGCTGGCGTACGAAAGGGAAGGCTCCTATGGAGTTTGTTCTTGATAACGGTTCTATTCGTGTGGCACTGAGCACGGCTGGCGGATCGTTCACTTCGATTAAAGCCAACGGTCGCGAGTACCTGTGGCAGGGCGATCCTTCGGTTTGGTCGGGCCAGGCACCCATTTGCTTTCCGATTTGCGGCGGCCTTCGTGACGGTCACGCAATGACCATGGGCGGATACGAGGTCAAGCTTGCCCGCCACGGCTTTGCGCGCAAGCAGGAGTGGAAGCTCGAGGAGCAGGGCGACAACATGGTTGCGCTGAGCCTAAGCTCTGCCGACCATGCCGAGTTGCTCGAGCAGTACCCGTATCCGTTTAAGATCGTTGCTCGCTACAAGGTCGATTCGGAAAAGGTGGCCGTGTCGTACGAGGTGACCAATGAGGGCACCGAGGACATGCCGTTTTTTGTGGGTGGCCACCCCGGCTTTAAGTGCCCGCTCGACGAGGGCGAGTCCTATGACGACTATGAGCTTCGTTTTGATCAGCGTGAGGCCGCCGAGCTCTGTACTGCCGTTCCCTCGACGGGCCTGATTGATGTTGAGCATCGCAGTAAGAACCCCATGATCGACCAGAACCTGCCGCTTACCCACGAACTCTTCGACTTCGCGGAGACCATCTTTGACGTGCTCGAGAGCCGCGTGGTTACGCTGACCAAGAAAACCGAGGACAAGGGCGTGCGCCTGACGTTCCCCGATATGCCATACCTGATTGTGTGGAGCAAGCCCGAGGGCGACTTTGTGGCCGTGGAACCGTGGGGCGGCCTGTCTACCTGCTCCGATGAGGACGATATTCTGGAGCACAAGCGTGGCTGCCTGGTTGCCAAGCCGGGGGAGACCGTCATTCGCGGTTTTGAGATCGAGATCCTTTAACGAGTTATCGTATGTTTGGGGCGGGTCATGCCGCCCCGGAAACAGGAGTTCAATATGATTCTGACCGTTACCATGAACCCGTCGATTGATACGCGCTATCAGCTCGACAAGCTGGTCATTGACGACGTTAACCGCGTCACGCCCGAAAAGACCGCTGGCGGTAAGGGCCTCAACGTGAGCCGTGTGCTGCTGCAACTGGGAGACGACGTGCTCGCGACTGGTCTGCTTGGCGGCCACATGGGTGCCTATATGGCCGAGCTTATGGATGCCGACGGCGTCAAGAACGACTTTGTGCCCATCGCCGGTGAGACGCGCATTTGCCTGAATATTCTGCACGAGGGTAATCAGACGGAGCTGCTGGAGAGCGGCCCGCAGATCGCCCCGGCCGAGCTCGAGGCCTTTACGGCCAAGTTCGCCGAGCTTGCAGCGAAGGCGGACGTTGTGACGCTTTCGGGCTCGCTGCCGCGTGGCGTCGATGCCGGCTACTATGCCGAGCTCGTTAAGATCGCCGAGGAGGCGGGCGCCAAGGTGCTGCTCGACACCTCGGGTGCATCGCTGGAGGCTGCGCTGGAGTCCGACGCTAAGCCTGAGCTCGTAAAACCCAACCTGACCGAGATTAACGGCCTGCTGGGTACGTCCTTTACGACCGATGATGTCGATGCCCTGCGCGAGGCGCTCGCCGCCGATAGCCGTTTTGCCGGTATTCCCTGGGTTGTCGTTTCGATGGGCGCTGCCGGTTCGGTGGGCTTCCATGAGGGTCGCGCGTTCCGCGCCAAGACGCCCGCGATTGCGGCTGTGAACGCGACGGGTTCCGGTGACTCGACCATCGCCGGCTTTGCGCATGCGATTGCTGCTGGTGCCGACGACGTCACGGTGCTCAAGACCGCCAATACCTGTGGCAAGCTCAACGCCATGGATCCCAAGACCGGCCACCTGGTCATGGACCGCTGGGACGAGATCTACAGCAACGTTGAGGTCGTAGAGTTGTAGCGGTTGCGACTCCTAATAGAATGAGCGTGGATAATCTCCCGCTTTTGGTGCCCATGCGAGCTCAAAGTGGGAGATTTTCCACGCTCGAGTCATTAGTCGTTGGGGACGTTCTTGTTTGACTAGTCATTCAAGAACGTCCCCAATGGCTACACTCAAAAACGGCGCCCGCCGGCGATGTTGCCGGCGGGCGCCGTTGTCTTGCAGGCGGAATGATCCGTTTTCCTCCGTCCCCAAGGGATCGTTACAGCGAGTCGATAAAGCGCTGCTGGGCGGCGCGGCCGGCCTCGTCCCACTTAAAGACGCCGGCGTTGTCGAGCGCGTGGCCAAACACCACGCCGACCTCCTCGTGCAGGATATCGATGGCGTTGTCCGCCGTAAGCTCGTCGGCGCGGCGGGCAAAAACGTCCTCGGCCCATGCGGCGTGGCTGCGGCAAAGATCATCGCCCTCGAGCGAGCCGGCGAGATCGTAGCTGGCATCGGCCTTGGCCGCCAGCAGGTGCTCGCGGACAGCGCCGAGCTCGGGAACCAAGCGCGGCGGCAGAATTGCCAGGCCCATGACCTCGATCAGGCCGATGTTCTCCTTTTTAATATGGTGGTACTCGGCATGCGGATGGAACACGCCCAGCGGATGCTCGTCGGTCGTGATGTTGCAGCGAAGCGCCAGGTAGGCCTCGTAAATCCCGCCGCCGGCATTGCCGCGGGAGTCGACGCGGCGGATGACGGGCGTCACGGTGTTGTGGGCCACGCCGTCGGCTGTGTGCGCGATGACGCCTACAGACTCATCGGTCCACTCGCGCCAGGCGAGGATAATCTTCTCGGCAGCGTCGAGCAGCTGAGCGCGGTCATGCGAGCGCAGGCGCAGCACCGAGAGCGGCCACTGCAGCACGGTGCCGGTGACCTGGTCAAATCCGGGCACGCTAAACTGCGAGACCTCGGCGGCATGCATCATGGGGAACTCGTGCGCGCCACCCTGGAAGTGGTCGTGCGACAGAATTGAGCCGCCTACGATGGGCAGGTCGGCGTTAGAGCCGATGAAGTAATGCGGGAACAGGTCCACAAAGTCGAGCAGGCAGGTCAGGCCCTTGCGGTCGACGTGCATCGGACGATGCTCGGAGCTCATGGCAATGCAGTGCTCGTTAAAGTACGCGTACGGGCTGTACTGGAAGCCCCAGCGCTCGCCGTTGAGCGAGATGGGGATAACGCGCAGATTCTGGCGGGCGGGGTGAGCGCCGCCGTCGGCTGCGGCGGAGCGTCCGGGATAGCCCTCGTTTTCGATGCAGAGCTGGCAGGCGGGATACTTTTCGCCCGTGTTCTTGGCTGCACCTGCCGCGGCGATATCGCGCGGGTCCTTCTCAGGCTTGGACAGGTTGATGGTGATTTCCAGGTCACCCAAGTTGGTGGGGGTGCTCCATTTGATGTTGCGTGCGATGGCGGCGCGTCGCACATAGCCGGCGTCGCAGCACAGGCCGTAGAACCAGTCGGTCGCGGCGCGGGGCTCGTTGACGCCCATACGGCCGTTGAACTCCTCGTTTACAACCGAAGGCCTCGGCATGAGCATACCCATGATGCGCATGGCGATGCGGTCGCGCCCCGATGCCGTGTCCTCGGCAGCACCGTTGGCAACGGCGGCCTCGGCAAGCGCGGCGAGCGTGCCCTCTAGATTAAAGTCGGGCAGGGTATCGGGGTGCAAGAGCGAAATCTTCTCGGTCTTGAGTGCCCAAGCCATGTCGAGTGCGGGGCCCGTGGCGCCGATGCACTCCAAAATGGTGTTGTATGCCCAGATGCGATCGTCCTGGCCGATCATCGATCGGTGGATGGCGTATTCGATCAGGCTCTGCGCAGCTTCGCGCACATCAGTCATTACAGCCATGCCGCGTAAGCCCCCTTGTCAGAAATCGCGTAGTGGCGGGCAGAGTCCTCGCCCAGCCAGTCGTTCATCTTGGCAATGAAGGTGTCGACGAGGTCGAGCGGCACGAAGGCCTGGATGGTGCCGCCAAAGCCGCCGCCGTGGATACGCACGGCGCCGCGGCCGTCGAGCACGTGCTCGGCCAGTGCCAGGGCATACATGGAAGGCTGTTCGGAACCCAGCTTGGCGACGACATTCTGCAGGTACATGGCAGAACTGGCACCGGACTCACGTGTCAGGACCAGGAACCGATCAATGTCGCCGGCGTTCAGGGCCGCCCAGCGCTTATCGACCAGGCCGTTCTCGTACCAGTAATGAACGGCGCGCAGGCAGGCGCGGTCGCCCAGCTTGGCGCGCAGCTCGGGGAGCTTGGCGTCAAAGTCGGCAACGTCGACCTCGCACAGGCGTGCCTTGCCAAACTCGGCGGCGACGTCCTGCATCTCGCGCGGAACGGCGGCGTAGTCGTCGGTAGCCGCCACGTGGTCGGCGCCGACCTTAACGAGCACGAGCGCATAGCCGTGATCCTCAAAGTTGAGCTCGAGCTTCTGGGTCTTAGGCCGAGCCTGATCCTCAAAGTCCATGTAGGCGAGGCCGCCCAGGCACACAGCCGCCTGATCCATAAGACCGCAGGGCTTGCCGTAATAGTTGTTCTCGGTGCGCTGGCTCATCTGGGCGAGCGTGACGGGCTCAATGGCGGGCGCGCCCCAGAGCGTCTCCATGGCGCGGCCGTAAGCCGCCTCGACAGCGGCGGAGCTAGAAAGGCCGCCACCCGAGGGGACGGAGCAGGTAAAGGCAAAGTCGAAGCCTTGGGGCTCAACGCCCAGAGCAGCGATTTCGTGGGCCATGCCGCGCACGAGGCTTGCGGACGTGCCCTTCTCGGACTCCTGAACATCCAGCGTGTCGAGCGTGATCTCAAACGTAGGATAGCCCTCGTCGGCGACGCGAACCTTGTTGGAATCGGTTGCCACGGCGATGCCGTCGACGGCGACATCGAGCGAGCCGGCGATAACGTGGCCACCCTCGTGGTCGGTGTGGTTGCCGCTGATCTCGGAGCGCCCGGGCGCGTGCACGTAGAGCACTTGGCGGTCGCCGATGGGGCCAAACTCCTCCTCAAACAGCTTGGTGAGTGTGGCGAATGTCTTTTCGTCGGGGGTGGTCATGGGAGTCCTTTCCTTGGCGCGCACGGGTGAGTTTTGCGTCGTTATGAGTACGTTAACAACTTGAAGCGGCATGAACCAAGTGTTCACGATACCGCACGTTACGGGCTATGTTAACGTACTCATAACACATCGCTTGTTACTTTTTGAGAATCTGGTAATCGGTAGATTTTCGGCCGTGAACGGTATTGCCGTATGGACTTATAAAGCAGAAGAGATGCAGATAGAAAAAGTAGAGTACGTTAACATGCGTCCGACGATAGCGGGCTCGGTGCGGAGTGTGTTTCCGCTCGAGCAAACACTCACGCTATTCAGATCTCGCAAGAGCGAAGGTGATTTTGTGGCAAGGCGCCCTTCCAACGATACGGGTACACGCCCGGTTTCCATGGCCGACGTTGCCCGTGCTGCCGGTGTTTCGCAGCAGACGGTCTCGCGCGTTGCCAACGGCCTTCCTAACGTCAACGAGCAGACGCGCCAGCGCGTACAAGCCGCTATGCAAGAGCTCGGCTTCCGTCCGAGCTATGCCGGTCGCTCGCTGCGCGACGGCCGTTATCATTCGGTCGGCCTGTGCGTCAACGATGTCACCAAGTTTGGCAACCTGACGATGATCGACGGCATTGCCAGCGCGGCCCGCGAGCACGGCTGCGCCATCACGCTGGTCGAGATGTCCAAGAGCGAGGAGTTTTCGCTTGCCGAAGCCACCCGCCGCATGGCCGCGCTGCCCGTGGACGGCATCATTATCGGCATGAGTCGTATGGCGCCTGATTTTGAGACGTTTGATCCGTTGCCGGGCATTGGCACGGTTATCGTCACCATGTACGCGCACCCGCGGGTGACTACGGTCGACTCAGATCATTACGGCTGCTCGCTGCTGCTCATGGATCATCTGTTTGAGCTGGGGCACGAGCAGATTCGCTATATTGGCGGCCCGTCGTTCTCGGTCGACGAGCAATTTCGTCGCGCCGGTTGGCAGGATGCGCTCGAGCGTAAGCACATTAAGCCGCAGGCGCCACTCGAGGGCGACTGGTCTGCCAACAGCGGCTACGAGGCCGCTCGGTACCTGGCTGAGCACGACCGCACCATGACGGCGATTTATGCGGCAAACGACCAAATGGCAAACGGCGCCATCGCCGCGCTGCGCGATAGCGGCTTGCGCGTGCCCGAGGACGTGAGCGTGGTGGGTGTCGATGACTCGCTTGACGACTTTGTCGCGCATAACGAGCTCACGACCGTTCGATTCGATTTGCATCAGCGTGGACGCGAGGTATTCGAGCATGCGGTTCCCAAGGCGGGGGCGTCGGACAGGCCCGTCGCCATTCGCATTCCCGGTCAGCTTATCGTTCGGCATACCACGGCAGCTCCGCGCGCATAGTTTTCGCAGGTCAACGGCTCGGCGTTGCGCTTCAATAACAATCGGTAAGGATGCTGGCAGATAGCCGTGGCTATAAAGGTGAGTGCTATGATAGACGGGTTCATTTGTCTATCTAGGAGGCTTTGCCTGATGGAGATCACCAAGGATATCCGCTACATTGGCGTTGACGATCACGACATTGACCTGTTCGAGGGCCAGTACGATGTGTCCGAGAACGGTATGGCATACAACAGCTACGTTATCTTGGGCGAGAAGATCGCTGTCGCCGATTCGGTCGATGGCGGTTTTGTCGACGAGTGGCTCGGCAACCTCGAGGCCGTGCTCGACGGCCGCACGCCCGACTACCTGGTCATCCATCACATGGAGCCCGATCACTCCGCCGGCATCGCCGCCTTTATGGAGCACTATCCCCAGGCACAGATTGTGGCAAGCATGGGCGCCTTCCGCATGATGGTCAACTACTTTGGCACCGACTACCCCGAGCGCAAGATGGTTGTCAAAGAGGGCGACGTGCTCGACTTGGGCGGCCACAGCCTGACCTTCGTTGGCGCCCCCAACGTTCACTGGCCCGAGGTGCTGTTCTCCTACGAGGCCACCGACAAGGTGCTCTTTAGTGCCGACGGCTTTGGCAAGTTTGGCGCCAACGACATCGAGGATCCGGAAGGGTGGGCCTGCGAGGCGCGCCGTTACTACTTTGGCATCGTGGGCAAGTTCGGCAAGTTTGTACAGGCCGTGCTCAAGAAGGCCGCCGATTTGGACATCCAGGTCATCTGCCCGCTCCATGGTCCCGTTCTTACCGAGAACCTGGGCTATTACCTCGACACCTACAACACCTGGTCGAGCTATCAGCCCGAGGACGAGGGCATCACGATTGCCTACGCGAGTGTGTATGGCCATCTGAAGGCTGCCGTTGAGGAGCTCGCGTCTGCGCTCGAGGCCCGCGGCCAGAAGGTTTCCGTCTTTGACCTGGCTCGCGACGACATGGCCGAGGCCGTTGAGGACGCGTTCCGCTACGACCGCCTGGTGCTCGCCTCCATCACCTATCAGGGCGAGATCTTCCCGTTCATGAGCGCCTTTATCCACACGCTCGCCGAGCATGCCTATCAGAACCGTACCGTGGCGCTTGTCGAGGCCGGTTCCTGGGCGCCTGCAGCTGCCAAGGTTATGACCAAGGAGCTCGAGGGTATGAAGGACATCACCCTGGCGCAGAACAAGGTGACCGTCCTGGGTTCGCTCAACGACGCCTCGCGCGCTCAGATCGAGGCCCTCGCCGACGAGCTTTCCAAGTAGCGACACGTTCGCTTTTAACGCTCAAACCACCACAAAGGGGACAGGCACCTTTGTGGTGGTTTTTGTTTAAGCGCCGGCGATGATGAGGCTCGGGCGGGCGTCGTCGGCGGTCTCGGCGATAGAGGTGGCAACGGCATCGTCAGGGTCACGGTCCATCACGATGGCGTTGACGTCGGTCAGCTCGGCAAAGCGGTACATGCCCCGTCCGTTGACCTTGCTGGCGTCCATGAGGGCCACGCTTTGGCGGGCGGCGCCAATCATGGCCGCTTTGGTCTCGGCCATCTGCGGAAAGTCGGTCGTAAAACCGCAGCCGGGAACAAAAGCGCCAGGGCACATGACGGCAAGATCGGCGTGGACCATTTGGAGCGCCTGCATGGTAAGTGGACCGTACAGATAGCGATGACCTTTGCGCAGTGCCCCGCCCAGCATGACAACATCGACCGAGGGCATGCTCTCGTCGATGTAATCGGCAATGGTAATGTCGGCCGTGATGACGGTGATGCCGTCGTGCTGGTCGAGGAGCCGGACAAACTCGAGTGCCGTGGTGCCTGAGTCGACGAGCAGCGTGTCACCATTGCCGACGAGTTCAATGGCGCTTTGTGCGATGGCCTGCTTGGCGGCGACATTGACGTTGATGCGCCGATCCTGCGTGGAGACAGTCAGGCGCTTGTGAAGCGACACGGCGCCGCCATGCGTACGGCGTAGCTTGCCTGCTTCGGCGAGCGCGTCCAGGTCGGCGCGGGCGGTGACGGAGGACACGCCAAAGGTCTGGGCGATTTCTGCCACCTGCACCGAGGCGTTATGTTCGAGCATCTCCATGATGGCGGCACGACGCTCATCGGCGAAGGCTCGGGTTGTCGCATGGGCCATAGCTGCTCCGTTCTCAACATCAATTTGCAGGAATTGTGTTGAATCCATTTTCGTTCATTTTCTTTTTGAGTAAGAAAACACCTTTCGATTACTTATCTTTTCTATAAAAGAAAGATGATTCGCTTGAAAACTGCAATGTCGTATAGAGGGATCCGGCGCGAATCCCTTCCGTTTGCTTTTCAAAAACGAGTGTCTTGACCTGTGTGCCGGTGATATCTCATGCGTGCGACACCGTCGATTTTCATACAATGGGCGCAGCAAAACGCAAGGTAAAACGCCTTGTGAACAACTACGCCCGATGTCCAGATGCGGGCGAGGGAGAGGAGCAAACGCTCATGGCACTTGTTACCACCGAAAAGATGCTCAAGGACGCTCAGGCCGGCCATTACGCCGTTGGCGCGTTCAACGTCGAGAACCTCGAGTTTGTTATGGCCGTTCTGGCCGCTGCCGAGGAGACCAAGTCCCCCGTCATCATGCAGACCACCCCGGGCACCATCAAGACCGCTGGTCTGGACTACTTCTACGGCATGGTCAAGGCTGCTGCCGAGCGCGCTTCTGTGCCCGTCGCTCTGCACCTCGACCACGGCGATGGTTATGACCGCTGCATGCAGGCTTTCCGCACTGGCTATACCTCCGTTATGATCGACGGTTCGCACGAGTCCTTCGAGGACAACATCGCTCTGACCAAGTCCGTCGCCGATGCTGGCCGCGCCATGGGCGTGCCCGTCGAGGCCGAGCTCGGTAAGGTTGGCGGCAAGGAGGACGACGGTCCCGCGGTTGAGGGCGAGAGCCCCTACACCGATCCTGCCGAGGCCAAGGAGTTCGTTGAGCGTACCGGCTGCACCTCCCTCGCAATTGGCGTTGGCACCAGCCACGGTGTGTACACGAGCGATCCGCACATCGAGCAGTCCGTGGTCAAGGCCATCCGCGACGCCGTCGACGTGCCGCTGGTTCTGCACGGCACCTCCGGTGTGCCCGACGAGCAGGTTGCCGAGGCCGTGAAGAACGGCATCTGCAAGGTTAACTACGCTACCGAGCTGCGTCAGGCCTACACCAAGGGTTTCATGGCCTACATGGCCGAGAACCCCGCCTGCTTCGATCCCAAGAAGCCGGCCAAGGAGGGTATGCGCGAGATCACCGAGCTGGTTAAGATCCGCATGACCAACCTCAACTCTGTGGGCAAAGCAGAGTAACAGCAAGGGTACTCCGACTCGCTACATATCCCGGGGAGGGACGAGGGCTTAGTTCCCCAATCGTCCTCGGGCATGCAAAAAGCCTCGCTGCGCACTTCGTGCGGCGAGGCTTTTTGCCCCCTGCGGAAAGATTGGGGAACTAAGCCCTCGTCCCTCCCAGGTTGACCTACTCGAGGTCGTCGACCTTGTGGCGTTGGGCGGAAAATAATAAGAAGCCTTCGCGCTGCGGAATGATTTTGGAAACTAAGTACGGGGACCCGCCCAAACCGTCCTGCTCAATCGCCCTTGTGGTGTTGGGGCTGAAAGGGTGGGACGCGTGGGTCATTTGGTTGTTAGGGTTAGTAGGTCGTTGGGGGTTTTGAGGTTGTAGGTGGCGTTTGGGATATCTTGGTGTGATCCCCATGCTGCTCGGGCAAAACTGACCCCTGCCGAAGTTGCGCATTGTTCGTCGTAGACGGTGTCGCCAACATAGACGACGTTGCCAGGATTCGCGCCCGTACGCCGGAGATATTCGAGCATGGGAGCGGGTGCGGGTTTATGTTCGGTTGTGTCTTCGACAAGGATGATGTGCTCAAAATACTTATCGAAGCCAAGGGGTGCAATTTCTTCTGCGTATTCGTCGCGCGCACGTGAGGAGACGATGCCAAGTTTGCAGCCGTTGTCGGAGAGTGTTGCGATAACTTCGTGCAAGCCGGGAAACACGCTGATGGTGCTTTTAAAGCTGGCGGCAACTTGGCACCAGCGATTCAGCGTTGCCTGTGAGTAGATCCCAAGTTTCTCAAGGGCGTTCTTGCCGGGTATGCCGAGGGCAAATTCAAGCTCGTGTCGGGGGAGCGTTTTGCCGGTTTCTTCTTGGATAATCTGGCCAAGCGATGACAGCACGCTTTCTTCTGTATCTGCCAATGTCCCATCAACGTCAAACACGATATAGTCAAAGTACTTCATATAGTAGCTCCTATCCGTTGTTTGCCTGCAAGTTTGATGCAGTGACAGAAGAAGGGCTAGCGGGATTTCTGCCTGGTACTATCGAGATTCTGCCTCGCTGCTCGATAGCTCGAAGGAGTGCATCCCATTTGTTCTTTAAATACCTGGCCAAGATGGCTTGCTGTCGCAAAGCCGCATTGGCGCGCGACTGTCTGGACCGTTCGCGTGGTGTGTGCCAAAAGTTCGCAAGCACGGTTTACGCGGTATGCGCGCAGATATGCCGCCGGGGTCGTTCCTGCGCAAGCTTCGATAATGCGGTAACACTCTCTTTCGCTTACGCCGGCTGCAGATGCCATCTGGGGCACATCTATAGCGGCTGCATAGTTTGCGCGGATATAGTCCAGGATTGCCTTGAACTGTACGTCGCGGTTGGTCATCCAAGAGGCGTTGTCGGAGGAAAAGAGCGGTTCGGCCTTGGCGTAAATCTGAATCCAGAGCTCTGACAAGCTATTCCGAAGCGCCATCTCGTTCTGCGGACGTTGAAGGTCGTGGTTAAAGGAACTCTTTAGCAAATCGATAAAGGGCATATCGTCGGGGTTGGTGGGCGACCATTTGAGCACATCGACGCCTCGACATTGAAGCAATGGGTTGATGTAGCGCTTTTGGAGACGTCCCGCGGGATCGCCGAGCATCGACGGCTGAAAGATATGTAACATTTGAATGGCTGGTGCCGAATTGGGTGATTGCAGCGTGCTGTGCAAAACGCCGCCGTTGATAAAGCCGGCGGACCCTTCCTCAAAGCGCACGTGTTCATGAGCCGCGCGCGTTCGATAGTCAATCGCTCCCTGCTCCATGTAGAAAAGCTCGACTTCGGAATGCCAGTGCCAGGGGACGGAATTGCCCGGATAGCGAGCGAATTCTGCGCGTTCGGCAATATAGGGCCAGTCTTCGGCGGTCTCGGGAAACGCTTCCTCGCGTCCTCCGCGGTGCAATTCTATGTGATCCATGTTTCGCATGGCATCAGTATAAAGCGCGATGGGCTTAGATTGCTCTTGCCTGTTCGGGGAACGCCTTGTCTAGGGATGCTTGGAGCTTTTCGAAGGATGCTCGCAGGTTGAGGCTTTGATCGGTTGAGCGTTTTTGCTGTGAGGTTGGGGAGTCGAGGAGGCCGTTTCTCTGTGTCGGGGGGAAGGAGAAAAGGTCTGCATGTTTTAGGAATGGCTGCTGTGTTGCGTCATTGGAAGAATGCATGCTTATGCGGCCTCCTCGATGTCCACCAAAAGGTTGCGCACGGGGTGTGCTGCTAGGTCCCGTGCGTTGGCAGTATTATGCCGCGAGCGCAGATAAGGAAGTGCTAAAGAAAGGCTTAATCAGGTTTGATGTAACCATGAAACCGCAGGTCAAAGCTATTGCATAACACTCTTGAAAGGTTTTGGGCTTAAGCGCTTTCTAAGGTTTGTGACGTGGATGTGGCGCGGACGTGCGGAGCGTGTGAATGCTCGCTGTTAGCGCTGCGGCTCTGCGGCGCGCACCTGCTCGATGACCTTTTCCATCGTGGCGTCGATGCGGTCTTTTTTGAGATCGCATTCCCAGATGGTTATGGGTGTCCAGCCCATTTGAGTGAGTGCTGCCACGGCAGCGCGGTCGCGCTCGACGTTGCGACGGAACTTTGCCTCCCAAAACTCAACGTTACGCTTGGGCTGGCTCGGATTGCACTTGGGGCAGCGGTGCCAAAAGCAGCCGTTGACGAAGATGGCGATCTTGCGGCCGGGGAAGGCGATGTCGGGCTTGCCGGGAGCCTTCCATTCCAAGCGATAACCCGTAAGGCCCGCTGCGCGCAGGCGCTGTCGTACGAGCAGCTCGGGCTTGGTGTTGGCGCGCTTGTTGCCCTTCATGGACTTTTTGATGGCGGCGCGACGGCGGAGGAGTTCACGCTCGTCGGCGGAAAGGTCCGAGGTATCGATGCCGTCGAGCAGACCTGGTTTGGGGCGTTTTTTGCTACGGCGCTTAGGTGCGCGCTTGGGTTTGGCGGTGGGTTTGTCGGCTGTGTTGGGCGCGGCGTCATCAGCGGAGCTTGCCTCAAGCCGGTCTTCCTTCAACTCAATCAGGGCATCAATGAGCCCCTTGTCGGCGGGCATCCACTCAACGGTGGCAAGCGAGGCGCGCGGAATCCAGCGGATATCGAGCTGGCGGTCGTGCTTCTGGGGCTCATCGGATTCATCGGCGAGCGAGCAGTAGTAGCACTCCATGGAGAGATGGAAATCGGGGTAGTCGTACTCAACGGTGTAGAAGTCACGCAGGTTGGTGACCTTCACCTGCAGCTCTTCCATGAGCTCGCGGCGCACGGCGTCTTCGGGCGTCTCGCCGCGCATGAGCTTGCCCCCTGGGAATTCCCAAAGTCCCTGCATGTCGCCGTAGCCGCGCTGCACGGCAAGCAGCTCGTCGGATCCTTCCTTGCGAATGATCCCAGCGGCAACATGAACAGTTTTCAAAAGGAGTCCTCTCTCAACATCAACAAGTGACAGGCTAGCTACCCGTACCTTACACAACGGTAAGGCAAGCGTAAGCCATATCGATGGTAGCCGACTCGGCTCCCTGCGACTATAGATGCCGTAGACTAATCGCAAGAAAGGACTCGGTATGCAAACCACGCACATGGCGACCCCGGTACTGGAGGTCGCGCATCTCGAAAAGGTATATGGAGCGCTGGGCAACGTGACCCGCGCGCTCAACGACGTCAGCTTTACCGTCAACCGCGGCGAATTTGTTGGCATCATGGGTGCCTCGGGCTCGGGCAAGTCGACGTTGCTCAACTGCGTCTCGACCATCGATAACGCCACGAGCGGCGCCATCCGCATCAACGGGCAGGACGTTACACGCATGAAGCAGGCCAAGCTCTCGCAGTTCCGCCGCGAGGAGCTGGGCTTTATCTTCCAGGACTCCAACCTGCTCGATACGCTCACGGCGCGCGAGAACATCGCCCTGCCGCTCACCATCGCCCGCACAAACTCGGCAGAGATCTCGACCCGCGTGCAGGATGTGGCTGCGCGTCTGTCTATCAGTCAGGTGCTCGATAAGTATCCCTACCAGATGTCCGGCGGTCAGCAGCAGCGCGTTGCCGCGGCTCGCGCACTCGTCACCGACCCCACAATGATCATGGCCGACGAACCCACCGGCGCCCTCGATTCCAAGAGCGCTCGTCTGCTGCTCGAGAGCCTGGAGGCCCTTAACCGCCGCCTACGCGCCACCGTGCTCATGGTCACGCACGACAGCTTTGCCGCCAGCTACACGAGCCGTGTGCTATTTATCCGCGACGGCAAGATCTTCACCGAGCTGCGCCGCGGCGACACCGACCGCCGAGAGTTCTTCGACCGCATTATGGAGGTCGTTGCCATGATGGGCGGTGAGGGCTCCGATGCTCTGTAAACTCGCTTGGGGCAACGTCCGCCGCGCCGGCCGCGACTACCTCGTCTACCTTTTGACGCTCACCCTGGGCGTCACGGTCTTCTATGCCTTTAACACCATCTCGATGCAGGTCGACATCGCCGGAATCGGTGAAGAGGGCTTGGCACAGGTTATGGGCAGCATGCTCGGCTACCTGACGTACTTTTTGGCCGGTGTCATGGCCTTTTTGATGGTGTATGCCAATAACTTCATCATGAAACGCCGCAAAAAGGAGTTTGGCCTGTACCAGGTGCTCGGCATGGGGCGCGGGCGCGTCGCCACGATCATGGCGCTCGAGACGGTGATCGTCTCGGTCGGCGCTTTTGTCGCCGGCATCGTTCTAGGCGTGGGGCTCTCGCAGCTCATGACATTCTTTACGGCCTCGCTCTTTAAGACACAGATCGCCAATTTTCACTTCTTTTTCTCGGTGCATGCGTTCAACCTGACCCTTGTCTGCATGCTCGTAATGTTTGTGCTCACGCTGCTGCTGAACCTTCGCGCCGTGCGTCGCACCAGGCTTATTGAGCTTATGGGCGCCGAGCGCCGCAACGAGAGCATCAAGACGCGCAACCCCTGGATCGCGATTGCCATCTTTGCCGTGGGCGTGGTGCTTGTGGGCGTGGCCTATTACCGTCTCCTACGTGATGGGTTCCCGCTAACCGCGACGGACAGCAAGCTGCAAGAGGCCATGAGCCAGTTTGGCATTACGACCGCTATGGTTACAGTGGGTACCTTTGCGCTGTTCTGGGGACTCTCGGGCATGCTCATCAAGCTGCTGCAGAGCCTGCGCGGCGTGTATTGGCGCGGCCTCAACATGTTTACCGTGCGCCAGCTTGCGGCCAAGGTCAACACGGTGTGCTTTTCGATGGGTGTCATCGCGATGCTCCTGTTTTTGGCCATCACCTCGGTGACGTGCGGTATGTCAATTGCCAACGTGATGAATGAAAACCTGGAGCGCTATAACCCTGTTGACGTGTCTCAGACGTATGTCTATTACACGCCCGAAACGCTCGACTACTACAAGGAGTATGCCAATCCGTCTGAGGCCGATCGCATGGTGCTGGCCGATGCAACGGTCGATTTGTACGCTGCATGGCATGGCGAGCGCAAGTCGGCGGACAACAACGACGAGACCGGCAAAAAGGTCGATATTGCCGATGTTGCCGGTGAGCATGTGCAGATCGATTCGTATCTGAGTTATCCGCTTGGCGGCTCGGGCCCCTCGGTGGTGGCGGGTGAGATGTGCAAGGCCATGGGCAAAAAGCTTCCCAAGGCGCTCGAGGGAAGCAATGCCGATGCGATGGGTCTGTTTGTGACGCCGGCGAGCCAGTACAACAAACTGCGCCAGATGATGGGCGAGGAGCCGGTGAGCATTGGCCGCGACCAGTACTTGCTTACGTGTGATATGGGCGGTGAGCTGGGCGACCTGTACACCAAATACATGGCCGGCGGTCATACCCTCACCTTGGGCGGGCATGAGCTCAAGCCCGCTGGCGACAAGTCGGACGAGGATACGGCTGCCATCGCCAACTCGGCGATGGGCAGCAATCCCGGTACCGTGGTCGTAGCCGATGAGCTGCTGTCCCAGCTTAATCTGCAGCCGTATTCCAGTAATCTGCTCGTTAACTACAAGCAGGGGATGGATGTGACCAAGGCAGACGAGAGCATTAAATACACCATGCTCGACATTCTGCTCGTTGACGGCAAGGAGCCGGGGGGATGGGGAGTCTTCATCACGCGTTCCGAGATGTACACGCAAGCAGCGCAGATGAACGGCATGATTAGCTATCTAGCCATCTACATTGGCTTTGTGCTGGTCGTTGCATGTGCAGCGATTCTGTCGATCCAGCAGCTCTCCAATGTGGCCGACGGCAGCCGCAGCTATCGTGTGCTGGCACAGATCGGCTGTGACGACCGCCAGATTCGCCATTCGGTGATGGCGCAGCAAGCGGTATTCTTCCTGTTCCCGCTGGCAGTGGGCCTGGCGCACTCCTTTGTGGCACTTAAGGTGATCATCGAGCTGGTGAGCGTATACGGCGATATGAGCATCGCCGGCACCGTGGGCCTCACCTGCGCGATTTTCCTTGCGGCCTATGGTGGCTACTTCCTGGTGACGTACCTCATGAGCGCCGGCATGGTACAAGCTACCATCGCCACCCGCTACAGCGAGTAACAAGCGGGCAAAACCGTCGCAAAACCAACGCAAACAACCGCCGCGGAGGGAGTCGGCCCCCTTCCGCGGCGGTTTTTGCCTTTCCGGTACGCCTCAGATGCAAGTGAGTAGACTTTTTTGGATCTGCCGAGCACATCGCGACAAATGCTCGGTAAAACCGCAGGTCAGCGCTGTGGCGATTTGGGGTGTGCTCGGCTTCCTGCAAAAAGTCTACTCACTTGGGTTTTTAGGCTAGAAGACCGCCGCGAGGGACGGCAACTCCCTCGCAGCGGCCGACGTTTGCCCAGATAAAACCTGCCAAAATAAACCTGTCCCTATTTGGTAGGTTATCGCTTCCAAAAATGCAGGATGAGTGTCGTGCGGTTTTGCTGCTCGGTTTTGACCAGGATGTTGTGGATGTGGGTCTTGACGGTGCCCACGGCAAGGAATAGCTCGTCGGCGATCTCTTGGTTCGATTTGCCCAGCACAACCAGGCGCATGACTTCGGTCTCGCGGTTGGAGAGCTTGTAGGCGTTGCGATAGAAGGGCATCTGCTCTTCGATGTGTCGATCAAGATCGCTGACGTTCTTTTCCTCGGGTGCCTCCTGCATGCGAATCGAAAGCACGTGATAGGCGTAGATAACCAGCAGAATCGCAAAGTAGCACGCAAAGATGTTCTCGCTAAAGTTGCGCTCGGATAGGTACAGCTGCAGCCAGGAGGGTGCCAGGCTCATGGGAACAACAAGGATGTTGTAGAAATCCTCGGCAACGATGCACCCGACCAGAATGGCGCCGATAATGAGGTGCTTTCGTTGATTGTTGACGCGCGCCTTAAGCTCGACCTGCGTGCTTTTATGCGCCGTCCAAAAGATATAGAGCCCCACAAATACAAGGAATACCTGACGTATCGTGTAGTAGAGCCATTGGTGCATGGGGCCGTAGGGGACAGCGACAATGATCAGCAGCTCGCTCAGGAAGAACGTTGCGACGGGAATAACAAACTGCTTTTTTGAATGCTTGTCGAGCAAGTCCATGGCGATGAGCCAAATAAAAGCTTGTGAAGCGGTTGCCACAAGCGTCCGCAACACAGGCATGGTAATTGAGTAATAGTCGCTGGCTGGAAAACTCTGGTTTTGCAACGTGTATTCAAAAAAGAAGATCTCGGTCATCTCGATGGCATAGCAAATAAAAACGCCGCTGCCATAGATAAAGAAGCGTCGACGAGACGAGGCATAGGCGGCAAGCGAAAGCACTGCCGTCACAATACAAATCAGGAGAATCGCTAGGGTATAGAAGAACATCAGGGTGTTCATCTGTCACCGTCCCATCTCATTTCACCTATGGCCGAGTCCTGTATATCTTGTGGGATATAGACGTCTCAACCCTTCGTTACATTGCGGATTAGGCGCCGAGATACAGCATAGCCGTATACCGTTCGCGGTTCTAGATGGTAAACCCCCTGCAAGCTGGCTACCTGCGGGTTTATATTGGTTTAGAGGGGGTGTAACTCCGTGAACGGTCTTTAATCCCGAATAAACTAGGTAATAATTGCATACGGGTGAATGATGGTCTTGTCAACACGAGGCGTGATGTTCGAGCGTCTCATAGTAATAGTCGGCAAGACCGGCGGAAAGGAAATCGACATGGCACTGCCTAAGGATTTCATCGACACCAACGACTTCACCAAAGAGCAGATCCTGGCTATCGAGGATCTTGGCCTGGCAATGAAGAAGGCCATCAAGGTTGACGGTTATTATCCGCACCTGCTCCGCAACAAGAGCCTTGGCATGATCTTCCAGCAGGTCTCCACCCGCACTCGTCTTTCCTTCGAGACCGCTATGACCGACCTCGGCGGTCATGCTCAGTTCTATGGCCCTGGCACCATCCAGCTCGGCGGTCACGAGTCCCTGGGCGACACCGCTCGCGTTATGGGCTCGCTGCTCGACATCATGATGGCTCGCGTTGACCGTCACAAGGACGTCGTCGGCCTCGCCGAGGGCTCTGCTGTGCCCGTCATCAACGGCATGTCAGAGTTCAACCACCCCACGCAGGAGATGGGCGACCTCATGACCATGCTCGAGAACCTCCCCGAGGGCAAGAATATCGAGGACTGCACCCTGGCCTTCATCGGCGACGCCACCCAGGTCTGCGTCTCCCTCATGTTCATCGCCTCCAAGGTCGGCATGAAGTTCGTCCAGTTTGGACCTAAGGGCCACCAGATCCCCGACGGCGGTCTGCACGTTGGCACCGTCGAGGAGCGCGCCGAGTTCGGCAAGCAGATGATGGCCATCGCCGAGGAGAACTGCAAGGTCTCCGGCGGCTCTGTCGTCATCTCCGACGACATCGAGTGCATCAAGGGCGCCGACTTCATCTACACCGACGTGTGGTATGGCCTGTACGACGAGGAGGTCTCGGGCGAGAACTACATGGACGTGTTCTATCCCAAGTATCAGGTCACCATGGACATGATGAACTTCGCCGGCCCCAACTCCAAGTTCATGCACTGCCTGCCGGCCACCCGCAACGAGGAGGTCGTCGACGAGGTCATGGACGATCCCGAGCGCTCCCTGTGCTGGGTCGAGGCCGAGAACCGCAAGCACTCCATCCGTGCTCTCCTTGCCGCCCTGGGCAAGCGCACCCCGCTCAACGACGAGGGTGTCGAGTACTCCGCCAAGGCTGAGCTCCACGCCGCTCTCGAGGCTCTCGAGCAGCTCTAAGCCTCAAAGCTTCTAAAAGCACGTTTGCGGGCGGCGGATGCTCGTCTCCTGTCGCCCGCTCACCGAGGCTCAAGCAATTGCCTTAGTACCTTGGGCCTCGGATCTGTCCAAGACTGAGCGAAGGAGCTCATCATGAGCGACGGAAAGAAAAAGCTTTCCTTCTTGACGGTCATTTCGACCATCATCTGCGTCGTCTTCGTTTGCGAGGCCGCCGCTCCTGCTGCTGCCATTGGCAACCAGCAGTTCTTCTGGTGGATCTTCCTGATCCTGACCTTCCTGCTTCCCTACGGCATGGTTGTCGCCGAGCTCGGTACTACCTATGACGGCGAGGGCGGCATTTACGACTGGGTACGCGATGGCCTGGGCGACAAATGGGGCGCCCGCATCTCGTATTACTACTGGGTCAACTACCCGCTGTGGATCGCCTCGCTGGCTACCATGTTCCCCGACATTTTGGGCATGGTCTTTGGCGTCGAGTTCAACTTGATCGCCAAGATGGGTATCGATCTTGCCTTTGTGTGGATCGTCTACCTCATGGGCCGCTCCAAGGCGGCCGACTCCGAGTGGGTCCTTAACGGTGGCGCCATCATCAAGGTCGCCGTCGCCGTTATCGTTGGCGCTTTGGGCATTTGGTATGCCATGGAGAACGGTTTTGCGAACGACATGTCCGCTGCCACCTTCCTGCCCGAGCTCACCAACACCAACGCTCTCGGTTACCTGTCGATCATCATCTTTAACTTCATGGGCTTCGAGGTCATCTGCACCATGACCGACGACATGGCCGATCCCGCTCGCGATATCCCCAAGGCCATCATCGTCGGTGGCCTGTCCATCGCCGTGATCTACCTGTTCGCTGGCTTTGGCATCGGCGCTGCTGTGCCGGCCGATTCCATCGACCCCGACTATGGCATGATTGTCGCAGTCCAGACCATGGTGGGCGACTCCATGATCTTTAAGGTCATCTGCATCGCCTTCCTGATCACCCTGTTCGCCAACATGGCCGCTTGGTCCTTCGGCGTCAACTCCGTTGCTCGCTACGCTGCCGAGCACGGCAACATGCCCAAGGTCTTCGCCTCGATGATTTCGGATGACGACATGCCCAACGGCGCCAACCTGGTCAACGCCATCGTTGCCTCCCTGGTGCTGTGCCTGCAGCTCGTGCCCATCGACGCCATCTCCAACGGTGTCTTCTGGATGCTCTTCGGCACCTCCGTCGTCTTCCTGCTGCTGACCTACATCCCGATGTTCCCGGCGTTCCTCAACCTTCGCAAGAACGACCCCAACCGCGAGCGTATCTTCACGTTCCCGTTTAAGGGCGCCATGATGAAGGTCATGCTGGCCATCCCTTGCATCGAACTGATCCTGGCCATCGTTGCAACGCTGGTGCCGCTCTCCGCCGCCGAGATTGGCGACAAGCTCCCGATGATCGTTATCTTCATCGTGCTTCTGCTCATCGGCGAGGTTGTCCGCGTCGTCAGCGCCAAGGGCCGCGAGACCGAGTACAAGGGCCTCACTCCCGAGCTGGCAGCTCAGCGTCTCGCTGAGGAGGCCGCCGAGGCCGAGGAGAACTAGAGCACCCGGTTCTGGGGCTCCAACCCTCATCATCTGCTAACCATTCCCCGGGGTGGGTGTGAGCGATAGCTCCGGTAACCACCGCCCACCCCAATCTCTCTTCCGTATCCTTCGTGCGTTCTGTCTCCGCGTACCGGGTTACGTCGTCGCTTGCCGGTGCGACTCCGTGAAAACCGGCGCCGGGCGCCCCGACCTTTGCCGGGGAACGGGCGCCTACCATCTCTTGGTTTTAGGCTGCGGGTAACCCGCCCGCGGCAAACGATTGTTCGATTTGGAGGAAATCTTATGCGTACGATCACCGAGTCCGAGTCCACCCCCAAGGCCGACGGCTTCTTTATGCCTGCTGAGTTTGCCCCGCAGGATCGCGTGTGGATGGGCTGGCCCCACCGCACCGACACCTGGGCCCACGGCGCCAAGCCTGCTCAGAAGCAGTATGCCGCCATCGCCCGCGCCATCTCCGAGTTCACCCCGGTCTATATGTGCGCCAACCAGGTCGACTATGCCAACTGCAAGGCCGTCTTCGAGAACGACGAGAACGTCACCGTCATCGAGATGACCACCGACGACGCCTGGTTCCGCGACACCGCCGCCACCTACGTTATCAACGGCAAGGGCGAGAAGCGCGCCAACCACTGGCACTTCAACGCCTACGGCGGTCTCGTCGACGGCCTTTATTTCCCGTGGGACAAGGACGAGCAGATCGCCCTTAAGATGGCCGAGCTCTCCGGCTGCCGTCGCTATCGTCCCGACGACATGATCCTCGAGGGCGGCTCCATCACCGTCGACGGCGAGGGCACCCTTGTCGTGACCGACCAGTGCCTGCTTTCCCCGGGCCGCACCTGCTCTGCGGTTCTGGAGGAGGAAGAGGATCCCAAGTCCATCTGGCCCAAGTACCACAAGAAGTTTGAGCCCTGGAGCGAGGAGCTTCGCGCCTACATGGACGAGCACCTCAAGGATTACCTGGGTGTCGAGAAGGTCATCTGGGTCAAGGAGGGCATCGACCCCGAGGAGACCAACGGCCACATCGATGACGTCGCCACGTTCATCGCCCCGGGCGTCATGGCCTGCATCTGGACCGACGATCCCGAGTATCCGTTCTACGAGCAGTGCCACGCTGCCTACGAGACCCTCTCCAACGCCGTTGACGCCAAGGGCCGCAAGATGAAGGTCTACAAGCTCTGCATGCCCGTGAACCCGCTGTTCATGGACCAGGCTTCCTGCGACACCATCGACGCCGACGAGAACGCCGAGCCGCGCGTTCCCGACGAGCCGCTGATCGCCTCCTACATGAACTACTTGGTCACCAACCACGGCGTTATCGTCCCGCAGTACGGCGACGAGAACGACCAGCTGGCCGTTGACACGCTCCAGAAGATCTATGACGAGGTCTGGGGCGAGGGCGTCTACAAGTGCGTCGGCGTTCAGTCCGAGCAGGTCGTCTTCGGTGGCGGAAATATCCACTGTATTACGCAGCAGGAACCCTCGGCGTAACTGTCTGTCTTCCCGAGGCACGGCACCTTCCCGTTCATTCGTCGCTTGCGTACCGAAGTACGCGGCGCTCCTCTTTCACGGGAATCTGCCGCACCTCAGAAACCCAGCCGGTCAAGCGAACAGGGACTACCTGATTGATCGGTTGGGTTTTCTTTGGGCACTCCGTTGCCTCCACATCGGAGTGCCTTTTTTCTTTGATTGAGTACACGTCTGGCCTGGGATTTTTTGCGGGTTAGGCCAATTGTTCGCTTGAATTTCCCAGGCCAGATGCGTCTTCAATTGCCGAAAGTTTCCGGTCGCGAACGCGGCCGTTTTGATCGGAGTATCTATGTACCAGCGTATCGTCATCTACACGCGCCTGTTCCGCGAGCGTTGGTCCAACATCTGCATCCTCTCCTCTCTCTGGGATGGCACCTGCACCGGTGACGCGGCCTGCAACCCTACCTTGGGCTGCGCCTTCGGTACAGATGCCATCCTTTTTGCTGTAGGGGGAGCGCGCCATGGCAGGTAAAAAGTTCTCCCTGATCGAGGTCATCCTTTCGGTTATCTGCGTCGTGTTTACCATCGAGGCGGCGGCTCCGGCATCTGCCATGGGCAACGTGCAGTTCTTCTGGTGGATTTTCCTTATCATTACGTTTTTGCTTCCCTATGGTCTGGTGGTGGCCGAGCTGGGTACGGCGTTTGATTCCGAGGGCGGCCTGTACGATTGGGTTCGCTTGGGCCTGGGCGACCGTTGGGGCGCTCGTTGCTCTTGGTGCTACTGGGTTAACTTTCCGCTGTGGGTGGCAAGTATCGCCTGCATGTTCCCCAGTGTCATTAATGCGGTGTGGGGTATCGAGTTTTCACTCGGGATCCGAATCGCCATCGAGATTGTCTTTGTGTGGGGCGTCACGGTCATGGCAATGCAGCCGGTGGCCGAGGCAGATTGGGTCATGGACGGCGGCGCCGTCATCAAGGTGCTCATTACCGCTGTGGTGGGAATCGTCGGCATTTGGTTTGCCTGCAATAACGGCTTTGCCAACGACATGTCGTTTAAGACCTTCATTCCAGATCTGGGCGACACCAATTCGTTGACGTACCTATCGATTATCCTGTTCAACTTTATGGGCTTCGAAGTGGTCGCGACCTTTGCCAGCACGATGAAGAACCCGTCGCGTGATATCCCCAAGGCGGTTATTGCCGGTGGCGTGGCCATTGCGGCGATCTACATCATCTGTGGCATTGGCATCGGAGCCGCGGTTCCCACCGAGCAGCTTTCACTCGATTCGGGCATTGTGGACGCAGTCGCCGCTATGGTGGGGCGCACCCACCCGCTGACGATGGTCGTGGGCGTGGCCTTTTTGGTGACGTTGTTCGCCAATATGATCTGCTGGAGCTTTGGCGTCAACAACGTAGCGAGCTATGCCGCGCGCCATGGCAACATGCCGCGTCCCTTTGCGTTGGTGTCCAAAAAGACCGGCATGCCCAACGGCTCGGCGCTCATTAACGGCTGTTTTGCCAGCCTGGTGCTGCTGCTCCAGATTCCGCTGGGTGAGGGTTCCGACGTCTTTTGGGTCTTCTTCTCGATGAACGTCGTCTTTCTGCTCATGAGCTATATCCCCATGTTCCCAGCGTTTTGGCGTCTGCGCAAGCACGATAATCGCTCGCGTGTGTTCCGTGCGCCTTTCGAGGGCAAGGTGCTCGCGGTGGCGCTTGCGATTCCCGTGGTGGAGCTCGTGCTTTCGATTGTTGCTACGATTGTGCCGCTCAACAGCTCACCTGCCGAGATGGCAAAGTTGCCGATTCTCGCGGGCGTAGTGATTGGCCTGTTATTGGGCGAGGTTTCGCGCCTCATATCGCGCCGCGGCCGAAGCGTCGACAATCCCGGCGTTGGTGCACGGGGGTCAGGTTACTTTGCACCAAAACAGTAAGCGCCGCGAGTTGCGCAGCGCTTGGTGCATCTTGGATTACTGTTCGCGGTGCTCGGGATCGGAAACGAGCTTAGGCGCAAAGAAGGGGACGTGGCCCAGATAGGGGCAGCTGTCCGAACGCTCTTCGACGACACAGGGGACGTCATTGTAGGTAAGTGAGTCGCACAGGTGGACGATGGCCTTGGCGGCAGGGGCAACGAGTATTTTGAGCGGTGCGATAGGCGCCATGGCATCCCCTTTCCTGTATGCGACCCGTGCTTTGGCGCGAATGTATATGCCGCAAGTCTAGCATCCCGCCCAGGAGAGCTTCAAACCACCACAAAGGGGACAGGCACCTTTGTGGTGGTTTTGGCGTTTGTCCAGATGAAACCCGCCAAAATGAACCGGTCACCAGGAGAGGAAATGGCGTTGGGCGAGAATTTGGTTTGTTAAATAGGGTCCCGACCTGGGCTACTTATAGATTGTGGAAAACTCTACTGTCAGATTATGGCGAATGCTGCTGTAGGATTATGACATGCGCTACTACAGCCTATGGCAACGTACCTCATGAGCGCCGGCATGGTGCGAGTTGCCATCGCCACTCGCTACAACGAGTAGCAGGCGGGCAAAACCACCGCAAAACCGTCGCAAAACCGCGATGAACAGCCGCCGCGAAGGGGGACGGGCCCCTTTCGCGGCGGTTTTTTGCCTGCCTGGTGCGTCTCGGATGCAAGTGAGTAGACTTTTTGGGATCTGCCGAGCACATCGCGACAAACGCTCGATAAAACCGCAGGCCAGAGCTGCGGCGTTTTGGGGTGTGCTCGGGATCCCGCCAAAAGCCTACTCACTTGGTTTTCACGGTTAGTAAACCGCTGCGAGGGAAAGCAGCTCCCCCGCGGTGGTCTTAACGTTCGCCCAGATAAAACCTGTCACCACAAGGGGGATGGGCGCCTTTTGTGGTGGTTTTGGTACTTGCTTAGCGGGTTAGCCCTGCGTGTCGCCTCCGTACATGTAGACGATAAAACCGTCGCCGGTGTCTTGACTGTGATCCTCCAGGATGCGTTTCATGTTGAGGTGCTCGTAGAACTGCCAGTCAGAGTTGCAGTCGCTCATCAGGAAGAACTTGGTGCACCCGGCTTTGGCGAGTTCGGCGCGCGCAAGGTCGATGAGCTCGCGGCCGAGTCCCTTGCCCTGCCACTCGGGCACAATGATGATCAGGTTGAGCTGGCCCTGGGCATACTCGTTGCCCGTGGCGGCAAAGCGATCGGCCGTGGCCTTTTCGCGACTGTCGCCAAAGAGCGAGCCCTCGAGTTTGGCATCGGCGGTCTTTGCCATCTCGGTTGCCTGGGCGAACATCTCGTCGTAGCAGGGTACCCACGTGGGGTTGGTACGCGGCTTGCCGTCCTCGAAGATACCGATGCAGCAGGCGGCGATAATGCGGCCCTCTGCTTCGGCGACGAGCGCGATGGGGGAGCGCTGCAGCTGCATGGCAATGTTGAAGCGCGCGCAGAAATCGGCAGCTTCGACGTCGCCGCGGTTGCGCAGCGTGTTGCACCACAGCTGGTTGTAGATGGCGGCGATGCCGGTCAGGTCGTCGAGCGTGGCGGCACGCAGGGTTACGTTGTCAAGGCTCATGAAGGCTCCTTCCAAGTTGGGTCAGGCCACCTCTGAGTGTGACATGGACGCAGGGCGGCCGCATCAATCATTCGGCAGGCGAGCCCCGATCCCTCGGGGACGGAGGAAAAGGGGTCACGAGTGAGGATTTTCGGACGCTTGCCCGACGAGAGTGGATAATCTCCCACTTTGAGCGCGAACATGGGCCAAAAACGGGAGATTATCCACTCTCGTGGTGAGCGGGCCCTTGTGTCGATTCATTCCCTTTTTAGTAGGCTGTGCTTGCACTTTAGCGTGCGACAGCGGATAATGCCGAGCACTCGACAATACGCTTTTTGCTCTCTCTATAGATTGAGGAGGCCCCTATGGCCATGGATTTCAAACGCAGGCTGCCGATCCCCATGGAGATCCGCGAGGAAATGCCGCTTTCCGCCGAGCTTACCGCTAAGAAGCAGGCATTCGACGCCGAGGTCGCCAAGGTCTTTACCGGCGAGGACGCGCGCAAGGTGCTCATCATCGGCCCATGCTCTGCCGATCGGGAGGATTCGGTCCTCGAGTACATGAACCGCCTGGCCAAAACCGCCGAGGAGGTCAAGGACAAGCTCATCATCATCCCGCGTGTCTACACCAACAAGCCGCGCACCAAGGGTACCGGCTACAAGGGTCTACTGCACAATCCCGACCCCGAGGCGCCCGATGACCTGCTCGAGGGCGTCAAGGCCATTCGCCACATGCACCTGCGCGTCATCGAGGAGACCGGCTTCTTTACCGCCGACGAGATGCTCTACCCCTCTAACTATCAGTACCTTGTCGATCTGCTGAGCTACGTCGCTGTGGGCGCGCGCTCGGTCGAGAACCAGGAGCACCGTCTGGTGTCGAGCGGCATTTCGGTGCCGGTGGGCATGAAGAACCCCACTGCCGGCTCCACCACCGTCATGCTCAACTCCATCTACGCCGCTCAGGCGCATCAGAGTTTCATCTTCCGCAACTGGGAGGTCGAGTGCGACGGCAATCCGCTCGCGCACGCCGTTATGCGTGGCTACATCGGTCTCGATGGGCGCACCTACCCCAACTACCACTACGAGCACCTCGAGCGCCTGGCCGAGCGCTATACCGAGCACGCCGGCTATGCCAATCCGGCAGCGGTCATCGACTGCAACCACGACAACTCGGGCAAGCGTCCGCTGGAGCAGTATCGCATTTGCAAGGAGGTGCTCGACAGCTGCCGCCGCAACGAAGCCATTTCAAGGCTGGTCAAGGGCTTTATGATCGAGTCCTACCTTGAGGACGGCAACCAGCCGGTCGACGGCGGTGTCTTTGGCAAGTCGATCACCGATCCGTGCCTGGGCTGGGAAAAGACCGACTATCTCATTCACGAGATCGCGGAGCGGGTTTAGTTACGCGGGTTTTCGCTGACTCTGCCAAGACATCGGCGGTCCCGTTGCTGCCGGGCACTCATTGGGGACAGACTTAAATGAGTGCTCGCAGAATGAGAGTGGATAATCTCCCGTTTTTAAGTAGTCGTTGGGGACGTTCTTGTTTGACTGGTCGTTTAAGAACGTCCCCAATGACTACCCTGTTGGCCTTTTCCAGGCCCTGTGGACAAAAAATGGCAAATATGAGTACTGTTGCTATCGTAGTGTCATATTGCCGGCATAAGATAATAGACATAACAGAAAATATGTTCATTAACCTTAACACATATAAGCCCGCTATAGAACTATTTGAGTAATTTAGGGGCGCTTGCAAGCCGTGCGGGCAGCATATGGGGCTGTTTTGGCTGTTACTAAAAAGGTAACAGTACTCATATTTGCCATTTTTTGCCCACAGGGGCTGGAAAGGACCGTCAATTCGGCTCCAGGGGATGCGGTCCAAGGGCCGCAGAACGAAAAATGGGGGCGCTGGTTGTCCTGCGCCCCCATTCTTTGGGTATTGCGGTTGTTTGCCGCCGGTTGTTACGCCGCTTCGTCGAACTGCGAATTGTACAGGTCGGCGTAGAAGCCGCCTTGGGCGAGCAGCTCGTCGTGCGTGCCCTTCTCGACGATGTCGCCGTCGCGAATCACCAAGATCACGTCGGCGTTGCGGATCGTGGACAGGCGATGCGCGATGACAAAGCTCGTGCGGCCCTGCATCAGCGCATCCATGGCGCGCTGAATAAGCTCCTCGGTACGGGTATCGACGTTGGAAGTCGCCTCGTCCAAAATCAGCGCCGGACGGTCGGCCAAAATGGCGCGGGCGATGGTCACGAGTTGGCGCTGGCCCTGTGAGAGGTTGGTGCCCTCCTCATTGATCATAAAGTCGTAGCCGCCGGCGAGCGTATGGATAAAGTGGTCGCAGCGTGCGGCGCGTGCAGCGGCCTCGACCTCGGCGTCAGTCGCATCGGGACGTCCGTAGCGGATGTTCTCGCGGATGGTGCCGTTAAACAGCCAGGTATCCTGCAGCACCATGGCAAACTCGCCGCGCAGCGCCGCGCGATCCCAGTCGCGCACGTCGACGCCCTCGACACGCAGCGAGCCGCCGTCCACGTCGTAGAAGCGCTGCAGCAGCTTAATGAGCGTGGTCTTGCCAGCGCCGGTGGGGCCGACGATGGCGATGGTCTGACCGGGCTGCGCCTCGCAGCTAAAGTCGTGGATGATGGTCTTGTCGGGCGTGTAGCCAAACTTGACGTGGTCGAACTCAACGTGGCCGGGGCGCTTCTCGGGAATCTGGGCGTCGGCCTTCTGCTCCTCCTCGGGCGCGGCGAGGAACTCAAAGACGCGTTCGGTTGCGGCGGCCATCGACTGCATCGTGTTGCTCACGTTGCCCAGCTGCTGCACGGGTTGCGTAAAGTTGCGAACGTACTGGATAAAGCTCTGGATGTCGCCGGGCGTGGCATTGCCGGTCAGCGCGAGCTGCGCGCCCACCACGACGACGCCCACGTAGCCCATGTTGCCCACCAGGCTCATGAGCGGCATCATCAGGCCCGACAGGAACTGCGAGCGCCAGCCGCTAATAAAGAGGCGGTCGTTTTGACGGTCGAACTCCTCGATCGAGGCCTCGGCGCGGTCGAACACCTGAATGACATTCTGACCGGCAAAGTCCTCCTCGATAATGCCGTTGACGGTGCCCAGGACTTGCTGTTGCTCGCGGAAGTACGGCTGCGAGAAGTGAATCATTACGGTTAGGATAATCGCGGCTGCCGGCAGCGTGAGCACGGTGACGCCGGTGAGCGGCAGGCTGATCGATAGCATCATGACGAGCACGCCGACAATCTGCGTCACCGACGTGATAAGCTGCGTCACGCTCTGGTTGAGCGACTGACCCAGCGTATCGACGTCGTTGGTGATGCGGCTGAGCACGTCGCCCTTGCTGTGGCCGTTGAAGTAGCTCATCGGCACGACGGCAATCTTGGCGGCAATCTCCTTGCGCATGCGGTAGCAAATCTTTTGTGTGACGCCGGTCATGAGCCAACCCTGGATGAGGCTGCAAACAGAGCTTGCCAGATACAGGCAGAGCAAAAAGCCGAGCGTCTTGGCGATCCAATCAAAGTCAACATCGCCGGTGCCGTTGACCTTGGCAACCAGGCCCTCGAACAGTTTGGTGGTGACCTGGCCGAGCACCTTGGGCCCCACAATGTTAAAGATGACCGAGCACACGGCAAAGGCGACGGCGGCAAACACGGCAATCTTGTGCTGGCCGATATAGCCGAGCAGCTGCCTCATGGTGCCCTTAAAGTCCTTGGCCTTTTCGCCGCGACGCATGCTGCCCATGCGGCCCATGGGGCCACGCTGACGGGTGGGCTTGGGAATCTGAGTCTTGGTTTCGTCTGCCATTAGCGCTCGCCTCCTTCCATGACGGCTGCAATTTCTTCTTGGGTAAGCTCCAGCTCCTCGGCGGAAAGCTGCGACTGTGCAATCTCCAGGTACGCCGGGCAGCTGCGCAGCAGCTCCTCGTGCGTGCCGGTGCCCACTACGTGGCCGTCGTCGAGCACGATGATCTGGTCGGCGTGCATGATGGTCGCGATGCGCTGGGCCACGACCACGAGTGCGGCGTCGGTAACGTTTTTGGCCAGCTCCTCGCGCAGGCGCGCGTCGGTCTTGTAGTCGAGGGCGCTAAACGAATCGTCGAACACCACGACCTCGGGCTTTTTTGCCAACGCGCGTGCGATGGCCAGACGCTGGCGCTGACCGCCCGAGACATTGGAGCCGCCCTGGCTGATGGGGGAGTCGTAGCCGCCCTCGCGCTCGGCGATAAAGTCCTCGGCCTGGGCGATGTGTGCCGCCTGGCGCATGTCGTCATCGCTCACCATGTCGCCGGCAAACTTAAGGTTGCTCTCGACGGTGCCCGAGAACAGGCGTCCCTGCTGCGGGATATAGCCAATGCGGCGGCGTAGCTCGGAAAGGGTCATATCGCGCACATCGACGCCGTCGAGCGAAATGCTGCCGCCGGTGACGTCGTACAGGCGCGGGATGAGCTGCACAAGCGTGGACTTGCCCGAGCCTGTGGAGCCAATGATGCCGAGCATCTGACCGGCATGCGTGGTGAAGTTCACGCCGCTGATGACATCGGCGCGGGCATCGGGATACTGGAAGCTCACGTCGCGGAAGGTGAGCTCACCGCGCGGAGCGCTGGCCGCGGGCAGTTTAGGCGAGACGGGGTCGTTGATGCTCGTGGGGCAAGTGATGACCTCTTCCACGCGCTCGGCTGCGACCTCGGCACGGGGTAGGATGACCGACACCATGGTGAGGATCATAAACGCCATGACGATCTGCATGGTGTAGGAGATAAACGCCATCATGTTGCCGACCTGCATCACACCGTCGGACACGCCCTGCGCACCAAACCAGACGATAAGCACGGTGATGCAGTTCATGACCAGCATCATGAGCGGCATCATAAAGCTCATGGCTCGGTTGGTGTAGAGCTGCGTGGTCATCAGGTCGAGTGATGCCTTGTCAAAACGCTCGAGCTCATGCTCCTCGCGGTTGAACGAGCGGATGGGCATAAGACCGTCGAGCAGCTCGCGGGCGGTAAGGTTCACACGGTCCACAAAGCTCTGCATCTTTTTGAACTTGGGCATGGTGAGGCCCATAAGCACGCCGACGACGGCCGAGACCGCGATGATGGCCACGGCGATGGTCCACTCCAGGCCGGTGTGGTTGGCCAGGACGCGCATGACGGCGACGATGCCCATGACGGGGGCCATGAGGCACATGCGGATGAACAGGGTTGCGGCCATCTGGATCTGCTGAATGTCGTTGGTGCAGCGGGTGATGAGCGAGGCCTGGCTAAACTTGCCCACCTCGGCCGGCGAGAAGTGCATAACCTTGTTGAAGGTCTCGCGGCGCAGGTCGCGGGCGATGGAACAGGCGGTGCGCGAGGCCACGGCACCGGTCAGGATGGTGGCGACGAGCGACACGAGGCACAGGCCAAACATCGTGGTCGCCATGCGGCCCAGGTAGGCGTTCTGCACGTCGGCGGGGTCGATACCCTGCGCCTTGTACTCGTCCTGCACATAGCTCACGGCGCGCTGAGTGACGATGGAGCCCGACATGGAGCCCATTTTATCCGCCATTTGGTTGGCGCCCTCGACGAGCTTGCTTTGGTCTACCAGACCGCCCTCGATGCCCAGACGCAGACTCTTCATGGTGATCTTGCCGCCGTCGGCATCAATCTGTTTTTGCATGTTTTGCGCCGCTGTGGCCTTCTGCTGCATCTCGGCGAGCTGCTCGGGCGTCATTGTCGCCATCTGCTCGGGGGTGGGCATGGCCTGGGCGCCGCCGCCATTGCTTGCCTCGGTGGATGCGCCGGTCATGTCGCCCATGGAGCTGGCGTCGATGCCCTGGTTGAGAGAAAGGACGACGGTCTCGGGCAGGCTCATAATGTCGGCAATCTTGCCGCCATCGGCACGCTCTTCCTCGGTGCCCTTGTACGTTCGAATGCCGTTTTTGTCAGCCTTGCTAAACACGGCCTCCACAGCTTTGGCGTCCTTGGTGCTCATAAAGAGCTCAAGGTCATCGAGTGATTCGGCACGAATGGTGTCGGGCACGGGCGAGGCGATGCCGCCTTGCTGTACGCCCACGTCGACGATGTCGCTCATGTAGGTAGGCAGTGCCAAATCGGCGTTGCAGCTGATTACGATAAGTACGATAGCTGTGAACAGTGCCAGGACATGCTTTTTAAAGAGCTTGAGAATCCTCACTCGGCATCTCTCCTTTCTTGATTGCGGTCGATAATTTCGTTGAAACGCCTTAGAAGGCGCACCATCTCTTGGGTATCTGTTTCGCCGAGCTGCTCGAGGAAGGCCGCGGTGCGCTCCTCGAATTCCCGACGTTTGATTTCGAGATTCTGGAATCCCTTATCGGTCATCGTGACGTGTACACGACGACGGTCGGTCTTTGAGTGCTCGCGCTCGACCCAGCCCTTGGCTTCGAGAGTGCGTAAGATATTGGCGATGCGGGCACTCGAGACCCAGGCGCGATCGGCGAGTTCGCTCGGCGTGAGCGAACCGCCGGCGAGCATGAGAGCGCGCATGACGGCCATCTCGCCGCCGAGAGCTTTGTCCGCAAAGCGCGAAATGCGCTGATGCATGCTGCCAAACTCAGTTAAAAGCTGACGCCCAAGCTCATGGAAATCGGTATCTTCCACCGAAAACCCCTAACACTAGAAACTATTTTCGGTGAAAGATGATACCCCTGTATGCACACCTTATGCGGTAGATTTTGGGACATGCCTAGAAAACTCTCCGTACACCGTCGGTACCAGCAAAGTTGGGGGCAGATCGTTAGACATGTCCTAAAGCCTACTCAGAGGCACTTTACCCTGCTAAAGCTGGCATAACAGCTAGAGTGAAGGACGTATAAAGGCAAGGGGAAATATCAAATAATTCGGTGAACGGTAGCTGATGGCGGGCGCGTTTCCTGCGGATTTGTTGAAAACGCTCTAATGACACAAAAAAAGGAACATATAACAGCCCTGATGAAGGGGTTGGCTATGTTATCCTTCACTAACGGGTGAAATCTTGGGTTTAGGGTTGCAAGACCAAGGTGAATAAACGTTTTTCCCTGTGCTAATGTGCGGCGGAAAGCGAATGAAGCCGGTCATGCAGGTCTAACATTCAAGAATTCAATAAGCAGCGGTGTGAGAGAGCGCCGCATTACACGTAACTAGGAGCGTGGTTACACAATGCAGGAGGCATGGGAAGGCTTCAAGGAAGGCATCTGGACGGGAGAGGTTGACGTCCGAGACTTCATCCAGAAGAACTACACCCCCTACGAGGGCGACGAGTCGTTCCTCGCCGGTCCGACCGAGCGTACCAAGGAGCTGTGGGGCGAAGTTCTCGACCTGCTGCTCAAGGAGCGTGAGCAGGGCGGCGTCCTCGATATGGACACCAAGACTGTCACGGGCATCGTGAGCCACCCCGCTGGCTACATCGATAACGCCCACCGCGAGAAGGAGACCATCGTCGGCCTCCAGACCGACAAGCCGCTCAAGCGCGCTCTGCACGTCAACGGCGGTATCCGCATCGCTTGCCAGGCTGCCAGCCAGCACGGCTATAAGGTCGACGAGAACGTTGTCGAGCGCTACACCTTCGAGCGCAAGACCCACAACGCCGGCGTCTTCGATGTCTACACCCCCGAGATGCGTGCTTGCCGCTCGGCCCACATCATCACCGGTCTGCCCGATGGCTATGGCCGCGGCCGCATCATCGGCGACTACCGTCGTGTCGCCCTGTACGGCGTCGACTACCTGATCAAGGACAAGGAGGCCCAGAAGGCTTCCACCCCGACGGTCATGACCGCCGACAACATCCGCGATCGCGAGGAGCTGCAGGAGCAGATCCGCGCCCTCGGCGAGCTCAAGATGATGGCCGAGACCTATGGTTTCGATATTTCCAACCCTGCTACCAACACGCAGGAGGCCATCCAGTGGATGTACTTCGCCTACCTCGCTGCCGTTAAGGAGCAGAACGGCGCCGCTATGTCCATCGGCCGTACCTCCACGTTCATCGACATCTACGCTGAGCGCGACCTTGCCAACGGTACCTTCACCGAGGAGCAGATCCAGGAGTTCGTGGATCACTTCATCATGAAGCTCCGCATGGTCAAGTTTGCCCGTACCCCCGAGTACCAGGCTCTGTTCACCGGCGATCCGCAGTGGGTCACCGAGTCCATCGGCGGCATGGGTGTTGACGGCCGTACGCTCGTTACCAAGATGAGCTACCGCTACCTGCACACGCTCGAGAACATGGGCACCAGCCCCGAGCCCAACATGACCGTTCTGTGGTCGACCCGTCTGCCCGAGAACTTCAAGAAGTTCTGCGCCAAGACTTCTGTCGCCAGCTCCTCGATCCAGTACGAGAACGACGACCTCATGCGCGTTTACCACGGCGACGACTACGGCATCGCCTGCTGCGTGTCCTCCATGCGCATTGGCAAGGAAATGCAGTTCTTCGGCGCCCGTGCCAACCTGGCCAAGTGCCTGCTGTATGCACTCAACGGCGGTGTTGACGAGGTCTCCAAGAAGCAGGTCGGCCCCAAGTATCGCGCCGTCGAGGGCGATACGCTCGATTACGACGACGTCGTTGCCAAGTACAACGACATGATGAAGTGGCTCGCTGGCGTGTACGTCAACTCGCTGAACATCATTCACTACATGCACGACAAGTATTGCTACGAGCGCATCCAGATGGCTCTGCACGACAAGCACGTGCACCGCTGGTTCGCTACGGGCATCGCTGGTCTTTCCGTCGTGGCTGACTCCCTGTCCGCCATCAAGTACGCCAAGGTCCACCCCGTCCGTGACGAGAACGGCATCATCGTCGACTTCGAGACCGAGGGCGAGTTCCCCAAGTACGGTAACGACGACGACCGCGTCGACCAGATCGCTCACGACGTTGTGCACCAGTTCATGGAGTACATCCGCATGAACGACACCTACCGCAACTCCGTGCCCACGACCTCGGTTCTGACCATTACCTCCAACGTCGTGTACGGTAAGAAGACCGGCTCCACGCCTGACGGCCGCAAGGCTGGCCAGCCGTTCGCCCCGGGTGCTAACCCCATGCACAAGCGCGATAGCCACGGCGCCATCGCTTCGCTGTCTTCGGTTTCCAAGCTCCCGTTCCGCGATGCTCAGGACGGCATCTCCAACACCTTCTCCATCATCCCGAGTGCGCTCGGCAAGGAGGACCAGGTGTTCTTTGGCGATATCGACCTTGATCAGCTGGGCGAGTAACTATTGTTAGTGCTATACTAACAATAACGATTACTGATTAGCGCGCCGGTTTCGGCCGGCGCCTATCGATCGAAGGAGACACATTATGAAGGTTTCTGAAGTTTCCGAGACTCAGGCCGATAACCTGGTCCACATGCTCGACGCTTACGCCGAGAAGGGTGGCCACCACCTGAACATCAACGTCTTCAACCGTGAGACGCTGCTCGACGCTCAGGCTCACCCCGAGAAGTACCCGCAGCTGACCATCCGCGTTTCCGGCTATGCCGTGAACTTCCACACGCTCACCAAGGAGCAGCAGGACGAGGTCATTTCGCGTACCTTCCACGACAAGTTCTAAAGGGGTTTAACTCCCGCAGGATCGCCGGGGCTGTTTGGGCTACCTCCCAAAACGTCCTCGGACATGCAAGAAGCCCTCGCTGCGCACTTCGTGCGGCGAGGGCTTCTTGCGTCCTGCGGAATATTTTGGGAGGTAGCCCAAACAGCCCCGGCGGGGTCCTGTGTAGTTACCCTTTAGGCGGAACTCTCCTAATGGGTTGAGCGTTCTGGATTCTTGCTTGCTACCGTTTATCGCGTATAGCTACCGTTTGCGGAATAAGTAACACTCCTTAATAAACCGTGTAGAATCTCAGATAAGCACGGAGTTTTCCAGGGAGACGCTGTCCTTTGTTGTGTGCAAGGGGCGGCGTCTCTTTGGCGCTTGGAGGCCGTTCTGCAGCAGGACGGCGGACGTGCGTCACATATTCAAAAGCCAACGTCGAGATGGGTTGTGATGATAATGGGCAAGTACGTAATCGTGGTTGAGTCTGGTTCGGATGTGACGCCGGAGCTCTGCGAGCGCTATGGCATCGTGCGCGTGCCCATGCATGTCACGATTGGTGACGAGACCGTCGAAGACGGATCGATCGACCCGCTTGAGATTTACTCGCGCTGCAACGAGTTTGGTGTGATGCCCAAGACCAGCGGTTGCTCGCCGGCGGATTTTGCGCATGTGTACGACCGCATCCACGCCGAGCGGCCCGATGCGACCATTTTGCATCTTGCGTATTCCGAGGTTACGACCTGCTCGCATCAGTCGTCGAAGATTGCGGCAAAGGGCCGCGATTACGTCTTCTCCATGGATACGCGCTTTGTGTCGGTGGGCCAGTCGCTTGTCGCCGTTGAGACCGCCAAGTATATCGAAGCCCATCCGGATGCCACCGTCGACGAGATTTTCGCCTTTACCAATTCGGTGATGGACCGCGTGCTGCTGGGCTTTGTTCCTACGGACTTTGCCTTCCTTAAGGCGGGCGGTCGTCTGTCCAACGTGGCGTTCCTTGGCGCCCACCTGCTCAAGATTAAGCCCTGCATTGAGGTGACGGGCGGCAAGTTCGTGGCGACCAAGAAGTTCCGCGGCTCTATGCTCAAATGCGCCCGCGCCTTTATTGACCACATGGTTGCCAAGGGCGAGATCGACTACTCGCACATTGGCTTGGCATATTCGGTGGGTCTTTCCGAGGAGCTGCGCGACGACATGGAAGTCTATGCACGCGATCTTGGCTTTAAGGACGTTACCTGGACTCAGGTCGGCGGCGTCATCTCGAGCCACTGCGGCCCGACTGCTTTCGGCGCAGTGCTCACGCTTAAGGCGTAAAGGCCTGGCGTCTATCGATTTCTATTGACACGGCGGCAGGCGGGTTGCGATAACCCTTCCGCTGCTCTTGTGTGGGGTCAAATAGAACAACCCAATTGACCGCTAAACCATTTCACCATCATGCGTATGGGCTAGAATGGCTCTGGCATTTTAATTGGTTGCATCCAAGGAGAGGCAAGGTAGCGCGAATGGCAGAAATGACGCTTGAGGGTGTGGACGCTCATCCCGAGGACTCTGCGTTTGCCCTGGGTCGCGTGCATTCGATCGAGACGATGGGAACGGTCGATGGTCCCGGCATTCGCTTTGTGGTATTTGTCCAAGGTTGCCCCATGCGCTGCGCGTATTGTCACAATCCCGATACCTGGTCGGTCAACGGTGGCACGATGGTGACCGTCGAGCACCTGATGGACGAGTTCCAGAGCAACCATGAGTTCTATCGCAGCGGTGGAATTACGGTTTCGGGCGGCGAGCCGCTCCTACAGCCTGAGTTTTTGGCCGACCTGTTCCGTGCAATGCACAACAACCCCGATGGTCGCGTGCATACCTGCCTTGACAGCTGCGGATATGCGTTTGACCCCAACCACCCCGAGAAGTTCGATGCTGTTCTCAACGAGACCGATATGGTGCTGCTCGACATCAAGCATGCCGATCCGGTTGAGCATAAAAAGCTGACCGGTTGTGATCCCGCACGCATCCTGGCGTTTGGCGATGAGCTTGCACGTCGCAAGATCAAGGTCGTTATCCGTCACGTGGTGGTGCCGGGCATTACCGACACGGTGGAGGAGTGCGAGAAGCTCGGTCGCCTCATCGCTCCATGGCACAACGTGGTGGGCCTGGAAATGCTGCCGTATCACACCATGGGTGTCGTCAAGTACGAGCAACTGGGCATTCCCTATAAGCTCGAGGGCGTGCCGCAGATGGATACCGCGCGCATGCCCGAGCTGCGCAACGCCGTCATGACGGGCATGAAAAAGCGCCGCGCCGAACTCAAAAACGCCATCGGCTAGCGAGCCATTTTCGCTCCCCAAAGGCACTCATTGGGGACAGACTTAAATGAGTGCGCGACGGCATTGCGGACGAGCAGGTTTTGGTGCGCAACAAGGCAGGCTGGATTAGCGAGGATGGTTACTATTCGACATGCGATGCAGGCCTCATCGACATCGATGGCCGTACCTATGTCATGAGCGTCATGACATCGATGCCATGGAGTGACCGTTCGAGCGAGGTTACGGCTGCGATTGCAAAGGCTCTGTTTGATACGCGATCTGCACTGGCTTAGCGTGTTCGTTTGGCGAGGTCAAACAAAATGCTGGTACCATACCTTGGTTGAGAATTTCGTATAGGTTTGGGGAATGGTATGGCTACCATCGCGATTATCGGTGCGCTCGAAAAAGAGATCATGCAGATTAAGGAAGAGCTGAGCGACGTTTGCGAGGCACGGGAGGCAGGCTTGACCGTTGTGAGCGGTGGGCTCGACGGCCTGACAGTTGTCGCCACAACGGCGGGCATGGGCACGGTGAACGCCGCCGCTGCAACACAGCACCTCATTAGCAAGTATGCTCCGCAGGCTGTTGTGTTTTCGGGCATTGCGGGCGGTTTGAACTCCAAGCTCCATATCGACGACGTGGTCATTGGCAAACGCCTACGCTATCTGGATACCGATACCGCGCTTATCGCCGAGTCCGCACCGGGGCTCGAGGAGTTTGGCTCGACGCCCGCGCTGGTCGATATTGCCGCCGACGTGCTTGCTGAGCGTGGGTTTGTTGACGCTTCGAAAAATGCAGTCGCTTCGAACGAGGGCACCAAGCAGTTCCTGGTCGGCACGATTGCCACGGGTAACCGCTTTGTGACGGGCGCCGCCATGCGCAATGACGCTATCGAGGCGACGCATGCCGATTGCGTCGGCATGGAGGGCGCGGCAATTGCCCATGTCGCAACCAAAAATGGTGTCGATTGCCTGGTGTTGCGCGCTATCAGCGATAATTGTGACGAGGCGTACGATGCAATTTGCGAGCGCGAGTTCGACCTGTTCGAGTACGCACGTGTCGCAAGTGACATCACGCTCGATATCGTCCGCCGCATTGCCGCTGCGCAATTGCGCGTCTATTTGTAAAAACCTACGACCAAGGAGTGTCCATGGCCGATTCCATTAACTACCAGCTTGCCAAGTTCGTCGCCAGCTACGGCAAGGTTTCGCAGATTCCCGAGTCCACCTGCCCCGAGGTGAGCTTTGTCGGCCGCTCCAACGTGGGCAAGTCGTCGATTATGAACAAGCTCTTTGGCCGCAAGAACCTGGTCAAGGTTTCCAGCACGCCGGGCAAGACGAGCAACATCAACTTCTTTGAGGCCGACGACGTGCATTTCGTGGACCTGCCGGGTTACGGTTTCGCCCGTCGCTCCAAGGCCGAGCGCGACCGTTGGGCCGAGCTCATCGGCGACTTCTTCGACTCCGAGCGCAGCTTTAACTTGGTCGTCTCGCTAGTGGACATTCGTCACGACCCCAGCAAGCTCGACCACGACATGATTGACTACCTACAGGGCAACGAGTTCAACTTTATCGTCTGCCTCACCAAGGCCGACAAGCTCAGCCGCACCCAGCAGGCCCGTCAGGCAGCGGCCATCAAGAAGCAGCTCAACGTCCCGGCCGAAAACGTAATCATTACAAGCTCCCAGACCGGCACCGGCATCGACGAACTCAAAAAGCGCATCGCCGAGGCCTGCCTCTAATCGGGCTGCAACCCCTCAAAAGCTCTCATCTATATCACCCCAGTGATAGTTATTGGTAAACTATCACTGGGGTGATATTTTTTAGGAGGTCGATATGGAGCTTTGGCACGGGTCGGAGGTTGTTGTCGAGCATCCATCGTTGGATAAATGCAGGCAATTCAATGACTATGGGCGCGGGTTTTATTGCACGCCACATGAGGAAATGGCAATGGAATGGGCATGCCGGACCGAGTCTGATGGCATTGCCAATCGATATGAGCTTGATTTAGATGGCCTTGCGATTTTGGATTTGGAATCAGGTGAGTTCTCGATTCTCAACTGGCTTGCAATTCTGGCGAATAACAGAGAGTTCAATGTTTCAACGCCAGTAGCACGCGAGGGGCTTCGTTATCTGCTGGATAACTGCCTGATTGATATTTCTCCCTATGACGTTATTCGAGGCTATCGTGCAGACGATTCCTATTTCTCGTTTGCAAGACAGTTTGTCAACGGCATGATCTCGCTCAGGCAATTGCAGCGCATTATGTTTTTGGGGGATTTGGGCATTCAATATGCGCTCATGAGTGAGCGTGCGTTCTCGGCGATTAAGTTCCGCGATTGGAAGCAGGCCTCGGGAGCTGAGTTTTATCCCAAACGATTTGAGCGAGAACAGAACGCTCGACGAAAGTACCTGGATACGGTAAACGGATTTGACTCTGATGGTGTCGACATTAGGGATTTGATGGCAGGGAGGGTTGATTTAAATGATCCAAGAGTTAACGGATCGTGGGCCGAGTAGGACATACCCCGTCTACTACCTTGAGGATGCAATGAACAACCTCGGCGACTGCTTTGACTATGCCGTTAACGATTATGGGGCAGAAGGATCGGAAGTTGCTGAACTCTTTTGCCTGAGCGGCGTAGCCCGCGAGTTCGAACGCGGCAACGCATGGGTAGTGTCGGGAAAATCGGGCGTTGAGCTGTTTGCGCTCATTGCCGAAAGGTTCGGCTATCAATCAAGGCCGATGCCAAATCGAACCTACCGATTCGAAAAGACACCGGAATATTGGACAGGCTGGATATTGGCATACCTTCAGTGGCGCCTAGGAGAGTCTTTCGAAGATTTGCTGCATGTCGTTCCATTCGATGTGCTACGCAGTCTGTACTACCCCTGGCACGAAGCCTCGGAGGAACGCGTGGCTCGCCTCGTCTGCGATATGGCGAAAAAAGCGTCCAGGCAAACCAAACTTGCGTTAGCAAGAAAGAGGCTCAAGAAAACCCAACAGGACCTGGCATACGAATCGGGTGTGTCACTCCGCTCAATCCAAATGTACGAGCAGCGCCAGAGAAACATCAATGAAGCTTCGGTTACAAGCGTAAGAGCCATAGCAAAAGCCCTCCACTGCAACATCGAAGACCTCCTAGAACCAGTCTTCGAATACAAAGAAACCAGCGCCGCCTAAACCAAGCACACAGCCGATGCCCGCCTCTAGGAAGTGCTCCAGCCTAGCAAGAGCCCCTACCAATAAAAAGCCAAACTATCAGCCCGGCGCCCTTTCAAAGCGTGGGTCCCTGTAGACATCGCCGGCAATGTTGTTGTAGGGCCGCCCAAGGGCATCCCCTTAAAAGCATTCCGCAGCACGAGGCCCGCTTATCCGCAGCTCCGAAGGAGCGGGATAAGCGGGCCTCAAGTGCGAGGACGTTTTTAAGGGGATGCCCCTGGGTGGCCCGGACAGACCGATCGGCGATGTCTACAGGTACTCGATTTGAGCGCCCTCGGTGTCGCACGTCAGAATGTGCGTGTCGCATTTGGGGAACTGCTCGCGCAGCTTGACCTGCAGGAACTTTGCCACGATGGTGTCGTCGGTCACAGCCATGAGAGTTGAGCCCGAACCACTGATCCAAATGGTCTTGGCGCCTCCGTTAAGGCAGGTGTCGCGCACGGCGTTGTAGTCGGGGATGAGGCGGCGGCGATAGGGCTCCTGGATGCGGTCGTCATTGGCGGCGGCAATCAGGTCAAGGTCGCCGGTCTCCAGGCCGCGCGTCATGCCGGCGATGCGGCCCATTTGCCATACGGCGGTGGAGAGCGGAATCTCCTGCGGCACGACCTTGCGCGCCTCGCTCGTATGCACCTCGTAGGGCGGAATCACGGTAATAAAACGCAAGCGATCGCTCACCTCGTAGCGCAGGCACTGGGGCAGCGAGTCGGTCGGCGTAAAGGAGCAGACGGCGCCGCCCAGGATAGCGGGGGCGACGTTATCGGGATGGCCCTCGACCTCGGTGGCGATGCGGACGAGCTCGGCGCGGTCGACGGTGTGGCCCGTCAGCGCGGCGGCGGCCATAATGCCGGCGACAACGCAGGTGGAGCTGGAACCCAGGCCGCGAGCGACGGGAACGTCAGTCTGAATGTCGATGGCGACGGGGAAGGCCGGCTCGCCCCATGCGGCCAGCGCATCCACAAAGCTCACGTAGACCAGGTTGTTCTCGTTTTGGAACTCCTCGGGGCAGCCCATGATGGTGAGCCTGTCGGCGCGCTCGAAGGTAAAGTGTGAGTAGAGGCTGACGGCCATGCCGAGGGTGTCGTAGCCAATGCCCAAGTTGGCGCTGGTTGCTGGGACGGTGATCTTGATCATGTGAGTCCTCCTGGCGTGCCTGGCTGTTTAGTTCGCTGCTCGGGCAGTCCTGCGCAAGACGGAAAGCACATTAAGTGCTTTCCTTTGCGTGCGGAACTCGCGACGAACTAAACAGCCAGGCACGCTGTGCGCGTTCGTCATCATCCCGGGGGTTATCTGATAAAAGAAGGTGCGCCGGCTTTCGCCGGCGCTTAATAAGGGGTTTAGTTGGTGCTCATTCGTTTTGCTGCAGACTCGACGTAACTGTCCATCTCATCGACGTCGCAGACGTCTTCGAAGCGGACGGGCTTGGACTCGAGCTCGGCGAGCTGTGCCGGGGCGACCGTGTTGGTGGCATGCTCGAGCACATGCATAGCCTCAAAATCGTCCTCGGGAACGTCGAGGCCCAAGGCGTCGCAGCAGGCGCGCGGGAACTTGTAGGGGCTGGCGGTCGAAAGCAGCACGCGGGCCTTGGCGCCCTCGGCGGAAGCGACCTGCTCAAAGACGTGATAGCCGCAGGCGGTGTGTGGGTCGATCACGTAGTCGTTCGCATCCCAGCAGCTCTTGATGGCGGCGCGAACCTCGTTCTCGCTGGCCCAGCCGCAGCCAAAGACGCCCTGAATCTTGGCCAGCAGCTCGGCGGGCACCTCGTAGCGGCCGGTCTGGGCAAGCTGCTCCATAAGGCCGGCAACGAGCTCGCAGTCGCCGTCGGACAGGAAGTACAGCATGCGCTCCAGGTTGGAGCTGATGAGGATGTCCATCGACGGCGAGATGGTCGTGAAGAACGGACGGTTGCGGTCGTAGACGCCGGTGGTCAGGAAGTCGGCAAGCACGTTGTTCTTGTCGCTCGCGACGATGAGCTTGGCGACGGGCAGACCCATGCGCTTGGCATAGTAGCCGGCCAGGATATCGCCAAAGTTGCCGGTCGGTACGCAGAACTCAACGGCGTCGCCGGCCTCGATGGCGCCGGCGCGCAGCAGCTGTGCATAGGCGGCAAAGTAGTAGACGACCTGCGGCACCAGGCGGCCGACGTTGATGGAGTTGGCGCTCGAAAGCACCGTGCCGGCGGCCTCCAGGCGCTTGGCAAGCTCTTTATCGGCAAAGATGCGCTTGACGGCACTCTGGGCGTCGTCAAAGTTGCCGCGGATGCCGCAGACGGCGACGTTGTCGCCCTCCTGCGTGGACATCTGCAGGTTCTGGACGCGGCTGACTTTGCCTTCGGGATAAAAGACGGTAATACCCGTGCCCGGAGCGTCGGCAAAGCCAGCGAGTGCGGCCTTGCCGGTGTCGCCCGACGTGGCGGTGACGATCATGATGCGCTCGGCGCCGCCGTCCTTGGCGGAAGTGCGGGCCATCAAGCGGGGGAGCATCTGCAGGGCGACGTCCTTAAAGGCACTCGTGGGGCCGCCAAAGAGCTCCATCACATAGGTCTGAGGGGCGTCAGCGCCCAGCGCAGCGTCGAGTTTGACGAGCGGCGTGACCTCTTCACTCGCGAACGTGCCGCGGTATGCCTCGTCGACACACGCCGAAATTTCTTCGGCCGTGTAATCATTCAGTAACATTCCCAACACATCTTGAGCGATTTCAAAGTACGATTTATTGGCAAGCGAGCTGATATCGACCTGCTGGGTGCCGAGCTCGTCCGAGACAAACAAACCCCCGTCGGGAGCGATGCCGGTGCGGATTGCCACCTTACTTGAGCACGATAAAGTGCGTCCTCGTGTACTATGATAAGTTCCCATATAACACTGCTCCTCGGATGCCTTGGTCCCAATCGGTGAAACCATGGTATCAGAGCGTGCAAAATAGGTTCGCAGAGGCTTTTTAGAAAGGTAACCTCCAGCCCATGATTAAGATTGCCAAGTTTGGCGGCTCGTCGGTCGCCGACGCCGAACACTTCAAGAAGATCAAGGCCATCGTCGATGCCGACCCGGCTCGCCGTTTTGTGGTGGTTTCCGCCTGCGGTCGCCGTTTTAAGGGCGACACCAAGGTGACCGACCTGCTCTATCTGGTCAATGCGCACGTTAAGTACCACGTGTCGTGTGAGGAGCTGCTCGAGGACATTGGCCAGCGCTATTTTGATATCGCTGACGAGCTGGAGCTCACCTATCCCATCCGTGAGGAGTTCGCGGCCTTTGCCGAGCGCGCCCGCTCCGGTGGCTACTCTACTGAGGAGCTCGTAAGCCGCGGCGAGTACTTTACCGCGCGCCTGATGGCTGAGTACCTGGGCCTACCGTTCCTGGACGCCGCGACGGTTGTGGCGTTCCATCACGACGGTACGCTCAGCATGAATCGCACCTCCGAGCTGGTGCAGGAGTACGGTCAGCAGGGCGGCTTTGTTATGCCCGGTTTCTACGGCGCGACGCGTGAGGGCCAGATCAAGCTGCTCGATCGTGGCGGCGGCGATATCTCGGGCTCGATTCTGGCCAAGTGCCTGGGCGCCGACCTGTACGAGAACTGGACCGACGTCTCGGGCTTCTATTCTGCCGACCCGCGTATTGTTCCCGAGGCTCAGCCCATTGCGCGCGTTACTTACGAGGAGCTGCGCGAGCTTTCGTACATGGGCGCAAGCGTCCTGCACGAGGAGGCCGTGTTCCCCGTGCGCGAGGCGGGCATTCCGCTGGTCATCAAGAACACCAATGCGCCGCAGGACCCCGGCACCATCATTAGCGAGACGGCTGATGAAGGCGAGGCAGAGCCCATCATTACCGGCGTGACCGGCAAGCGCGGTTTTGTCGCCATCAACGTGGCCCGCGACCGCACCAAGCCCCGCGTTGGCTTTATGCGCCGTGCGCTTTCGGTCTTCGAGCGCTATGACGTTTCCGTCGAGCATATGCCCACCGGCGTCGACCGCTTTGGCGCCGTGGTGCAGGAGCAGGATGTGCACGATTCGCTGTACTCACTCGTGGGCGACATCCAGCAGGAGGTCGAGCCGCTCGAGATCGAGGTCGTTGAGGGTCTGGCGCTTATCGCGACCGTCGGTCGTAACCTGCGCGGCCGTGCAGGTATCTCGGGCCATCTGTTTGGCATGCTCGGCCAGGCTGGCGTGAGCGTGCGTATGATTTCGCAGAGCTGCGACGAGATCAACATCATTATCGGTGTCGAGGAGAAGGACTTTGACCTGGCGATTCGGACCATTTTCCGTGCCTTCTCCGACGAAAATGGCATTGTGAAGGTCTCCGACCTGGAGGCTTCCGCGCCGGTTGATCCCGCTCTGGCCGCGCTCAAAAAGTAGCGACTGCTCGGTAGATTTTTGGGTCATGTCAAAAAATCTACGGCGGGGCGTTTCGTTTCGGTTTCGTTTCGACGGGGCGGGTTTCGTGCCTGCCCCGTTCTTGTATACACTGGCAACAATAATCGGCCTGCTTGGCGTGCGGGCGATAGCCACAACCTTTAAAGGGGGAAGCATGAAACAGTACACGGTTGCTATTTTGGGCGCGACGGGAGCCGTGGGCACCCAGATGCTCGAGTGCCTGAACGAGCAGGAGTTCCCGGTCGGCAAGCTCAAGCTGCTGGCGAGCGCACGCTCTGCGGGCAAGACCGTCGAGTTCCGCGGCGAGCAGGCTGTGATTGAGGAGGCTTGCCCCGAGGCTTTTGAGGGCTGCGACATCGTGCTCGGCGCTGCCGGCGACGATATCGCCAAGGAGCTGCTGCCCGAGGCCGTCAAGCGCGGCGCCGTCGTGGTCGACAACAGCCATGCCTTCCGTATGGATCCCGAGGTACCGCTGGTCGTGCCCGAGATTAATGCCGACGACATCAAGTGGCATCACGGTCTTATCGCCAATCCCAACTGCGCGACCATTATCGGCCTGGTTCCCACGTGGCCGCTGCATCAGCTCGCTGGCGTGAAGCGCATGATCGTCTCGACGTACCAGGCGGCTTCGGGCGCTGGTGCCCCCGGCATGGCCGAGCTTGAGGCCCAGCTGGCCGCCCTGGGCCGTGGCGAAGAGATTCCCGAGCCGCGCGCGTTTGCCGCCCAGCTGGCGAGCAACCTGATTCCGCAGATTGGCGGCGTCAAGGAAGAGGGCTTTACCTCCGAGGAGATGAAGCTGCAAAACGAGGGCCGCAAGATCATGCACCTGCCCGAGCTGCGCGTGAACTGCACCTGCGTGCGCGTGCCCGTGCTGCGCTCGCACTCCGAGAGCATTACGCTCGAGTTTGAGCGCGACATCACGGTGGAAGAGGCCCGTGCTGCGCTGGCTGCCGCTCCGGGCGTCAAGCTGGTTGACGACATGAGTGCCGAGGATGCGCACGATCGCTTCCCCATGCCGATGGACACCTCCGACCAGGACCTGATTTGGGTCGGTCGCGTACGCCGCGACATCTCGAACCCCGAGGCCGCACGTGGCATTACCTTCTGGTGCTGCGGCGACCAAATCCGTAAGGGCGCGGCAACCAACGCCGTCCAGATCGCTAAGCTGCTCTGCGAGTAGCGGTGGACCTGTCCGGCGGGGGCCGGGCTTGGTTTTCAGAACGTCCTCGACCATGTGTGGCGCCTTGTCCTGCTCCTTCGGAGCTGCGGACAAGGCGCCACACTGGTCTGCGGAATGTTCTGAAAACCAAGCCCGGCCCCCGCCTGCGGTGACTCGGCTGCGAGCGGCCTGCGATGGGGTCGTTGTTGGTTGGGGCCGCTGGGCTGATGTGGGGGCACGTGGTTGTTGCGGGCCCTAGTCCCGGCGGCGGCCTCGGCGCTTTGCGCCTGCTGCCTTGGGTGACTTTGGGGTCGATTGGGGTTGTCTGCACAATTCGCGGTATTATGTTGCGGAGTTTTGAAAGGAGCCGCTGGTGGTCACGACGACATTTGCCTCGCCTTTGGGCGAAATCTTGCTTGCCGCTGATGGCCGCGGTCTGACGGGGCTTTGGTTTGAGGGGCAGGAGCACTTTGGTTCCACGCTTCTCCGGGAAGACTCCGAACATGTTGAAGGCGTCGATGCGGTTTCCGGTACTGGTGGCATGTCGTCGGTGAGTCCGGCAAATGGTGCGGCCTCTTCGGTGCTTGAGCGTTCCTGGGCTTGGCTGAATGCTTATTTTGCAGGGCAGGAACCTCGGTTTACGCCGCCGTTGCATATGATCGGCACGGCGTTTCAGCGTGAGGTTTGGTTTGAGCTGCTTTCGATCCCGCGTGGCGAGGTCGCTACGTATGGCGAGATCGCCCAGCGTGTTGCCGCTCGACATCGTGTGCCGGGAAATGAAGCACCCGTTGTGTCTCCTCGTGCTGTGGGGGCTGCGGTCGCTCGCAACCCTATTTCGATTATCGTGCCGTGCCATCGCGTGGTCGCGGCCGACGGATCGCTCAACGGATACGCCGGTGGACTGGATCGCAAGGAGTGGCTGCTGCGCCTCGAGGGTGCCTATCTATAAGCTGCAGGCGGCCGCAACGCCCATGCGGCAAGCGCGCTCGCTGTACGGGCGTTGTTTGCAGGGCGAGATGTGAAGCCGCCCGTTCCTTAAGTCCGACTAAGCTATAACCTTGCTTTTTTAAATATGCTCATCGACCTGCTAAGGCAGCACTAAGGCGAGTGCGGGTGCGCTATTATCGGCGCTCACGGAGTGCTTGGTGTTCTTGGCATGCATGGACGAGGGCTCGGCGGGCTTTACCATGGCGTCGATCGATCTTTCGGAGGCGGTGAACAAGGCGGCGGCGCCGTTTAAGTCGGTGGTGGTCTCAGGCGGTAAGCGCCTGTCGACGTCGATTGCGACCGGCGTGCGGACCCATGCCGATGCCGCGGCGGTGGCGCAGGTGGTTGAGTTGCTACTGGACAACGCCACGCGCTATGCGAGCGAGGGCAGCGTGATTGAGCTGAGCCTGTGCGCCGTTTCGCACGGCAAAGGCAAGGGCGCCGCCGAGCTTGTCGTATCGAACGCCGTGGACGAGCTGCCCGAGGGCGACCTGGACCGATTGTTCGATCGCTTCTATCGTGCGGATGCGTCGCGCAGCTCCAAGACGGGTGGCTCGGGCGTGGGCCTGTCCGTGGTGCGTGCCATCGCCGAGGCCCATGGAGGCGCCGCCACCGTATCCGGTCACGGCAACCAGATCACCTTCACCGTTTGCCTTTAAAACCTGCCAAAAAGGAACAGGTTTATTTTGGCAGGTTTTATCTGGGGAAACGTCCGCAGGAGAGGGCATGGGCGGTGTGAACATATGCATCTCTACCTGCTAAAATATAGGCATCGTTATTCGGCTCCTGAGTGGAAAGGAGACGGTCATGCAGTACGAGATCGGCGGAGGGGCTTTCCCGGTTGTTACATGCAACCTTAGCGATGGCGAATCCATGATCACCGAAAGCGGCGCCATGGCTTGGATGACCCCCAACATGGAAATGTCTACCTCGGGCGGTGGCATCGGCAAGATGTTCTCCAAGGCTTTTTCGGGTGAGGCATTGTTCCAAAACATTTGGACCGCGCGTGGCGATGGCATGATCGCGTTTGGCTCCTGCTTCCCCGGCCGCATCGTGCCAATCGAGATCGGTCCGGGCAAGAGCTGGATTTTGCAGAAGCGTTCGTTCCTTGCCGCGGAAAGTGGCGTCGAGTTGAGCATTCACTTTAACAAGAAGGCAAAGGCCGGCGTCTTTGGCGGCGAGGGCTTTATCATGCAGAAGCTCACGGGCTCGGGTGTTGCTTTTGCCGAGATCGACGGCGACCTGGTTGAGTACGAGCTCGCTGCTGGCCAGCAGATGATTGTGGATACCGGCAACGTGGCCGGCTTTGAGGAGACCGTGAGCATCGACGCTCAAATGGTCAAGGGCGTCAAAAACATCATGTTTGGTGGCGAGGGCGTGTTCAACACCGTGCTCACCGGTCCCGGTCGCATCTGGTTGCAGACGATGCCCATTTCCAATCTTGCGGCAGCAGTGGCCTCGATGACCAACAACAATAACTAGTCCGCATAGGATAGCGCGCGGCGGGCTTACCCTGTCGCGCGCTTTTTTGCTGGCAAACGCCTCGCTTATAGAGTGTGGCTGCGCTGCTACAGCGAGCGTCGTCATCTCGTCACCCTGATAGCTTGCGGCAAGCGTGGCAATGAGGAGTGAGAATTTGAGTGCTCAGTCCCAAGGCATAATGGCGGCCATGCCAACAAGCAAAAACGAGTTGCCGGTGTCACGGAAAGGCAGGCGTCGGTCGATTCCACGTGAGACGGCTGTGCCGATCTGCACGGCCGCCCCTGCGCGTCCCGCGCTGCCCCCAAAGAGGTACGTTTCCCCATATAAAACCTGCCAAAATAAACCTGTCTCTTTTTGATAGGTGCGAAATGGGTAATACTAAAGAGTTATCCGACCAGATGGGAACCGATCGATGGCCTATATCGAATTTAAAGACGTCATCAAAGCATACGGCGAGGGCGATGCCCGCATTCACGCGCTCGACGGCGCGAGCTTTACCGTTGAGCGTGGCGAGCTTGCCATTATCTTGGGCGCTTCGGGCGCCGGTAAAACCACGGCGCTCAACATTCTGGGTGGCATGGATACGGCGACTTCCGGCACCGTGACGGTGGACGGGCGCGATGTGAGCTCCGCTAACGAGGCGCAGCTCGTGGAATACCGCCGCGCCGACGTCGGCTTTGTCTTCCAGTTCTACAATCTGGTCCCCAACCTGACGGCGCTCGAAAATGTTGAGCTTGCGGCGCAAATCTGCCCCGATTCGCTCGATGCCGAGCAAACGCTTTGCCAGGTTGGCCTGGGCGACCGCCTTGCTAACTTCCCCGCGCAGCTATCGGGCGGCGAGCAGCAGCGTGTGTCCATTGCCCGCGCGCTGGCCAAAAACCCCAAGCTGCTTCTATGCGACGAGCCCACGGGCGCCCTCGACTACAAAACCGGCAAGCAGATCTTGCAGCTGCTGCAGGACACCTGTCGCAAGCAGGGCATTACGGTCATTATCATCACCCACAACTCTGCGCTGGCGCCCATGGCCGATCGCCTGATCCGCTTTAAGAGCGGCCGCGTGGAGAGCGAGACGGTCCAGCAAAATCCCGTGTCTATCGAGACAATCGAGTGGTAGCGCCCATGGACCAGGACCGCCAAAACAGCCAAAACCACGATACGGAGCACGCGGGCCGCGACCGGGAGTTCGCGACCTACCGTACCGCCCAAAGCTCAAACGATATGGTGCCGACGGTATTTCGCCGTGGCATCTACCGCACAATCCGCGGCAGTCTTAAGCGCTTCCTATCTATCGTGGTCATCACCGCGCTCGGCGTGAGCGTGATGTGCGGCCTCAAGGCGGGTTGCGAGGATTTGTGCGATTCGGTCGACGCCTACTTCGACCAGCAAAATGTCTATGACATTAACGTACAGTCGACCTATGGCCTGACTGACGATGATCTCGACGCCATCCAAGAGGTCGATGGCGTCGAAACGGCCGAGGGCATCTACGCCGAGACCGCCTACACCGCCGTGGGCACAACGCGCGAGCGCGTGGTCGTGCAAAGTCTCTCCAAGGAGAACATCGATCAGCCGGTGCTCGTGAACGGCGATTTGCCCGAGAGCGCCGATGAAGTCGCGGTGACTTCGAAGTTCCTGAAGGCTTCGGGCAAAAAGCTCGGCGATACGGTGAGTTTTGCCGCCAATGACGCGAGCTCGTCGAACCAAAGCGCCAAGGATCAGTTTGCCGCGGGCGATTACACCATTACGGCCGAGGTCCTCGATCCCACTGATGTGAGCTCCGACTCGACAGTCAACGCCTTTCGCGCTGCTTCGGCGGCGGACTATAAGTTCTATGTGAGCGAGGACGCCGCGACGTCGTCGTCCTATTCCGCAGTCCACGTAGTCGTCGAAGGAGCCAAGAGCCTCAACTCCTATTCGGATGCCTACGCGGCAAAGATCAACAAGGTCAAGGGCAATATAGAGAAGATCCGCGAGGAGCGTGAGAAGGCGCGCGCTCAGGAGCTGACAGTCGACACGCCGGCAAGCTTGGATGCGGCCGAGCGCCAGGCGAATATGCTCTTTGGGATTGAGCAGGACAACATCAATCGCATGGCCCAGGGCAGCGAGGAACGCGTCCAGGCTCAGGCCGACCTTGATCAGCGCCGCGCCGCCGCCGACCAGCAGTTTGCCGATGCCCGCGCCGAGCTTTCCGATTTGGGTGAATGCACGTGGTACATCCAGGACCGCGACAATATCGCAAGCTACTCAAGCGTGGAGAGCGATAGCTCGTCAATTGAGGCTATTGCGACGGTGTTCCCGTTCATCTTCTTTATCGTCGCCGTGCTCATCAGCCTCACCACCGCCACGCGTATGGTCGAGGAGGAGCGCACGCTCATTGGCCTGTACAAGGCGCTCGGCTACTCGCGCGAGCGCATCCTGTCCAAATACGTGGACTATGCGCTGTGGGCGTGCCTGATTGGCGGCGTGCTCGGCAATATCATCGGCTTTGTGGGCCTGCCGCTGTTCCTGTTTACGGTGTTCGACGACATGTACTCGCTGCCCCAGATGCTGCTTTCGTACGACATCGTGTCCTCGATCGTCTCGGTGGCGCTGTTTGCCGTGGGCGTGGTGGGCGCCACAATTATCGCCTGCCGCCACGAGATGGCCGAGACCCCGGCCTCGCTCATGCGCCCCAAGGCCCCGCGCGCCGGCTCGCGCATCCTACTTGAGCGCATCGGCTTTATCTGGCGCCGCATGGGCTTTTTGAACAAGGTGGCTGCGCGCAACCTGTTCCGTTACAAAAAGCGTGCCTTTATGACCATCTTTGGCATCGCGGGTTGCACCGCGCTTGTGATCTGCGGTATGGGTATTCGCGATACGTCGGTGGCGCTTTCGCCCAAACAGTACGGGCATATCACGCGTTATGACTTGCTGGCGGTCGCCAACCCCGATGACTTTACGCAGACGTGCGCGGCGTTGGATGAGCGCAGCGCGGCCAATGATTCCAACGTGACCGTGACTTCGACGCTGCCGATTATGACCGACAACGTCACCTTTACGTTTGGCGGCAAGAGCGAGACCGTGCAGCTGATCGTGGTGCCCGATGACCGCACGAACGACCTGGACGACTATGTGCGCCTCGAGGACGAGTCCAAAGAGCCGCTGTCTTTGCGTGACGGAGACGTGTATCTGAGTAAGAGTTCACAGCTGGTGCTGGGGATTCAGCCGGGCGATACGGCATACGTCCAGGATTCGTCGCTCAATGTTGCCAAGGTCAAAGTCAGTGACATTTCGCTTAACTATCTTGGCAACACGCTTTACATGACGCAGGGCACCTATGAGCGCGCGTTCGGTCGAAGCGCACGCCTCAACGGCGTCTTTGTGCTGCTTAAGGGCTCGTCGGCCGACCAGATTGCGTTTAGCAAGAAGCTTAAGAGCGACGGTTGGCTCACCATCTCGAGCACGGCCGAACATTGGCAGAACTACGAGGCGAACTTTGCGATCATCAATTCGGTCGTGGTGCTCGTGACTTTTATGGCGGCATGCCTGTCGTTTGTGGTGGTGTTTACGCTGTCCAACACGAATATCTCCGAGCGCGAACGCGAGCTGGCGACCATCAAGGTGCTGGGCTTCCGCCGTGGCGAGGTGCACCATTACGTCAACAAGGAGACGTTGATCCTCACGGCAATTGGCGCCGCGCTGGGCGTGCCACTGGGCGGCTTGCTGGCCGAGAGTTTTACGTACATTTTGCAGATGCCGTCGCTGTACTTTGACGTCGAGGTCGAGCCGCTAAGCTACGTGCTCGCCGTGGTGCTTTCCTTTGGCTTTACGTTTATCGTCAACCTCGCTACCAATCGCACCCTCAACAAGATCGACATGGTCGGCGCCCTCAAGAGCGCCGAGTAACCTGCTCCGGGATTCGGGTTCTAGCGAGTTGCAAGCGATGGCGTGCTCGCAGCCGCCTTTTTGCATAAACCGCCCCGCCGAATGAATATTATGGCGGGGCGGTCGCCTTTTGCCTGCAGGTACCCCAGGCAGCGCCGTGCAAATTCCGGAATTATCAGCATCCCGGAGTCCGCGGACGCGGGAACGGGCGCACAAAACGGCGCCGAAGGCCCCGATTCTGAGCCCCAGCGCCTCGAGGAGCGCTCGTTTTCTACAGAATGCGGCCCACGGCGCCCGCCTTTCGCCCAAAATCCAGTATGCAAGCGCCCCCGGATGCTGAATACCCCCAAAAATGCACGCCGCGCCCCACCCCACGAACCCGCAGCAAGAATCGACTGGCTCCGGTCGGGACTGCTCCCATCGGAGCTTCCAGGGCTTGCCTCCCAAATCGTCCTCGGACATGTCAGGACCCCGCTGCGCGCTTCGCGCGGCGGGGTCCTTCCGTCCTGCGGAAAGATTTGGGAGGCAAGCCCTGGGACCTCCTGCGGTAACTGGGGAGGCCGAGGCTATTCGTATTCTTGCTACGGATGCCTGGGGTGAAGGACCTGAAATGATGGGATTCTTGGCTGTAACTCGCACTGACATTTGTTATAAAAATGCTGGTCGTGATGGTTGCTACCGGTAGTTGCGGTAGAGTTGGGGCAGATTCTAACTAGAAATGGTGGTCGCTACCGGCTGTTCTCGACATACTCGGTTCATTCTCCAACGGTCACCACACGAAAGGAACCACCATGGATCTTGCGATGGCACAGCGCCTCGTCGATCGCCGCAAAGCCGCTGGGCTTTCTCAAGAGGCACTTGCTGCACAGCTGGGCGTAAGCCGCCAGGCTGTCAGTAAATGGGAGCGCAGCGAATCCTCGCCCGATACCGATAACCTTATTGCACTCGCCGCGCTGTACGGTGTGTCACTAGATGAGCTGCTATATGGGGAGACGGTTCGTGATGCCGACGACTCGGCAGGCAGCGACCCTGGCGCAGACAATTCGGACGAGGTCGAAGAAGCCGAGGCCTCTGCTGAGCGCACTGATTGCGGCGATAAGCCACTTGTCGATATTTCTCTTGCGCGCGGTATCCACGTTATTGATCCCGATAAGGGCGAAGAGGTCCATGTTGGCTGGAATGGCATCCATGTGGCTAACGAGCGCAGGGGCGAAGAGGTCCATGTTGGGCCAGGGGGTATACATGTCGATACGCTAGAGGACGATGGGCACAGCGTGCATACCAATGCCGACGGTACCGTTACCATCGACGGCGAGACGTTTTCAAGCTGGAAGGAAGCGCACGACAAACTCGACCATCATGGCAAGCATTTCCACACCAAGCTCGGTCGCGCGTGGAATGAGTTTCCCTTTCCTGCGCTTGTTGTCCTTGCCTATCTGGTGCTCGGCATTATCTACGGCACGTGGGCCATGGGGCTCTTCCTCGTCTTTTTGATTCCCGTCTACTACGCGATAGGCGACTTCATCGACCGACGTCATCTATCTAAGCTTGTCGAAGACATCTACCCGGCGGCCGCCCTTGCTTGGTTCCTCTATATGTGGCTCTGCCTGGGACAGCCCCATCCCGCATGGGTCATTCTCATCACGATCCCAGTTGCAAAGGCGCTCATGCTCTGGTGCCGCAAACAATGGAAACATCGCAAGCGGGCCTAGATCGCTCCAACCTGTCAGTATCGCTCAGCCAACGCCGTTCGCCCCTTCTAAGTTGCGGTGAAATGCGGACCGTTTGGGGATCTTGGAGCGTCTAACAGTCCCCATTTCGCCGCGACTTAGGAATGGATCGGGCAATTCCAGCACAGGAATTGGCATTTAGCTCGCCGCATGCCACGAAAGGGGCCCATCTACTACGATAAACTCGATGGGGCCGACCATACCCGCCTTTATTGAAAATCGACAAGCCTTCTACCTGCGATTTTTATTTCACAATCTTCTTCATGGTCGAGGATGCGGCGGTAAACGTAGTAGATAGGCCCATTTTGTGGTGCACGGCTCATCCAAGCTCAAACTTGAAGACTGAGAATCCCCTTCATCCACGGCTGCGAGTGAAAAAACCAAATAGAATAATCAAATGGCTAAGTCTGTTTGACGAACGGAGGAAATATGGGCGAGGTAGCCGAAAGCGACTGGAAGCTGTTCAAGGAGCTGCTCCCAAAATGGCAAGAAAGCTATATGGAAATGCTCATCAGCCAGTACATCGAGATACTAAACGGCGACAGCGAAGCGTCCAGTAGGTTTTGGGCGCTAGAAGAGCGCATCAATAGGGACAAGCTGTCCTCAGGAGTACTGGTAAACGATGTTCGCCGCAGCACCATGCGCTACGAGATAACCAACTTGCTTTCCGATAACGCGATCACGCTCGACGACCTTGACGCTTTTACCGAAGATATTAAGAGCTACGCGCGGCGCTGCATCGGCCAGTAAGAGCGCTGAGCGACATGCGCGCCCATGGGCGAACAAGAGCAAAAAGCCGGGCAATCCATTGGTTGCCCGACGTTTGGCCAGATAAAACCCGCCAAAACAAACCTTTCCCTTTTTGGCTGGTCACTCGGCGCTCTCAAGAGCGCCGAGTGACCTGTTCTGTGATTCGGGCCCTGGCGAGCTGCCAGCGCGCCCGCGGCCGCCCGTTTGCATAATCCGCCCCGCCGATTGCATATTTCAGCGGGGCGGTCGCTTTTTGCCCTCAGGTACCCCCGGGGGCGCCGTGCAAATTCCGGAATATTCAGCATTCCGGAGCCCGCGGGTGCGGGGGCGGGCGCGCAAAACCGCGCCGAAAGCCTCGATCCTGAGCCCCCGACGCCTCGGCGACCGTCCATCCTCTGCAGAATCCGGCCCATAGCGCCCGCTTTTCGCCCAAAATCCGGTATGCAGGTGCCCCCGGGTGCTGAATATTCCCAAAAATGTATGCCGCACCCAACCCCAGGCACCCGCAGCAAGAAGACGAATAGCCTTGGCGAGTATGTAAACGAAGGGCCCTCCGACCCCGCCCGACGATTTCGATTGGCGACCTTTGACGGAGTCAAGGGAGGAGCCAAATCGAAATACGTCGGGCGGGGTCGGAGGGCCCGATGGGATGGATTTCGGCCGAGGCTATTCGTCGCCGAAGCTGATGCCCAACGCTTTGGCCTCGCGCACCAGATCGCTCTGGGGGTCGACATATTTGAGCTTGCCGGCGACATCCTCGAGCGGCATATGGCACATCTTGCCGTCGCGCAGGGCAATCATGTAGCCAAACTCGCCGCGCAGGCAGCCGAGCGCCGCCTCGACACCGCACTGGGTCGCAAAGATGCGGTCCTGGGCGTCGGGCTGACCGCCGCGCTGCGTGTGGCCGGGGATGGCGACGCGGGTCTCGCGACCGGTCTTGGCCTCAATCTCCTTGGCGATGTCGTAGACGATCGACGGGCTTGTGCGCTCGGCGAGCTTCTTCTTGTACTCCTTCTTGGACAGCGCCGCGTCCTCCTTGGAGATGGCACCCTCGGCGACGGCCACAATGGTAAAGCGGCTGCCGGTCTCCATGCGATACTCGATGGTCTTGATGACGTTATCCATGTCGTAGGGGATCTCGGGAATCAAGATGACGTCCGCGCCGCCCGCGACGCCGGCGTACAACGGGATCCAGCCAACCTTGTGGCCCATGATCTCGATAACGAACACGCGTCCATGGCTCGAAGCAGTGGTGTGGATGTCGTCGATGCACTTGGTGGCGACGTCGATGGCGCTCGTAAAGCCAAACGTCAACTCGGTGCCCCAGGTGTCGTTATCGATGGTCTTGGGCAGGGCGATAACGTTGAGGCCTTCTTCGCGCAGGCGGTTGGCGGTCTTGGTGGATCCGTTGCCGCCCAGCATAAACAGGCAGTCGAGCTGCAACTTGTGATAGGTGTGGACCATCGCGGGCACCTTCTCGACACCATCGGCCTCGGGGGTATCCAGACGCTTGAACGGCGTGCGGCTCGTGCCCAGGATGGTGCCGCCGCGGGTGAGGATACCGCTAAAATCGGCGGGCGTCATGACGCGGAATCTGCTGTAGATAAGGCCCTGGTAGCCGTCCTCAAAACCGTAGATCTCGATAGGTTCTTCGCTATTGGTCATAAGCGTTTTGACAATGCCGCGCATGGTGGCGTTGAGCGCTTGGCAGTCGCCGCCACTGGTAAGAAGACCGATCCTAAGCATGATGAATCCTTCCGGGCAAGTTATAACATGCGCATAAGTTTACCCCCGCACACTGTTGATACGGGGGTAAAACGTGTTAGCTCAAGCGTATGGAAATGTAAGCAACGCCAGGGAACGTAAGGTCGACGGGCCTGGCTCCTTACAGTGCGAAGGCATCGACGTTGCCCCAGTGGCGGCGCAGCGTGATGGCGGCAGCGGGCTCGGTATTGTCAAAGACGACCGACCATTGCGTATTGCTGGTGATGTCTTCCGGATTGGGCTCTTGCGCCGCAGCGCGAAGGGCCTTCCAAGCGACTGCCTCGTCTTGGGCGCCGGCATGGGCGTCGAGGACATCGGCGATTGCGACGGCGCGCTCTTTACCATGGCCCAGCTCGCCATTCTTTTGGTTGGGCAGCACTTCGTCGCCATAGCAGGCGTAGAAGTTTGTAACCTGGCGTACAGGAGTCGCTTTGAAAGCGCGGTCCGGATCGCGCGGACCCCACTCTACTACGCGCGCGTCACCGGCGGCGTCGTTGATAAAGAAGTGGTAATCGCGTCCTGCCATGGCGTGCATGTCGTAGGCGGAAAGCAGGTCGACGGCCTCTTGCGTGGTGGTGGCACGGTCGAGCGCCAGACGGATGGCGAGCGAGGTATTGATGACGGGGCGTTGCGTGTCCTGGTCACAGGGCTTGGAATCCAGGGTGAGTACGGCAATGGACACGCCGCACTCGTTAACACCGTCGAGCTGGCCAAACGGGCCCATGAGTGCGGCGGCGCGTCCGGCGACGGAGTCGAGCGGAGTGTTATCGCCCAGGTTGTTAAGGGCGGTAAACCCGATGGAGGCATAACCGCCGCGTGGGTGATTGCGCACCAGCAGCGCCGAGGTGTCGTCCTTAAAGTCGTAATTGCGACCGGTGCGCACGCGGCCTTCGGCATCTACGGCGACAAAAGCGCTGCAGGCAAACTGGGGCGCCTGGACATGTGCCGGCACACCGGGCAGCACCTGCGCCACCACGGCATCGATGTAGGCCTGGTCGTCGCGCACGCCAGCGGCAATGATGCGATCAAGATCGTAGTCGTAGGCAATGTCGATTGCGTACAGGTCATAGCCATCCGTGTAGCCGGTCAAGCGTTTGAGTGACGCGGCGGACTTGATTTGTTTGTGATAAACGATGCCGGTGGCAGCGGCAAGGCCGACGGCGACTCCCGCGACACCGCAGGCGATGGCAATGTTACGTGGCTTCATGACGGCTCCTTTCGTCCTGTTAGCGTAATTGTCGCAAAAGGAGTGCGGGCATGATGGCTCAACTTGGCGAGCGGCGCGGGATTAAACATGGAATGAAAGGCACGGCACTGGCGCGGCGGGGTATGCTGGAGGGGACCATCAACCCAGCGAAAGGGGAGAGCATGACGGATCAGGAAACGCCCGAGCGCGCGCATGTGACGGCCGATGATATCGAGGCCGCCAACGACCTTATCGACTTTATCGAGGCATGCCCCAGCATGTTCCATACGGCGGCGACCATTATGGCCGAGCTCGACGAGGCGGGCTTTACCTACCTGCCCGAGAATGCGGCGTGGGACATCGAACCGGGCGGGCGTTATTACACGCAGCGCAATACCTCGAGCGTTGTTGCCTTTAAGGTGGGCGAGGACCTGGCTGCTACGTGGGGCGAGGACGGCGTTGCCGGCGACTACCATTTTCAGCTGACGGCGTCGCACAGCGACTCGCCGACGTTTAAGGTCAAGGCCGTGCCCGAGCTCGACGGCGCGGGCGAAACGCTGCGCCTGAACACCGAGGCCTACGGCGGCATGATCGACTACACCTGGTTCGATCGCCCGCTGGCGCTCGCGGGCCGCGTGCTGGTGCGCGAGGACGACCGTATTGAGAGCCGTCTGCTTGCCGCCGAGCGCGAGGTCGCTATTATCCCGAGCCTTGCCATCCATATGAATCGTGGCGTTAATGAGGGCTTTGCGCCCAACCGCGCCGTCGACCTGTGCCCGCTCATCAGCGCCGGTGACCTTAAGCAGGGAGATTTTGACGCCCTGATCGCCGACGAACTGGACGTTGAGCCCGAGCAAATTTTGGGCCGCGATCTGTTCCTGGTCAATCGTCAGGATGCGCGCATTTGGGGCTGGGCCGATGAGTTTATCTCGACGCCCAAGCTCGACGACCTGGCATGCGCCTATACCTCGCTGCAGGCATTTTTGGGTGCCGAGAATGCGCACGACGTTTCGGTTTTCTGCTGCTTTGATAACGAGGAGGTTGGCTCCGAGACCAAGCAGGGCGCCATGTCGACGTTCTTGGCCGACGCGCTGCGCCGCATTAACGGATCGTTGGGCTTTGACGACGAGTCGTACCATCGCGCCCTTGCCGCCTCGATGCTTGTAAGCTGCGACAACGCGCATGCCGTGCACCCCAACCACGCCGAGAAGTGTGACGCCCGCAACCAGGTTGTGCTCAACGGCGGCATCGTCATCAAGGAGGCCGCCAACCAGCACTACTGCACCGATGCCTTTAGTCGCGCGGTGTTCCAGGCCATCTGCGATGACGCTGACGTACCCACGCAGGCCTTCGCCAACAAGAGCGATATGGCGGGTGGCTCCACGCTCGGCAACCTGTCAAACATGCAGGCGAGCATGCATGCCGTGGACGTGGGCCTGCCGCAGCTGGCCATGCACTCAAGCTACGAGACCGGCGGCGTGCGCGACGTGATGTACGCCATCCGCGCCCTCACCGCCTTCTACGAGCGTGACCTCCATATCAACGGCGCCGAAAGCGTGGAGCTCTAAATGCGAGCCGAAGAAATGAAGGCCGAGCGTGGGGCTCAGCTTATTGATCGGGGTTTACAGCTGTTCGTCGCCGCTTGCCATGAGTCAGGGGTCGACGTGTCCAAGGCGCGACCAACGAGTGCTGAAGAACTCAAGCGTAACGCCTATTCGGACCGCTATGACGAGGAGACGGACTGGCTCTAATAAGCGAAGTGTCGAAAACGCTAGATGTATGTTTGATATCACTTTGGCGAGAGTGTCGCAGACAGAACTACCGGTATGGCGCAAGCCAACCTGACCCCATTGCACCAAACCTACCAAAAAGGGACAGGTTTATTTTGGCAGGTTTTATCTGGGCAAATGCCACAACGCCAACGGCAAGACGGAACTGCTAAGGCTTGCAGATGAAGCCGACGCCAGCGAAACGCCGCAGGTAGAGCGCACGCCAGCGAGAGCCCGCCGTTTGAGCCAAGGTGCCGTGAAATGAAAAGGCGCTGACCTTCTGGTCGCGTCTTTGAAATTGAACGGCAGATTGGCCAAACGGCGGGCTCGCAGCGTCGAGGGGTTCCGGCGTTTGGTAAAACGCCGGAACAAATCAGTGCTCGATCCAACAACGTAAAGTTTCGCCGGCCTGCAGGTGACGCAGGTTCTCCGCGGCGATGTCGACCACATTGTTGAGCGTAGCCTCCAAGTGGAACCAGCCCGAGACGTGCGGCGTGATGAGCATGTTGGGGGCATCCCACAACGGGCTTGTCTCAGGCAGCGGCTCGGGGTCGGTGACGTCGACCGCGGCGCCGGCGAGATGTCCCGACTCCAGGGCGGCAACCAGGTCGTCGGCAACCACAAGGTCGCCGCGGCCGCCGTTGGCAAAGAAGGTGCCCGGCTTCATCGCGGCAAAGAACTCGGCGTTCGCCAGGCAGCGGGTCTCGGGTGTGCTAGGCATAAAGGATGCGACGATGTCGGCCTCGGCCAGGCGCTCGGGTAGGGCGTCCATGCCGTCCATGTCCTCAAACACGATGGGGTAGACGAGCGGATGGCGCTTGATGCCGCGGACGTGTGCACCCATGCTGCGGCAGAGCGTGGCGAAGTGGCCGCCGATATCGCCCGCGCCCAGCACGAGCACATTGGCATTTTTGAGCGAAGTGACCGGCCCCAAATCCTCCCAGCGATGCTCGCGCTGCAAGTCGTGATAGCCAGGCAGACGCTTCATCATGGAAAGGACCATGGCAAACATGTGCTCGCTCACGGCCTGGCCGTAGGCGCCCACCGAGCAAGACAGTTTGGCGTCGGCTGGCACGGTGCCGGCGGCCAAGTAATCGTCATAGCCCGCGGTCTGTAGTTGCAGCAGCTGGAGGTGCTCGCATGCGGTAAGCAGGGCAGGGTCTATGTTGCCCAAGATCACGTCGGCGTTGACGACTTGTTCGCGCGTGATAGCGTCGGAGCTCGTGTAGATAAAGTCCTCGCCCGGAGCGCTCGACTCAAGAATTGCGCGATGGCGGTCGTTGACGGGCAGCAAAACCAGGATGTTCACAAGCAGTCCTCTCCGCTCAGCCTACCAAAAAGGGACAGGTTTATTTTGGCAGGTTTTATCGGGCAAAACGTTCAAATAAAACGCCGGATGCAAGACGAGCGTGCCCGTCAGCATCCGGCGCATCTACGGCTACCAGCTGAGCAGTTCGTAGCCGTCCTCGGTCACCACGAGCTGTACCTCGCACTGGGCCGAATCGCTGCCGTCCTTGGTGCGCACGCACCAACCATCGCCCTTGCTAATCTTGATGTCGGGCGCTCCGGCATTGACCATAGGCTCGATGGTAAAGACCATGCCCGGAGCCATGATGGTGTCCACATCGGGTGCCTCGGTGGTAAAGCCCACAAACGGGTCCTCGTGGAACTCCTTACCGATGCCGTGTCCGCCGTACTCGCGCACCACGCTAAAACCGGCGTCCTCGACCGTCTTTTGCACGGCCTCGGCCATGACGGAGAGCGGCAGCCATGGCTTGACGGCTGCCAGACCCGCCTCCACGCTGGCGCGGGTGACGTCGACCAGGCGCTGGCGCTCGGCCGAGACTTCGCCGATGCAGAACATACGGCTCGAGTCGCTAAAGTAGCCGTCTAGGATCGTGGAACAGTCCACGTTGATGATGTCGCCCTCGTGCAGCACGTCCGTATCGCAGGGAATGCCGTGGCAGACCACATCATTGATCGAGGTGCACACGCTCTTGGGGTAGCCCTCGTAGTTGAGGTCGGCCGGCGTGCCACCGTGCTCGACGGTGTAGTCGTAGATCATCTGGTCGATCTGGTTGGTGGTCATGCCTGCGGCGATATGCTCGCCCACATAATCGAGCACGCCCACGTTGATGGCTGCCGAGCGCTTGATGCCCTCGATATCGGCGGGAGTCTTGTAGAGCGTGCGAGGCAGAACCTCCCAGCCTTCTTCCCACAAGCGCTCGAGGCGCTCATCAAAGGCGCTATGGCATTTCTTGTATTTCTTGCCGCTGCCGCACCAGCAAGCGTCGTTGCGGCCGGGCACGGGTCCTTTGTCATACATGGCTAACTTCCTTTCATTCGCAGCTAGTATAGCCCACCCACGCGGCCATAAAAGTTGCGGTGATATAGTTCCGATTTAAGCGGTTTAACAGCACAAATAGGAACTATATCACCGCAACTGATGGGGCGGGATGGCGGGCACTAGCTGCTGCGTGGTTTTGCTAGTAGCTCACCTGGCAGGGAATACCGAGGGCGCGCACGCGCGCGGCAATGGCGTCGAGCACCTCGGGCGCTGCTTTGGCAAGGCCGGCGACTGGTGTCTCGCGCGCGACCGTGTAGATGGTCGCCTCCTGCGGACGAATGCGCTCAAGCGCCGCGAGCCAGGGGGCAACATATTCCTCGCCGGTATTGTCGATGAGCTTGCCCTGATACTCGCCGGTCAAAAAGATCGTCTGGATAATAACGTGACCGTCAAAGCTTGCGAACGTCTCGATCTGGTGTTCGACGTTGTAGGGGCCAGCAGGCTGGTCGAGCAGCTGGATAAACGCCGGGTCGACGGTATCGAGCTTAAGAATGTTGTCGTCGACCATCATGAGCGCGTCGTGCACCTCGGGGCGGTCGGCGCGTGTGCCGTTGGAGAGCACGGCGATCTTGGAGTTTGGGGCAAGCTCGTCGCGCAGTGCGACGGCGCCGGCGATGGCCCGTGGAAACTCCGGTGCGGCGGTGGGCTCGCCGTTGCCTGCGAAGGTGATTACATCGGGGAGCTCGCCCTCGGCTGCCATCTCGCGCAGCTTTGCCTCGAGCGCTTCGAGTACCACGGCAGCCGTGTTATACGGCTCATGGCAGGGGCGCTCGGCGTTGAGGCCGTTCTCGCAGTAGATGCAGTCGAACGTGCAGATTTTGCCGCTGGCCGGCATCATGTTGACGCCGAGCGAGAGACCAAGGCGACGGCTGCGAACGGGCCCAAAGATGGGGCTGGCATTCAAAAACGTAGACATAGGCATATGCTCCTCAAGACAATTGTGCCTAAGCATAGCATCGGCTCCAAAGCAAGGTGTGGGCTCTTGCTTTACAAGTTTCGTTTTTTCACGTCGCTCATGATGCCGTGCCATGAAAAGCCTCGGGTCGGGTAAAGTTAATCTGTTAACAAGGTGTAAGGCAATGCGGGTCTATCCAACCGCACTGACGTGCAACTGGATGAGCATTGATGACGGGGGCACAACATGGATTTTACGGTCGAGAATGCGGGCACCACGATTGCCTGTCGCGAATATGCCGACCCGGATGTGTCGCCTGATGCTCCTGCCTTGGTGTGCGTGCACGGCGCTTGTGTCGACGGCACATTTTTTGACGGTATCGCTTGTGAGCTCAGCCGCAACTACCGCGTAATTGCCTACGACCGCCGCGGCTGCGGTGGCAGCAGCGATGCGGCAGACGGCAGCTATGATCTTGCCGCTCAGGCCGCCGACCTGCAAGCCGTGATCGAACACGTTGGCGCTCCGGCAAATGTGCTTGCGCATAGCGCCGGTACGTTGGTGGCGCTGGAGCTTCTTCGCACCGAACCCCATCTCGTTGCCCGTGCGATTCTGCATGAGCCGGCTGTGTCGGACAAAGGCGTCGGTATGGGCGCAGCTCCGGTTTTGCTCGATATGATTGCGGCGGGAAAGGTTTCAAGGGCGCTCCGGCTTTTCTTGGGAGCCCTCGGCGACTTGGACCCCGAGGCTCCTGGAACGACCGAAGCGGAAGCCAAACATGCCCTGCGCAACGGCCGCAGTTTCATGGCAAACGAATACGGGATTGCTATGACCTGCGTTCCCGATTGGGATAGCGTTCGCGCGTCAAAAACGGTGGCCGCCGTGCTCCTGGGCGAGCTCTCGATTGGCACATCCCGCGAGGCTGGTACGCGAGCGGCTGCCGAATATCTCGATTGCCCCCTCGTGACAATCCCGGGCGCGCACAACGGCCTGCGCGATCGCCCGGCAGCGGCTGCCCAGACTGTCCGTAGCATCCTGGAGCTCTAGCAGCCGTAAAAATCAAAACAGTCTTCACTCGCAAACGTTTCGGCCGTGTTAACAAATGTGCTCAAAACCTCACGTCTGCGGCTTCAATCGCGCCGCCTGCCAACTCATAAAAATGTAACAGCATTCACGTGCTTACCTGCATCGGCAAGGTGTTACCCTTGTAACATTTGGAACCCACCGCTACCATGCGAAACTATCGAAAGGGCCCCATATGCTCAATAATCACGAGGTCAATCTAACCGACGAGGAGGCTGCCGCCGAGGTCGCCCGTGTCGCGAAGACCTACCCCGTGGTGCGTTTGCTGTCGGCCGATCAGATTAAGAGTGAGCCTAACTGCCTGCTCGCCGGTGATCGGTGTCCTTGTCTGCGTCAGTCAAGTCTTGAGGCTTTGGCAGACTCCGATGAGGTGTCGGAGCAACTGCTCAATGATGGCACTGAGTACCGCGCCCGTCTACGCCCTTTGAAGGTCGAGGGCGAGCCTCACGTCTTGCTGATGGTGCGTCCGATCGATGAGCAAGAGGCCGCAGAAGAGGACCTTGTCTACACCGACGTGCTGACGAATGTGCGCAATCGCCGATATTACGAGGAAAAGCTCCGTAGCACCCGCGTGAATGCCGGCGTTGCGGTGATCGACCTTGATGATTTTAGGGTCTTCAACGATACGTGTGGCCGTCATGCCGGCGACCTTGCGCTCGGTGCTGTGGCGACAGCCATGCGCAGCGGAATCCGTTCGACTGACGAGCTTGTGCGCTATGGCTGCGACAAGTTTGTGGTTGTCATGCCCAATATTCCCTCCGATGACTTCACCCGTCGCCTGCATCAGGTGTCCGATGCCGTTCGTTCCACGATTATTCCGGGCCATGAGTACGTGAGCTTGACGGCATGTGTTGGTGGCGTTCGCATTCATGGCGAGACGGTCGATGAGGGCGTTGGCCGCGCTGCCCAGTTACTGAGCCGCGCTAAGGCAAAAGCCGGTACGGTCGTGACCGATGCCGATTCCATCGAGGCCTTCCAAAGCGAAAAGCCTTTGGTGCTTATTGTCGATGACTCCGAGATGAACCGAGTCATTCTCAACGAGATGCTCAAGGACGAGTATTGTATCCTCGAGGCCGATAACGGTCGTGCGGCGCTCGACATGGTCGACCGCTATGGCGATGAGTTGTCGCTCGTGCTGCTGGACATTATCATGCCGGGCATAAGTGGCTTTGAGGTACTGGCCGATCTGTCGCGCCGATCGGGTATCGACAATCTGCCTGTCATCATGATCTCGAGCGAAGATTCCGATGATATGGTTCTGCGCGCGTACGAGCTGGGCGCCTCGGACTATATCAACCGCCCGTTTGACTCCCGTGTCGTGCGCCGCCGTGTAAGCAACACCATCCGCCTATACGCCAAACAGCGCCGCCTGACGAACCTGCTGTCCCAGCAGTACAACGAGCGCGTCAAGAACAGTCGCATGCTCATCGACATCATGGCCGGCGTCATGGAGCTTCGCAACGGCGAGAGCGGCAGACACGTTACGAACATCGAGAAGCTGACCGAGCTGCTGCTTGGCTGTCTGGTCCAGCGTAGCGGCACGGTCTCCCTCGACAATGAGGAACGCTCTACGATCGCCCTGGCTTCGGCGCTGCACGATATCGGCAAGATGTCGATTGACGATGCGATCCTCAACAAGCCCGGGCGCCTTACGCCCGAGGAGTTCGAGATCATGAAGACGCATACCACGATCGGCGCCGATATGCTGCTTAAGCTGGGTAGCCATCACGCCGGCAATGCGCTTATGGAATATGCGTACCAGATTGCGCGTTGGCATCACGAGCGCTGGGACGGCAAGGGTTATCCCGATGGCCTCAAGGGCGACGATATCCCCATCGCCGCGCAGGTGGTTTCGGTGGCTGACGTGTACGATGCTCTGACGAGTGTGCGTGTGTACAAGGACGCTATCCCGCACAAGGAGGCGATCCAGATGATCCTGGACGGTAAGTGCGGCACCTTTAACCCGCTGCTGCTCGATTGCCTGCTCGAGGTGCAAGACCAAATTGCCGAGACGTTGGCACGCCCCGCCGACGTCGTTGCGTTTCCCACGATTTAGTTTGACCAAAGGAGTTTTAATCCATGATTTCCATGCGTGAGGCGTATGAGAAGATCGGTGCCAATTATGATGACGCTTGCGCTCGGCTGATGGGCGATGAGATGCTTGCCCGCTTTGCCCTCAAGTTTTTGGATGACGAGAGCATGGGCAAGCTGGAGGCCGCCATGGCGGCAGGAGACGCCGAAGGTGCGTTTATGGCAGCGCACACGCTCAAGGGCGTGAGCCAGAACCTGGGATTCGATAATCTGTACGAGCCGGCGGTTGTGGTGACCGAAGCGCTGCGCGGCGCCGATGCCGTTGACGGCGCTCGCGAGGGAATGCATGCGCTGCAGCAGCAATATGCGGCAACGATGTCGGCCTTGCGCGAGGCGGCCGAGTAAGAGCTCGCGAGCTTTGATGACTATGAGAGTTGATAATCTCCCGTTTTAGGCCCGGTGGCGGCCTCAAAGTGGGAGATTGTCCACTCTCGTTCGATACATGTCCAAAAATCCACTCTCACCCCTTCTGATTAGTGAATGGCCCATGCGCACTGGCGGGGCTTTCCGCATGCAATCCATATCGTTGTTCGATAAACTGTTCGAATAACGATAGAGTCGATGAGGGTGAGTGTATGTCCAACAGCGTTCAGCGTATGGCCAAGGCGGGCGAAAATATCAGGAAGCTTGGTTTTTGCATGGCAGCCGTTTTTGCAGGGATGCTCGTCGCTTTTGCCGCGTTGGTTGTTTACGTGATCTGGTATGCGGTTGCAAACGTTGTTTCTGTCGATTCTTTCGGTGTCGTGACGCTTTTCGATGGCGGGAGCATCGTTATCCCAAGCGGGCTGTGCCTGGCACTCGTCGTGGGTGTTTCGCTTGTCGTTTTGTGCGGAATCAGCCATAACATCTCTCGGGGCGTCTCGCCCTTTACCAAGGCGCATGTGCGGCTTATCCGTGTTCTCGCGCTTGCCTTTGCTGTTAACGCCGCGGTTTCGCTTGTTGGTGCCTATGGATCGGTCAATCTCACCATTGGCGGACTGGAGCTTTACATTGTGCCTCATTCCTTCGTTATTGAGATTTGCCAAGGCGCTACCTTTGATGCGGGGTCGTTTATCGGCGCAGTTGTCTGTTTGTTTATCTCGGCGATCTGGAGTTATGCCTCGCTGCTCCAAGAGCAGTCTGACGAGCTTGTGTAGGAGGAAACATGAGCTATCTCATCATCGAGCTTGAGACGCAGCTGCTTAAGACCGGAAAGACCAGTGCTGATCTGATTCGAGCGACGGGGCATACTCCGGCTAATATTTCAAAGCTTAGAAACGGAAAGATAAAAGCTATTCGCCTAAAGACGCTCCTCGATATCTGTGATGAGCTTGATTGTCAACCGGGAGATATTATTCAGCGCGTGAGCGAGAAAGAGCTTGAGGAGCTTATTGTCGAGCGTGCAAAAAACGTTGTGAGGCAGATGCGGGACGGCGGAGGCAACGAGGCGTCGCTTCCGACATCAGTCTTTGCTGTCGATTTGAGCGACGAGTAGCTTAAGGCGAACAACTAAAACGAAATATCAGCGTGAAGGGACCCGTGTCTAACACGAGTTCTTTCTTTTAGATTATCTTGACAAATATGAGTTATCGAAAAACAATAATAACTATGGAAAACGATAAAGTAAAGAAGGAACGATATGAGCGGTTTTGCTATCAAGCGGAACGGGAGGCCAATGAACGTATCAACGATAAGGCTATCAAGGGTGTCAAAGCGCTATGGGAGGCGCCGCGTTTTGTATGACGTTTCCTTCGAGGTACATCAGTCTGAGCTCTGCGCCCTTGTTGGTGCAAACGGGGCGGGCAAAAGCACGCTTATTAAAATCGTATTGGGCCTCTGTGAGCCATCGTCGGGGAGCGTGGAGCTCTTTGGAGGCAAGTCGAAAAAAGAGCTGAGCCTGATGCGGACGCGTGTCGGCTATGTGCCAGATTCCTGCGGAGCATACCAATCCCTCAGTGCGGCTGAGAATCTTCGGATCCGATGTGCGGAATGGGGGCTCGATGAGAAACGTGAGGTTCCTCGTGTCTTGGGCCTAGTCGGGCTGGACGTCGATGAGAAAAAGAGCGTGAGCAGTTTTTCTCTGGGAATGAAACGGCGACTGGATATAGCTACGGCTTTATTGGGCGACACCGACGTACTAATTTTCGATGAGCCGGCAAATGGATTGGATCCGTTGGGCATCGAGAGTATATGGGCCCTTATCGGTCGATTGAATCGGGAGCAGGGCAAAACCATGCTTATCTCTAGCCACGACTTGGATGAGCTGGCATCGGTTGCAACAAGCTGCCTGTTTCTTCATGACGGTGAACTGCTAAAAAAGGAATCGATGGACGTCATAAGGGATGAGGCGCCATCCCTAAAAGAGTATTACAGGCGCTTGATGAAGGCGGTCTCGCTATGAAGCGGGCGATCCATCCCATAAAGGCAGATATGATGCGTTTGCACAGGATATTTCCGGCGAAGTTTGGTCTTGCGCTTATGCTGGCGTTCGGCCTTCTCTTCGGCATCTTTCTAAAAAACGGAACAACGTTGCTCGCCTTTGGCTATGGCGTTTGTGGGGAGGATATTGGTTTCCTCTGGAATGCAATCGATCCTTCTGCGCCTGATGAGTCCCTTGCGCGCAGCGCTTTTGCCGGTACATCCCTGTTCGTTCCACTCATCGTTTGTTTGGTGCTTTTACAGGAGCATGGCTATAAAGAGGGGCACCGAATTTCTTCGGCAAGAGGTCTCAACCGCTTTTATGGGGCTCTAGCCCATGCATTTTCGTCTGCTTTAATAATTGGCGCAGCGTATAGCGCGCTTTGCCTTCTTCTTTTTGCAATAGCCATAATACGTGGAGGGCATAACTACTCGCACAACATACTAACTGTATTTTTGCCTGCAATGATAGTCAACGCCGTATTGGTGATATCGGTTGCGCTGGAGACGGTGACCATCTATCGGATAACGGGCAGCGCTGTATTGAGCGGGGCCGTGGTGATAGTTGGATTTGTCATGAGCTTGACGCTCTACGGAGCCTTCCTTCAGGCACCTATACCATCCTTGCGATGGATCTTCTTCCTTCCGGGGCCGTACCTTGGAGTCGGATGTGCCCTTGGGTATAGCGATATGGGGCAGCTGACGCTTCTGGGATATGGCGTGGCAGCGAGCTGTCTATCGGTATTGATTTACGCTCTCTTGAGCTTTCGCGCTGGGGGTGTGCTCAATGGCTCGTCAGATTAAAAGACTTCTCCAGTCAGAATTGAAGCATGTGAGCAAATGGGCGTACGCCTTAATCCTGGTAATTTATGCGTACATGGTGATATTGCAGCTTAATTCTTTCCCGATGTGGTTCTGTAGCCTCCGTGAGAACAGTTTCTTGGGTTTTTTCCCAGACCCGACGCTTCGGCTATCGGCGGAGGATGTCCTTCTATTTGGCAATGCAGAGGTTTTTCGCGGTCTGCTGTTCAACGTAGCCCCGTTGGCCCATGCATTGTTCTTTCCGTTCATCGCGGCTTGCATTGTGCCGCGCTTTGTCAGTTCGGGCTTTGTCGAGGAACCGTGGGGGTTGTCGGAGGCTCGGGGAGGGAAGCGTGTGTGCGCTATCGTTGCGCGAGTGGTGCTATCTTCTTTTGCCCTTTTGGGCGCGTTTGTCCTGTCGAGTGTCGTTTTGTACTGTCTTAACTGCGCAATCGTTTCGGATGCTCAGCAGTATTTCAACCTGCATGTATTTTGCTATCGACTTGTTCTTGCTGCCGCTGCCTGCCTTGCATACGTGGTTTCTTGCGTAATCGTTGTTTCCTATTTTGGGTCCGGCTTCGGTCCGATTGGCATGCTGTTGCTTGTCAACGTCGTAGCGATCTACATACAGATCGGGGCCAATTCCATGCTTCCGCTTCCAGCCTCGATGCTCATGTGGATTTGCGGCGTGACCCCGTTGGGGAATGGTCAATGCATCTCGATTTTAATTGACTGCCTCATAAACGTAGCAAGCGTTTTTATCATTTGCTTTACTGTCGACCGATTGCGGTCGAGATTTCTCTGATTGTTTGTGAGGGATAATCATACCGAGCATATCAAATACAGGGGGGCGGGCACCGTAGCTGGTGTCCGCCCCCCCGGCTTAGGAGGCTTTAACCTGAGTGGTTCGCGAGCTAGCGGGTCTGCTTTACCTTGGCCGCTGCTTCGACAAACGACTTCCACAGGTTAAAGTCGGTCTCGAGCGTCTTCCACGTGTACTCAGGGTGCCATTGCACGCCCAAGCAGAATGGCTGGCCTTCGACCTCGATGCACTCGGGAACGCCGTCGGTTGCCTTGGCGACCAAACGCGTGCTCTTGCCCAGATGATCGACGCAGCAGTGGTGTGCGGAGTTGGTCTGGATCAGCCTGTGCCCGCCAAGCGCGCGCTCCAACAGCGAGCCCGGCACGACCTCGACGGGATGCACGGGGTCGTTGAGCACGTGGGTATGGCGCCACTGCGTGCGGCCCTCGCGAGCGCCCAGGCTCGGCACGTCCATGCACAGGGTGCCGCCAGTGGCGACATTGAGCAACTGCGTACCGCGGCAGGTGGTAAAGAGCGGCTTTTTGGCGCGGAGTACCTCGCCGACCAGCTTAAACTCGAAGCTATCGCGGATCTCGCAGCAGAGGGTGGGGTCGTAGGGTCGATCATCGCCCCAACGTTTGGGATTGACATCGGGGCCGCCGGGAATGGCGATGCCGTCGGCGATGTCGACGTAATGACGGATGACCTCAATGTCCTCGGTGATGGACATCTGCAGCGGCAGGCCGCCGGCGGCAAGGATGGCATCGACAAAGACACTTGCGATTTCCTCGTTGGGGGAGAGCGTCTCGCTTAAAAACGGCTTCGCCTCTTCCCAGCGCGGCGCGACGAGGATGAGCGGGCGGTCGGCGGGATCGACGTCGACGTGCGGGGTGTATGACGATGAAGCGCGAGTTCCGATCATAGGTGTTGCTTTCGAGTTTGGATGGTCATGGCGAGCAGATATGGCAATTGGGCTAGTGGCCCTTGATGGAGTTGAGGAAGTCTTGGGCGCGCTTGGTCTGGGGGTGGTCGAAGAACTCGTCGGGCGTGCCGGTTTCCACGATTTGGCCGTCGGCCATAAACACGACGCGGTCGGCTACGCGGCGGGCAAAGTTCATCTCGTGGGTGATGACGATCATCGTCATACCCTGCTGGGCCAGGCGAACCATGACCTCGAGCACCTCATTGATCATCTCGGGGTCAAGGGCGCTCGTGGGCTCGTCGAAGAGCATGGCCTTGGGCTGCATGGCGAGCGAACGGGCGATGGCGACGCGCTGCTGCTGGCCGCCCGAGAGCTGTGCAGGCACCTTATCGGCCTGCTCGGCAACACCCACGCGGCCCAGCAGGTCCATGGCGCGCTCGCGGGCCTCGTCCTTGGAGACGCCCAGCACATCGACCGGTCCCAGCATGACGTTTTGCAGTACGGTCATATGTGCGAACAGGTTGAACTGCTGAAACACCATGCCCAGCTCGGCGCGCATGCGGGCAAGGTCCTTGCCTTCCTGCGGCAGAGGCTCGCCCTCGATGAGGATCTCGCCCGAGTCGATGGTTTCCAGACGGTTGATGGTTCGGCACATGGTCGACTTGCCCGAGCCCGAGGGACCAATCACCACGACGACCTCGCCGCGGTCGACCGAGAGATTGATGTCGTTGAGGACGTGCAGGTCGCCATAGTGCTTATCGACGTGCCTGAGCTCGATCAGCGGCTGATTGCCGGTGGAAGAAGTGCTCTGTGCCATGGTGCTCGGCTCCTTATGACTCGAAGTGATAAATCGTTAGCGGATGATGGTCGCGCCGGTCTTGTGCGAAACGTAGACGGCGGCCTTGTTGATCGCGACGTTGATGAGGATATAGATGACCGCGATCACCAGGTAGACCGACACGAGGGCATCGTAGTTGGTAATGAGCACGCGGGCATTTTGCATGAGGTCGGGGTAGCTCACCACGTAGGCGACGGTGGTATCTTTGACGACGACCACAAGCTGCGAAATCAACGACGGAATGATAAACCGAATAGCCTGCGGCAGGACGATTTTAAAGGTGATTTTAGCTTTGGAGAGACCGAGTGCCTGGGCAGCCTCGACCTGGCCGCGCGGTACGGCGTTGACGCCGGCACGGAAGATTTCGGCCAGTACACCGGCTGCGGCGAGCGCGACGGGAAGCGTGAGCATCCAAAACGACGGCAGCGCAATCTTGTACTGGGGCAGCACCAAAAAGAAGAAGTAGATGAACAGAAGGCTCGGCACGCCACGGAAGAAATCGGTGAGCACGCGGCAGACCAGTTGCAATGGCTTGATTCCGCTGGTGCGGCCGAGCATAAGGGCAAGACCCAGCACCAGCGCGATGGCGCCGGCGGTAAGTGCGACTTTAACGGTGCCTTCAAAGCCGGCAAGCAAGAACTTCCAGGTGGTGAGGTGCGTAAAGAAATACCAATAGTGAACCGAAAGCTGGCCGGTCACATAAAAGCGCTGCAGCACGAGGGCAACGAGTACGACGACGGCAACAAGCGAGATAGCGGTGCCGATGCGAATCTTGGCGCGCATCTTGGGGCCGGGAGCCTCGTAGAGCGCATCGCGCATGGTGAGCGCGGAGGTGGAGTGCTTGCTCATCGGAGGATCCTCACCTTCTTATCGATATAGTTGCCAATGTGGCTCACCACAAAGGCTGTGCCCAGGTAGCCGAGCGCCGAGATAAAGAACGCGGCGACGCCGCCGAGCGAGCGCGTGTTGATGTAGCTCACCACGCCGGTGAGCTCCTGCGGTTTCAGCGGCACCTGACTGCCGAGCGCGGTGGTGAGCATGACGGCGATAAAGAGGTTGGTCATGGGCAGCACGCTCGAGCGCAGTGCCTGCGGAATCACGATCTTGGCGAGGATGCGGTTGAAGCTCATGCCCAGCGAGCGGGCGGCTTCCACCTGGCCGACGCCGACGGTGTTGATGCCGCTCATAAAGTTCTCGGAGCCAAAGGCAGAACCCAAGAGCACTGTGGCGACGATAACGCAGGTGCGATAGGGCAGGACGACCTTGAGCGGCGGCAATGCGTAGACGACGATGATGAGCAACGCAATGCCGGGGATGTTACGGAAGACCTGGACATACAGGTCGCCAAAGACGCGCAGCGGCTTGAGCGGCGACACGCGCATCACGGTGACGGCGACGGCCAGCACCATGGCGATGGCAAACGACTCAAGCGTCATACCCCAGGTTGCGAGCAGCGCGTCAATGTAGTTCTGGCCATAGAGCGACCAGAGCTCGGAGAGACTCATGCGGACCTCCCGCCGATAAGGAAAGGGGCTCCCGTGTGTACGGAAGCCCCGACAACTCAGTGAAGAAACAGTTTAGCGCAATAAAGCGCACCGTGCGTTTCCGTATGGTTTCGTTGCGGCCGTTACTAGGCTCGTTGCCTAGGCGCCGATCTCGGGCAGCTCGGGAACATTGGTGTCGCCCGTGCGGTCGCCGATGCAGATCTGCCACAGCTCGGTCCAGGTGCCGTCGTCCTCAATCTTCTTAAGGAAGTCGTTGACGAAGGCGACGCCGTCGGAATCGAGCGGCAGGCCGATGCCATAGGGCTCCTTGCTGCCGAAGGGCTTGCCGGCAATCTTGTACTTACCGGGCTCGCGGACCAGGGCGCTCTGCTGCATGTTGTTGTCGATGACGTAGGCGTCAACGCGACCCTGCTGGAGTGCCTGGCGGGCCTCCTCATCGGTCTTGAACTCCTGCTGGCTGGCCTTGGGAGCGAGCTCCTCCAGGATGGCAGGGCCGTTGGAGCCGGACTGGACGGCGACGTTCTTGTCGGCCAGGTCGTCGACGCTCTTGATGTCGTCGTTGTCGGCGAGCACCAGGATGGCCTGCTGGGTGTAGTAGTAGGGACCGGCAAAGGAGACGAGCTTCTTGCGCTCGTCGGTGATGGTGTAGGTGGCAAAGACGGCGTCGACCTGGCCGTTCTGCAGGACGGACTCACGCGTGTCCGAGGTCACCTGGGTGATCTCGACCTTGTTCTCGCCCAGAATGTAGTTGGACAGGAGCTGTGCGATACCGGCGTCGAAGCCACGGGTCTGACCGTCCTTCTCGTTGAGGAGGGAGAACAGCGTGGAGGTCTGGACGCCACCGATCGTAAAGACGCCGGCATCCTTGACGGCCGTAGCCCAGGTGCTGGCGGCGATGGCGTCATCATCGGCCTTGGGGCCGTCGTTGACGAGCTTGTCGAATGCCTTGGCGTCGAGCGTGGCGGAAACCTCGGTATCCTCGGAGCTCTTGGAGGAACCGGCGGAACCCTTGTCGGCCTCGGCGCTGGTGTCGGAGCAGCCGGCAAGACCAAGGCCGGCGACGGTTGCGAAGGTGGCGGCGACGAAGCCGCGGCGGTCGAGAACGACCTGCTGGGAGAGGTTCTTGCTCATGGTAGAACACCTTTCTCAATAAAATCCCTAGCGGTTGAGTAGAGTTATACCCTATCGCGCTCAAATGGGTCAACACGAAATAACTCAGAAACATACTTACCTTATGGGTTATTCTACCTACCAAAAAGGGACAGGCACCTTTGTGGTGGTTCTTGCAGATGCAGCGGCATGCCTTGCTGTTTTGTCTCGATCTGTAACATCTGCAGCCATTTTTGCCGAGTAACTGTTACAGATCGAGATCATCTCCTTAGGGGGATTCGAATGTCTCGATCTGTAACAGTTAGGCGGACAAAAGCTCCCTTTCTGTTACAGATTGAGACAAAGGTCAGGGGCAAAGACGGTTTGTCTAGATCTGTAACAGTTAGACGGGAATTCGGGCCCTAGATGTTACAGATTGAGATAATCGCGCCGCGAAAATAAAAACCTCCGCAGGGATGCTTCCCTTGCGGAGGTTTTTTTACTCGTTGAGTAGTCTCACGGCTTCGGCGGCCATGTTCTCGGCCGTCATGCCGTTCTGAGCGAGCAGCTCGTTGGGGTCGTAGCGGTCGGGGAAGCCCTTGGCGATGCCGAAGGTGCGCGTGCGCAACGGCGTGCATGCCAGATAACATGCCACGCGCTCGCCCCAGCCGCCGTCCAAGATACCGTCCTCGAGGGTGACGACAACGCGATGCTCGGCGGCAAGGCTGTCGAGGAACTCGCGGTCAAGCTCGGTTGCAAAGCGAGGGTTGACGAGCGTGGCCTCGATACCGTATTCGGCTGCCAAGCGGTTTGCCACACGCTCGCCCAGCTCAAAGAAATCGCCAAGCGCGAGCACGGCAACGTCGCGGCCCTGGCGCACGACGTTGTAGCGCGCGACGCCGTAATCGTCGCCCTCGGCAGGCGCCAAGTCGGGGCGGCTTACCAGGCCAATGCCCGGCACACGGATCGCTACGGGATGCTCGCGGTGGTCGAGCGACCAGCTCAGCATGGACAGATATTCCTCCATGCAGGAAGGCGCCAGGTAACGCATATTGGGGAGAGCGCCCAGCATAGAAATATCAAAGAACGAAAGATGCGTCTCGGATGTGGTGCCAAAGATCGATGCGCCAAACACCAGGATGGTTGCGGGGACATCGTTGAGGCACAGGTCGTGCCACAGCTCGTCGTAGGCGCGCTGCAAAAACGTGCCGTACACACCAAAGACTGGCTTGGCACCCGAGCGCGCAAGCGCGGTGGCAAAGGTCACGGCGTGCTCCTCGGCAATGCCCACATCGACGAACTGTTTGCCGGCGGCGGCGCGAAGCTCGGGTGTAAAGCCCATGATGTAGGGCGTGGCGGCCGTGATGCCCACGACCTGCGGATCGTGCTCGATGGCGGCGCTGAGCGCCTCGCCCGTAATGTCGGCATAGGTGCGCGGCGCAGGCTCGCTCGGATGGCCCGGGCAGAGCTTGCGCCCAGTCGCCATGTCAAACGGACCCACATGATGCCAGCGCTCGGGGTCGCTCTGGGCTGGCTCAAAGCCCTTGCCCTTTGCGGTGGAGACGTGCAGCACGATGGGATGATCGATATCGCGCAGCTCCTGCAGCGTGTCGACCAGGGCCAACACATCGTTGCCGGTGTCCAGATAGCAGTAGTCGAGCCCCATCGCGCGGAAAACGTTGCGCTCACAGGTGCCGTTGCTGGCGCGTAGCTCGGCCAGATTGCGATACAGGCCACCGTGGTTTTCGGCGATGGACTGGTCGTTATCGTTGACGATGATGATCAGGTTGCTGTCGAGCTCGGCGGCATTGTTAAAGCCCTCAAACGCCAGACCGCCCGAAAGCGAACCGTCGCCAATGATGGTGATGACGTTGTACGCATCGCCCGCCAGGTCACGAGCGTGCGCCAAGCCGCAGCCCAGGCTCACCGACGTGGAGGTGTGGCCCATGGCGAACAGGTCGTGCTCGGACTCGTCAGGATTGGCAAAACCAGAGGCCTCGCCGTAGCGTGCCGGGTCGATATAAGTGTACGCGCGCCCAGTCAGCGCCTTGTGGGCGTAGGTCTGGTGCGAAACATCAAAGACAATCTTGTCGATGGGGGAGTTAAACACGCGATGGAGCGCAACCGTAAGCTCAACGACGCCCAGGTTGGGGGCAACGTGCCCGCCGACGGCGGCGGAGCTTTCGAGGATGGCGTGGCGGATCTCGCCGCAGAGCAGCGGAAGCTCGGCGCGATCGAGAGCCTTGACGTCCTCGGGCGTTGTCGTTTGCGTAAGCAGCATCGTTGTGGGTTACTCCATGCGAATCGTGCGCCGGCACTCCCTCGGCCGGCACAATTGCACAAGACAGTCTCGCACATTTTGGCGTTTGATATGTGACGGCGGCGCGGTAATTCGCCAACTGGTGGGGCAAAACGTTTTGTCCGATGCCATACTGGTAAATTCGATGATGATTTTATTCATTGCGCGCAGGCCGCGGCTTGCCGCCGAGCGCCGCCGGAAGGAGGCCGCATGTCCGATACCGTTCGTGCCGAGAAAATCGCGCGCGAGGTCGACGATGCCGCCCGTCAGCTTGCCCAGGCGGGCCGCTTGGACCTGATGCATGAGTTTATCCAACATGGCGATGTGACGGTCTATACGCATGTGACCTCGGTAGCGCGGGCAAGTCTGTCCTTTGCCGAGCGCCTGGGCCGCGTCGGTATCTCCGTCGACCGCTTATCGCTGCTGCGCGGGGCCCTGCTGCACGATTACTTTCTCTATGACTGGCACGATCCCGACCCAAGCCATCGACTGCATGGCTTTCGTCACCCGTTTTTTGCCTTGGCGCGTGCGGAGGAAGATTTTGAGCTGACGCCGCGCGAGCGGAATATTATCGTACGGCATATGTTTCCGCTGGTACCGGTGCCGCCGACGTGTCGTGAGGCATGGATTGTGTGCCTGGCGGATAAATGGTGCGCACTGCGCGAGACGATTGCCGGCCGTCTGCCGCGCAAAGGCGGCGCGAACGATTTGAACGAGGGCCCGAGTGACGGCTCGAGCAAAGAATCGAACGAAAAGAGGAGTGGGTAGACGGTGGGAACCGCGATCGACATGGCATTTGACGGCGCGACGCTTGCCGCCTGTCCGCTCTCGGCGCTGGTACTCTCGTTTGCCTTCTACGGTTTTTGCGGCTGGGTATGGGAGTCGACAGTCTGCGCCATGCTCAACCACGGACGCTTTGCCAACAGCGGCTTTTTGCTAGGGCCGTGTTGTCCCATCTACGGTGCGGGCGGCATTGCGTGCTGGTTGCTGCTGCGTGGAATCCCAGACGCCTCGAGCCAGTTTGTCGCTGCCGCGCTCGTATGCAGCGTGATCGAATATAGCGTGGGCGTGCTGTTGGAAAAAACGACGGGTGCCCGGTTTTGGGATTACTCGCATCTGCCGTTTAACCTGCACGGACGCATCTGCCTGTACTGGGCCTGCGCGTTTGGCTTGGGTGCGTTGTGTATTTGCCGTTTAGTGGAGCCGGCATTGCTGGGGCTGCTTGGCCATCTGCCGGTGCTAATCGTGCGCTTGGCCGCCTTTATCGTCGCGGTCGCGATGATGGTCGATGCGGTGTGCTCGTTGGCGAGCTGGCGGCGTCTGTCCGATCAGCTTGAGCGTGTGCGTGCCGACCTTGCCGACCGCATCAATGAGTCGCTTGCCGACGCCTCCGACTCTATGCTCGAACGTATTCCCGATTCGGCGATTGACTCGGTGGCGCAGACGCATATCCGCGGTCGCGCCGTTAACGCTTGGCTGGCCGAGCTGGGCGACGCGGCGCTCGATGCCCTGCGCGAGAAGACTTCGATGCCGACGTTTATCTCGGATGGTGCTCGCGGCCTGGCGCTCGCTGCCCGCCGCGTGGCCGATGCCGCGCCGAGTATGCCGCGTCCGTCGCTCGGTCGTCGCCTTGCCGGCAAGCGCATGAGCCGTCCGGTACCGAGCGTGTCACTCAGCCGCCGCGACCTACGCTTCTTTAACGCCTTCCCGCGTCTGCGCATCAATCGTTACGAGGGTGTCATTCGAGCTACCGACCTCCGCGACCGAGCCCGCGAGCTGTTCCGGCGCTAGCCAGAGCGGAGCCAAGCGCGCCCTTCTCGTTCGCACGTTTCCCGTTCGTTTCGCGTCCGTTGCCGCGCCGTTTCCAAGATTGCGGTGCCGTTTCCATTCGACAACGCAGCGTTTAACAACGCCGTATCTGGTCTACACCAGTTGCCCCTCGGCCGCATCATGAGCGCCGACAACGTTCATGCGACCAAGGGGGAGCGAATGTACGATACGGGATCGACAACGTTTATGCTCATCTGCACCATGCTCGTGTTTTTAATGACACCGGGTCTGGCGTTTTTCTATGGCGGCCTGTCCAGGCGCAAAAATGTCATCAACACCATGCTTATGTGCTTTGGCGCCATTGGCCTGGTTGGTGTGCTGTGGATTGTTGCCGGCTGGTCGCTGGCCTACGGTGGCGACGGTTCTAGCCCGTTTATTGGCGGCTTTGACCAGTTGCTGTGCCTGCCGGTGCTCAACCAGGTGCTGCAGGCGGCCGAGGGCAATGCTGCGGATGGTGCCGTCTACCCTCAGATCATCAACATCGCCTTCCAGATGGCGTTTGCCATGATCACCGCCGCTATCGTTACGGGCAGTCTGGCAGGCCGCGTTAAGTTTGGTGCCATGACGGCCTTCCTGGGCATTTGGCTGCTCGTGGTCTATGCGCCGCTCGCCCACATGGTTTGGGGCGGCGATGGTTCCTTTATCGGCGACATCATCGGCGCGCTCGACTTTGCCGGCGGCGACGTGGTACACATTTCGTCCGGTCTCACGGGCCTGATTCTCTGCTTAATGCTCGGCCGTCGTCGCGGCTTTGGCATGGTGAGCTACCGTCCGCATAACGTGCCGTTTGTGGCGCTGGGCGCCGGTCTACTTTGGTTTGGTTGGTTTGGCTTTAACGGCGGCAGCGAGTTTAAGGCCGACGCCGTGGCGGCACTCGCCATCCTCAACACCGTGACGGCCAGCGCGGCGGGCATGGTCTCGTGGCTTGTCGTCGAGCGCGTGCACACCGGTCGTCCCACGCTGGTGGGTGCTAGCACCGGTTTGGTTGCGGGCCTTGTGGTGGTTACGCCGGGTGCGGGCTTTGTCGAGCCGTGGGCGGCGCTGGTCATGGGCCTGATCGTATCGCCCGTCTGCTATCTGGCCATCAGCCATCTTAAGACCAAGTTCGGCTACGACGATGCGCTCGACGCGTTCGGTTGCCACGGTATCGGCGGCATCTTGGGCGGTGTGCTCACGGGCCTGTTCTGCGTGCCGGAGCTCTCGTGGACCGGTAAGGGCGGCCTGTTCTACACGGGCGACGTGTCGCTGCTTGTCTCGCAGGTTCTGGGCATTGTGGTGACGGTCGTTATTGTGCTGATGCTCGACTTGGTGATCGCCGCGGTGGTCAAGGCGCTGTTCCACGGTAGCCTGCGCGTGGACGAGGCCGACGAGGCACTGGGCCTGGATGCGAGTCAGCACGGCGAGAGCGCGTACCCCTCGTTCTCCGGACTCGATTAGCAGCGCGGCTTTCCCAAGCACCCGACCTTGCCCCTCAAACCGTCGCTTGCGTACATTTAGTACGCGGCGCTCCTCTTTCGGGGCAATCTCGGGCACTTGGAAAACCCGCGTTATTGAATGGCAATTCATTTCTTTACTAAAGAGAGGAATTCACTATGAAGAAGATCACGGCGATCGTCCGTCAGGAAAAACTTGAGGTTCTCAAAGACGCGCTGTTTGCTGCCGATGTTCGCGGCATGACCATCAACCAGGTGCAGGGCTGCGGCGCGCAGCATGGCTGGAAGGAATACGTGCGCGGCAACGAGTTGCTTGTCAACACGATCCCTAAGGTGCAGTTCACCCTCATCTGCGCCGATGAACATGTCGACGGAATTGTCGACATCATCTGCAATGCCGCCCGCACCGGCGCCGTCGGCGACGGCAAGATCTGGGTCGAGCCGGTCGAGGAAGTCATCCGCATTCGCACCGGCGAACATGGCCCCGCCGCGGTGTAGAATCGACCGTCTGCCATCCGCAACGTTAAAATGCTGCAATGAGGCACAAGGCTTGCGTTGCGGATGGGCGGATTATGGGTCGCAATAAATATCCCGAGGAGACGGTCGCGAAGATTCTCGACGCGGCACTGGAGCTATTCTGCGCACAGGGTTATGAGGGGACGAGTATTCAAGATATCGTTGACCGTCTCGACGGCATGACCAAGGGCGCTGTCTATCATCACTTCAAGAGCAAAGAAGAGATTTTCAACGCCGCGTTTGATCGGGCGATGACTCCGATTGTTGAGCACCGCCGCTCGATGCTTGGCGTCGGTAATATGACCGGAGCCCAAAAGCTCAAGCGACTGTACGCTCCCGAGTCCGTTGTTCCACAAATTGAGCTATGGGCACGTATGCGTCCTGCAGCAGATCCGGTAAAAAGCTCGCGCCTACTGGCGATGCAGTACCAGGGCTCATTTGACGAGTCGGCCGATGGCTGTCTCTTGCCAGTGATCGAGGAGGGCATCGCCGACGGCTCCATTGCGTGCGAATGCCCGCGCGAAGCGGCGGAGGCCGTATCGTTGTTGGCGAATCTTTGGCTGCTGCCATTGTTCCGTCCGCTCGAGCCCAAGGAGCGAATGCTCGCTCGCGCACAATGTTTGGCGCAGATGGCTGCCGCGGTGGGGCTCGATTTGGGTAATGAAGTGCTTCAGACAACGGCGCAGATTTGGGGCGTATGGGACCGCGCCGGGTGGTAATATAGATATCAACGGTATGTAATTGATTTGTGAGGGTAGCCACGGCTGCCCTTTTCAAGTCATTAAATACATACTAGTGGTATGTATAGGGGGTGGGCTTATGGCTGGGCTGAGAGACGTCGGTGTCTCGTTGAAATCAAAAACAGTGCGGTCAATCAGGCTCGCGGAACTTCTGGTTGCGCAGCTGTGCACGTATTCGATGCTGTCGGCGCTGTGCTTTGCGTATCCACTTTACTTGTTCGATCGCAGTGGATCGTCAACGTTATATGGCGTCGTCGCGGCGATAGCGTTCATACCCGGCGTACTTGCAACTCCGGTTGGCGGAATCTTGGCGGATAGGGGAAGACATCGCGAGGTCCTCGTGTCCCTCGGCATTGCTCTGATGACTGCATCACTGCTGTCTATCCCCATGAAGCACTCATTGCCTCTTGCGGTCGTCGTAGTAGCGATACTTTGTGTTCAATATGGTTCTCAATCGCTGCTGAAGCCAATGCTCCAAATTGAGACGGTGCGCATGGCGGGTGAAGAGAAGGTTGAGCGGGCCACTGCATTGGTTTCGCAGATGACCATGGTGAGCAATATCTTGGGCCCTGTGGTCGGGACGGCAGTCTATGGGTACTTTGGCATCGATGCTCTTTGCACAACCGCGTCGGTGGCGTTTGCGATTTCAGCTCTCTTGTTTGGGGGCGCGCTCAAGCAAAATGCCTCATTTGAAACGATGGGAGACGGCGCGACTTGTACGACATGCCGAAACGATTTTCGGGAGTCGATTCGGTATCTGTTGCAAAATGCATTATTGGTCGCTGTGATTTTGCTTGCGGCAGTTTTGAACCTTGCGTTGGTTGGGCTAATGATTGGCGCTCCCATTATTGTTACAAAGCATCTCGGCATGCAATCGTCCTGCGTTGGGATAGTTGAGGTGGCTATGGGCTTGGGTGGTCTTGCCGGCAGTGGCTTGGTCGGCATTTGGCCGCATCGTTTTTCTTTCAATGGCATATGTCGATATGTTGCGATGATCTGTTTTGGAGTCGCACCGATCATTGTCACGCTACTGTTCGGCGCAGATGCATGCATGCTCACCGTGTTTGTGGTTGGTTCGGCATGGGTCATGGTGTGGGCGAGCATTGCGTCGGTTGAAATCATCGCGTTTGTTCAGCGGGCAGCGCCGACTGAGCTCTGCGGAAAAGTGCTTTCGGTCGTTTACATGGTCCTTTCCTGCGCAATACCTATCGGCCAATTGACGTACGGGGTTGCATATGATCGATGGACACCGGCGATTGTGTTCGCAGGTATGCTGGCGGTGCTGACGTTGACGACGGCTCTGTTTTATCGGCTGAAAAATCGATTGCGGCGATTGTCTTAACGCGCTGGGGCACCGTGAATTTGTGAAGGCGGTGGTACGCCGCGCCGGGACGGCATTGTTTGGACATGCCTCTCCTTCGTCTACAATATCGGGCAGACGAAGGAGAGGCATGTCCATGATCAAGATGTTCGCGAGTGACTTAGACGGAACGCTGCTGAACGCCCTGCACGAGGCGGATGGGACCATCCGCCGCGCCATTCGCGAGCTGACTGAGGCTGGCCTGCACGTGGTTCCCGCGACTGGACGCTCGACGTTGCCGATCGGCGAGCATGGCTTTACGGGCTTGGCGCTTGACGCCTGCTGCTCCAATGGATCCATCGTGCGCGACAGCCATGGCGAGGTGCTCAAGACTTGGACCATCGATCCGCAGGTCACTGAGGAACTGCTCAAGGCGTTCCCGGACATTTGCTTTGATTGTTCCACGCCCGATGGCATGTACTCGAGCGGTTCGTTCGAGATGCATCAGGCGGGCTTTAAAAAGGACAGTCCCATCAAGCGCATCGTGATGCGCGGCATGCGTGCGCGCGGCGGGTATCACGAGGAGCAGTATTTCGACCAGTCGATCGGTGACATCCTGCGCCACGATGTATGCAAGATCAATTGTCGCGTGACCTCGCCCGAGCTGGAGCGCGACCTTAAGGCGTATCTTGCCGAGCGCTCGGACCGTGTGGTCAACGCGCCGTTCGATCCGGTGATGTTCGAGATCACGGACGTGGCGTGTAACAAGGGCGAGAGTGTGGCCTGGCTGGCGGGCTACTACGGCATTGCCGAGGACGAGGTCGCGGTTTATGGCGACGGCGGAAACGACATCGCCATGCTCAAGCGTTTCCGCCACAGCTACGCGACCAAAAACGCTAGCGATGCAGCCAAGGTCGCCGCGAGCGCAACTATCGGCAGCTGCATGGTCCACGCCGTCCCCAAACACATGCTCGCCACCATGCATAAGCAGAGCTCCCGCACCATCATCGAATAATGTGACAAAGGGACTGCCCCCTCGTCACATTCCAAATATTGCCTTTACGTGTTGATGCACACGGTGTGCAATAATACTCGCACTGTGCAATAGCGCACAGGCTGAGTAACAAGGAGGACGCTTGTCCCAGCTCGAGAAATGCGATCGCCGGTCCCTTCGCTCGCAGCGTGCCCTTCGCCAGGCACTTGCCAGCGAGCTTGCCGAAAGCGGCGACCTTTCGCGCATTAATGTCGCGTCGCTCACCGAGCGCGCCGGCCTTACGCGCCGCACGTTCTATTCGCACTACCGCGATATCCCCGACTTCATCAATCAAATCGAGGACGGCTTGCTGGCCGAGATCCGTGAACGCATTGAGCTCATCACCGCAGCTCAGCTGCCCGATCTCTACCACAACATCGATGAACTCGAGCCGGCGCCCGGTTCGGTTGAACTGCTGCGCTATCTTGCGGCCAACCGCGACTTAATCGGTGCGCTGCTGGGTCCGGGCGGCGACCAGGCCTTCATTAAAAGGATCATCGACACCGCGCGTGAGGCTGTGGTGCCGCGTGCGCAGACGGGCATTTTGGGCCTGGCGCTGGGCACGTTCTTTGACTACTACGTCACCTACGTCGTGAGCGCCGAGGTCGGCATGATTCAGCGCTGGTTTGAGCGTGGGCTCACCGAATCGCCCGAGGCCATGGCGCGCATTATGACGGTGCTCGCTTTTGTGCGCCCTGGTGACCTGTATGGCCAACCCATCGATATCAACGTGCCGGAATACGGCATGAAGCTATTGAACTTGCAGCTCGAGGACGCGGCCGACACCGCCGCAACCGTCGAGTCCAACAACTAAGAGGAGAGACAATGAGCAAACTCGTCGAGGGCATCAAGGATCGTATGGTCGCTGCCGCACGCGAGGCCGCGCCCGCCGTGGTGGACGCCGCGCAGAAGGCCGCGACCGCGGCTGCCGAGAAAGTTGCCGAGGCAGTTGCCGATGCCAAGAACGCGGCAGGGGAGACGCTCACCGCTGACGCAGCCACGCCCAACGTTGCCGAGTCCGTAACCGCCACCGCCGCCCACGCCCCCGAAGGCGCGATCTTCAACCCCGAGGCCGCCCGCGGCAACCTGCACCTGGGCATCGACGTGGGCTCCACCACCGTCAAGCTTGCCGTGCTCAACGATGACAACCAGATCGTCTACGCCAAGTACCAGCGCCACCACACCGACGTCCGTGCCTGCGCCCGCGATCTGTTCGAGGGCGCCGCGACTGTGCTGCCGACGGCCCAGATGACCTGCGCTATTACCGGCTCGGGCGGTCTGCTGCTTTCCCAATGGCTCGACCTAGAGTTTGTCCAGGAAGTCATCGCCAGCAAACGCGCCGTCGAGACCCTTATCCCGGCCACCGATGTCGCCATCGAGCTGGGCGGTGAGGACGCCAAGATCATCTACTTTGACAACGGCATCGAGCAGCGCATGAACGGCACCTGCGCCGGCGGCACGGGCGCGTTCATCGATCAGATGGCCACTCTGCTGCACACCGACGCGAGCGGCCTCAACGAGCTCGCGGCCAACGCCACCACCATCTATCCCATCGCCAGCCGTTGCGGCGTCTTTGCCAAGACCGACGTGCAGCCGCTCCTCAACGAGGGCGCCCGCCCCGAGGACGTCGCCGCTTCCATCTTCCAGGCCGTCGTGACCCAGACCATCTCGGGCCTGGCGTGCGGCCGTCCCATTCGCGGTAACGTCGCCTTCCTGGGCGGCCCGCTGCAGTATCTCTCCGAGTTGCGCCACCGCTTCTACCTCACGCTCAACCTGGACGAGGAGCACCGCATTGTGCCCCAAAACGCCCACCTGTTTGTGGCGAGCGGCGCTGCCATGGCGCACGAGTCCAACAAGCTCAGCACGTTCCCGCAGCTTATCGAGGCCATCGACAGCCTGGGTGACACGCAGGGTGCCGAGGTCGAGCGCCTGGATCCGCTCTTTGCCACCGACGAGGACTTTGCCGAGTTCAAGAACCGCCACGACCAGGAAGTCGTCCCCAAGGGTAAGCTCGACGGCTACACCGGCCGCGTGTTCATCGGCATCGACGCCGGCTCCACCACCATGAAGGCCGCGCTCGTGGGCGAGGACGGCCAGCTGTTGCACACCTGGTACGGCAACAACAACGGCGACATCCTGGGCACGGCCAAGGTCATCATGGCCGATTTCTACAATCACATCCCTGCCGGCTGCACCATCGGCCACGTGACCACCACGGGCTACGGCGAGGCGCTGCTCATCGAGGCCCTCAAGGCCGATTCCGGCGAGATCGAGACCGTCGCGCACCTGCGCGGCGCCAAGGCATTCCTGCCCGGTGTCGAGTTTATCCTGGACATCGGCGGCCAGGACATGAAGTGCCTGCGCGTGAAGGACGGCGTCATCGAGCACATTATGCTCAACGAGGCCTGCTCATCGGGCTGCGGCAGCTTTATCGAGAGCTTCGCCGTGTCCATGAACATGGACGTGCGCGCGTTCGCCGATGCCGCCATCCATGCCAAGGCCCCGGTCGATTTGGGCAGCCGCTGCACGGTCTTTATGAACTCGCGCGTCAAGCAGGCGCAAAAGGAAGGTGCCACGGTGGGCGACATCGCGGCCGGCCTGTCCTATTCCGTCATCAAGAATGCCCTGTTCAAGGTCATTAAGCTGCGCGACCCCAAGGAGATCGGCAGCCAGGTGATCGTTCAGGGTGGCACCTTTATGTCCGATGCCACGCTGCGCGCATTTGAGCAGCTCACCGGCGTGCACGCCGTGCGTCCCGACATCGCCGGCTGCATGGGTGCTTACGGTGCGGCCCTGCTCGCCCGCGACCGCGCCGGCGCCGACGGCACCTCGACCATCCTTTCTGCCGAGGACATCGCGCACCTCACCGTGACGCAAAAACACGTCCGCTGCGGCCGTTGCTCCAACAACTGCCAGCTCACCGTCAACGATTTTGGCGGCGGCAGGCGTTTCATTACCGGTAACCGCTGCGAGAAGGGTGCCGGCCACAAAAAGCAAAAAACCGAGGCTCCTAACCTCTTTAAAAAGAAAAACGAGCTGCTCTTTAACCGCGAGGTGCTGAGCCCCGACGAGGCCCCGCGCGGCACCGTGGGTATCCCGCGCGCACTCAACATGTACGAGAACTACCCCTTCTGGCATGCGTTCTTTACGCGCCTGGGCTTTAGCGTGCAGCTGTCCGACCAGTCGAGCAAGAAGACCTACCAGGCGGGCATCGAGTCCATGCCGTCCGAGAGCGTGTGCTATCCGGCAAAGATGAGCCACGGCCATGTGATGAACCTTATCGACCGCGATGTCGACTTCATCTGGATGCCGTGCGTGCGCTGGGAGCGCAAGGAGGATCCGACGGCTGGCAACTGCTATAACTGCCCCATCGTCATGAGCTACCCCACGGCGTTGGCACTCAACATCGACGAGATCCGCGAGCAGAACATCGAGTTCCTGTATCCGTTTGTGCCGTATCACGACAAGACCGAGCTCAAGCGCCGTCTGTACCAGGTGCTCGCCGTCGACCGTGTGGCCGATGCGCAAGCCGGTCGCGGTCGCGTGCGTGGGCCCAAGATCACGCGCTCCGAGGTCGATGCCGCTGTCAACGCTGCCTTTGAGGCCGATGCGCGTTTCCATGAGGACATCCAGACCATGGGCGAGGAGGCTCTTAAGTGGGTCGAGGACCACGGTGGCCACGGCATTGTGCTCGCCGGCCGCCCCTACCATAACGACCCCGAGATCAACCATGCCCTGCCCGAGCTTATCTCGAGCTTTGGCTTTGCGGTCTTTACCGAGGATTCGCTCGCGCACCTGGTAAAGCCTGAGCGTCCGATTCGCGTCGTCGACCAGTGGATGTACCACAGCCGCCTGTATGCCGTCGCCCGTTTTGTGACGATGCGCAACGACCTGGATCTGATCCAGCTCAATTCCTTCGGCTGTGGCCTGGACGCTCTGACCACCGACCAGGTGCAGGAAATCCTTGAGGCCAGCGGCAAGATCTACACCGTGCTCAAGATCGACGAGGTGTCCAACCTGGGCGCTGCGCGCATCCGCATCCGCTCGCTCATGGCGGCGCTCAAGGACCAGGAGGCCGAGCGCTTGGCCGAGGCTACGGCAGCGGGCGAGGCCTACGAGCAGGGCGACGCCGCGCCGGTGGCACCCTCCATGGATGCTCCCGCATTCGCGAGCCGCAAGTACACGTTCGAGGCGCAGCGTGAGAGCGCCTCGACCGCATGGCCCAAGGTGCCCTTTACCGAGCAGATGCGCGAGGAGGGTTACACCATCCTGTGCCCGCAGATGGCGCCGATCCACTTTGACCTGGTCAAAGAGGTGTTCCGCGGTGCCGGCTACAACCTGGAGCTGCTGCCCTCGACTGACCACGATGCCGTCGAGGCCGGTCTGCGCTATGTGAACAACGACATCTGCTATCCGTCGATCCTGGTGACGGGTCAGATCATGGAGGCCATCGAGAGCGGTCGGTACGACCTGTCCAAGACAGCCGTGGTCATCAGCCAGACCGGCGGTGGCTGCCGTGCCACCAACTACATCGCGCTTATCCGCAAGGCCCTGCGCGAGAGCGGCCACCCCGAGATTCCGGTGATCTCGCTTTCGGCCGTGGCGCTGGGCGAGGACAACCCCGGCTTTAAGATTACGCCGGCGCTGCTTAAGCAGGCAGTCTACGCGGTGCTCTTTGGCGACGTGATGATGCAGATGCTCTATCGTTGCCGCCCGTACGAGGCAACGCCCGGTGCGGCGAACGCACTCTACGAGGAGTACATGGCGCGCGCCCGCAAGCTGGCGCCCAAGTTCAACAGGCATAACTACACCAAGCTGTGCCGCGAGGCCATCCGCGCGTTCGACTCCATGCCGCTCGTGGGCGAGGGCACCAAGCCGCGCGTGGGCGTGGTCGGCGAGATCTTGGTCAAGTTCCATCCCACGGCCAACAACCACGTGGTCGACGTTATCGAGCGCGAGGGCTGCGAGGCCGTGGTGCCGGGCCTGCTCGACTTCTTCCTGTACTCCATGAGCAACGCCGAGCTGCAGAAGGACGAGCTGGGAAGCTCTCCCACTACGCGCGCGGGCATGCAGGCGCTCATCAAGCTGGTGGACTGGATGCGCACGCCGGTGGAGGAGATGCTCGAGAAGTCCCGCCGCTTTGAGGCGCCCGAGCGCATCGGCACCATGGCCGACAAGGCCCGCACAGTGCTTTCGGTGTGCAACAACATGGGCGAGGGCTGGCTGCTCACGGCCGAGATGCTCGACCTGATCGATCACGGTGCGCCCAACATCATCTGCACGCAGCCCTTCGCGTGCCTGCCCAATCACGTGGTGGGCAAGGCCGTAATCAAGGAGCTGCGCCGCCAACATCCCGAGAGCAACATCGTCGCGGTGGACTACGACCCCGGCGCGTCCGAGGTCAACCAGCTCAACCGTATTAAGCTCATGATCAGCGTGGCCAAGGAGAACATGCGCGCCGGTAAGGGCTTTAAGCTCGAGAAGGTGGCGCCGCTCGCGATGGACGAGGTCACCGGCCAGATGCGTGCTCATGACGGCTGTGTGAGCTGCGGGCCGGCCAGCGAGGAGGCCGTGGCATCGGTCGCCGAGCGCCTGGGACGCGGCATTAAGAAGTAACTGGCCTGCTATGGGCTAGATATGAGACAAACGGGTGGCAGCCGTGCCGGCTACCACCCGTTTTTGCTGGACATATGTTGCGTAAACGCCCCAACTATCATCCTTTGCGAACTTAGATTTCGGAAGTATGCGGCAAAATCTGAATAGGCCGAGCACACCGGATATGTCAAAGCTGTGTACCTGCGGTTTTATTGGCGAAAATCAGGACGTGCTCAAGAGTTTCGGAATTTGCCGCATACTTCCGAAAACGACGTCTCGGTGGCACCAAAAACTGCCCTCGGAACCCTGAGATAATGAACATATGTAGCCGTTTGCCGCGAAATACCGCCCGTTTATAGAACCCACCCCCAACGCGCGTCATCCTTACGGTTGAATAAATACACATCAATGGAATTACGTAAGAGAGGACCGTCCCATGAGCTACAAGACCGTTTGTGTTGCCGGCGGCGGCGTGTTGGGAAGCCAGATTGCCTTTCAGGCTGCCTACTGCGGCTTTGATGTAACGATTTGGCTGCGCAACGAGGGCAGCATCGGCCGCACCCAGCCCAAGATCGATCACGTGCGCAAGGAGTACATCGCGGCAATCGAGGGCATGGAGGACGGTACGGGCGAGTGGTGCGCCGGTATCGCCGATGGCACCCAGCCCTTCGACAAGGAAGCGGCGCTCGCCGCCGTCGAGCGTGCCTACTCCACACTCAAGCTGGAGCTCGATCTTGCCAAGGCCGTGGCCGACGCCGACCTGGTCATCGAGTCTATGGCCGAGGACACCCAGGCAAAGATCGACTTCTACAAGAAGCTCGCCCCGGTTCTGCCGCAAAAGACCGTCATCGTGACCAACTCATCCACGCTGCTGCCGAGCACCTTTGCCAAGTACACCGGCCGTCCCGAGAAGTACCTGTCGCTGCACTTTGCCAACTCTATCTGGAAGAACAACATGACCGAGGTCATGGCACAGGACCAAACCGACAAGCGCTACTTCGACGAGCTCGTCGACTTTGCCAACGACATCCGCATGCTTGCCCTGCCCGTCAACAAGGAAAAGAACGGCTACCTGCTCAATTCCATGTTGGTGCCGTGGCTGCTTTCGGGCCTTGACCTGTATGTCTCGGGTGTGAGTGACCCCAAGAGCGTCGACCTCGCGTGGACGCGCGGCACCGGCGCTCCCAAGGGGCCGTTCCGCGTGTTCGACACCGTGGGCATCCAGACGGCGTACAACATCGTCATGCAGTACCAAAAGGTCCCGGGCTTGGTGAGCCCGCTGCTCAAAAAGATGATGATGCCCTACAACTTTAAGGCCATGGCCTCCGTCCTCAAGAAAATGCTCGACGAAGGTAAGCTGGGCGAAAGCTCGGGCGAGGGCTTCTTTACGTACTAAAAATGATCTCTTGGGGGTGGAAGCGTTGGGGATCTACGGTAGTATGCGACAAGATCTGAATAGGTCGAGCAAGAGCTGTAGTGCGCGTTGACGTTTGGCCAATGGAGCGCAAAAACGCACCGTTCGCCGATACGCCTCTCGCGAGTGGTTGCCATATGGTTTGATGTTGGAAACATATGATTGCCGGCAGGCCGTAGGTGGCGTTTGCGCTGATATCGGAGGTTCCAAGTATGTTTCGTGCTCCGCTAAACAAGTACCGGGCTGGCTAACATGAGCCGCCGTTTTGTCTCGATAACCCTTGCGGTGGTTTGCCTGGCTGTGCTCCTGGGCGTTGCAGGGCAGTTTGCTATAAATCGAGAAACATCCTATATGCAGGAATGCGTTTCCGAAGGCTTTGCCATTGATGGTTACTATCGGGATGACAAAACAAGTCTGGAAACTCTGGCCTTTCTTGAGGAGGATAACCATCGGTGGCAACTGGTCGGCAAGGGCGGCAACTGCGTTGATGGACAGTTCGAGCGTATGGACGACCCCAACATTCTGGTGTTAAAGAATGAAAACGGCGAAGAATTCGGTACGGTCCACGTGGCGTATATTTCGCGCCGACGCGATCAGGGCTTGCTCTACCTATTTAGAGATACCAGGGTGACCCGTTTTTATCTGGTGAGTACCGGTCCGGCGTTTACAGTGGAGTCTGGCGATGTCGATGCGGACAGCTGATTCACGGCAATAAATCAGCGAGCGGAGCGCGGCCATGGACCGCGTCCCGCTATTTGCTCGTGGCCCGCGTCACGTCTGCGCCATGTCGTGACTCGCGGCTGCGCGCATCCATCCCACGTCGCGTATTACTGCACATCAAACTCCACGCGATCGAGCTCGGGCACATTGAGGTCGATGAGCTTGCGGGCTACACGGCGGTCGTGTGCCCCAAGCGCCTCGCTTGTCGTCACATGGGCGACAACCTCGCGCTCGACGATACCCTCCTCCTCGCCTTCGGTGGCCGAGGTCTCGACGGCAACGGTGTAATCCTTAAAGCCCGGCAGCACCGCGGCAAGCTCGCGCGTGGTTTCGGTGACGCCATAGCCGTCCTGCACGCCGGCCTGCGCCGAGCCAATGGATCCCGCGGTCATAACGATGCAGGGGATGGCAAAGATCACCGTGCCCACGATGATGCGGCGGCGCACCTTGTGTGACAGCTCATCGACCTCGGCATTTTCCTCGGCGGTCACAATGCCGTCGCCGTTGAGGTCGCGCTTGAGCGGCACGCGCAAAAGAAGCAGCACGGCTTCGGCAGCCAGTGCGATAAAGACCACGTTGATGCCAAACTCGTAGAGGGCCGAGAGAAACAGCGACCCGCTTGCGATGGCGATGCCATAGCCCGCCGCGCACAGGGGCGGCATGAGCGCGGTCGCCACGGCCACGCCGGCGATGAGCGTGGCGGGTTCCTGGTCGCGCGAGTTGCCCAGTCCGCCCGCAAAGCCGCCCGCGAGCGCGACGGCAAGGTCCCACACAGTCGGTGTCGAGTTGTCGATGATGGCGGCCGTGGTGGTGCCAAGGGGCGAGAGCTTAAAGTACAGCGTGGACGTGATTAGACAAAAGACCATCTGCAGCGCGAGGCCGGCAATTGCCTCGACGGCAATCTCGCGGTCGAGCGTGGCGATGCCGTATGCCATGGCAAGGACCGAGCCCATGAGCGGACAGATGAGCATGGCGCCCACGATGGCAATGTCCGAGTCGATATCGAGGCCGATGCTCGCGATCAACATGGCAATGATCAGGATGCATAAGTGCGAGCCAGTCAGGCGCGCCCCGTTTACAAAGCGCTTGCGAATCACGTGATAGGGCGCGCGTCCCTCGCGTATGTTGAACGCCTGCTTAAGGAAACGGGTGGCATTCTCCATGGCCTCGCTGTGTGCAGGGCGTATACCGTGACGACGATGATGACGCTCGCGCAGCCGCTTGATCTGTTGTTTGTCGAGTTCCATGCTTACCTCGTTTAGCTTCTGAGCCGCTTCTTGCGTCTGTCGTCTTTACTCTACACCGCGTTAGGCGAGGTGTCAGACAAGGTTTGTTGACCTGGAAGTCAGGCCAATCGACATGGCTAAAACGCCGTGAGGATCATAAGAGTCAAATAGACAAAAAAGCACGGGGCCGGTTTGATTCCGACCCCGCGCTCTGCGCTGGTGCGTTGTTGTTCGGCCTACCCCAGCAGGCTCAGACCAACAGAGACAAACGCCAGGATAACGCCGACGATGGACTCGCCGCCGAGCAGGCCGCTGGCGACGACCAGGCCCTGCTCCTGGAAGGCGGCATCCTTGGAGGCCTTCTCCTCGTCCGAAAGACCGGCAGCGGCGTCGCGGCGTGCGGCCCACTTGTCGTAGGCGAGCTTGGCGCAGGAGCCCAAGAAGGCCGTGAGCGACATGTAGAACGGCAGGTACACGCCCAGGCCGATCATCATGGCCGGAATGCCGAGCCAGTACATGACGATGCCGGCGATAAAGCCGCCTGCGAACCACGGCACGCTCGGGATGCCCGAGACCATGGTGGCGACGACGCTTGCCTGCGCGGCCACAAAGCTCTTGTCGGGGCCGAAAGCATCCGGACCATAGGCGGTGACGAGCGCGACCATGACGGCAGCGGCGACCAGGGCGCCCACGATGCCGCCGATGGCCTGGCCGATCCACTGCGCACGCGGATTGGTGCCCAGCACGGCGCCGGCCTTAAAGTCGTTCATGACGTCGCCCGCAAGGCCGCATGCCACGGCCACGATGCCGGCGATAAAGAACAGCTTGACCTGGGCGATCTGTGCGAAGGCAGCCACGATGAGCATGACGATGAGGCCGAAGATCTCCATGGGGTCGATGCCCGTCTGGCCGCAGCTCTGCGCGCTCATGATGGTGGTGACAAAGGTGAACAGCGTGACGATGACGGCCGGGACGGGGCCAAGGTCGAGCGCGATGGCGACGATCACGGCGATGGCGGCAGTACCCAGGCCGATGATGCCGGCGTCGAGCTTAAGCGAGCCCGAGATGAGCGACTGCTCGTCGGTGTCGCTGGAGCTGTCGGCGGCGAGGCCGCGGGCGATGCCGGCGACCTGCGGCAGGATGTCCTTGAGGACGACGGCGACGCCAAAGCCCATCATGAGGCCCATGCCGAGCGATTTGACGATGCCCTGCGCAGTCACAACGTCGAATAGACCGGCAGCGGTGCCGCCCACGATGATGCCAAAGTTACCTAGCAGCGCGCCGGCAAACCAGAAGGCAACCGGGGCGAAGCCAACCAAAAAGCCGATGGAGAGCAGCATGGGCGAGTTATAGATGGCAAAGGTCACGCCGGGGATATTGAGCGTGCACAGCATGCTGGGCACCACGCCCAGAGCGTCGCGAAGCACGCTGTAGATGCCTGCGATGGCCATGGAGCCAAAGAGCTGCTTGCCGGTCTTGCCGCCGGCCTCGGTGGCGCGCAGTGTCTGAGCTGCGGCATTGCCGGTGGGAAACTCCAGCGCGGCGTCCACGATAAAGTGGCGGTGGATGAGCGCCGTTGCCAGCAGGCCCAAGATGGTGCCGGCGAGTGCCACGATAAACATGTCGAGCCAGCTGATCTGGTCGGCATAGCCCAGCATCCAGGCGCCCGGGATGGTAAACGCCAGGCCGCCGGCGACCATGGCGCCCGCGGACATGATGGTGTGGGTGACGTTGGCCTCGTTGAGGCTGGCGTCACCCATGAGCTTCAGGAAGAACAGCGAGATGACGGCAGCGAAAATAATCGGCCAGGGGAGTGCACCCATCTTGAGGGCCGTGTAGGCCGAGCTTGCCGTGATGATCACGCAGCCAAGGACGCCGATGACGACGCCGCGCAGCGTGAGTTGCCCGCGCATCGAAGCGCGGTTCGAGGGATTGCTCATATAAAACTCCTTTGCGTATATCCGCTTCCCCCGGGAGCGCCGTTACGGATACGGCGCGGGAAGTCGGGTTACCAAGGGCCGCCGCGTGAGCTCGCAAACGACCGCGCACCAGTATAGCGGCACGGCAGTTAATTTGGGACTGGGCTTTTTTAGCTATCCCAAACGAAGCCGAAGGATGATTATTCTGGGACGGGGATTTAAAAATCATCAGGTACGCAATGATTTTTAAATCCCCGTCCCAGAATAATCATCGGGATATACTGCTGGGCAGACGAAAGGAGCGCCGACGATGCTTGATGGGTGCGCATATATATTGACGGTCGACGTGGGCAACACGTTCATTCGCTTTGGCCTGTTTGCAGAGGATTCGGCCGCGGCGCAGGAATGTCCGCTTGCGACATGCGAGATCACGACGCCGTCGAGCATTACGGCCGACGAAGCGCGCATGCGACTTGTGCAGGTCATGGGCGCGCTCGCCGCCGATGCAGGTGTGCCCGGGATGCTTGCACCCGCCGCGGCCGTGCTGAGCTGTGTAGTCCCGGCGCTCGAGCGCCCGTGGAAGACGGCGCTTTCCCGCACCTGCACGGGGCGCGTGCTCACCGTGGGGCCGGGTCTCAAGACCGGTATGCCCGTGCACTACGACGATCCAGCAGAGATCGGTCCCGACCGCATCGCCGACGCCGTGGCGGCACGCGCCGTCTACGGCTCGCCCTGCATCGTGATCGACTTGGGTACCACGACCAATATCGAGGTCATCGACGTGCACGGTACCTTTGTGGGCGGCGTTATCGCGCCAGGCCTGGCCCTCGGCGCCCGCTCGCTCTCGGCCGCTGCGGCGCTTCTGCCACAGGTCGAGCCCTCGGCGCCAACGCACGTCATCGGACGCAACACGCGTGAGGCCATGCGCTCGGGTGTGGTTTTGGGCGAGGTAGCCCGCATCGACGGAATGCTCGACATGGTGCTTGCCGAGATGCGCGCGACCAAGGCCGCGGGGGAGGGCGATGTGCCCATCGTCATTACCGGCGACGATGCCGAGGCACTTGCGGCGCTGGTCGGCCATAGCCTGACGGTAGACGACGCGCTGACGTTGCGGGGTCTCGCCGAGCTCTACCGCATCAACCAAAAGCCCCGCCGCGCGTAGGGCGAGGGGCTGGTGGGATAAGCGCCCCCACCTTTCACCTGCTACAATGGGCCAAACTATTGCGATTACGGAGGTGTCTGCCATGTCGGACGATCTTCATCAAACTTCGTCAGGCAAGCGCCTGGACGTCATTAGCTGGGACGAGTTCTTTATGAGCGTGGCCATCGCCGCGCAGCGCCGCAGCAAGGACCCCAACACGCAGGTGGGTGCGTGCATCGCCAGCACCAACCACCGTATCCTTTCGGTGGGCTACAACGGTACGCCCTCGGCGCTCAACGACGACTTTTTCCCGTGGGGTACGAGCGACGACCCGCTACAGGACAAGCACAATTACGTGGTGCATGCCGAGGCCAATGCCGTGCTCAACTACCGTGGCTCGCTCAAGGACCTCGAGGGTTCCACGGTCTACGTCACGCTGTTCCCGTGCCACGACTGCGCCAAAATCCTGGCGCAGGTGGGCGTGGGCGAGGTTGTCTACCTGGACAACAAGTACGCCGACACCGATGATGGACGCATCAGCCGCCGCATCCTCGACTCCTGTGGCATCAGCTACCGCCAAGTTATCGTCGATGTACACATTGGCACTGGGGAACAGGCTCAGCAGTAGCAGCAGCCTGTGTTAGCGTCGGGCGCCGGCAAAAGCAGCTAAAAGAGCCCCGTCCCAAATTGACTACTCGTGAAAGTCGCGTCTGCGCGCATGGACGGCTCGTGAGCGGGTACACGGCTGTAGTAACATAGCTTCTGTCCGCGGGCGCGCCCGCGTAATTGTGAGAAAGGAGCCCCTGTGGCTGTTAACGAAGAGCTGCTTAAGAAGGTTCTTGAAGAGATTCGCCCCAACCTGCAGGCCGACGGCGGCGATATGGAGTATGTGGGCGTTGACGACGAGGGCGTCGTCAAACTGGAGCTGCAGGGCGCTTGCGCCGGCTGCCCCATGAGCTCGCTGACCCTGTCCATGGGTATTGAGCGCATCCTGAAGGAGCATGTGCCCGGCGTTACCCGTGTCGAGCAGGTCAATGCCTCCGGCGAGACCGACGACCTGTACGACGAGTACGCGCCGTTCTAAGATGCGAAAGCTGCGGACGGCATACTCCGCATAGACGTTACGCCCAAATATGCGGCTGCGAGCGTAAGGCCCGCGGCCGCATTTGTATGTAGGGAGTAGGAGGGTCGACATGCTCAACGACTTCTACCATATGCTTGATCCCGTCGCGATTTCGGCGGGGCCCATCACGATTTACTGGTATGGTCTGGCCTATGTGGTCGGAGCTCTGCTCACGGCGGTCGTCATGTATCGCACGCAGCGTCGCTGGGGCTTTAGCATCACGATTGACGACCTGACGAGCGTCGTGGTCGGTGTGGTCTTTGGCCTTATCATCGGCGCCCGCCTGTTCTACGTCATCTTTTACGGCGACGGCTACTACTGGGCGCACCCGCTCGAGATCTTTGCAACCAACGAGGGCGGCATGAGCTTCCATGGCGGCTTGGTGGGCGGCATTATCGGCGGCATCATCGTGTGCCGCATGTATAAGCTCGATGCCTGGACTTTGGCAGACCTTGCCGTCATAGGCGCGCCGCTGGCCTTGTGCCTGGGCCGTTGTGCCAACTTTGTCAACGGTGAGCTGTGGGGCAAGCCGACCGATCTGCCATGGGGCGTGGTCTTCGGTGGCACCGCGGGCGATATGCCGCGTCACCCCTCCCAGCTCTACGAGGCATTTCTTGAGGGCATCGTGCTCTTTTGCATTCTGCAGGTGCTCAGCCGCAAAAAGCCGCTACTGCCCCAAGGCACGTTTATGGGCGTCTTTGTGATGGGCTACGGCATCGTCCGCTTCCTCATTGAGTTTGTGCGCGTGCCCGATGCCCAGCTGGGCTATCTGCTGGGCGGCGTCATCACGATGGGTCAGCTGCTGAGTCTGCCGCTCGTAATCGCGGGCCTGGCGCTCATCATCTTCGCCCGACACCGCAATCGACCGCAGCGCATCTATCTCGACGCCTAACCACCAAAACCACCACAAAGGGGACAGGCACCTTTGTGGTGGTTCGCTGGGCAACGATGACAGAACCGTAACGTTTCCCCAGATAAAACCTGCCAAAATAAACCTGTCCCTTTTTGGCAGGTTTCTAGAAAGGCTTTTTGGACTGTGAAGGATTCCGACCTCTCCACAACGGCTGCGCGCGACGCCGCCCGCATCGTCTGGTTTAAGCGCTACCCCGCCAAGCAGACGCTCATCGCTTTTTTGCTTGCGCTGTTGGCGACCACGGCGTTTTCCATCGATCCCGCCCCGGTGTCGAGCAACGCAGTCTTGGCGATTGACCCCAAAGCCTCGGGCATGCTGTACGTGTGCTACGAGGTGCTCCTCTCGTTTGCCGGCCATACCGACGCGGTCATGCTGCTTGCGCTTGCCTGCCTGCTCACGCTGCCGTTTCGCTACGTGTTCTTTGGCCGTGGCGACGCCTGGCGTCCATCGATCATTCTGCCGTCGCTGTTCTTCGCCATCTGCATGGTGTTCGGCCGCAGCTACGATCTCACCGACTCGGCCGAGATTGTCCTTGGCGACAAAGCCCGCATCATCTGCGCCTGGATTGGCGGCGCGGGCTGGATGCTTCTGGCGATCGTGGCCTTCTATCTGGCTTTTGAGTGCCTGGATTGGCTGAGCTCCCGACGCATCCCGTTTTCCGAGGCGCACTTTGGCCGCATATGGCGTGTGGCTCACGCCGTGCTCTCGGTCCATCCCTTTGCCGGGCCCTTCCTGGTGCTTATGATCGTCTGGGCGCCCACGCTCATCGCTTCGCTGCCTGGCCTTTTTATGGGAGATACGGGCGCGCAGATTCGCCAGTGGTTCAACTATCCCAACGGCACGAGCGACTACCTGCGCCTACTCAACCCCAACGTGCTGCTCAACGGGCATCATCCCGTAGTGCACACGGCCATTATCGGCTCGTGCGTTAAGCTGGGGCTTTCGCTGTTCAACAGCGCTAACGCGGGCCTCATCATCTATACCTGCGCTCAATTTGTCATCACAGCTGCCTGCATGGCCTATTCCATTTCGTCGCTGCGCAAACTGGGCGTGAGCCTACCGGTTCGCGGTGCGATCCTGCTGTTCTTTGCGTTTATGCCGATGTTCTCTAACTACGCGGCGTTGCTCACCAAAGACGTGCTCTTTGCCGACGCGTTTTTGGTGCTGCTGGTACAGACCGTCAAGCTCGTGGCATGTGGCTTGCCCCGTCGTGATGCCAATGTCGAGCGAGCGGGCGAGAAGGCCCCCGTGCTCTTTGCGCGCCACGACTGGCTGCTGCTTGCGCTGGCTGCTATGGGTTCCACGTTTCTGCGCAACGGCGGCCTGGTGTTTCCCCTGGCGGCATGCGTAATCGCGGCGGCGTTTTTCGTATGGGATGTACATGTCGCTCGTCGTGCGGCTAAGCAGACGGGCACCGCGGTCTCATGCGCCATTCCGCGCTTCCGCTGGGTTGGCGTCCTCGCGGTGCTCGCGCTCTGCCTTGCCTCTAATATGTACTTCACCAAGGTCTTTATGCCGGCGCACGACATCACGCCTGGTTCCAAGCGCGAAATCCTCTCGATTCCGTTCCAACAGACGGCTCGTTTCGTCCAAAAGCACGACGGCCTCAACTCGGGCGTCAACCCCACGGTAAAGGAGGACGGCACCATCGTGGAGGCACCCTGCGACGGTTTGGTGACCGACGAGGAGCGCGTCGTGATCGATCGCGTGCTCAAGTACGAGAACCTGGGCCGCCGCTACAACCCTGACAAGTCCGATGCCGTCAAGAACTGCTTTAACGAGTACGCCTCGCTGGAGGACATCAAGGCCTATTTTGAGGTCTGGGCGCAGATGTTCAAAAAGGATCCCGAGTGCTATATCTCGGCGCTCATCAATAACTATTACGGCTACTTTTATCCGAGTGCCCGCGATGCCTGGGTCTACAGCACGGCGCGTAGTGCCGCGATCATGGCGCGTCCCGACAACCTCAAGTACTTCGACTTCCATCCGGTTGACAGCAACGTGGTGCGCTGGTGCGACCACCTGATCAATCTGTACCGTGTGGCGGTGCAGCGCATCCCGTTTATTTCGCTCACCATGAGCTCGGCCACCTATGTGTGGATCATGATCGCCGTGGTGGTCTATCTGCTACGTCGTCATTCGTGGCGCGGGCTGGCCATTTGGGTGCCGCTGCTGGGCGTGCTCGCCGTGTGCCTGATCGGTCCCTGCAACGGCTCGACCTACATGCGCTACCTGTATCCGGTCATCGCCTGCATGCCCTTCGCCATCGGCGCCACCGTCACCCGCAGTGACTTCCTCTGGTCCTAACCTGGTGCATTGGGGTCAGGTTTCTTTGCTGCACCAAAGGGGCCATCATCACGACGCCTTCATTTTGGGGTTTATCTTGCAGGCCAGTAGGTATATCATAACGACGTTTGTTTATATTGCCCGAGCATCTGCGCTGGGCTTTAGGTCGAAACCGATAGGAGACACGTATGTCCGGACACTCTAAGTGGGCCACAACCAAGCATCGTAAGGGCGCGCAGGACGCCAAGCGTTCCGCCCTCTTCTCCAAGCTCAGCCGCAACATCACCGTTGCTGCCCGTCTCGGCGGTGACCCGCTGCCCGAGAACAACGCCAGCCTCGCCGCTGCCGTTGCCAAGGCTAAGGCTCAGTCCATGCCTAAGGACAAGATCAAGTCCGCTATCGACAAGGCTTTTGGTTCGGGTGCTGACGCCGCCGTCTACGAGAACATCGTGTACGAGGGCTACGGTCCCGCCGGTGTCGCCGTCTACGTCGACTGCCTGACCGACAACCGCAACCGTACTGCCGCTGATGTCCGTTCCGCCTTCTCCCACGCTGGTGGCAACCTGGGCACCTCCGGCTCCGTCGCCTTCCAGTTTGAGCGCAAGGGCCAGATCGTCGTCGCCAAGGAGATCCTGGACGAGAACGCCAAGAAGGAGACCATGATCGCCAACGGTGCTGCCGGTGACGAGGATGAGTTCATGATGGCTATCGCCGAGGCCGGTGGCGAGGACTACGAGGACGCCGGCGAGGAGTGGATCGTCTGGACCGCTGCCAACGACGTCATGGCTGTCTCCAAGGCACTCGAGGAGCAGGGCGTCCAGGTCAAGGGCTCCGAGACCACAATGGTCCCGACCACCCCGACCGAGGTCTCCGGCGCCGACGCCAAGAAGGTTCAGCGCCTCATCGACCGTCTTGAGGAGCTCGACGACGTCCAGGATGTTTACAGCACCATGGACATGACCGACGAGGTCATCGCTGCCCTCGAGGAGGAGTAGCGCCCGCACGGGTTAAGCCGTGCATATCTGGGCATAATGAAGCGAGCATGCAAGCCTCGTGGAATAGATGAGCCGGATCCGCGTGCGTAGAGCACCGGACCCGGCTCTTTTATAATGATGCGAACCGTTTTGCATTTCGAGAGCCGAGATTTGAAGGGAGCGCCGCGTGCGCGTACTCAAACGAGCCCTAGCGATCGTGTATCTTGCCGCCACCATCGTGGCGCTGGGTACGCTTGTCTGCCAGTTTTGGGGGCCGTATACGTATCGCTTTATGTTGCTGATGCGCGACCCCATGCCGCGCATCGTCGTGACGGCATGCGGCGGAGTTGTGGCGATCGGCGTACTGCTGAGCTTCTTCCGCCTGATGTTTGCTCGTCGCGAGCCGTCCTGCGTGCATCCGGCGGGGGAGCGCAATATCGAGGTCACGCTCGCGGCGCTTTCTTCGTGTGCCAGGGCTGCTGCCGAGCGCGACGACCGCGTGATGGTCGAGCATGTCGAGGCTCGCGTCCAAGGCCCCGACGATTCGCACGTCCGATTTAAGGTCGAGGCTATCGCGCTTGACGATAAGGACGTGGCATCTCTGGCTACCGCGATGCAGCAGCGCATCGAGGAAGCTTGCGACACCATGCTCGGCACGCCGGGTACGACTACGCGCGTCCGTTTTTTGCCGTCCAAGACTACCGTCCAGACCGTGGAGGTTTCCGGTGAGTGATACCAATCAAGATAAGACCGCTCGTACGCCGCGCTTGACGATTGACCAGAGCGCCACGCCGGCGAGCGAACCTGTTGATTCCAAAGCAGAGGCAACCGAGTTGCAAGACGCGGCAGCCGTGGATTTTGACGAGGCTATGGGTCTCATCAAGGGTACGGGCGCTGCCATCTGGAGCTATGCTGTGCGTCATCCCAACACCACGCTCGGTGCCGTCGCTGGCTTTATCCTCGCCGTGTTGGTGCTCACGCTCGGCCTGTGGGACACGCTCGTCATTGCATTCTTCGTGCTGATCGGCGCTGTGATCGGCCAAATTCGCGACGGCGAGAACGGGATCGTCAACTTCTTCGGCCGTCTGTTTAGCGGCCGCTAATATGTATTCGACTGTCGCATCCGCGGCAGGCATAAGGAGGAACCATGGCTTTTAATACGAAGGTCGATGTGGCCGATACCGAGCTCGAGGCAGACGAGACCGTCACCGCCGAGGCCGAGGACGTGACGCTCGAGGACGAGGCTCTTGTCGAGGCCGAGTCCGATGAGGATGAGGACGACGAGGAGGCGGACGAGTCCGAGGACTCGCTGACCTATTCCAACGGTGTGATCGAGAAGATCGTTGCCATGGCCACTCGCGAGGTTCCGCACGTTCTGGGCATGAAGGGTAACCTCATGCATTTTGTGCAGGAGCAGTTTGGTGCCGAGAATCTGACCAAGGGCGTGACGGTCGAGGTCACCGACGATAATCGCGTGGTCGTCAACATCTCCGTCATTATCGAGTACGGCGCCTATGCGCCCGCGATCTTCGACGATGTCAAGGCGCGCGTCACTGAGCGCCTTGCCGCGATGACCGGCCTTGAGGTGGCGGGCGTCAACCTGCGCATCGAGGACGTCATCACCCCCGAGGAGTACGAGCACCGCACCAGCCAGCACGAATAACCTTCCAAAAAGGGACAGGTTTGTTTTGGCAGGTTTTATCTGCGAAAACATTAAACGGCCGACCGCGCAAGCAAAAGCGTGGCCGGCCGTTTTTGTACGCTCCCGATATAGTCATACCGCTCGTCTAACTAAGGGTTGCAATCCCCACGTTCCGCGTTACTCTAATGGGCGCATTGTTTCCAAATTGTTAACGAGGGGTTGCCGTAATGGCCGACGAGCACGAAACAGAAAGCAAGGCATGGGCAATTGAGGCCGCTGCAGCAGAGGCGGCGTCGCGTGCCGCCGAGGAGGTGCATCGTCCTCCGGTGGTGCCGATGGAGCGCGTTGTCGATCGCGATGTTATTGAGCAAGGCGAGCGCGCCGGCCGCAAGCGCAGCCAGGAACCAGGCTTTCCTCGCTTTTTTGCCGAGCTCAACCTGGGCCTGATCCTCACGGCCTTTGCCATCGTGGCTTTCAAAACGCCCAATCACTTTGCCTTCGGCGGCACCTCGGGTGTGTCGGTCATTCTTTCTACGCTGTTCCCGACTCTGCCCGTCGGCGTCTTTATGTGGATTATCAACGCGATCCTGGTCATCCTGGGTTTTATCTTTTTGGAGCGCAAGGCAATCCTTTGGAGTGTCTTTGCCTCGTTTGCGCTTTCGGCCTACGTCTCGCTGTTTGAGCTCTTCATTCCGACGGATGTTTCGATGACGGGCGATATGTGGCTCGACCTGTGTTTTGCCGTCATCTTGCCGGCGCTGGGCAGTGCCATTGTCTTTGACATTGGCGCCTCGACGGGCGGCACGGACATTCTTGCCATGATCCTCAAGCGCCGCACGACGCTTGAGATCGGCCGTGCCCTGTTGCTGGTCGATATCGGCATCGTGACCATCGCGGCCTTTTTGTATGGCCCGCGTGTCGGTCTGTACTGTGTGCTCGGTCTGTTTGCCAAGACGCTTGTGGTCGACAAGGCCATTGAGAGCATCCGCCTGCGCAAGGTCTGTACGATTATTTGCGCCGAACCGCGCAAAGTCGAGGAGTTTATCGTCAAGCATCTCAACCGCACGGCAACGATCAGCCGTGGCTACGGCGCCTTCTCGGGCAAGTGCGTCACGGTGATTATGAGCGTGCTGAGCCGTCGCGAGGCAGTGCAACTGCGCCGCTATACCCGCGAGATTGACCCTGGCGCCTTCATCACCATCGTCGATAGCTCCGAAATCGTCGGCAAGGGCTTCCGCGGCACGAACTAGCGCGGGCGCACCCTTCGAATCATTGAATAAGGCCGCCTACGTTGCAAATCGGCCATCTTGGGGTATTTGTCCCCACATTGGGCGATAATGATGCTAAAGACATCGTTTGCGATCCAGGTGATTCGCTCTAGATACGAAGGGATGATTTCGATGTTCTGTTCGCAGTGTGGCGCCCCCATGGGCGATAACGACAAGTTCTGCGGCGTGTGCGGTGCTCCTAATACCAAGGCCCCCCATGTCGCTGCCGGTTCTGTCCCGCAGGGCCAGCCCCAGCCGCAGCCGTTCGTTGCGCCCCAGCCGGCTATGAACGTGCCCAAGGGCTGCATGGCGCAGGCCTTCAACGACATGATTAAGGTTCCCGGTGCCCTGGTTCGCGTATGTCAGATTGCCTTTTTGCCGGCGCTGATCTGCGTCGTGTCGGTGCTGGTGCTGTTTATCCCCGTTATCGGTGGCATCGCGGCGGCCATTGGCTTTTTGCTCGCTTACGTGGCAAGCGTGTGCGGCGCGGGCTTTGCTATCGAGTGGGGCCGCGACCTGTCGCTCAAGGACGATAACGGTATGGAGCGCCCGCTGCTGCGCTCGACCTCGTTTGGCCTGGGCATTTTCTCGTCTGTCATTACAGGCGTGCTCGAGTTCGTGGCCATTATTCCCGTGATTGGTGTGGTGTTCTCGGTGCTTGAGAGCGCCGTAATCGGTGCTGTCGGTTCATATTATTTCTATGGTTCGAGCGGTCTTGAGGGTGCCCTCATCGGTTCGATGGGACTGCTTGTCTTTGCCCTGTTCGTCTCGTTTGTGCTGGGCATCTTCTTTAAGATGTTTGGCGATGCCGCTGTGATGCACTTTGCAGTCGCCGGCCGCGTGGAAAGCGCATTTTCGCTCGAGAAGGTTTGGAAGTCCTATAAGGCCAACCTGGGCAAGTTGTTCTGCGCATCGATTCTCCCCGAGTTTTTGACGGGCATTGTTTCCAATATCATCACCTGGGTTTTCACCGCCATCTTTGGCGCCATTGCTACGTTTGGTATGTATAGCTATTACTATCGCCCCACGGGTCTTGAGGCAATCATTGAGGGTGGCGGCATTACGCTCATCCTGTTCTTGATGATCGTCGCCTTTGTTACCGTGTTCCTGAATGTGTTTGGCACGATGCTCAAGTATCGCGCCATTGGTTACTGGGCAGCGCGCCATGCCAGCGAGTGGGCCGATGAGGATACCGACGATGTCCTGACGTTTGTGCTCCCGGGTGAGAAGAAGCCTGCTCCTGCGGGGTTCAATCCCACGGCCGCCACTGGAGCTGCGCCTGTCCCGGCACCCGCGCCTGCACCCGA
>JAQDZZ010000006.1:0-10682 GCA_027671585.1 Coriobacteriaceae bacterium AM22-12AC-r | reverse complement strand
CCCGAGCCTGCCCCGGCACCCGAGCCTGCCCCGGCACCCGAGCCTGCACCTGTCCCTGCCCCCGCACCGGCGCCCGAGGCGACGCCTGCGGAACCCGATTGGAATGCCGTTGCCACGCCGGCGGATGAGCCGGGCGATAGTCCTGCTGCCGAAAACAATCAAACCGAATAGTCGGTCGAGGCGCCCTGGGCAACTGAGCCCGGGGCGCCTTTTTCTACCGCGGAAGCAAGAAAATACCTGGGAAAATGGTTGCAGAAAAAAATCTCGGAAATTGGTCAATGTTGCGCAACAACGTCGCGGCTATTGTTGAGAACATAGACGTGTAAGGTTTGAAGGCGTGCAACGCCTTAGGAAAAGGAGAAGCTTATGTTCTGTCCCACTTGTGGTTCTCCCATTTCGGATGATGCCAAATTCTGCCCTGTCTGCGGTTCTGCCATCGGTGCCGCTTCCGCTGCTCCTGCTCCGCAGCCCGCACCTCAGCCCCAGCCTGCTCCGCAGCCCACGCAGATTCAGCCCACTCCGGTTCAGGCAGTTCAGCCCCAGCCTCAGCAGCAGTACACCGGGCAGCAGCAGTACGCCGGCCAGCAGCAGTATGCTCAGCAGCCTGCGCCTGCCCCGATGGGCTATGCTCCGATTAAGACCGACCGTGGCGTGATCGGTTGGCTCCTGCTTTCCATCGTGACCTGCGGCATCTATTCGTATTACTTCCTCTATTGCCTTGCCCGCGACATCAATGTCATGTGCCAGGATGACGGCGATTCCACGCCGGGTCTGGCAGCATTCATCTTGCTGTCGTTCGTGACCTGCGGCTTCTACGGACTCTACTGGTACTACAAGATTGGTAACCGCCTGCAGGCTAATGCCCCTCGCTATGGCCTGATGTTCCAGGAGAACGGCACCACCGTTCTTATGTGGCAGATTGTCGGCGCGCTGCTGTGCGGCCTTGGCCCCATCTTTGCCATGAACATCATCATCAAGAACACCAATGCCATGGCAACGGCTTACAACGCCCGTCTTGGCGCTCGTGCCTAACGACAAGAGCGGCGTGAACAGCTCTCAGGGACATAAGGGCGCGGCGGAGCTCATTCGCCGCGCCCTTTCTTGCATCGGCGCGCTCTTTGTCGCTTGGCTCGCACTTTACCTGCTCGATATCGGCTGCGTGTTTCGCCTGATGACGGGCATTCCCTGTCCGGGATGTGGCATGACGAGGGCCTGGCTGGCGTCGCTGCGCCTCGATTTTTCGGCGGCCTTTGCCTACCATCCGCTGTTTTGGGTGGTGCCGATTGCGTTTGCGCTCGCGTTCGTGCGCGAGGAGGTGGCATCGAGCAAGCTAAAGCGTGGCATCGACATTGCGGTTATTGTTCTGTGTGTGCTGGTCGTTGCCGTATGGATCGTGCGTCTTATCAACCCGGCAGACGCGGGCCTGCTCTTTGGTGGGCACGCTCCCGCCGGAGTTCCCACCGATATCATCCACCTCGAAACCCCACGCTGGCTCACCATCCTTCGCTCTTACCTGTCGTGACGGAGGACGCGCTAGAAAAGCGGTCGACACATAAGCGGGGGCGAACGTTGAGATAACGTTCGCCCCCGCTTTGCTCTAGCCAGGTTGTTATGGGTGGGCGTGACGGCTACTCGTCGCGCTTCTCCTCGTGGCGAGCGGCGGCGCGAGCTTCGTGGATACCCTTGATCGCGGCATGACGAGCCGTGCGGGCATCGTGGATGGCGTCACGGGCTTCGGCAGTCGTCGCCTTGGCAGAGCGCAACTTGGCGGCCAGATCGGGGTTGGTTTCGGCGACCGCGGTAATCGCGGGGCCGTCGAGCTCCTCTTGCGTGGGCTCGGCCAAAAAGTCGATGGCATACTGGGCGGCCACCATGGAACCCTTGGCCAGTACGGTCTCGTCAATCTTGTAAAAGCAGGAATGTTGGGCGTACGTGGCGCCAATCTTGGGGTTGCGCGTACCTACAAAGGCGAGCACACCCGGTACACGGCGCAGGTACTCCGAAAAATCCTCGCCCGAAAGCGTGCCGCGGTAATGGCCCTGGCCGGCGGGGCCCAGACATTTAATTACAGCCTGACGGCAGCGTTCGCTCGAGGCGGCGTCGTTTTCGACCTTGTAGTTGGCGATGGTGTAGTCGGTGAGCTCGGCCTCGGCACCCAAGGCTGCCGCGGTGTGCTCCACGATGCGGCGCATAAGCTCCGGCATTTCCTCGTGGGTCGAGTCGCCGTAGGTGCGTACCGTACCGGCGAGGTATGCCGTGCCGGCGATAACGTTGCGCGCGGTGCCGCCGTGCAACTCGCCGACGGTGATGACTGCCGGCTCGTAGGGGCTAATCTCGCGCGAAACGATAGTCTGCAGGGCATTGACGATCTCGGCGGCAACCATAACGGCGTCGTGGCCGCGCTGGGGCATGGCGCCGTGGCACGAGGTGCCGCGAACGTCGATGCGGAACCAGTCGGTATTGGCCATGCGCGGGCCGGGCTCGCAGCTCACGGTGCCGACGTCGACCTCGCTCCAAATGTGAGCGGCATAGGCGCCATCGACGCCATCGAGCACGCCGGTGCCGATCATGAGCTTGGCACCCTGGCCGTTTTCCTCGCTGGGCTGGAACACGATGCGGACCTCGCCGTGAATGTCATCGGTCATGTGGCGCAGAATCTGCAACGTGCCGAGCATCATGGCGATATGGCAGTCGTGGCCGCAGGCATGCATGCAGCCCTCGTTGACGCTGGCGAACTCCTCGCCGGTCTGCTCGGTGACGGGCAGGGCGTCGATGTCGGCGCGCAGCAGGATGCGGCGGCGCGGCGTGCCGTCCTCGCGGTAGGCATCCGGCGCGGTACCGCGAAGCGTTGCCACCAAGCCGGTCTTGAGCGGACGCTCGTAGGGGATATTCATGGCGTCGAGCTGGTTAGCGATGTCGGAGGTCGTGCGCTCCTCGGCAAGGCTCAGCTCCGGGTGCTTATGGAAGTGCCGGCGCTGCTTGATGATATAGGGCTCAAACTCGGCGGCGATATCTTGGATGGCCGCGGTGACGTCGTCTGCCGCGCGAACCTCGGTTGCTGCCATAATCTGCTGTGCCTTGGTTTTCGTCATGGTCGATTTGCTCCTTGCTGGGTTGATCGCAAAATCGTACAGGCTCTCTCCAGTATGCCACCTGCCGCTAGGGCTGGTAAAGTTGCCGTTTGCCGCTTGGAGTTTTGTTGCAAGGGCGGGGGAGTACACTCGGGGGTGTTGAATTTCCTGCCAGAGATGGGGATGCCCATGCAACATATCGATCGGATTATCCGCTCCAAGAACGTTTTTACCGCGCAAGACGGTATCGATACCGCCCGCGAGCTGGCGATTGCCATTGCGGGCGATCGCATCGTCGCAGTCGGTGCGCCCGATGACGTGATTGACGCCGCACCTGCCGCCACGCCGGTGGTCGATTACGGCGAGCAGTTTGTCTGCCCCGGTTTCCACGATGCGCACCTGCATTTCTTCCATACCTCGGTTGGCTCCTCACCGTATATGCTCATGGATATGGGCATGTCCGAGGCGGCGCTGGTGCAGGACGCGCTCAAGTTTTCCCAGGACCTGCCTGACGACGCCTGGGTCGTGACGCAGGGCTGGCGCGATTACCGCTGGGATCCGCCCGAGCACCCTGCCAAGGCCTCCCTCGATGCGGCATTTCCTGATCGTCCCTGCGTTATGTACTCGGGCGACGGGCACACGCTGTGGCTCAACAGCCGCGCGCTCGAGGCACTCGGCGTGACGCGCGACAGCGAGCCGCCGGCGGGTGGCAGCTACGACAAGGATGCAAATGGCGAGCTCACGGGTATCGCTCACGAGGCTGCGGCCATGCAGCTGCTGCCGCGCTGTCTTGAGTGGCTGGGCGAGGACCGCATCGCGAGCGCATACGCCGACCAGATGAAGCGTATGGCCGAGCAAGGCATTACCTCAATCTGCGATATGTCGCTCATGCCCATGCCGGGCTGCGACTTTATTCGCGACGATGTTTACGACAAGCTGCAGGCCGCCGGCAAGCTGGGCATCCGCGCCCATCTGTTTCCCACGCTGCTGGATGACCAATCGCGCTTGGAAGAACTCCAGACCCGCTACGCGAACAACGCGCTGCTCTCGGCGCCAGGCTTTAAACAGTTCTTCGACGGCGTGTCGAGCGAGCATACCGCATACCTCACTGATCCCTATACCAATCCACGCTTCCCGGGCGATCAGGGTCGCCTGACGGTTCCTGTCGAGCGCATGCGCAAGTTGGTTCTGGCGGCAGCCGAGCGCGGCCACACCGTGCGCATCCACGTTATCGGCGACGGCGCCATCCATGCTGCGCTCGATATCTTTGAGGAGGCGGCAGAGCTCTACGGCTTGCCCCAGCACGGCCACAATACGCTTGAGCACCTGGAGAATCTGCTGCCTCAGGACATCGATCGTCTGCGCAAGCTCAACGTCATTGCCTCGAGCCAGCCTTGCCACATCACGCTCGACCCGGGTGGCCCGGAGCGCGACCTGGGCCTGGAACGCAGCCGCATCATGTGGCCGTTCGCAACTTATCAGCAGCGCGGTATCCGTCAAGCTTTCGGTACCGACAGCCCCATCACGGCCGTTACCAGCATGAACGTGCTCTACACGGCTATCACGCGCCAAGATCCCCGCAGCCACTGGCCCGAGGGCGGCTGGCTGCCGAGCGAGCGTATCGACGCGGCAACGGCCCTGCGCAGCTACACGCTTGGCAGCGCGTACGCAGCGGGCGACGAGCAAAACCTCGGCAGCCTAGAGCCCGGCAAATACGCCGACCTGGTAGTCCTGGACCAAAACCCGCTCACCATCGACCCCCAAGAGCTGCAAGCCACCAAGGTTCAGGCCACCTACCTGGCAGGCAACTTGATTTACGAGCGCTAATATTCATGTCGTACCGTTAAACGCGGCTCGGGCAGCCTATTGTGGGATGGCACTCGAGCCGCGTTTGTTTGCCGATGGGGGTTCGTTAGGAGCGTCCCCTCTCTGCTGGATTTGGGCGCAGGGTGGAAGCGCTGCTGCTCCGCGCGCTCAATTGGGACATCAGCGATGCTTTCTCTTAGCGTTTTGCATACTTCCAGTTGCAGATTGCAAAAAAAGTTGAGATGTTCTTTTCGGTCCTGATGTACCCCCGCCTGGGCCGTGCAAAAAATGGAGTATTCAGCACCGTGAGCTCTGCCGGTGCCGCTGCAGTCGGGTGGCATTGCGGAGATCGACGTCATTTTGGGGTCCGGTGCGGTGCGAGGCACGCTTTTTTGTCCTGACGGGGTTTGCCCGTCGACCCAAATCGCCGGTCAAAGGCGTTCTTGGGACCAATATGGTGTGTCCGGCGCGTATGCAGCCGTCCTGGCCTGCTGAAAACTCCCAAAAATGCACGCTGCTCCCCAGGGGACCCGTGCGAGCGGCGAAAACCATGCCCAAGTCGCTGTCCGCATCGTCATTTTGCTGCACTGACTTTTCTGAATACCGGGCCCGAGATTGGTCAACCCTAGGCTCCCGGAGCTGCGTTGGGGTCGGTTTCGTTGGCGGCCGCCTGCTTATGGGTGGCAAAGACCGAGCCTTCGTGGTCGAAGAGCTTACGATATTGCATGCGGTCCAGGCGATCGCGCGCATTAGCGGTCTTGGCGGGAACGTTCTTGGCCTCGGCTGTATACCAAACGCCGTGCGCATCCTGCGCCCCCACCACGTTTATCGCCGGCATGTGCGCTTGGTTTTGCAAGCGTGCGCGTTGGTAGGCGGTGAGCGGGGCACCGATGGCATTGAGTGCGAGTGCACCGACGTTATTGATGCTTGTGTTGAGTTCCCCACTCGTTTGTGCGTTGCCGGCGACATCGTAGTTCGCCCAGACCACATAGCGTGTCTGCCAGATGCGCTCGGTATGGGTGGCATCGTCCTCATCGGTAAAGTAGAGGTCGTTGTAGCGGTCGGTGAAGAACGGCTGGTGGTCGCCGTACATCACCACGACGACGGGGCGGTCGAGATCACGCAGCTTTTCCAGGAAGGCGGCGAAGGCGGCATCGGACGCTTCCATGAGCGAGCAGTATTCATTGGTCCAGGTGATAACTTTGTCGGACACACCTTCGACGGCAAGGTGCAGTTGCTGGTCGGTGGGCACCAAGCCCGTGTCATAGGCGGAGTGGTTTTGCATCGTCACGTCGTGGATGAAGATCGGCTGGTCGCTCTGCTTTAGTACCTCGAGGCACTTGTCGTAGGTGGCGGCGTCGGTGACCTTGCGGCAGAGCTCGGGTGCGCCGGCGAAGTCCTCGATCGAGAGGAACTCGTCGAATCCCATGTCCGCGAAGACGTTCTCGCGATTCCAGTTGGTGGCGTGGTTGGGGTGTATGGCCACGGTGCGATAGCCGAGTCTCTTGAACTGACGGGCGAGGTTCTCGCTCGGGGCCAGGTTGTAGCTCATGAACGGGTAGACGCCAGCGCCCAGGAATGCCATGGAGTGTCCGGTTAAGAACTCGAACTCGCTGTTACAGGTGCCGGCACCGAAGACGCTCATGTAGCTCACTCCCTGCAGAAGCGCGTTATCGATGGCTTTGAAGCGCTCGGGCCCCTTATAGCCACAGCCCAGTTCGTTAAAGATTGAAAGGTCGGCGAAGGACTCGTTCATGATACAGATGACTGAGGGCTTGAGCTGGTCAAACTGTTCGACGGCAGCGGCACGGGAGGGGTCGGCGATGCCGTTCGTGCCCGCGTTCCAGCGCGCGGCAAGGCGCTTGATGATCGCCGAGGCCTCACCGCTCTTGTAGTGCTTGGGTTTAGGCGGCACCATTTTTTGCGCGCTCGAAATAAAGGTGGGGAGAAACCCCTGACTGTAATAGCTTTCGAGGGGCTTCCAGGTATGAAGCTTGATGCCCAAGGTGTCGTAATAGCTGATGAAGGCCTGCGCCCCCAGTGCGGCTCCGGCAACAAGTGCGGTACGACGGTCGACGGAGAGGGGGAGTTTGGATTTGGTTGCGACTGGATGTTCCCTCGGCGCTGTCGATGTCCCCTCGGTTGCCGGAGACGCCTTTGAGTCCTTCGATTTCAAGGACGCAGACATCGCATGGTCGATGGACTCGGGGGACGTTTCCGATGCGCGGCGCGGCGGTCGCCCACATGCATCACGCGGAATGAGGACGATAAGCGCGATTCCCAAGGCCGCGGCGGCAAGCCCCATGAAGCAGAAAGTGCTGAGCTCATAGGTGTAGCTGCCGGCGACCGTCGCAGCGGTCGAGAGGGCGAACAGGTCTCCGGGTTGGATGGGCATCGATTTGAACGTGATTACGAAGTACTCGGCGATACCGATGCTGGCGAGCGCAACGATGCCAACGATTGCGGGGGTCTTACGGCGGTGCGGCAGATAGAACAACAGGCACAAGAAGCAGAAGATGAGCAAAAGCTCTAAAAGTGCCGGTCCGGCCTGCATCTTCCATAGTTCATGGTTGGAGGGCAGCTCGAGGGCGAGCATCGAGCATATCGATGCGCCGCCGATCGTTGCCAGCGTACGGGGGTAGGGATGGTCGGTCATCCAGCTTTTCAGATCCTTCATGCTCATCTTCATCGTCTCTGTTCCTTACTCCTAGTTCAGCGTCTTCACGAGCTTCTCCAGGTTGTCGTTCATGATGGGTGGGTAATCCTCGCCGGCTTTAAGCTGTTTGTCAGTGAGCCCCTCGACGGGGTCGAGCTGGACGCATTGTCGTCAGAAGCGGCGAGAGCAAAGACCGCACTTACAAGGGACATATATGCCGCCGCCATGGGGCCACGGTGACGAATAGGACGCCGCTTGGGATGGCGACGGTAGATTCGGTTGTCCACATAGATTGCTCCTGAATTGAAAACGGCTGCGTCGGGGTGCCGACGGCCGAAGGCGATGCCGCTGTGGCACGCGGTAGCTATTTGATTCAATTGGGAGCCGTTAATCGTCCAGACGGACCCTGAGGGATAATAGGGTGACCGGGGCATATGAAGATCGCTCGGTGCCGATGACGGCTAGGGCGGAGATCAGCAAGAGGGTGATGAACGATGTCGCGCCCACGGGGACGGTGTCACCGCCACGGGCGATCGACAGATTGCCGGCGAGCTCGGCGCAGATGGTGCAGCCCGCGCCGGTGCAGTCATGATGCAACTCATGGGCGGTTGCGATGGGGGAGAGGATGGTTACCGCGAGAAGGGCGAAGACGAGAGCCAGGGCGAGCAGGCGAGTGCGAACGGGCGGCATGGAGTCGCGTGCATCGCGATTCGGTGCTATATCTCGCCATGCCGAGGTGCTCAGCTCATCAGTCATCTGCCCTCCCTTCCTCTCATCTGGGCATATTTCATCTGGAGGATTGTAGTCTTGAGAAGCTGATTCACAAAGTTGCCGCGCTAAAACTTCATGCTTTCCGGTCCGCCTTGGGGCTGCGCATAAGTTATCCTCCGACATTCAGAAAATCTAAGTGCCAAAAAATAAGATTTTTTGACTCTGTGTTGTATAACCCGCCATTCGTGGGTACCATTCAACGCGTACGCAAACAAAAAGGGTTAACCCGCGCGGCATGACCGCGCGGCCCACAAAGGAGGAAACAAGCATGTCGTCTTTGAAGCCGCTTGCAGATCGCGTCCTGGTCAAGTCCGACGAGGCCGAGCAGAAGACCGCTTCTGGTCTGTACATCGCCAGCAACGCTCAGGAGAAGCCGCAGCGCGGCACCATCGTTGCCGTGGGTGCCGGTAAGGTCAACGACAAGGGCGAGCGCATCCCCATGGACGTTCAGGTCGGCGACGTTGTCATTTACGGTAAGTTTGGTGGCAACGAGGTCAAGGTCGACGGCGAGAAGTATCTGCTGATGCGCGCCGACGACATCTACGCCGTCGTCGAGGCCTAGTCTCGTCAGAATCTCTGATTCGTCTTTGAACGCGGTCGCCGCATAGGACTCGGAAGCGGCGACGCGAGTCACATTTCTTTTGGAGGATTACTCACCATGGCAAAGAACATTACGTTCAACACCGATGCCCGCGCTAAGCTCGCCAAGGGCGTCAACACTCTGGCCGACGCCGTTACCGTCACCATGGGCCCCAAGGGCCGCTATGTCGCTCTGCAGCGCACGTTCGGTGCTCCGACCATCACCAACGACGGCGTTTCCGTCGCTAAGGAGATCGAGCTCGAGGACAACATCGAGAACATGGGCGCTCAGCTGGTGAAGGAGGTCGCCACCAAGACCAACGACACCGTGGGTGACGGCACCACCACCGCAACCCTGCTCGCTCAGGCTATCGTCAACGACGGTCTGCGCAACGTCGCCGCCGGCGCCAACCCGCTGGCCATCCGTCGCGGCATCGACAAGGCCGTAAACGCCGCCGTCGCCGAGATGAAGAAGCAGGCCAAGCCGGTCGAGACCAAGGAGCAGATCGCTTCCGTCGGCACCATCTCCGCTGGTGACCCCGAGGTCGGCGAGAAGATCGCCGAGGCCATGGAGGTCGTGGGCAAGGACGGCGTCATCACCGTCGAGGATTCCCAGACGTTCGACATCACCATCGACACCGTCGAGGGCATGCAGTTCGACAAGGGCTATGTCTCCGCTTATTTCGTCACGGACAACGACCGCATGGAGGCCGTGATGAAGGATCCGTACATCCTCATCACCGACCAGAAGATCTCCAGCGTTCAGGACATCATGCCTGTTCTCGAGGCTGTCCAGCGCGCCGGCCGTGGCCTGCTCATCATCGCTGAGGACATCGACGGCGAGGCTCTGCCGACCCTGGTCCTCAACAAGATCCGTGGCGCCCTCAACGTCTGCGCCGTCAAGGCCCCGGGCTACGGCGATCGCCGCAAGCGCATCCTCGAGGACATCGCCGTCCTCACCGGTGGCCAGGCCGCTCTGGACGAGCTGGGCGTGAAGGTCGCTGACATCACCGCCGATATGCTCGGTACCGCTAAGTCCGTCACCATCTCCAAGGACAACACCGTCGTCGTCGGCGGCGCTGGCTCCAAGGAGGCCATCGACGCCCGCATCGCTCAGATTAAGGGCGAGATGGAGAACACCACCTCTGACTTCGACCGTGAGAAGCTCCAGGAGCGCCTGGCCAAGCTCTCCGGTGGCGTTGCCGTCATCAAGGTCGGCGCTGCTACCGAGTCCGAGCTCAAGGAGATCAAGCACCGCGTCGAGGATGCCCTGCAGGCTACCCGCGCTGCTGTCGAGGAGGGCATTGTCGCCGGTGGCGGCGTCGCCTTCATGGACGCTGCTCCTGCGCTCGATGCTGTCGAGATCGATGACCCCGAGGAGAAGATCGGCGTCGATATCGTCAAGAAGGCTCTGACCGCTCCGGTCGCTACTATCGCCAAGAACGCTGGCTTTGAGGGCGCTGTCGTGGTCGACAAGGTTGCCGAGCTGCCCGCCGGCCAGGGTCTCAACTCTGCCAACGGCGAGTGGGGCGACATGATCGAGATGGGCGTCCTCGACCCCGTCAAGGTCAGCCGCGTCACCCTGCAGAACGCTGCTTCTGTCGCCAGCCTGATCCTCATCACCGAGGCTACCGTCTCCGATGTGCCCAAAAACACTCAGCTTGAGGACGCTATCGCTGCTGCCACTGCCGGTCAGCAGGGCGGCGGTATGTACTAAGGCCGACAAGGTCTAGAACTCCCACCGGGAATCCGTGAACTGCGCCCCAATTCTTGGACGGGCTAATAAGCGGCCTACGCCG
>JAQDZZ010000005.1:0-212505 GCA_027671585.1 Coriobacteriaceae bacterium AM22-12AC-r | reverse complement strand
TTTGCAGCGTCGAGCCGTTACGCGGTTTGGTAAAACCGCGTAACTAACGGAGGCGGAACCTACTTGACGCCGTACTGCTCGTAGTAGGCGTCGATGGCGGTCTTGAGCTCGTCGTCGATGACGACTTTGCCGTCGATCTCGTGGTTGTAGAGGGTCTCGACGACCTCGGCCATGGAGACGATGCTCGCGACGGGGAAACCGTACTTGGCCTCGATCTCCTTCTGCGCGGTGGTCACGCCACCCTTGCCGACCTCCATGCGGTTGAGGGACACAATCAGGCCCTTGATCTCGACATCGGCAGCAGCCTTGACCTTGGGATAGGTCTCGTCGATGGACTTACCGCTGGTGGTGACGTCCTCGACCATGACCACGCGGTCGCCGTCCTGGGGCTCGTAGCCCAGCAGGTTGCCCTTGTCGGCGCCGTGGTCCTTGGCCTCCTTGCGATCGCAGCAGTACTTGACCTCCTTGCCGTACAACTCGTGGTAGGCAATTGCGGTCACGACGGCCAGCGGAATACCCTTGTAGGCCGGTCCAAACAGCACGTCAAAGTCGTCGCCAAAGTTATCGTGGATGGCCTGGGCGTAATACTCGCCCAGCTTCTTGAGCTGATAGCCCGTCACATAGGCGCCGGCGTTCATAAAGAACGGGGACTGACGGCCGCTCTTGAGCGTAAAGCTGCCGAATTTAAGAACGTCGGACTCAACCATGAACTTGATGAACTCTTGCTTGTAAGCCTCCATGCGGGCTCCTCTCGTAATCGCGTACGTGCCTTCCAGTTTAGCGCAGGCAGGGCGCGTTGCGGGCGCGCTTTGGGGCCTCGGCATTCTGTAAAGGCTTTGTCAGGGGCAATGGTTTTCCAAACATTGGGGTTGACACGGCAAACCCCCTCATCAAGAATACGGGCGGATTGTAACGGGTACGAGATACCCAAAGCGCGCCGCGCCCGGCCTTAAGGAGGTGTGCCATGGAAGGCAGTCATAGTCGAAAAACCCGCATGTCGCCCTCGGCACGCCGCGAGGATTCCGCGCACGCATAAGCGCCAACAGCCGATCGTCAAAACCACCACAAAGGTGCCTGTCCCTTTGTGGTGGTTCGAAAGCATGACGTGAGCGACATCTAGGTTTTTTGAAGCACATACGACACGTACGCTAACTCCCTTCAACAAGGAGGACCCTATGCTGATGCTCAAAACCGCCACGGTACTCGAAGCCATCTCCAAGCGCCGCCGCACGGCGCGCCCCGCCGCTCATACCGGCATGTCCAAGAACACCATATTCGCCGCCACCCATAGCGCCGAGGATGCTCTCGTGCTGCTCGACGCCACAGCCGACGGCCTCACCGCCGAGCACGCCGCCGAGCGCCTGAGCGCCGTCGGCCCCAACACCATCGAAGCGCCGACCAAGACGCTCGCCCGCCGCATCGCCAACGCGTTCGTCGATCCCTTCGCTGGCATCCTCGCCGCCCTCGCACTGGTCTCGCTCTACATCGACGTGCTCGCCGTGCCCGAGCTGCAGCGTGACCCCTCCACGGTCATCGTCATCGGCATCATGCTGCTGGTATCGGGCGGCATGAAGTTTATCCAGGAAGCCCGCAGCGGCAATGCGGCCGAGGCCCTTAAGGACCTGGTCTCCAACACCTGCTGTGCCCTGCGCGACGGCGAGCGCGTCGAGATCCCCTTCGACGAGCTCGTCCCCGGCGATGTAATCCGCCTCTCTGCCGGCGACATGGTGCCGGCAGATGCCCGCATCATCACCGCGCGCGACCTGTTTGTGATCGAGTCCGCACTCACCGGCGAGAGCGAGGCCGTCGAGAAGACCGCTGCCATCACCGTCGTCGAGGGTGCCGACGGCTCCGCGCTACCACTCTCTGCCTGCAAGAACATCGTCTTTACCGGCACCTCCGTGCAAAACGGCACCGCCATGGCGCTTGTCGTTGCCACCGGCTCGGACACCTACCTGGGCGGCATCGCCAAGATGCTCAACGGGCGCGGCGAGAAGAGCGCGTTTGACCGCGGCGTCTCGAGCGTCTCCATGCTGCTCGTACGCCTCATGCTCGTTATGGCGCCGGCCGTCTTTGCCATCAACGCCGCCACCAAGGGCAACGTCATCGACGCGCTGCTATTCGCCACGAGCGTGGCCGTGGGCATCACGCCGCAGATGCTCCCCGTCATCGTGACCACGAGCCTGTCGCAGGGCGCCAAGGACCTCGCCCGTCGCCAGGTTATCGTCAAGGAACTGCCGGCGATCCAAAACCTCGGCGCGATGGACGTCCTGTGCTGCGACAAGACCGGCACCCTCACCGAAGACCGCATCGTGCTCGAGCGCTACCTCAACACCGACGGCAACGAGGACGTGCGCGTACTGCGCCATGCGTTTTTGAACAGCTTCTTCCAGACTGGCCTCAAGAACCTTATCGACCTGGCCGTCATCGACCGCGCCGATGTGACGCCCTCGGCAGCAGCACCCGATTCCATGCTGGGCCAGAGCCTGCGCGACCGCTATACCAAGGTGGACGAGGTGCCCTTCGATTTCTCGCGCCGTCGCCTGAGCGTAGTTGTCGCCGACGCCCAGGGTAAAACCCAGATGGTTACCAAAGGAGCTGCCGAGGAAATGCTCGAGATCTGCTCCTTTGTCGAAGTCGATGGTGCCGCCCAGCCGCTCACCGAAGATAAGCTCGCCCAGATTCGCCAGCAGGTCGCCGGGCTCAATGCCGAGGGCCTGCGCGTGATTGCCGTGGCGCAGAAGACCAATCCGCGCTGCGTGGGCGAGTTTGGCATTGCCGACGAGTGCGACATGGTGCTGATGGGCTTTTTGGCCTTCCTCGATCCGCCCAAAGCAAGTGCCGTGGGCGCCATCGCCACCCTCGAGGCCAAGGGCGTGGCAGTCAAGGTCCTGACCGGCGACAACGACCGCGTCGCGGCCACCGTCTGCGAACAGATCGGTATCGACGCGAGCAACGTCTTGCTGGGCTCCGAGATCGATGCGCTCGATGACGCCGAACTTGCCGAGCGCGCCGAGAACACCCACCTCTTCGCCAAGCTCTCGCCGCTGCAGAAGGCGCGTCTGGTGCGTGTCATGCGCGAGCTGCTCGGCCACACCGTGGGCTTTATGGGCGATGGCATCAACGACGCCGCCGCCATGCGTGCAAGCGATTGCGGCATCTCGGTCGATTCGGCCGTCGACATTGCCAAGGAATCTGCCGATATCATCTTGCTCCAGAAGGACCTGGGCGTGCTCGAGCGCGGCATCATCGAAGGCCGCCGCACCTACGGCAACCTACTCAAGTACCTCAAGACCACGGTGAGCTCCAACTTTGGCAACGTGCTATCCGTGACCGTCGCGAGCCTGTTCTTGCCGTTCTTGCCCATGAGCGCTCTGCAGTTGGTGCTGCTGTCGCTGGTCTACGAGATCGTGTGCATCGCGCTGCCGTGGGACACCGTCGACGACGCCTGGACCGCCCGTCCGCGCGCCTGGGATGCCGCGTCCATTAAGGGCTTTATGCTCGAGTTGGGTCCCGTGAGCTCACTGTTTGATATCGTGACTTTCGCCGTGCTCTTCTTTGTGGTGTGCCCCGCCGCCGTGGGCTCAAGCTGGGCAGAGCTTGCCGCTGTAGGCGACGTCGCAGGCATGGCGGCCTTTACGGCGCTCTTCCAGAGCGGTTGGTTCGTTGAGTCCATGTGGTCGCAGACGCTCGTGATCCACATGCTGCGCTCCCCGCGCCTGCCGAGCGCGCGCGACCACGCCGCGCCGGCACTGTGCGCTCTCACCGTGCTGGGTCTGGTACTCGTCACCTGGCTGCCGGCAAGCCCCATCGCCGATGCGCTAGACCTCATGCCGCTGCCGCCGAGCTTCTTCGCGCTGCTCGTCAGCATCGTCGCCGCCTACATCGCACTCACCCAGCTGGCCAAGCGCCGCTACATCGCCCGCCACGGCGAACTGCTGTAACTCCACAGGCGCTCCCGTCAAAACCACCACAAAGGTGCCTGTCCCCTTTGTGGTGGTTCGCGCTGGCAGTGGCTGCCCAAAACAGCTAAAAAAGCCCCGTCCCAAATGGGCTAGTCCTTGGGCGCCCAGGACCAGAAAAAGTTGATGAGGGCCACACGTGAGGAGGCGCCGGTCTTTTTGTTGATCGAGGCGATATGACGGTAAAGCGTGGAGCGCGAAAGGAAGAGCGTTGCGGCGATGTCTTGAACACTCTCGCGCGATGCGACCAAGGCCTCCAAAATATCGCGCTCGCGCTGCGTAAGCTCAAAGGCGACGGCGAAGGTATCGAGACGCTCGTCGAGTGTGGACTCCGGCACCTCTGCGGGGGCGGGCTCGCTCTGGGCGGATACGGGATCCGTGCCAAGGTCGCTAGCAGCAAACGCCAGGTCGCCGCGCACTTCAACGTCATAGACCTGATGCCCAGACTGTCCCAGCAGCGAGATCGCAATGCCCACAAGCAGTACAAGCCCCACGCCCACTGCCAACAGCACGTTCTGGCTCGAGACAATCGCCACCGCCGGTGCCGTCACGAGCATCGCGCAAACGTTATTGATGACGCGGCCCATACACGGCCACAGATACGACCAATGCGCATACACCGAAATGGCGGCAAACTTCGCTGTGAAAAACACCACGAAGAAGCCCGCACCCAGATAGAAGATGACGGTGGCGGCAAGTATGTTGGCGCCGTTGGCATCGGTGATAAGCACAGCGAATGAGAGCGTGGACAACATGGCGGCGCAGGTCATGATGATGTTCATACACGAGCGCCCGCGCAGGTCAAATAGGGCGCCGGCGAGCAGAGCGCTCACGCCCATCAGCAAGCGCGACCAATCGCCCAAGTCAACGGACCCGGCGGCGTGCGAGATCGTGAGCCCCGCATTGAGGGCGGCAAACACCCCGGTAAGGCAGGCGGTTGCAATCGTCAGACGCACCACGGCGCGCCGAAAAGCCGCCGTTGACTCGGGATCGTTTCGCCATTTGGCGCCAAACTCCGATGCATCCACCGAAAGCTCGGAGATATCGGGTTCAGGCCCAAACTCAGATTCGCCGCGCAGCTTGGCACGGCGGACGCCGTGGAGGAGCGCCACCTGCGCGACCGCACAGGCAACAAAAACAAACTGCTGCGGAATCCCCGCGGGTATCACCATGTGGCTGAACACCTGAAGCAGGACGCCCAGAGCATATGAAAGCGCCGCCGCGCGCGCCAAGTACGGCGTCCGCGCAAAGCGCCGCGCAAAGTTGGCGTGAGCGGTCGATCCGCAGTAGCCCAGCGTGCAACACGCCATCAAACCGCCGGCAATTACCACCTCAAACCGAACCGCCATAATCATCAGCAGCAATGCCGACACCAGCAGCACGCCCGTGATGTCGCTCGTCGTATCGATCGCGCGGGGGCGGCGATAGTACAGAATAGGACGCACAAAAAAGCCGATTACGCTCGCACCGACGATGAGGGTCTCGTAGGTAGCAACCTCGCTCGGCGGCACAAACTCGGCCACGCGCATGTCGAAGAGGTACTCGCCAGCCAAAAACGTAAAATAGAACAGCGCCAGGCATATAATCTCCCGAATGCCCCAACGCAAATACGCTGTTGTGTCTCCCATACCTTTCATGAATACCCCCCCCCCCGCAGTCGCTTAATGGCCTGCAAACTCATTCTATTAGAGAACCAGTCCTAATATCGAACCTATCCTCAAAATGTCGCTAATTTGACCCCAACAGCCCACGGCGTAAACCGATTTTGAGCCGCAAGGCCCAGAAGGGGCGCGCACGGCTTGCAGCTCGGCAAGGAGTGTCCCCAACTGCCACTCATTTAAGTACGTCCCCAATGAGTGCAAGTGACGCAAGTGCCAATCAAATGACGAGAGCGGATAATCTCCCACTTTGAGCCTGTATGCAGGCCAAAAACGGGAGATTATCCACTCTCATTCTGTGGGTAGCCATTGGGGACGTTCTTAAACGACTAGTCAAACAAGAACGTCCCCAATGATTATGTCCAATGCGCTACACCAGGCGCATGGCCTCCTGGACAGCACCGTAAAGGTTGGCGTCGTTGCCGAGCTCGGCCGCCTTTATCTGCGGCACAGGAATGCCGGCAAGGGTCCCTTCGTAACTCGAGAGGGCCAGCGGCATCTGCGCACGCAGGGCATCGACGAGCTCGGGATGGCACGAGATGCCGCCTGCGATCACAAAGACCTCGGGGTCGAGCACGGCCTGCAGGTTGATGAGCTGTCCGTCAAATGCGCGAGCGTAGCGGTCGAGCGCGCGCTGCCCCGCCATGTCGCCATCCGCGATCCACTCAAAGACGCGGCGGCCGTCCACCGGAGAATCCGCAGGCAGGCCCTTCTCGGCAACGGCGGCATCGCGGAGCGCACGCCAACCGCCCGAACCCGCAAAGGAGTTTTCCATGCTCGCAGCAGTCGTGACATCGTTGCGCAAGAAGCTAAACTCGCCTGCAAAGCAGTGCGCGCCGCGCAGGACCTTGCCGTCGATGACGATACCGCCGCCGATGCCCGTGCCGATAGCGAGCACCACGCCAAAACGCGTCCCGCGCAGAGCGCCAGCCGCATACTCACCGAGTGCACAGCACCTACCGTCGTTATTGACGGCAATCGGCACCCCCAGAGCCTCGCGCATGAGCTTTCCGAGCGGACAGCCATCCATAAACGTGAGCGCACCACCGCGATGGATCGTTCCTGTGACATCTCCCTCGTAGATGCCGCCGGGCGCACTCACGCCCACGGCGCTCACGCGCTCGCGATACGGCTCGACGAGCGAGATCAGCGCCGCGACCGTCTCATCAGCCGTGGTAAAGCCCGTCGGCAGGCTTCCGCGCTCGCGGATGGAAAAATCCTCGCCCAGCACAGCCCATTTAACGGCCGTACCGCCCACATCGATTCCAAAAAACTCCTGCATGTTCACTCCTTACAAGCGTAGCTCCGGACGCGCATCGCCGCGACCATCACAGGGGCTACCCCCCCCCTGCGATGGTCGTGCAGCAAGTCACGCCCGGAGCCGATTATCTCTGTTTTACGCCTCTAATTTGGTCAGGCGAAGCATCATATACTGCTTACTTGGGAGATCGATGCGGAACTTGCCCTCAAAGGTTCCGGGAAGCTCCTCCTCCGTCATGCCCCATGTGTCCACGACACTCACCTTGTATCGAGCGCCCGACTCGCCCTCAAACTCACGATACGCCGGACGGTTGAATCCAAAGTACATAAGGACATCGGCAGTCCCGCGGCCATGGTCGTTGGACATGCAGGTGACATCCCAGGTAAACGTACCGTCAAGGATACCGACCTCATCGGGCACCCAGTCAAAATCGGCCGGCAGCGCCTCCATGTAGCGACGGCAAAAGCCAATGCGCTCGGGCGAGTCGCCGTAGAGCTTGCCGCCGTGCGCCCACCACAGCTTGGGTCCGCGGTCGACGTAGGTCTCACCGTGGGTCACATAACCGCCACGTAAACTGCCCTCCCAGAAACGACGCACGAGCTCCTGAGCGGTCAGGTTGCCCCAACCCCAGTTGATGTTGCCCTCATAGCCGACCTCGTCGATCAAAACCGGCTTGTTATACTGCGCGCGCAGCGTGGTAACGTCCTCGGCCGTGTTCTTAAGGTCGCACCTCTGGTAGCTCACATGCGTAATCCACGGATGGCTGTGGTCAAAGATCTCACGGCAATTGTGGATGCTGCGCAAATGACCATACGGGTCGTTCGCCATGATGATGCGGGCATAGCGATCCCAGTCCTCGGCCGGCTTCCACGGCATAAGATCCCACTCGTTGGCAAGGCTCCACCAGATGTTCTTGTATGCCGAGAAGCGGCGGGCGACATACGTCAGGTAGAAAACATCCTCCTCGCGCGTCATACGAGAGAAGCCCCAGTCCTCGGGCTTGTCGTACGGATGCAAAACGATGAGGTCCGCCTGGATGCCCAGCTCGTCGAGCTGCTCGATGCGGTGCTCAAGGTTCTCCCAAAACGGCTCATAGAAGCGGTAATGGTCGAAATCGCCCTTCTCGCCCTCGTAGGCATACATCGCCGGGTCCTCAACGTTATAGTCGTAGAACTTGGGAAAGACACACATGCGGATCTTGTTGAACGGAGAGGTGGCGAGCGTCTCGAGCGTCTGCTCCTGCAAGGCCGTGTCCTGGTTGGTCCAAGCATAGCAAGTGGTGCCAAAGGGCAGGTAGCGCGTTCCATCCTCGTAGGCAAAGTTGGAATCCTCGTCGGTAATGAACGGAGCGTCGTGGGCAAGCACGTCTTTTGCCAGCAGCACACGACCATGGTTGTCGCCCGTAGCAGGCACGGCCTCAAAAGAGCCGGCGGTACCATCGAGCTCGGGGTCGTTGGAACTCACCGCGTAGTTCCAGACGCCGGCGCTCTCGGGCATAAAGTTAATTCGGTAGCAGCCATTGCCCTTGTAGAAGCCATGGACCTCAAAGCTGTCCTGACCATCTGCGCGGGCGAACCGTGCCGACAGCTCGACCTCGACATAGGGATTGCCGGCCGCGGTGCCCGTGAGCTCGAGTTTAAACACCTTGTACTGCTCGACGGTGGTCATAATAACGCCTCCAAGTTAAGCGATTGAATAGTCGGAGTCCGTCGGGCAACGCGAACGCTGCCCGACGGAAGGAAAGAGAGCGACGGATTACTTGGCGTTCTTGATGAGCATGATGAACACATAGCCCACGGCGATGAGCACGATGGAGATCGGGAACGCCATGAAATAGGAGCCGGTGGCGACAACGATTGCCGAGGTCACGATGGGGCCAAGGATCTGGCCGATGGTGTTGGCGATGTTGAGGATGCCCAGGTCCTTGCCGGCGTTCTCCTTATCGGGCAGAACATCGACATTGAGTGCCTGGTCGACGGAAGAGTAGATACCATAACCAAGTCCGGCCAGCAGCGCGAATCCGTACATGCCGATAACGGACTTAAGCAGCCAGGGCAGAGCGATGCCGATGCACATCATGATCGTTGCGACGAGGATGATGGGCTTGCGGCGGCCGATCTTGTCGGAGATAGCGCCCGAGGTAAGCGAGGCGACAAGCGACACGACCATGATCACGACGGACATGGAGGAGAGGACGGCGCCGGCTTCTGCCACGGGAAGACCGATGTACTTCTCGAGGATGTAGAGCTGATATCCGTTGATGCAGAAGTAACCGAAGATGAGGAGCAGGCGGCCAAAGAGCGCCAGATAAAAGTCGCGGCAGTTCTTGGTGGGCGGAACGAACATGAGCAGCAGCGACTTGAGATTGAGCTTCTCGGACTGCTCGCCCTCGTCAAGAGCGGCAGACTTCTCGCGCGGCCAAATGATGACGGCGAGGATGCCGGTCAGCAGCCAAGAGACCGTGCCGATGATAAAGCCAGGAACTGGGTTGGAGAGGAACTGCGTACCGATGATGGTGCCAATCGACTGGCCAGCCGTTGCACCGCCGCCATAGAATGCGGAGAGCGTGCCGCGCTTGTTAAGCGGAATGCGGTCGGAAAGCACGGCAACAGCAGGGGCAAGCATGCAGTTGAGGCCAATCTGCAGCACGCACCAGGAGGCGACGATCATGGGAAGTGTGGTCGCGACCGAAGTGCTCCAGAAAGCACAGCCGCAGATAAAACCGCCGAGAACGATAAACGGTGTGCGCTTGCCAAAGCGGCTGTGGCAGTGGTCGGAAAGCGCGCCGAAAACGAGATTTGAGAACAGGGCGAAGATTGAACCGACCGAGTTCATCGCCGCGAGAATTGCCTCGGGCTGACCAATATTAAGGCCGTTAAAACGCTCGGGGAACAAGACGTTGGAGCCGATCGTGCCCGACATCATCCACATAACGCCAAAGATAATAAAACCGATCATAAAGCGCCATGTCTCGGTTTTGGTCATGGGCTTTCCGGTGTCGGGGGCGATGGCGTTCTCGTCAATCGCTGCGGCGGTTTGATTTGCCATGGGATAGATCCTCTCTCTGATGGAATGCGCGAGGGCGCCCGTGCACCAAGGGTCAAGGGGTCAAACCCGCTGGATGCGGCGGCCGTGGAATGGGGTACGGCCGCGCGCGAGCGTCTGTTGGGTTGTTACTTACTAACTAGTAAGTAACTTCCACGACCTGTATAGTACGCTTACTAAGTACTTAGTAAGCTATAAGAGCGGTAAACGGTTGTTTTGAGCCGCTGAACGGCTGAGGTAAGCTATGGGGGTATACAAAAGGCATTTGGCGGCAATACTCGAGCCGCCCTAAATAAGGCAGCGCGATTTATATGGACACTCAGAAAACTCCCACACCCGCGGCAAAGAAACGCAGCGCTGCGGCGCAGGAACGCCTTGACCAGATTGTCTCGGCGGCCGTGCGGCTTATCAACGCGCGCGGCTTTAACGGCATGTCACTCCAGGCGGTAGCCGACGAGGTGGGCATCACCCAGGCGGGCGTACTGCACTACGTGGGCAGCAAGCACGGGCTTTTGGTCGAAGTGATCCGTCGCTATTACGATCGCAGCTCAACCTTAGACGACTATCTCTCCCTCTTTCATCCTGGCGGGGCATTTGAGGGCCAGAGCCCCAAGATTCCCGAATACTGCCGTCTGCTCGTGGCGGAGAACAACAACCAGCCCGAGCTCGTCATGCTCTTCCAGATGCTCAATACCGAGGCCATGAGCACGGAGAGCCCCCTGCACGAGTATTTCAACGACCGCTCGCGCGGTGTTATCGAGCCCGAGCCCGATGTTAACTGGAGCGTTCCCGAGGGAATCGACGCCACCGAAGCCATCTCGTGCGCGCTGGCGGCGATGTATGGATTGGAAGGCCGTTGGGTGGCGCGACCCGACGAGATCGACTATCCCGCCGAGTGGTCTAAGTTTGAGGACATCCTCTTTCCCCTTCCCCTCTGGGAGGGCTACCGTTAAGAGCGGCAGTACGCAATCGCCATCACCAACCGCAACGGCTGTATTGATATAAAAAGGCCCGGGCTACCACCCGGGCCTTTTCTCTTGCGTTATTCCGTTTTCCTTAATGCGCCGGCGAAACCACGAGCAGAGCGTCGTGCTCAAAGGGATGCTGAGCCACACGCACGGTGCCGTTACCGTTGTCGCGAACAGGCAGCTTGGCGATGTGCTTGTCCTCCATGTCGAGGGCCGCCGCCGTCCAGCCACGCGCGCCGTCGAGCTTAAACTTGAGCGCCGTGGTACGCGGCAGGTACGCGACGATGCGATCTCCAACGCGCGCCACACGGATGGACTCGCGCGCGTCGTCGAGGAGCTCCTGCGCCGGAACCACGGCAAGTGCATCGTCGGCAGCCGTAGCGCCCAGGGCGGCAAGCACGTGCTCGATCGCGCCAAAGTCCCACACACCCGCAAACTGCAGGCACTCTTGCCAGCGGAAGGGCATGTCAAAGCCCTCGCCCAGGACCGAGCCCTGGCTGCGCGATGTCTGCCAGTTCCACACGCCGTGTGCGCCATAGGTCACGCCGGCACTGGCGCCGGCAAGAATCGACGACCATACGCTCGCGCGGCAATCCTGCGCGGTAAAACGCCAGTAGACGTTGCGCGACGCACCCATCTGCTCGTAGCAAGGCTCGGAGTTGACCATCGGCTTTTTGGGATAGTTGGCGATAAAGTCCTGCGGCAGACGCCATGCCTCGGGCTGGCCCTCGTAGTTGTGGCCGGGCTGGAACATATAAAAGTCCAGACGGTCCAGATACTGCGCCGGAATGGTGCGGTTACCGCGGTTGATATGCATGGTGCGCAGTGCCTCGGGTGCGCGCTTGACGACCTCGTCGAGGGCGTCCTCGTAATAGGCGATCGCCTCGTCGCCGGCAAAGTCGGTATCGCCCGTCACCACGTAGACGGGGTCGAACTCGCCCAGGTTCTCGACGACGCGGGCAACGTGGACGCGAACCTCCTCACGCGGCATAACCTCGGCGCCGCAACGCTCGGCGATCTTGGCGCCCCAGGTACCGGGTACGTAATTGCACCACATGAGCACGAGCGCCGGACGAATGCCGTGCTCGACGGCAGCACGGCACATGGCGGCGGCACGATCCCAGTACGCCTGGTTGGGACGGGACCAATCAAAGTGCACGCCGTCCTCGCTGGCATAGGGCCAAATGCCCAGGTCGGGGCAGCAGCGATCCCACTGCGGCAGCGTGTTGATCTGCAGTGCGTTCATGCCCTGCTCGGCACGGCGGGTCAGGTAGTAATCCCAGTCGTTCTCGGCGATGCTCGTAAATGCGCTCCAGCACGTATCGGCAAACCAGAAGAACGGTTTGCCCTCGCACAAAAAGCCATCCTGGCGACCGTTGACGGTCAGCTTTCCCAAACTCATCTGCATGTCCTTTCGTTTGATAAAGGATTTGCGAACCGCCGAGGGCTTTCGCGGTAACCCCGCGCGAAAGCCCCCGCCGCTTGGCAAACCATCGCGGGCGAATACCGTCCGCCCCATCAGTCTACCTTGCAAGAAGGGCCCCGCCGGGCTTACGCCTGACGGGGCCCTGTCGTGTAGGTGAGGTCATATGTGACCGAACGGTTTGGCCTTAGGCCTCCATCTCGGCGAGTTCCTCCTTGGAGAAGCCGCAGGCAAAGACGACGGCAGCGGCGATGACAAAGGAGATTGCCATACCAACAATAGCCCAGACGGTGTTCATCTGGCCACCCTGCAGGTAGTTGGTGAAGACCAGGAAGTTGGAGGCACCGCCTGCGAGGTAGTAGGTAACACCCATGAGGCCGGAGAACACAGCGCCGATAGCACCGCCGATGAACATGCCAAACATGGTGCGACGGAAGCGCATGAGGATGCCGAAGAGCGCGGGCTCGGTGACGCCGCCGGCGATGGCGGAGATGACGTAACCGATGGCGAGAGACTTCTCGTCGGGGTTCTTCATCTTGAGGAAGGCACCGAAGGCGCAGCCCCAGACAGCGGCCATAGCGCAGTTGGTGGAAACGAAGACGAAGGGATCGTAACCGGCAGCGATGATCTGAACCTGGGCGAGCAGGATGACGGGCATGTGCATGCCGCAGACCACGAAGAGCTGCCAGAAGGCGCCGAGGATGGCCATGACGATCAGGATGCCGATGCCGCCAAGGTCAGCAAGGCCGAAGAGGGCGTTGGCGATCAGCGTACCGATCTCGTTGCCGATCGGAGCGAGGACGATGAAGGCGATGGGGATGGTGACGATCATGGTGCAGAACGGCGTGAAGACCGTGGAGAGCACGTCGGGCATGACCTTCTTAAAGAACTTCTCGATAAAGTAGAGGACGGGCACCGAAAGGATGATCGGCAGGACGGACTGCTGATAGTTGGCAGCGGCGATCTGGATGCCGTAGACGGAGATGATTCCGCCGCCCTCCTGGGTGGCGACGCTCACCACGGAAGGAGCCATGAGGGCGCCACCGAGCAGCATGCCGAGCACCGGGCTGGCGCCGAGCTTCTTAGCCGCGGCATAACCCAGGTAGATGGGGATAAAGGTGAACGTGGCCTCGTACAGCGTGGTGTAGAGGAACGTATAGGTCGGGTCGTCGGCCGAGAGCACACCGAGCATGGTGGGGCCGAGGACGGCCGCGATGGTACGGAACAGACCGCCGGCCATGAGCAGCGGGATGAGCTGGGTCATGGAGCCCGACAGATAGTCGAGGATGATATTGGGCAGGTTCTTGAGCTCGAACTTCTCCTTGGGAGCATCGAGGTTCTCGTTGACGGCCTCACCCTGCTTGACACCGGAGATGGCGACGAACTCGGCGAGCACCTTGGGCACGTTCTGGCCGATGATGACCTGGAGCTGGCTGCCGGCAAACTGGCAACCCAGAACACCCTTGACCTTCTTGATCTTCTCCACGTCGGCCTTGCTGTTATCCTTGAGCGTCAGACGCAGGCGCGTCATGCAGTTGGTGGCAACGGAAACATTCTCCGCACCGCCCACGAGCTCGAGGACATCGGTGGCAATCTGCTTGTTATCTACTGCCATGGGACCCCTCCCCATATCTTCGTGTGCCAGCCCCCTTGGGCTTAGGCACGCCTTTGGCCCGGCGACTATAACCCCTTACGGTTGCCGGACCCTTGGATACGCTTTTGTAAACAAGGTGTTTACTGAACGTTTACGGGCTTTAGTTTACACGGAGCGCCGAATTTATGGCAATTTTGCCGTCTACAGTCCGGTGAACGGTAGGAAATCGGGGGTGAACGTATTTGAATGGCGGGAGATGGTCTCTTTGACCCTCTATTGATATATAGCCATTTACGTGGGATTTTATTTTGATGAACACCTCACTGATCTGTTAACTCATCAACAGAATCCCTGCTAGAAGCTAGTAAACATACGTTTAGTAGTTCACGACGTGTTCAATTTTGCCGTTTACCGAGTTCATCTGGTTATTCTTCAATTCTAGATTACACTAAACATGTTTAGTTTGTATTGCCGCAGATGCCAGGCATTCGCGGCGCAAGGGAGGCAGCTCATGGAACTCAAATTGTGTACCTACGCAACCGTCACCACCTTGGGCGACTTTGGCCCCTGGATCAGCAAGGTCGTACTCGACCTGCCCTGCACCGTGCGCGCCAACGACATCGACGCGAACACCTTCCATATATATGTAGAGCGCCACGAGCGCTCGGGCGATGTTCTGATGCGCAAGGAACGCGGCGCCGACCATGCCGCGCCCTCCGTGGGTTACATCGACATTCTCGCCGCATATCCGTGCGACGAGAACGGACGTAAGCTCGCCGTGGGCACCCATGTGGCGCTCGAGGTCGCCGAGCAGCGCCTGACCAAAAAGATCGAAGGCGGCGTCATGGGCTCGCGCATGCTCGATGACCAGTTGCACATCACGCAGCTCGCGGCTCTTCCCGGCAACGACGGCGACGATCCCACCTGCGGCCTGGTCTTCGACACCTGCCGTGGCGATATCTGCCCTGCGCTCAAAGGCTGGAGCAACGACACGCAAAAGACCGCCGTCGACGGTATCGCGCTCGAATACGGCTTCTTTGAGCCCAGCTTTAAGGCCGAGGACTCGGCATGCTTCAACCCCTTTGCGCCCGAGGCCACGGCCGTGCCCCAAAAGGCACCGCTCGTGGTGTATCTGCACGGCGCCGGCGAGGGCAAGGGCGCCACGCAGGGCGAAGGCGCCACGCGCGCCTATATCGGCAACCGCGTGACGGCCATCAGCCAGGCGCAGATCCAGCGCTACTTTGGCGGCTTTGCCTGGGTGCTCGTACCGCAGTCGCCCACGTTTTGGATGGACAACGGCGTCGAGCAGCTTGGTCACTCCAACCAGAGCATCTACTCCCCCGTGCTCAAGGCACTTATCGATGAGTTTGTCGCCGAGCATGCCGACCGCATCGACACCGACCGCATCGTGGTCGCCGGTCTTTCCAACGGCGGCTTTATGACCCTGCGCCTGTGCGCCGACTACCCCGATTTCTTCGCCGCGGGCCTTCCCTGCTGCGCCCCGTGGTACAACGCCACGGACGAGGACGTGGCCGCGCTCGCCAAGACGCCGCTGTGGTTTACGCACTCCAAGGGCGACGAGCTCGTGTCACCGCAACAGACCGTGCTGCCGCTCACGGCGCGCCTGCGCGATGCCGGCGCCAACGTGCACCTTACGTACTTTAGCCATGTCGAGGACCTGACCGGCGTGTATCGCGAGGCCGACGGCTCGGCCAAGAAGACGTTCAACCACGGCGTGTGGATCCACCAATTCAACGACCTGTGTTATCAAGACTTCGACGGGGGCAACGTACTCATCGACGGCGAGCCGGTGGGCTGCTGGGAGTGGTCGGCCAGGGTCGACCGCTAAGCCCTCCCATCGCGGGGACCGGGGTTTAGTCTTGCAAACGTCCTCGGGCATGCATGGGCTGGCGCTTTGCGCTTCGCGCTGCGCCTGCCCATGCCCCCTGCGGAATGTTTGCAAGACTAAACCCCGGTCCCCGCCGCGTTGACGTTGCCGTGACCCTGGCCGGCCGCTTCTAGCGGGCCGCCGGGTCGGTGGCGATGGGGGCATGGGTCCCGTCTTGCCTTGCGCGTAACTGGCTGAATTGATTTTGATTGGAGCTGTTCCTATGTCCCAGAAGTTGACTCGGGTGATTGTTACTACCGATATGGAAGTCGACGATATGAACTCGCTTGTTCATTTGGCTCTGTATCTCAACTTGCTTGATGTTCAGGCTGTGGTGTATACGGCTTCGCAGTATCACTTTCTTGGGGATGGGGTTCATACGCTCGGCGAGGTGAATTCGCATTGGCGGACCAAAGGGCGGCGCTCTTATGAGTGGGCTGTTGTGCCTCATGAGCCCGATCCGCTAGCCGGCGAGCTTCGTGAGTATCGGCCGTTTCCCGAGCATTGGATTGAGAGTCTCTGGAGTAATGAATATGCCCAGGCTTGGCCGCAGTTGCAGGCAAATGCGGACGCCGCCGGTGAACCGCCGTTTCCCACGCCTGCCCAGATGATCGAGCGTACGTTTGTGGGAAATGTTGCCTTTGAGGGTGATGTGCGCGAGGAGACTGAAGGGTCTCACGTCATCGCCGATGCCATCATGGACGATGACCCGCGCACGCTGTGGCTGCTCAGCTGGGGTGGTATGAATACGATCGTTCGCGCCCTCATGAGTATTGCCGAGCGTTATCGCGCCACACCCGAGTGGCCCGCCGTACAGCAGCGGGTCTATCAGAAGGTGCGCGTGATGGGCGTTGCCGATGGCGTGGGACAGGACAACTCGTGGCTCGACCATGGGCGTGAGCTCTTTCCCGAGCTCATCTTTTGGCGCGTGCCCTATATGTATGGCGGCTATGTCGACGCCAAGATGGCTCAGCCCGATACGCTGCCGTTGTTTCAGGCTCCTTGGCCCAAGCAGAACCTCACGCAGGGCAACGGCCACCTCATGGCACGCTATATGCTCTATGGCGATGGTAAGGTCTACGAAAACGAGCCCGAGCGCTTTCAGTTTGGCAAGCATGCCCGCCTGGATTGGGGCCTGGAAGGCATGCCCGCGGTACAGTTTGAGCGCGGCGACTTTATAGCCGAAGGCGACAGCATGACCTATATTCCGCTGCTTCCGTTTGGCCTGCGCGGTATCGACGACCGCGACTTCGATACGCTGCTCGGCCGCATGTTTCTTGATGGACGCCCCGATGCGAACGCGCCCACCGGTTTTGCCGCCCTCGGCACGCCCTCAGACGACAATCTCAATCCCTACCTGCGTGCCTATCAGGAAGACTTTGCCGCCCGCGCGCAATGGTGCGCCCATGATCCGGCCATCTGCTCGCATCCGGCGCATGTTGTCGAGGTCACGGCCGACCGCAGCGCCGCAGCCGGCGAGCGCATCGACCTTGCGGCGACCATCGTCGACCCCGACGGCAGGGGCTTCGATGCGCATTGGGATGTCGCCGTAGACCCGTCGAGCTATGCAGGCGTCCAGGATCTGTCGCTGTGGCAAGAATGCACGGAGGATGCCACTTTCATCGTGCCCGCCGACGCACGACCCGGCGACCGCTTTGTGCTCACCCTCACCGTGCAGACGCGCGCCGAGCGCCCCTGCAGCCGCTACGCCCAGGTCGCCGTGACTGTGGCATAGCAAGGGCGACGCCCACATTCGACAAAGAGTGTCCCCAGGCGCCAAACGAGCGGGGATTTTTGGACACCCAAATGACGAGAGTGGAAATCTCCCACTTTGAGCCTGCACATAGGCCAAAAATGGGAGATTATCCACTCTCGTTCTGCGAGCACTCATTGGGGACGTACTTAAATGAGTAGTTTCACTCATTTAAGTACGTCCCCAATGAGTAGGAAAAATGGGCCATGTGTCCCAGTTGTGGAGACTCGTTGAGCCGTCTGGGTATCGTGAAAGGCTGCGCACTCCCCCATCATCAAAAGTGACACACGCTACCAGTTGATGGGAGGCAGCCATGGGCTTCTTTGACAAGATGTTCGAGAAGAAAGAGTGCGCGATTTGCGGTACCGAGCTGGGACTTCTAGGTAAGACAAAAATCAATGAAGGCTACCTGTGCAAAGAGTGCGCCGGCAAGCTCTCCCCCTACTTTCACGGCTATCGCTCCAGCACCGCGGACGATATCCGCGAGCAGCTCGCCTACCGCGAGGCCAACGCCGAGCGCCTGGCGTCGTTCAATCCCACGCGCACGCTTTCTGCCGGACGCACCAATATTATGCTCGATGAGGACGCAGGCCTGCTGATCATCACCTCGCAGAGCCGCTGGCGCGACGCCAATCCCGACATCATCGAGTTCTCGCAGGTACTCGGCTGCGATATGGATATCGACGAGCATCGCACCGAAATCTATCGCGAGACCGAGGACGGCGAGCGCGAGAGCTACAACCCGCCGCGCTACGACCTGGATTACGACTTTAATCTGACCATCCACGTCAACACGCCGTACTTTACCGAGATCAACCTGCGCGTGAACGACTCCACCATCGATCAGCGCGGCTCCATCGAATACCGCGAGGCCAAGCGCCAGGCAACCGAGGTCCGCGACGCGCTGGTGCAGCTACGCCAAGAGACGCGCGACAGCGTCGTGGCCGCCAAGGCCCCCAAGACCGCGGTGACCTGCCCCTTCTGCGGAGCCACCACCATTCCCGATGCCAGTGGGCGCTGCGAATACTGCGGCGGCGCCATCGGCGCATAGCCTCCGGCACGGAAAGGACCGATCATGGCCTTCGAGAGCGTTAACTATCAGTGCCCTGCCTGCGGTGGCCCCCTGCATTTTGCAAGCGCCGAGCAAAAGCTTGTCTGCGACTACTGTGACTCACGCTTTGAAGTCGAAGAAGTCGAGGCCCTCTATCGCGAGCGCCAGGACAAGGCAGATGCCAAAGCCGATGCCGCAGCCGCAGCTCCCAAACCTGCTGCCGACGATGCCGTGCAGGAGCTCGCCCAAAACGCCGGCTACATCTGCTCGTCGTGCGGCGCCGAGCTCGTGTCCGACGGCACCGTCGCCGTCACCACCTGCCCGTACTGCGGTAACTCCGCCGTGGCGCCCGGCCAGCTCTCAGGCGACTTCTCGCCCGACCTGGTGATTCCGTTTAAGCTCGGGCACGACGACGTCACAGCCGCACTCAAGGAACACTACAAGGGCAAGATCTTGCTGCCCAAGAGCTTTGTCACCGGCAACCACATCGACGAGGTCCAAGGTGTCTACGTGCCGTTTTGGCTCTACGGCGCCCGCGTGGACGGCGAAGTGTACTTTGACGCGACCAACGAGACCGTGACCGAGGAATCCGACCGCACCGTCACGACCACCGACCACTACGATGCCTATCGCAAGGGCAATATCTCGTTTAAGCGCGTGCCCGTCGACGGATCGTCCAAGATGCCCGACGGCCACATGGACGCCATCGAGCCGTTTGACTACGACGCGCTGCGTCCGTTCTCGGTCGCATATATGCCCGGCTACATCGCCAACCGTTACGACGAGGACTGCGAGACCTGCAAGGCGCGCGCCGAGCGCCGTATGGAAGAAAGCACGATCTCGGCTCTGCGCGAGACTGTCGTCGACGAATACGACGATGCCACGGTCGAAAGCAAGCAGCTCGACTACACCTGGGAAGACAGCGACTACGCCCTGTTCCCCGTCTGGATGCTCTCCACCTCGTGGAACGGCAAGAGCTACCTGTTTGCCATGAACGGCCAGACCGGCCGCTTGGTCGGCGAGCTCCCCTGTTCCAAGCCCAAGCTCGCCATCGCCTCGGTGCTGTTCTTTGTGATCGGATTTATCCTCTCCCAGATTCTCTTTATGGGTGAGAACGCCTTCGATCCGGATTACCTCACCTTTGATATCGAGGGCATCCTCATCAACATCGTCGCGCCGCTGATCATCGTGATTATCGGAGACGTGCTACTGGTAGGCCAGCTCAAGACGGCCAACGAGGCCACCCACGCCGACGAGTACTGCGGCGAGCTCGACCTGACCGAGAAGCACGACACCTTCAACCACACCGAGACCACCGTTGTCATGAAAGACGACAAGGACGACTAAGCAATCCGACCAATACCACCCGGCCTTTGACGAGAAAGGAAGATCACCATGGGACTCTTGAAAGCTGGATTGGGAGCTGCCGGCGGCGTCATGGCCGACCAGTGGAAGGAATTTATCTACTGCGAATCGATGCCTGCTGACGTCTTGGCCTGCAAGGGCAGCAAACGCACCGGTGGCCGCAGTTCCAACACGCGCGGCGAGGACAACGTCATCTCCAACGGCTCGGTCATCGCCGTCAACGACGGCCAGGGCATGCTCGTGGTGCAAAACGGCAAGATCATCGAAGTCGCGCTGGAGCCTGGTGAGTTCGTCTTCGATACCGGCAGCGAGCCGAGCGTCTTTAGCGGCAACCTGGGCGATTCCATCAAGGAGACCTTCGCCAATATCGGCAGCCGCTTTACCTTTGGCGGCGACGCGGGCAAGGACCAGCGTGTCTACTTCATCAACACCAAGGAGATCATCGGCAACAAGTACGGCACCGCCTCGCCTGTGCCCTTCCGCGTGGTCGATAACAACATTGGCCTGGACGTCGACATCTCCGTGCGTTGCAACGGCGAGTATTCGTACCGCATCACCAACCCGCTGCTGTTCTACACCAACGTGTGCGGCAACGTGACCGATAGCTACACGCGCGACAAGATCGACAGCCAGCTTAAGTCCGAGCTGCTCACCGCCCTGCAGCCCGCCTTTGCCAAGATCTCGGAAATGGGCATCCGCTACAGCGCCATCCCCGGCCACACCACCGAGCTCGCCCGCGCGCTCAACGAGGTCCTCTCTGCCGATTGGCGTGACCTGCGCGGCGTCGAGATCGTGAGCTTTGGCGTCAACTCCATCGCCGCCTCGCAAGAGGACGAGCAGATGATCAAGGATCTGCAGAAAGCCGCGGTCATGCGCGATCCCACCATGGCGGCAGCCAACATTGCCAGCGCCCAGAGCGACGCAATGCGCGCGGCAGCCGCCAACCCCAACGGCGCGATGGCAGGCTTTATGGGCATGGGCATGGCAGGTGGCATGGGCGGCATGAACGCCAGCCAGCTGTTCGCCGCCGGCCAAGCACAGCAGCAGGCCGCCCCGCAGCCGGCTCCGGCACCCGCTCCCGCACCGGCTCCCGCCGCTGCTCCCGCGGCCGGCACATGGACCTGCAGCTGCGGCGCCACCAACACCGGCAAGTTCTGCTCCGAGTGTGGCAGTCCCGCACCCGCCCCGGCACCGGCCAAGTGGTTCTGCCCCAACTGCGGCAGCGAAAACGGCGGCAAGTTCTGCAGCAACTGCGGAACGCCCAGGCCCTAGCCCCTCTATCTGGTAATTGGCGGGGGATCCGCCACCCCCGCATTTGCTTCTATGGGTTTCGTTCGATAAAGGAGGACACCATGAAGACAACGTTCAAAAAGTCCGTACTCGCATTTCTGACATGCGTCCTTGCGCTCGCCTTTGCCCTGACGGGCTGCAGCGGCGGCGGCAAAGACCCCAAGGCCAACTTCGTCGGCAGCTGGGAACTCTCGGGTGGAACCCTGGAGGGCGAAGAACTGACCGATGAGTACATGAAGATGCTCGAGGATTGGGGTGTGCACTGCGTCCTGATTCTCGATGAGGACGGTACAGGTGCCCTCGACCTGTTCCTTGAAGTCGTCGACCTTAAATGGGAGGCAAAGGACGCCACCACCGTAACCATCACCGCCGAAGACGAGTCGCATGACATGAAGCTCAAGGACGGCAAGCTCATCCTCGAAGAGGATGACGGCAATCTTGTCTTTACCAAGTCCGACAAGGACCTGTCCGGCACGGTGAAGAAGGATCGCGAGGCGGCCGAGAAGGAAGAAGAGATCGACGAGGCCGTCGAAGACGACGACGTCCAGAAGATTGAAATCTCCCCCGCCGTCACCGTTGCCGATGACGACCTGTGCACCATCACCGTCACCGAGAAGTTCAAGGACGAGTGGGGCGACATCGGTTTTGTCGTCAACATCACCAACAAGAGCGACAAGGACCTGACCTTCTACGCTCCTTCCGGCAAGACCAACGTCAACGGCACCATGAAGGAACCCTGGTTCTCGGCTCACCTGATGCCCGGCACCAACGCCACCGAGGAATTCACGTTCTCGAGCGGCGAGCTTGACAGCCTTGACGACCTGGTCAACACGACCATCGGCATCGACGCCTACCTGACCGATTCCTACGAGGACGTCGCCTCCTACAGCGCAACCATCGCGTAGCGGTAGACCACGACAGCCGCGGATTGGCGGACACATCCGCGCACACCAGACGGGGCCGCAGGAGATGATCCTGCGGCCCCGCCGCTTTATGCCGACAGCACTGCCCATACAAGCAGGCCGCCCGCCGTTTTTAGATGCGAAACGGTGGGCGGCCTATCTTTGCGGTGCCGGAACACGGGTGAGCGCATCGATTACGGGCGCTCCATGTTGGGAACGATGCTGCCCTCGGTCACCGCATGCACGGCCAGGCGCATGATGTTGTCGTAGCCGGTCTTGCTCAGGATCTCCGAGATGCGGCGCTTGATGGTGCCCTCACTCATAAACAGCTCGGCCGCGATCTCGCGACGACTTTTGCCCTCGCAGGCAAGGCGCAAAATCGATAGCTCGACATCGTCGAGGGCTGCCGTGCCCGAAAAAATGCTCTCGGGCGGCTTGGGAAACGTGCAGTAGCCAGCCAACGTGGAGCGCATCACGGCGAACAGCTCGTCGATACCGACGTTCTTGTACACAAAGCTATCGACGCCCGCCTCGCGGGCCTGATCGACAAAGGTGATCTCGGGCATGCCTGTCATGATAATGATGCGACACTCGGGCAGCTGCTCCTTGATGCGTGCCGCCGCCACGATGCCGTTTGAATCGTGTTCGGTGCACACGTCCATCAGTATCATGTCCGGGCGCTCCTTGAGCGCGACACCCAAGGCCTCGGAGGCATCGGCGATCGCGGCAACGACAGTCATATCGGGCTGGTCGCCAACGGAGCGCGCCAGGCTCTCGCGCAGGATGGCCTGATCTTCGACAATTAACACGCGGATCATGAGTTTCTCCTTTGGGACGTGTCGTTGGCGTTAAGCGGAATGGATACCGTAAGCGTAAAGGGCGGGGTGGCGTGGACCTCTAGGCTGCCACCCAGATCTTGCGCGACATGCCTCATACCTGGGATACCCGTTCCCTCGCGATACGATACGGGGGCCGGGGACCCGTCGTTAGAAATCGTCATGTGCGCGACGGCGTCAGCATCCGTCCCCTCCTGCCACAAGCGCACATGGACCCGATGCGCCTGTGCATGCTTGGTGGCATTGGTCGAGGCTTCGCGGATAATCTGCAAAAAGGCTGCCGCGACACGCACGTCGCTTGGCAGCTCGCCCTCCACATCGATCTGCACGCTCACCAGGCCAAAGGCATGGACGATATCGCCCAGTTGCTCTGCCGGTTCGGTGTCGCCCCCGCTGCGCAGATCGGCAGCGATTGAGCGCAGCAGCGGGTCGATCTGCTCGAGCGACTCGTCGTCCAGGCGCCCCTCCTCCAAATAGCGATGGAGGATGGACAGGCGCTGGCCGATCACATCGTGCACGCGGGAACGCATGCGCAGGTAGGCCGCATTGTCGGCAACCTTTTTGACTTCTTCGATCTGGGCCTGGAGCTCTTGGCCCGCAAGCTCAAGCAGGTGGTTGGCCTGCGCCAGGCGGTCATGCGCATGCGCATACTCTGTCACATCCAGACCGATTATGCGCTCGAACGAACGGCCCGAGACCATAACGCCATCGCACACAAACAGGCGAATCTCGGCGGGAGAAACCTCGACCACCGCACGCGCCCCACCAAAGCGGTCCAGGCTGATCCGCACGCGGTTCTTACCGCCTTCGGGCATTTGCATGCTGAGCTTGCGCAGGTCGTTCCATGTACCGCTCATATCGCCTAGGTCGGTGGGCATATGAAGCTCCACCAGGTTTTTGCGCATGCAGCGGTTCATGAGCAGTGGACGGCCCCTCGAGTCCAGATACAGGATGCCCACGGGAATCACGTTGATGGTTTCAATCGTCGAGAACGCGGTGATGTCCTCTTGGCGGTTACGGACGTCCATCAAGAGCGCCGCGATGGAGCGGAACAGGAAAAACGCACCCTCTGCGACAAGGACAACGGCCCACGCCGAGCCCATGGCAAAAACCACCGGCGGTGTAACGGCGACAACAAGCAGCAGCTCGGCCAGCATGACAGGGCGACGATAGTGCACCATAAGCACCACGCCATAGGCAAAGATCGCGGCATTGAGCCACAGCACTCCGCCCATTGCCCTGGCGCAAACGTCAAGCGGCGCCACCAGATACGAGCCAGACGACGCGAATAAGATGAGCGCCGAAATCATCAGGTGAAGCACAAGGCTCGTCTCGTAGGCACAAATCACCTTACGGTTATAGGACGAGCGGCGCGATGCGATGAGCGGGACGTGGATCGTCTGCAGACACGCAGCCAGGGCAAAGACAACATCGAGCGCAACGATTTGGGGAAGGATGAGCGAAATCTGCATCGTCACTCACCCGCCCTCGGCATCAAGACGATCATGCGCAGCTGGCCGGGCTCGCCCTCAAGGCGGTATGCCACGTTGCGCCCTTGCAGAGCGCTTTCGAGCTCTTGCGCAGCGGGCGTCTGCGAAAGATCTTCATCATCGTTGGAAAATAGCGTGGCGCGCAGCTCGACACTGCACCGGTCATGGTCGCCCAAGTGATACATAAGCGCCGGATGGTCGGTGGTGTAGGCAAAAAACGCAAAGTCATACACGCAGTCGTACAGGGCGCTTACCGTACTGGCGTGCATCGGGCGTCGTATGGCGATAATCGAAGCGCAATCGACATCGATGGTGCGCAAGTCGCTTGCGAGCTCATTGGCAATGAGCTGAATGCGGTCGCGACCAAAACCGCTCTCCCCGTGCTGTGCCAACGTGAGCGACCCTTTGCGCTTGCAATAGGCGACGAGCATCTTGGCGCGCTGCAGCATGCGGTAACGCTCGTGCGAAGACGCCTCGTCGGTCAACGGCGGCAGCGAACTCAGCAGGTCGTACATCCCTTCGAGCGCGCGGGCAAGTGCTTGGTCCACGTCTTGGACCAGCAAGGTCTCGGCCTCTTGATCTGCCAAATGTGTCTTAAGGTCGTAGTCGGCGGCAAGCAGCTCATTTTGGCGTTGCAGCTCCATGCGACGATGCGCCAGTTCGCGATTGAGTTCGTTGAGCTCCGAGACGTCCTGGGCAAGGAGAGCCGATCCACCCAGCAGCGGAAAGGCGCGATACATTACATCGGGATCGGACGCCACGGCAAAGGCGTGAGCGTGCCCGTGCTCTTGGACCCGCAACTCCTCACGCACGCCTACCGGCATTGGCTTTGACACCGGCGTGACATAGACTTCCTGCAGGTCACGCGTTAGAACTTTGAGGTCAAGCGGCAAGGTGCCGAAAATACCGGCGATGTCGTGATATGACGGAATGACACCGCAATCGAGACAGATTTCCATCGCCACCACGCACAGGACGCAATAGACGAGCGAGAAGTTGAGCCTCCATGCCCAGGGCACGCGCAGAGCATACGAGATGGCAAAGAACGCGGCACCCAACAAAACAAGCGCCGCCGTGCCCGAGAAACGTTGGATGCGAAAGGACGAGGACCGGCCCACCAGGATAAAAAAGGCCACGAAGTTAAAGGCTGTCCACACTAAGACGGCGAAATAGCCCCAGCCGTACGTGTAATCGTTGCTCCAGGTGTCGCTTGCACGGTCAAAGTGGAATACCTGCCGGTGGAAATCGTTGGTGAGCACAAAACCGATAAGTAGGATGGCCACGACCCACAAGATGCTGCGATAGCGACGGCCCGCACGGTGTTGTTCCAGTCCCGCAAGGCGCAGGCCGCACAGCTGGTAGAGCAGCGGAATGAGCGTCATGGGCACGTAGTACAGGTACCACAGCACGGTGGCATAGAACGGTGTGAACGACTTGTATTTGAGGATGACCTCAATCATCCAGAGGGCGCAGATGGTGGCGACGGCAACAAGGCGGCGGCGCAACACATAGTCCAAACAGCGCAGATAGACCGATACACCCCAGATCGAAAATATAATTGCGGCGACAAGCAACGGGAGAGAGCTCGAGTGGACGAGCGCATCCACGACCTCTTCGGACACCTCGCTATAGGCGGGCACGGCGTTGGAAAGCTTGGGGTCGGAGACAAACAGCGCCGGCAAGACTGCCAAAAGCATGAGGAACAGCACGGTGATGGCGCCGGCGATAGCAAAGACGCGGTGACGGTACACCTGATGTGTTATACCAACAAGGAATCGCGGCATGGCGAAGAGCCTGCCGCCCCTGGGATCCGCCACGGGTGCGGATCGGGCGGTCGCGTGGCCGATATGTCGCTCGCGGGTACCCATAGTGCCTTTAGTGTACCGACAGGCAGGCCCAAAAAGCGGGCCACATGTCCCAAAATCCGCCGACGGCAAAGGGTGTCCCCAGGGGCCACTCATTTAAGTACGTCCCCAATGAGTGGACCAGCGACTAGTCGTTTAAGAACGTCCCCAATGACTAAGACAAAACGAGCGAGGATTTTTGGACGCCCAAATGGCGAGAGTGGATAATCTCCCACTTTGAGCCCACAAACAGGCTAAAAACGGGAGATTATCCACTCTCATTCTGCGGGTACTCATTTAAGTACGTCCCCAATGAGTGCTTTCACTTCTTTTAACAAAACGCCCGGCGGGCATTAACTGCTCGCCGGGCGTATTGGTTAGGAAACTCTGAAGTTGAGTGTCTCGGCTTCCTTAGGACAGATCCTCACCATTCGTTTCAATGACATGCTTGTACCAGTGAAAGCTCTTCTTTTTGGAACGCTTGAGGGTGCCGTTGCCGGCGTCGTCGCGGTCCACATAGATAAAGCCGTAGCGCTTGGACATCTCGCCCGTGCCGGCAGACACCAGGTCGATCGGGCCCCAGGTGGTGTAGCCCAGCAGGTCAACGCCGTCCTCGGTCACCGCATCGCGCATCGCGGCGATATGCTGGCGCAGGTAGTCGATACGGTAGTCGTCGTTGATGGAGCCATCCTCCTCGACAACGTCCTTGGCGCCCAGACCGTTCTCGACCACAAACAGCGGCTTCTGATAACGGTCGTACAGGTCGTTGAGGGTGATGCGGAAGCCCAGCGGATCGATGGCCCAGCCCCACTGGCTCTCCTGCAGGTAGGGGTTCTTGGCGCCGGCGAAGGCGTTGCCCTGGGTGCGCTCGACATCGGGGTTATCGGCACCGGCGGAGCAACGGGTGCTGTAATAGCTAAAGCTGATGAAGTCGACGGTGTTGGCGGCCAGGATCTCGCGGTCCTCATCCGTCATGCCCACATCGATGCCCAAACGCTCGAGCTTCTTGACGGCATAGGCCGGGTAGTAGCCGCGGCTCTGAACGTCGACGAAGAAATAGTTGCTCTGGTTGTCAATCTGCGCTTGGCGCACATCGCCCGGACGGCAGCTGTAGGGGTAGTAGCTACCTGCGGCAAGCATGCAACCGATCTTGACCTCAGGGTCGATCTCGTGAGCGATCTTGGTTGCCCAAGCGCTGGCGACGAGCTCGTTGTGGGCGGCCAGGTACTCGACGGCCTCCTTGTTCTCGCCCTCCTCAAAGACCAGACCGGCACCCATAAACGGCAGGTGCAAGATCATATTGATCTCGTTGAAGGTGAGCCAGTACTTCACCAGACCCTTGTAGCGGGTAAAGATCGTGGTCGCGAGGTTCTTGTAGAAGTCGATGAGCTTGCGGTTGCGCCAGCCGCCGTACTCCTTGATGAGGTGGATCGGGCAGTCGAAGTGCGTGATGGTCACGAGCGGCTCGATGCCGTGCGCCTGACACTCGCGGAACACATCCTCGTAGAAAGCCAGGCCGGCCTCGTTGGGCTCGGTCTCGTCACCGTTGGGGAAGATGCGGGTCCAAGCCAGGCTCATGCGGAAGGTCTTAAAGCCCATCTCGGCAAAGAGGGCGATGTCCTCCTTGTAGTGGTGATAGAAATCGATGCCGGTCTGCGCGGGGTAGTAATAGCCGTCCTCGAAGTCGAGCATCTTGCGCTGGCCGGAGACCACCGCATAGCGCTCGGGGCCGTGCGGTGCCACGTCCACGTTGGCCAGGCCGCGGCCATCCACGTCGTAAGCGCCCTCGCACTGGTTGGCAGCCGTCGCGCCGCCCCACAGGAAGTCTTTACGGAAAGCCATGCATCAATCCTTTCACACGCTGTTTGTCGTAGCTTCAGTATCCCCGCAAACAGCGCGCCGCTCAACGACAGCAACGCAGGTCGACACTTCTTTTCGCGCGCGGGCGTCCGGCAGCCGCCCCTGCCTGACACTTTCTGATACCGCCGCCCCAAACCACCACAAAGGGGACAGGCACCTTTGTGGTGGTTTGGGGCGGTTTGTCTTGATCTGTAACAGGTAGACCGCCAAAACCGGGCCTGGTGTTACAGATCGAGATCTTTCGGGCACCCTCTGCGGTTATCTCAATCTGTAACAGGTAGAGACGATTTAGCCCGCCAGGTGTTACAGATTAAAACAAAAGCCCCTAGTCCACGGTGATGTCGAGGTTCTTGCCGACGAGGCCCACGTAGCCGCCTTCGGCTGCCTTGGGGCTATCGGCGTGGCAGAGGACCCACTTGTCAGCCTTCCAGTAGCAGTAGCTGTCACCGGCGGCAGGCATGTCGGCTGCAGCCTCGGGGCGCGGGCCATTGGTGCCCGCCGGCAGCGCCACCATCACCTGGAAGCCGCCGTCGTCGACCATGCAGGGCGTGTAGTGGAGCGTGGTGTTGAAGACCTCAACGACCTTGCCCGCCGGTACGCGGAACGCCTTGACGCACGCGGTGTCGAGCTTGCCGTCCTCGATCTCCCAGCGATGCGCCACGAGCAGGATAAAGTCGCGGGCGCCCAGGTTAAACTCGCTGGCGCGGTGATACTCCAGGCAGTTGAGGCGTGTGTTGTGCCCGTTGCACCAGCCGAGCTGGAAGGAGCGGCCGCCGTACATGAGAAAGCCCAGCTTATCGGCATCCTTGACGCCCTCGAGCTCCGGCGCGCTTGCTACGTACTTGCTGCCCTCGGGGATGGGCGTAGCCGCGAGCGCCTCGATGAGCGGAGCGGTCAGGTTGGACGGAACGTCGTTCCACACGCAGCCATAAGATTTGAACTCGTGATCTGATACAGAGTAGATATGCATGTTCGCTCCTGTTCGTTTATGTGACAGTACGAACATTCTAGAACATCATTCATCCACGACCACGATCAATACCGAAAACATTGCATGACGAAATCACCCGCTTAAAAAGCGACATGCAGTTTCCTAGTCGAGATAATCTTTAAGAAACTCAATAACGCTCATACACCAGTAGTCGGTCTCCGGCGCATGGGGCTTCATCAATGCGTGCCCCCCTTCTGAATACATGACTCCCTCATGGTGTACTCCAGCTGCATCCAGAGCATCGACCATCTTTTCATAATTGTCGGGCGATACAATATCATCGTCAGCGCATTGCCAAAGATATGTCGGAGGATACTGCTCCCACACATGCTGATTAATACAGAAATCATCGAGCGAGTCGCGACCAGCCCCGCCGCACACCGAATCAAGAAATCTATTGTCTGATGCGTTCTCAAAGCCATGAAGATCAATCGGTGCATAACACAGGGCCAAGGCTTTTGGCGCCTCGCATCCGTAGGACGCAAATCCCTTGTTGTCCGTCCCCCACTCGGCAGTTAAATGCGCACCAGCAGAAAAGCCGATAACTGCATAACTTTTTGCGACATTAAATTTCGCTGAATTCTCCAGGACAAAACGGACGGCTCGATTTAAATCGTCGATTGGGCGCGGCATCAAAGGCTCGACCCTCACCCTGTATGACAGCACGAACACGTTATAGCCCGCATCGTTGAGCTCGGGGGCAACGGGAAAGCCTTCCACTTGATGACAAACGCTCTGATAACCTCCGCCCGAAACCGCAATGATAAAGGGAGCCCTAGGTCTCCCGGGAAAGAAGAACAGTTTCGTATTGCGCCGAGTCGGATCACGGATGCAGTCGGCTTCATCCCAAATATCGTAGGCAACCTGCCTCCCGTCATCCACGAGCTCGACAATTCGATTCAATCCACGCAAAACGCGAGCAGTTTCATATGGATTAGCATCAGAATTCATATGAGACACAATGGGTTTATTCCACATGCGCTCCCAAGTTGAAGGCCGGCAAAGCATAAGGTGCTCGCCAAAGCCAGCGAACTCAGGAAGGAGCGCGATTTCGCCAAACGTCATATCGGCAGTAATTGTCATAGCTAGTCACTCCAAAAATGAGGGTGGGCTCGCGTGAATCAACGGCAAGCCCACCACATGCAATCTGCCGCGGGGTTTTCGGCAGCTTACATCCCGAATAATTGTCTACTCCACTACCGCCTCTTCATCAGGGCGATACAGGATGTAAACGAGAACGAAGTTAAGAATTAAACCGACGACATTGCAAAGAATTGCGCCGATGAGGCTGCTCATATCACCAGAAGGATCCATATAACCGGGGAAGCTAAAAATGCCGCTCGACGTCATAACGAACGTACAGGTGTTGAAAATCGCCGGGATAACAGCACTGATTGCTCCGGCGACCATGGAAGCGATAATGATCTTCTTGTGCTCCAAGATGATGCCGTACAGCGCCGGTTCCGTAATCCCGAAAAAGCCCGTAATGGCACAGCTGAACCCAAGACTCTTTTCACTCGGGTCCTTCGAGCGGAGGGCAAACGCCAAACAAGCGCCGACAACACCCATGCTGCAGCAGAGAAGTCCAAGGATAGGATCGGAGCCGACGGTCATAATATTGTTGATGGAAAGCACGATCAGGGCCCAATGGAGTCCAAGGGGGATCATAACGAGACCGAATATCGGTCCGAGAATAACGCCGCAAAGGACGGGGCTGAACTGATAGACCGCCAGCACTGCAGCCGCAAGCAAAGAGCTCGCCTGCTGAATAACGGGGCCGATCACAAGGAGCGAGACGGGGGCGGCAACAGCAACCGTCAGGAACGGGACGAGCGCAAATGCCACAACATCGGGAAGAACCGCCCGCAGCCACTTATTAAGAACGGATGCGAACCAAGCCGCCACGATAGCAGGAAACACCGTGGAGGAATAGCTCACCATTGTGAACTTCATGCCGAGCAAATCCAGCGCATCGCCCGCTCCGGCCGCAGCAACGAAAGTCGGATAAACCAGGATTGCGCCGAGTACCGCACCGATATATCGATCGGTTCCAAAGAACTGAGCAGCAGATGATCCGACAAGAACGGGCAGGAAATACATGCAGGCATTTCCCATGCCGTACAGCAGAGTGTATATTCCGCTCTCGGCGGAAACAGCACCCGCCGTCGTCAGAATGCTAAGGATGGCGTTTATCATTCCGCATGCGATCAAGGCAGGAAGAACGGGCATCATGATGCCGCTGATGAACTTCATTAGCTTTCCCAGAAAGCCCTTAGTCTCTCCTTCGCTTGCCTCGGAATCTCCGGCGTCAATCCCGGTTTCCTTGGCAACGATTTCATAGACCTTATCGACCTTAGGTCCCACAATCACCTGATATTGCCCCGCGGAATGGCGAATGTCGATCACGCCATCAATCGCCTTGACTTTTGCATCGTCTACGATGCTTTCGTCCTTAAGGTTGAACCTTAAACGAGTCATGCAGTGAGCTACAAATGTAACGTTGTCTGCGCCGCCCACCATCTCGAGAATCTCGGCAGCGAGCTTGGTTGTATCTGCCATAAATACCATTTCTCCCATGTTGAGTTTTATATGTAACCATCAGCAAAGCGCGCGCCTTTGCCAACTAATTACCTTGTTTTCGATGCAATTCGATTGATGTGCATCATGAGGTAGAGTCTTTCTTCGTCTATAAGTTCCCGCCCCGTCAGTCGGCTGAGAACAGAAGCAATATCATCGGCGCACATTGATGCCACCGGATATTCTTTTTTGAGCGAGAGGTACATCTTGCGGTTGTCGCTCACGATGCTTTCGCCAGAGTTCAACCTATTGAATAAGTACTGAAGATGGGTTGCGAACCTTGCGTAATCGAAACCTTCCCGATCAACTTGAATGCCAAGCCGATTTTCAACAGCAACGGTTGACTCCTCCAGAACACGATCGTAGATATCCGCGCTAAACTCTTTAACTACTTCGCATGAGTCCGAATCGGCCATGTTATTGATAAACGCCATGGCAATTCCAACTGCCTCATGAGCTGGAAGCCTAACGTTAAGACGTTTCCTGATTATCCTAAGTGCATACTCGCCGATTTTAAATTCGACGGGATATTGTTGGCGGACATCAAACGATAAAGGCATGCGGACAACGATATTTTGCTCTTTGCGCTTAACCGCATACGCGATATGGTCCGCAAGGATAAACGGCAAATTAGGGCTCACCTCATAAGGCAGCAAACCTGTCGACATATCAATAACATCCGAGGTAAGCTCAAGAAGCTCGTCGGGGACCTCGTCAACGAGAGCGATGTAGCGAGAGCTAACGTTATAAAACGTTCGTTGAATCTCCGAAAGAGGGACCTCGTCTCCGACATTCTTAAACCCCAGACCACGGCCGAATGCAACCAACTGTCTGCCATTTCCATCGACGCAGAGGACAGCGCTGGTATTAATTCGTTTAACAATTTCCATGTGCCCCCCTAAACAGAACAAGGCTCCCGAAGCAGAATCCGACAATCAATGTCAACAGATGCTGCTTCAGGAGCCTTGCCTGAATATCACTCTAAGAACTAGTTTAAGCGAGCTAGTGCTAATGACCTCGAATAAACACTTCTAAACAGTTAAACGGTCGATATCTCCGTGTGAACGGTTTGGAGGCAGAGGGCGGCCCTATGCCTGCTGATAGTGCAGGTGCTTCTCGTCGATATCGGCCAGATCGCGGTCGAGATAACGGCGCGCAAGCCAGTTTGCCATGGGGAGGTTCTGGTCCAGGTAGTTACCGCACTCCTCGGGAGCGGCACCGGGAACATCGCCCTCAAAGCCCGCGACAAACGCGAACAGCTCACGCACGAGCGGCAAGATCTCCTCGCTCGTCACCTCGCCAAATACGACGAGGTAAAAGCCCGTGCGGCAGCCCATGGGGCCAAAGTAGACAATGCGGCTCGACCACTCGGCATGATTGCGAAGGAACGTCGCACCCAGATGCTCGATGGTGTGGCACTCGGCCGTGTTCATGACCGGCTCCTTGTTGGGCGTGGTCAGGCGCAGGTCAAACGTGGTGACGGCGGCACCGGTCGCCGGATCGCGGTCGATGCGGCTCACGTACACGCCGGGCTCAAGCAGCAGATGGTCAACGGAAAAACTCGCGATGCGCTCCATGGCAGATCCTCTCGGTAGTCAATTTAGGACGGGACTCTTTTAGCTGGTTGGAATGGTCGCACCAATCATACCAGTCAAAAAAGCCCCGTCCCAAATGAGCTACCCGGGACGGGGCCCGAATGATTTTTTAATCCCCGTCCCAGAAAAATCATTCTAGGCAGTGTACGAGATGGTGGCGGCTACGGCGTGGCGCCAGCCGGTGATCTTTTTGGCGCGCTCGTCGGCGGTCATGGCAGGCTCCACGATGCCGCGGGCCCCATAGACGTCGACGACATCGCGCGTATACATGCCCAGCGCAATGCCGCAGGCCCAGGCCGCACCCAGGCCGCTCATCTCGTCGTTGCTCGCGATGCGGATAGGCGAGCCAACCAAGTCGCTCTCAAACTGCATCAGGTACGCATCGCGCGTGGGACCGCCGTCAACGCGAAGCTCGGCAAGTGCCGCGCCCGAATCCTCGACCATTGCGTCAATTACGTCAAAGATTTGATAGGCAATCGATTCGTCTGCAGCTTTTACGAACTCCGCGCGACCCGTGGTGCGCGTCATGCCAAAGACGCAGCCCTCGGCGTCACTCGCCCAGTGCGGCGCGCCCAAACCGGTAAACGCCGGCACAAAGTAGACGCGGCTCGCCGGATTGGCGGCGTAGCACAGGTCGGTAACTTCCTCGGGGTTATTGATGAGCTCCAGATCGTCGCGCAGCCACGTCTTGACGGCGCCGGCATAGCTCACGTTGCCCTCGAGCACGTACTCGGTCACGCCGTCCATGCGCCATGCGAGCGAGCTCGAAAGCCCGTGCGAGCTGGCAACGAACTCGTTGCCGACGTTCATCATGACCGAGCTGCCGGTGCCATAGGTCGCCTTGGCCATGCCGCGACTATGGCAGCCTTGGGCAAACAAGGCCGCGTGGCTGTCGCCGAGCACGCCGTGAATGGGCACGGGCGCCGGCAAAAAGCCGCCCAGATCCGTCGTGCCGAACAGGCCGTCGGAATCGGTCACCTGCGGCAGGCAGGCCACGTCGACGCCAAAGGCCTCGCACACCGGCTCGCTCCAGCAGCCACGGCGCAGGTCAAAGAGCTGCGTGCGGCTGGCGTTAGACCAGTCGCAGCGGAACTCCGCACCGCCCGTGAGCGTCCAGACCACCCAGGCATCGATGGTACCCAGGCACAGCTCGCCCGCCGCGGCAGCCTCGGCAGCAGCGGGAACGTTCGCGAGGATCCAGGCCATCTTGCCCGCCGGGTAGTAGGGCGAGAGCACCAGACCCGTCGTGTCACGCACCAGCTCGGCCACACCCTCGCGCGCGGCCAGCTTGTCGCACAGCTCGCGGGCGCGGGCGCACTGCCACACCACGGCATCGCACAGCGGCTCGTCCGTCGTGCGGTTCCAGGCAACGGTGGTCTCGCGCTGGTTGGAGATGCCGATGCCGGCGATGTCGGCCGGATCGACCCCGGTCTCCTCCACCACAGCGCGCGCCACGGCCAGCACATTGGCGGCAATCTCGGCCGGATCATGGCTCACCCAGCCGGCCTCGTTGACAATCTGGCGATGCGAGCGGTCGGCACGATGAATCAAATGGCCGCCCTCGTCCACCAGCAGCGCCTTGGTGCCCTGCGTGGACTGATCGATCCCGATGATGTATTTACTCATGTACTCTCCTGTCTCCCCCGCCGATTCAAAAACTAAAACCCGACGGACAAGGAGCGAGCGGCCACCAAGTGCCGCAGATTGCCGTGAAAGAGGAGCGCCGCGTACTTTGCGTACGCAAGCGACGGTTTGAACGGCAAGGTGCGGTGCTTGGCGGCCGCGCAGCGTCTGTGTCTACTAGTTGCCGAGGAACTCGGCGACGGTCTTGGCAATGCCTTCGCCGGTGAGGCCGTAGTGCGCAAAGACCTCGGGGCTCGTGCCGGTGATGACCGGCGCGTCGGGCAGGCTCAGGCACTTGACCGGACGCGGGCAATGCTCGCCCACCACCTGCGCGACCATAGAGCCCAGGCCGCCGAAGGGGCTGTGCTCCTCGACCGTCACGACGGCGCGCGTGGCACCGGCAGCCTCGATCACGGCCTCGGCGTCGAGCGGCTTGACGCAGTACATGTCGAGCACCGTTGCCGAAATGCCCTGCTCGGCCAGCAGGTCGGCGGCATCCACGGCGTGGCGGACCATCTCACCGGTGGCGACGAGCGTCACATCGTTGCCGCGGCGAACCCAGGTGGCACGGTCCATCTGGAACGGACACTCGTCCTCGGTATACACGTCCTCGACCGGGTTGCGCCCCACGCGGATGTAGGCCGGCTTGTTATCGTTGACCAGGGCGCGCACGAGTTCGGCGGTCTGGAAGCGGTCGCTCGGCAGATACACGCGCATGTTGGGAATCGCGCTCATGGCGGCGATATCCTGCGCAGAGTGGTGGCTCATACCTAAGGCGCCGTAGGACACGCCGCCCGAGATGCCGATGAGCTTAACATTGGTGTTGGAGTACGAGACGTCGACCTTGCACTGCTCATACGAGCGCGTGGTCACAAAGGACGCCGGCGAGGCGGCCCAGGCCTTCTTGCCGCACGAAGCCATGCCGGCGGCGATGCTCACCAGGTCCTGCTCGGCAATGCCGACCTCGACGGACTGCTGGGGATACCGATCGAAGAACGGCGTGAGCGACGCGGAGCCGCGGGAGTCGGAGCACAGGACGACGATGTCCTTATCGGTCTTCGCGGCCTCGAGCAGCGTGTCGCAGATAACCTTGCGATTGGCGATCTTGTTAGCCATTGATGGCCTCCTTATGGGCAGCGAAATCGGCGATGATCTGGGCATATTCCTCATCGTTGGGCAGGTGATGATGCCAGGAGGCCTTGTCCTCCATAACGGGCGAGCCATAGCCCTTCACCGTGTTGAGGATGATGACCGTGGGCTTACCCTTGGTCTCGGCGGCCAGCGTCAGCGCGGCGTCGATGGCCTGGACGTCGTTGCCCGGAATGGAGAGCACGTTCCAGCCGAAGGCGGCCCAGCGCTCCTCCTGCGAGTCCTGCTTCATGACGTCCTCGGTGCTGCCGCTGATCTGCAGGCGGTTGCGGTCCACGAGCGCGCACAGATTATCGAGCTGGTAGTTGCCGCCGCTCATGGCGCCCTCCCAGACCGAGCCCTCGGCAAGCTCGCCGTCACCCATGATGGTGTAGACGCGGTAGTCGCGGCCGTCCATCTTGCCGGCAAGCGCCATGCCCACGGCCACGGGCAGGCCATGGCCCAGCGAACCGGAGTTCATCTCGATGCCCTTGAGCTTGTTGTTGGGGTGACCGATGTAGGGGCTGCCGAACTTGGAGAAGCGGGCCTTGACGTCGTCGAGGTCCAGATAGCCCTCGTGGCAGAGCACCGCGTAGTAGGCCTCCATGGCGTGGCCCTTAGAGAGCACGAAGCGGTCGCGACCGGGATCGTCGACGGTCTCGGGCGAAATGTTGAGGTGGTTGGCGTAGAGGGTCATGAGGGCGTCGATCACCGACATGTCGCCGCCGATGTGGCCGCCGGCGCCAGCCATGATGATATCGACGCAATCGCGGCGAAGGTCCCAACGCAGGGACTCAAGCTCTTCGATAGTTGCCATTTCTACTCTCCTCGCAGGTAGGCTTTGACGTCTTCTTCAATCGGGTCGTACAGGTCGGGGGCAATGCCGATGTACTTGCACGCCTCGTAGAGCACCGGCACCACGTTGGCGTGAATGGCGACGCAGTGGTGGATGTAGGGGCCCTCGACGATCTTGGCCTCGAGGCGCTTGAGATTGTCGACCTCGACCCACAGGTAGGTGCCCATGCCGGCCGGGCCGTCGATGCCGCGGGCGTTGCCCAGCAGCAGCGAGTACTCGCCGTTGTCGCCGTCAAAGCGGGCAAGGGTGAGGTCGCCGTGCTTGGCCTCGGCCGTCAGCGCGCCGGGGTGATCGAAGGCCAGCGGGTAGGTGAGCTTAGGCTTGACGGCCGCACAGCTGCAGGGCCAGGGGCCGCAGTGCTGCAGCAGCTCGCCGTTCTCGTTATCGGGATGGCGCACGGTCCAGTCGGCGAACATGCCGCGGTGACGGCCCAGGTCGGCCGCCTCGACCATCAGCGCGGTGATGGCGCCGTGGATATCGGTCTCGCACACGACGGGGATACCCATCTCGTTGAGGATGGCGTTGGCGGCGCAGGGCATAATGCCCAGCTCGTCCTGCAGGGCGTTCCAGCACTGGATGGCGCCGGCGTTGCAACCGTACTTCTCGACCAGGCGCTTCATGGCGATGGCGAGCCCTGCGACCGCGGGGACCTTGTCCTCGGGGATGCAGATCTCAAAGCTGTCGGTGATGTGGGCGAGCATGGCGTTCATGGCCTGCTCGTCGGCCTGGGCATCGCGCACGGCCTGGACAAGCTCGGTCATGGGGATGGGCGAAAGCTGGATATTGAACTTTTCGAGCAGCTCACCCTCGTTGCACATCGTGGACCAGAAGTCGAACGGACGGGTGGCCATCTGCAGAATGCGGGTGTGCTTGAAGGTCTTGACCACGTTGCACACAGCCAAGAAGTCCCAGACGCCGCGCTCGAACTCGGGGTCGGTCAGGCGGCAGTTGGTCATATAGGTGAAGGGAACCCGGAAGCGGCGCAGGACCTTGCCGGTGGCGAACAGGCCGCACTGGCTATCGCGCAGACGGGTGCCATCGGGCTCGGGGCGCTCGTCGCGCGGGCCCCACAGCAGCACGGGCAGGCCGAGCTCGCGGGCAAGGCGGGCGCAGACATACTCGGTGCCAAAGTTGGCGTGGCACAGCATGATGCCGTCGACGCCCTCGGCGCGGAACTTCTTGACGATAGGCTCGATATGGCTGTCATCGAACAGCAGGCCCTCGTCGTTGATGTCGTCGATATCCACGATGTCGACGCCGATCTCGCGCAGGCGATCAGCCGTCAGGCCGCGATACTTGATCGCGTCCGGCGCGCTAAAGATGCTGCGGCGCGTGGGCACAAAACCGAGCTTGATCTTATCCATGTACGTCCTCCCCTAGTCACATGTTCAGTAAACAGACGCGTGTTTCGTTTTGTTCTGTTTACTAAATGTTTTACTCTTCTGTTTAGAAGTTTAACGCGAAATACCCGTAGACGGTAGAGAAATCAGCCTAAACGGTATGTAAACAATCTGAACATACAAGGGGAACAAAAAGAGGGCCCCGAAGGACCCCCTCTTTGAACGACGTTATGCGTGCCGCCCCGCGCATCTTGGCACGGCGCGTGCGATGCCGCTTTCGCCTAGAGTTCGCGCACGCTCTGGCGCTCGACAAAATAGGTCGATACGGCTGTCTTGCAGGTGTAGCTCTTGGGATTGCGGATGTTGCCCACCAGACGGCGCACCGCGATCTCGCCCACCTCGTGCTTGGGAACGTGCACCGTGGTGAGCGGCGGGTTGGAGAAAGCGCCCAAAGATAGGTCGTCAAAGCCGATGATCGAAACATCCTCGGGCACGCGTATGCCGTGCTCGTTCAGGGCGCGCATAGCGCCCACGGCGAGCACGTCGTTCTCGGCAAAGAAGGCCGTCGGCAAGTCATCGCGCGAGACGCCGTCGAGCCACGCGCCCATGTCGCGATAAGCACCCTCGAGCGTGGTGCCCAGCGTGACGTGCCAGGTCGGGTTGGCCTCGAGGTCCGCATCCTCAAGCGCTTGGCGATAGCCGCGCTCACGATCTTTAAAGTTGCGAATGCGAAGGTCGCCTGCCAGGTAGCCGATTTGTCTGTGGCCCTTCTCGATAAGGTAGTCCACGGCACGCAGCACCGAATCGGTGTTAGCAATGACCACGGCATCGAAGTACTGGCGATCGCTCCAACCGTCGAGCACGATCAGGTGGGCGGCAGCGTTGGCGAACAGGGCGTAGTCTTCCTCGCCCAGCTCGGTGCCCATCAGCACGATAGCAGCAGACGGATCGGCGATCAGGCCCTCGACCTGCGGGCGCACGGCGTCCAGGTCGCTAAAGTCGAGTGTGACAAAGCTCGTGCTCATGCCGTGACGACGCGCCTGGCGCTCCACGCCCTCGATGACCGCGGGATGGAAGGTGCTCTCGTCCAGGATGGCGCCCGTCTTGCGCGCAAGTACAAACTGGATGCTCTCGAGCTGCGTCGACTGCTGATAGCCGAGCGACTGCGCACACTCCAGGATGACCTTGGCGGTCTCCTCGCTCACGCTGCGCTTGCGGTTGAGCGCGTTGGACACGGTTGCGGGCGAAAAACCGGTGATGCGGCTGATCTCGCGAACACTTGCTTTGGCCATTGGTCCCCCTAGCGGCGGCCGTGGTGGAGCATCGCGACTCGATGGCTCGGCAACTAAACGGCCGCAAATTCAAACTAAACATAATAGTAAATGTTTATGAGCTAGTTTAGCCTGTTGTCAAGCGAAGTGGCACGACTATTCCCCCAACGGGCGCATTTGCTCGGTAGCTAAAAAAGCCCCGTCCCAAATTGACTACATGGGGCGGGGTGCAGGAATCGTTTAACCTAGGACGCGGGCCATGCGCGCCTTAAACTCGGACAGGAAGCGCGGGGCGTCAACGGTCAGCGCCACAAGCGCGCTCTTGTCGGGATCGGACAGGCGGTGCTCGTCGCAGATGGTGCGGCCACGGTACTCGCCCAGCAGGTCGACACGCAGATTGCAGCCGAGCGCACCCACGAGCGTGGGGTCGATCGCCACGGCAACGGCCAGGGGATCGTGCAGTGCGCAACCACCCAGGTAGGGTGCGTTCATCTCGTACGAGCCAATGTAGTGCTCGACCATGCTCGCAAATGCGCAGCCCGCCATGGTGCCCGAGCCTGTCCAGCCGGCAACATCGCGGCGCGTGAGCACCACGCGATGCGTCACGTCCAGGCCCACCATGGTGAGCTTGCGGCCCGAGCGCAGCACGGCATCGGCGGCCTCGGGATCGCTTGCCATGTTGGCCTCGGCACCCGCGCTCACGTTACCGGGCACGGTCAGGGCGCCGCCCATCACCACCACGCGGCCGATAGACATCATCGCCGCCGCATCGCGCTCCAAGGCAAGTGCCAGGTTGGAGAGCGGGCCGGTCGCTACGTAGACCAGATCGGGCCCATAGGTGCGCGCGGCATCGATCAGATAATCGACCGCGGCATTGCCATCGGCCGAGGTCGCCCCCACTGGCTCGTAGGGAGACGCGGGCACGCTCGCGCCGCCGATGCCGTTCTTGCCGTGGATGAGCGTGGTGGACGCCGGTGGCGTATAGGGCTCGGTCGCCTGTAGGGGACGGTCGGCACCCAGATACACCGGCACCTCGGGACGACCCAACAGGTCGAGCACCGCCAGGCAGTTATGCGCCGACTGCTCGACGCGCACGTTGCCAAAGCACGTGGTGATGCCCACGAGCTCCACCTCGGGGCTCGCGATGGCATAGGCAAGCGCCATCGCATCGTCCACACCCATATCCAGATCAAGGATCAGCTTCTTGATTGCCATTGTTCTACTCCGCTTCTCCGTCTTGTACGTAATCGTCTAAACCAAACGCGCGCTCGACTTCGCCACGCGTGGGAATCGACTGCTGTGCACCCAAGCGCGACACCGTCACCGCCGAGGCACGGGCACCCGCGGCCATGCACTCAAAGAGCGGCAGGCCCTCCAGACGAGCCGCGGCAAGCGCACCGATAAACGTATCGCCCGCGGCCGTCGTATCGACCACCGTGCTCGAAAGCGCCGGCATGCGCAGCAGCTCGCCGTCGTCGCCGAGCGTAACCGACCCGGCACCGCCCAACGTGATGACCGCAGCTCCGGCACCCTTGGCGAGCAGGGCATTGAGCGCTGCGGCGCAGCTCGTATCATCCGCGGGCAAGATGCCCGTCAGCACCTGGCACTCGGTCTCGTTGGGACAGACCAGGTCGACCGCCGTCCAAGCCCCTGCCGGCACGTCACTTGCCGGCGCCGGGTTAAAGACCGTATAGAACCCCAGCTCGTGAGCGCAAACGAGTGCCTCGGCCGTCGCCGCCAGGTCGCATTCGCCCTGGGCGATAAAGACGCTTCCGGCAGCCGGGGCAATCTTGCTGGCGTCGCCGTCGAGTTCATCGGCCACCAGGCACCTCAGCGCGCAGGCAACGTCCTCGCCCGTAAGCGCATGGTTGGCGCCCGGCGACAGCACAATACGGTTGTCGCCACCAAAGCGAATGATGGTCGCCGTTCCCGTCTCCACGTCGTCGCGACGCGCCACAAAATCGCAGCTCACGCCAGCGTCTTGGAGCCCCGTCACGAGCGACGTGCCAAACGCGTCGCGACCGACCGCACCGATCATGCATGTGTGCGCGCCCATGCGCGCAGCCGCTACGGCCTGGTTGGCGCCTTTTCCGCCGGCGTTGGTGATAAACCCGCTGCCGCCGACGGTCTCGCCCGCACGCGGCATGCGCTCGCACGCCACCGAAAGGTCCATGTTCATGCTGCCGAACACCGCGACGATGCCGCAATCTGCCATGGAAACCTCCTCGTCCGCGGGCTCTGCACCCGCTGCCGGTCGTCGATCGTGCGCTCTCACGCCTCTATAACTTTAGTTCACTTTGATGTGGACGCGCGCTTGAGCTTGCGCCAGCAGCAAGCATTCACAGGAGCAGGCGGCTACAATAAAGGCGTGCTGATTATTCTCGTCATTTGGATGATGTTTTATGGAACAATTCCCGCGATCGAACTCGCGCAGCTCACGCCACTCGAGCGATCAACAGGCGCCGCACGAACGCTCGCGCGCCAGCCGCCAAACCTCCGAGCCGCGCCAAGCCGCAGACCCCCATCGCGCGTCTGCCAACAAGGGCGCCCACGCCAGCAGCGCCACAAAAGAGCAGGTGCCCGCGCGCCCCAAATCTCGGTATATCCCCGCCCTCGACGGTCTGCGCACGCTTGCCGTCGTCGCGGTGGTGCTCTATCACCTCAACCTCACCTGGGCGCAGGGCGGCTTGCTTGGAGTCACGATTTTCTTTGTGCTCTCGGGCTACCTGATCACGCGCCTGCTCATCAACGAAGTATCAAAGACCGGCCGCATCGACCTCAAGAGCTTCTGGATCCGCCGCATCCGTCGCCTGGTCCCCGCCGTGGTGACCGTTGTGGTTGTAACCTGTGCGCTGTGCACCGTCTTCAACCACGTGATGCTCACCAAGATGCGTCCCGACATTCTGCCGTCGCTGCTGTTCTTTAACAACTGGTGGCAGATTATGCAGGACGTTTCGTACTTCAACGCCCTGGGCGACCCCTCGCCGCTTACGCACTTTTGGTCGCTCGCCATCGAGGAACAATTCTACCTGGTTTGGCCACCGCTGCTGTTTGCCATGGTGTCCATGCATGTGAGCAAACCCAACACGCGCCGTGTGGTCCTGGGACTCGCAGCGGTATCCGCCCTTGCCATGATGGTGCTCTACAACCCTGCCGCCGACCCCAGCCGCGTGTACTACGGCACCGACACCCGCGTCTTCTCGCTGCTGCTGGGCGCCTGGATGGCCTTTATCCCCAATCGCGACCTGGCGCCGGTGCGTCTCGCTCATCGTTTGGGGCTCAATCGCCTGGCTGGCGCCGCCAAGCACGGCAAGAACGCCGAGGGCAAGCCTGGCGAGAAGGCCGACAACGCAGCCGAGACCGTCCCGGCACAGCCGAGCGCCCTCGTGCGCTTTTGGTCCTCGCCCGCATCCATCGATGTGTTGGGCGTCGTGGGTCTGGTTGGCCTTGCCGCCATGGTCGCGCTCACCAACGGCTACACCGCGTTCCAGTATCGCGGCGGCACGCTGCTATGCTCCATCCTCACGCTCATGGTCATCGCGGCCTGCGTGCAGCCCCAGGGAATGGTTGCCCGCGCACTGTCCGCCGAGCCGCTCGTGTGGGTTGGCAAGCGCTCGTACAGCATCTACCTGTGGCACTATCCGCTACTGTTGCTCATGAACCCGGTCGCCAACATCAACGATACGCCGTGGTGGCAGTACATTTTGCAGGTGTTGTTGGTGGTCGCCGTAGCCGAATGTTCATATCGCTTTATCGAGACGCCGTTTAGAAAGGGCGCCTTTGGGCGCACCGTATCCGAGTTCCGCGACGGCACCACCGCGCCCGCCAACTGGGTGCGCGCGCACGTCCCTGTCTGCGCAGCCTGCGCTGTCGTGTTGGTCGTTGCACTGGGCGGCCTGATCTTTGTGCCCGAGACGTCTGCGCTGAGCGGTGAGGGCGCCGAAGTCCTCAACAAGGAAGCCAAAAACACCGCGCCCACAGACCAACAGGCGGCCGACGACACCGACAAGGACAACGACGGCTTCCCCGATGGCTCCTACGACCTGTTGATGATCGGTGACTCCGTGTCGCTGCGCGCCGTTGATTCCTTTGACGGCGTGTTCCCGCACAGCCATATCGATGCCGAAAAGGGCCGCCAGTTTGATGCGGGCCGCGCGACATTTGAGAGCTATATCCAGCAGAACCTTGCCGGCAAAATCGTGGTCTTTGCCCTGGGCACCAACGGCTTGGTAACCGACGACCAGATCGACGCCATCATGGCCGATGCAGGAGATAAGCGTATTGTGGTGTTTGTGAACACGCGCAGCCCGCAGCCGTGGGTTGGCTCTACCAACCAGGCCATCGCCAACGCCGCTACGCGCTACAAGAACGTGCGCGTTATCGACTGGTACGGATACAGTGCCAATCGCAACGACCTGTTCGATGGCGATGGCACGCACCTGTCGACCACTGGCGTGACTGAGTACCTCAACTTGATCCACGATGCAGTCAAGAAGGACCTGCCCGTGCATCCCGAGGATCACGTCAACGATCCGCAGCCGGCGGCCGTCAAGTCTGCCACCGACGCACTCGTTAACGCCCTCGCCTACAAGCCACACAAGCTGGGCACCGACAAGTAGCCTGTAGTGCAAACTTCCCACATCCGGAGGGGTGCCTGCCACGGCAGACGCCCCTCCGGCAGTTAGGGACGTTTCTTATGTGCCGGCACCCAGAGGCACTCCTGGCACCAGCCAATGAAGACCTCTTCGGATGAATTCCAAGCCGCTCCGCCGCTCCAGGCATCGTTTCCGCGCCTCGCGCCTGCCCCAAACAATCAAAACAAGCCCTTTTCGCCGCAACCTCAAAGGTCTGTAGGCAAAAAAGGGCAAATATGAGTACTGTTACAATTTTAGTAGCAGGCAAAACCACCCAAAATGACGTCCGTGCGGCCCCTACAACCCCCTAATGCAGCCAACCTGACTGGTTTAAGGCATATTGGGGCCAATTTTAATAAACATACTATAGGTTATGTTCATTATCTTCTTGGATGTAAATGCTATTCACTTAGCAACAGTACTCATATTTGGCATTTTTTGCCCACTGCCATATAACTAACACCCTATAACAGGCAAAAAATCAGGCCGCAGCCCATCGCTGCGGCCTGATCGGAAGCAAAAGTAGGCGCTACGCGCTGTAGCCCATCGCTTGCAGCACAAACATGACGACCGTGAGCACCGTAATCACACCGATAGTCGCCCAAGTGAGCACGTTCCACACGCGACCGTTGCGGTTAGTGCCCATAATGTGACGGTCGGCGGCGATAACCACCTGGAACACCAGAACCACGGGCAGTAGCACGCCATTGATGACCTGCGAGGTCATCATAATCTGGAACAGATCGACACCGGGCATGAGCACCAACACGGCAGAAATACCGATGATGGCCGTAATGATGCCGCGGTAAACCGGGGCCTCATCCCAGCTACGATCGGCGCCGCGCTCCCAACCAAATGCCTCGCAGATGGCACTCGACGTAACGCCCGGCAGCACGCAGGCAGCCAAAAAGCTCGCTGCGACCAGGCCCGAGGCAAACAGCACCGTGGACCACTGACCCGCGATGGGCTCCAGCGCGCGGGCGGCATCGGCAGCATCGCTAATCTGAATACCCGCCGGGAACAGCACCGTACCGGTCGTGATGATAATAAAGCCCGCAATGATATCAGCAGCGATCGAGCCGCTCACGGTATCAATGCGCTGCAGCACGATGTCGTCCTCGCCCGCGTTCTTATCGACCACGTTGTTCTGCGCCAAGAAAATCATCCACGGCGCGATGGTGGTACCGATCGTTGCGACCACGAGCGACACGTAGCTGGGGTCATTTTGAATGTTAGGCACGACCAGGTCGACCGCGACCTCACCCCAGTTGGGGCCAGCCATAAACGCGGCGACAATATAGGTCACGAAGACGCAGCTTACCAACAGCAGAATCTTCTCGATGCGCTGGAAACTACCCGACATGGTAAGCATCCACACCAGCAGCGCCACCAACGGCACCGAGATGCTCGCCGGCACGCCAAAGAGAGCAAGGCCGCTGGCGATACCCGCAAACTCCGAAATGGTCACAGCCGTGTTGGCGATCAACAGCGCCGCCATAGCAAGTACACTCTTGCGCACGCCAAAGCGCTCGCGAATGAGCGATGCCAGGCCCTTGCCCGTGACGCAGCCGCAGCGCGCCGCGGTCTCCTGCGTCACGATGAGCAGCACGGTCATGACGGGAAGCATCCACAGCATCTTGTAGCCATAGCTGGCGCCCGCGCTGGAATACGTTGCAATGCCGCCGGCGTCATTGCCCGAAAGCGCCGCCAGCAGACCGGGGCCCATAGCGCCAAAGATGGCCGCGATGGTCAGCTTTTGCTTGGTGCCCGACTTTTGCTTGGTATTTTGCACGCGACCACCTAACCCATGACTGACATGGCGAGCAGCACCGCGGCGATGCAATACGCCACACACGAGATCATGACGGCAATGACGTTCATGGCGGTGCCCGACGTGTTGAGGTCATGCTCGTCACGCCAGAACAGCACCATCAGGTAGATCACGGCACTCATGTTGCCAACCAGGCAAATGATGGCAGCGATATTAAAACACCCGGTAAAGAGTTGCTCCTCAAACATGGACGCATCGGGGAACGCGGCGGTACGCACCAATTGCGCGCACAGATAGGTCACGAGCGACAGGATCAGGCCCATACCGGTGCTCTGGAAGAAGAATCCCAGGTAGGGCTTAGGCTCGTCGTCGTGGACGTCGTATTCCAGGAAGTAGTTCTTGACGAACGACACCATGCGCGAGGCCGCCAGCAGCACGAGCGGCATGGCGCACATGGGAAACACCACCAGATGCGCGGAGCCGAGCGCCGTTCCCAGCACGGTCGCCATGATGCACGACGCGATGCCCCATACAACAACCCAGTATTGGCGATGCACGAACCAGCTGAGCACATTCGTCGAGTCGTCGGACGCGCTATCGCCCGAGCCGACACCGGCGATCTGCAGGTCCTCCTGATGCTCCTCGGCGATAACGTCCATGGCGTCGTCGAAGGTCACGATACCCAAGATGTGGCGGTTCTCGTCACAGACGGGGATAGCGACCAGGTCATACTTGGTCATCTCGTCCGTTACGTCTTCCTGGTCCTCGTCGGGCGACACATAGACCAGGTCGCGATAGGCCAGCTGACCCAACGTGGCGTCGCGGTCGGCTACGATCAGCGTGCGCAGCGAAAGCACGCCGGTCAGCATGCCGCTCGGATCCTCGGTATAGACGTAGTAGACGCTCTCGAAGTCCTCGTCGAGCTCGCGAATCGCCTCGATGGCGTCACCGACCGTTGCCGTGGCGGGCAGGGAAACAAACTCCGAGGTCATGATGCGGCCGGCGGTGTTGTCCTCATACCCCAGCAGGTTACGAATCGCCTTCTCCTCCTTGACGCCCATCAGGCGCAGGAGCTTCTCGGCCTTCTCGTAATCGAGCTCGTCGATCAGGTCGGCTGCATCGTCCGGGTCCATCATGGCCAGCATCGACGATGCGTCCGTATCGGACAGGCCCTCGAGCATCTCGGTCATAAGCTCGTCGTCATCGAACTCCGAGATGGCCTCGGCGGCCTGGGCAGTATCGAGCTGCGCAAACACCTGCGCACGTAGGCGCGGGTCGAGCTGCTCGATAATGTCGGCGATGTCGGCAGGGTGCAGCTCGCCGAGCGTCTTGTGCGACACCGACAGCTGGATGTTCTTAGTCGAGCGATCGAGCAGGTCCATGTAGGACCAAGCGATGATGTCCTCACTGAGCGGCTTGCCCAGGTGCTTCATAAAGCCTTCGACGATATGCTCGAGTGCGGGGCTGATGGCGCGTAGCAGACCGCGGGCACCGACCTCGGCGCCCAGCAGGCGCAGCTGATTTTCGCCCGACATGGAAAACTTGATATCGTTTACGCGCACGACCTTCATGCCCTGCGTGTCGACGATCTGCTTGTTGAGCACGTCGCGTGCGAGCAAGAGCTCGGTCGGCTGCAGGTACGAAAAACGGATTTCGGTGGCCGACGCCTTAAGGTACACGCCCGTCTCGTCGATACGATCGACCCATTTGCGCCAACTGATCATAAACGGCGTCTTGCCGGGGCCGCGAAACGCGAGCGACGTCACGTGTGGAAAAACTTCGCCGGTAGCAATACCAAAATCGTTGACCACGCCGAGCTTTTCGCCGTCGACGTCCAAGACCGGCAATTTGAGCATCTCACTCAGATAATTCAATGGTGCTCCCCATCAATATTCCTCCGGACGCGGCCGCACATGCGGCGTCCGGGGGCTTCTGGATATGTATACGCATGCGCGGGCGGCACGCCGCTCGACGCTTACACCCCGTGCATGCGCAAAAAGCACCTGCATGGGGTCATCGACTGTATGGTCGAGGTTTGGATTTCACCTGTAACCTTTCTCTTGACCCTCATTAACCGCAGTAACTATAGCATCAGCATCGCCCTGCGGCATCGAATTTATGCGCTGCACATTGCAGGCATACCAAAGGCTGACGTATCCGTGACATAGCCATTGGGGACGTTCTTAAACGACTACCCAATGACTACTCTGTGGTGTCGTTGTCCTCGGCAAGTTGGGGGAACACGGCGTCCTTGGGCATGGTGACCTTCGTCAGCGAGGTGAGCTTTTTGCTCAGCGACGTGTCCGTCTTAACCAGGTCGCTGAGCGTCACGATCTTGTAGCCGTCGGCAATGAGGCCGTCGATAATCTGCGGCAGCGCCTCGAGCGTCTGCTCGGCGCATTCGTCTCTATCGGTGAGCAGCACGATATTGCCCGGCGTCACCGAATCGAGCACCGTCGAGACCTGCTCGTCGGCACCGTTGAGCAGCCAGTCGCCCGAGTCGATATTCCACGAGACCACGGCGGAGACCAGGTCCATCGCATCAATCCAGTTTTGCTCGTCAAAGGCAGCGTAGGGAGCACGCAGCAGCATCGTCTTCACGCCGGTCGCCGACTTAATCGCCTCGGTGCCCTTCGCGATCTGCTTGCGCACCGTCTCGAGATCCTCGCCCTTGAGCGAATCATCGCTGTAGCTGTTGGAGCCGATCTCGCACCCGGCATCGACAATCGCTTTGGCAGTAGCGGGCGAGGCTTCCGCGGCATCGCCCGACAGGAAGAACGTCGCCGTGACGCCCTTTTCCTTGAGCACCTGCAAGATCTGCTTGGTCGCGCCGCTCGGACCCTCGTCAAATGTCAGGGCCACGTACTTTTCGTTGCCCTTGGGCGCTACGCTTGCGCACTCGACTACGCAGTCGGTGGCGGGCACGACCTCGCCGCGGTCCTGCGTCTTGCCCGACTGCTCGCCGACCCATACCTCGGAGCGGCCCTGAACGCCCCAGGTTTTGACATACTCAATGGCACCCGTGCCCTCGACCTTAAGCTTTGGCTCGATAGTCGTGGCCTGGACCTCGTGCTTTTCGTACACGTTGCGGCCGTCCTTGACCGTCACCTTCTCGCCGCCCTCAAGTTCACGGCTATCCCATTTGCCCTGCTTCACGCGCTTGCCGTCGACCTTCACCGACAGCTTTTCGCCGCCATGGCGCTTGAGCACGCTGTCGTCGACGGCCAGCAGATCGCCGGCGTCGTACGTTTCGGTCAGGCTTTGATCGTCGATAAGATTCTGCAACGTAGAGCCCACGCGCACCGCGGTCTTTTGCCCGTTGAGCTCCACGTCCACGCTGCGGTTGACGTAGCCCACGACGGCAGCGATAAACAGCACGAGCGCGCAACCCACGGCGATGAGCGCATAGGGCAGACGGGACGGTCGGCGCGGCGAGCGCCCGTTGCCGATGCGCGCGCTGCGATCGCTAAACCCACGGCTATGGTTGAGGTACATCGCGCCGGGCTTACGGCGACGGCGGCGCTGACCGCTGGGCAGCTGCCCCAGGTCGCGGCGCGCCGTCGGACGCGCACCCGAGCGCCCGTTTAAGTTAGATCCGTTTTGGCGCATGTGCCCTCCCCCATAAACACAGCGAGCCGGAGCAACATGTCTCCGGCTCGCCTCCCATCATTTGGTACGTCGCTATTTGCTAGCTTTTGACGAGCCCCCGCTCGCCTTTTGATATTCGTCCTTAAAGGCCTTGAACATACCGCGCGTCTTGCCGAGCTGCTTGCCCAGTGCGCGGCTGCCCTTGTCCACGGCAACCGATCCCTTGTCATCGAGCACCTTGGCGCCCTTCTTGACCTTATCGCCCACCACGACGCTGGCCTCGGCAGCCTTGGCGGCCGCGCCGCCCGAATACCCAAGCGACTTGACCTCGTCCGAGACAATCATCGCGCCGTTCTCGTAGCCGCGCAGCATCGTCGGCGGCACCTGCGTGTCGCCCACCAACATGCTCGATGCGGCGCCGGCGGTCACATAGAACGTCTGCACAATGCCCGAGCGCGGCTTGAACTCAACGTCCGAGCAGTAGCCCACGACATCGCCCGATTCCGTGCGCACGTCCATGCCAACCCAGATGATGCAATCGTCCAGGTTGATATCGAGGCGCTTGGCCGCGGCGGCATCGTAGGTGCCCTTGACGTCGTCGACCGCGACAGCGCCCTCATAGACGCCGATGGCATCGAGCGCCACAAATCGGTCGGGGCGCTCGATCATGCCCGCGATATCGGACTGGCGGACCATAAAGCCCACCACGCGCGTGCCGCCCGGGGTAAAGACGGGAAAGTGAATCTTGCCGAGCTTTTTAGGGCTGCGCGGCGTGCCGTCCTTTTTGGTGCGCTTGTCTTCGGCAGGCTTACGATAAACCTTGACGCCGACAAAATCCCCTGCGCGCATTATGCCTCGGTCGAGGGCTCCGTGGCCTCGGTGTCGGCCTCAGCGACGTTCTCGACCACGACGTCGGCAGCGGGCGTCACGTTGCCGCCCGAGATGGCGTCGTTGAGCTGCTCGCGAAGCTGGTCCATGCGCTCGCGGGCCAGGTCGACCTTGGCGCGCAGGTCATCGGTCTTGGCGTCGACCATCGGACCAAAGTCGTTGACCGCGGCACGTGCCTCCTCGGCACTATGCTCGTAGGTGTCACGCATGTTGTCCCAGGCATCGTTGGCGATATCGGCGGCCATGGCGCGGGTCTCGGCACCCGAGCGCGGGGCCAGAGCAACGCCGATGATAGCACCGGCGGCAGCACCAAAGAGCGCACCGGAGACAAAGCTGAAAGTCTTTCCCATGATCATTCCTCTCCTGCGGGCACCTCGATGCCCACCGTTTGAATGCTGTCCATTATACCCGCAGCGCAACACTTGCCGTCGCGCTCATCTGCGTACGGTAAAAGCGCAGGTACATGATGGTGATAAGCGAGTGAGCCTACTCCTGCGGCATGGCAGGCATGGCGACCGTGGCGGCCGGATCCTCGCCGGCGCCATCGACGAGCGGCAGGTTGCCCTCGTGCGCAGGTCCTGCCGGAACCGTTGCCGCACCGCCAAAGACGGCCGCGGGAGCCTCGTGGTTCTCGGCGACCGCACCCTCGGTATCGATTGGCATCTGCGGCTCGTCGTCAAAGCTCGGGACGCCCTGGGGCTCCGCAGTCTCGGGCTCAGCAGACGCCTCGGCAACGGGCTCAGTGCCGGCGTCGGCGGGAGCATCGCCCTCGGGCGCATCCTCGGGCGCATCCTCGCCGTTCGCAGCGGCAACGGCCTCGTGCGGGTCCTTGCCCTCGGCCTCGGCGCGCATGCCCAGCACCAGGTTGCGCAGGCCAGCGACCGTGCCTTCCACGTCGGGGGCCGGCTGATCGGCGTGCAGGTACGCCCAGTCCATCATAAAGGTCGCCGATGACAGCGCGCCAATGGCCAGCGCGTCGTCGGGACACGAAAGCTCAACCTCAAAGACGCGCTCGTCGTGCTCGCTCACGCGGGTGCGGCCGCACGAGATGCTGCCGGCAAGACCGGTCTCGTTCATGAGCTCGACCGTCACGTGCTCCAGCAGGTGGCAAAGCTCGGTCTGGCCCATGCAGTCCTGGAACTCGCGACCCGAATCGCCCAGGCACAGATGCTTGGCAATCGCGGGCACCAGGTAGTACACGCGCGCCGTGGCCTCGATATCCTCCGAGGTCATGAGCGGCATGCCGGGGTTCACCAGCACGTGCGCGCAAATCTTGTCCTCGCTGACGGTGACCTTAAGGATGTTGAACAGGCCTGCCATAACTCTCCCCTACTCGTCCTTGCCCTACTCGTCGCCGTCGTGCGGGTCCGCAGAGCCCGCACCCGACGCCGCCGGCTTCTCTGCCGAGGACTCGGAATCCTTCTTATCGGTTTCGGCCGGAGCGATCACGCGAATGAGCGAGATGCGCTGGCCACGCATCGACTGTACCTTGAACTTGTACCCCGCGACCTCAAACACCTCTCCGATGTCGGGCACCGAGTCGCAAAGCTCCAAAATCCAGCCGGCGATGGTCTCATAATCATCGCTTTCCTCGAGCGGCCAACCAAGCTCAATCGCGTCATCGCACGAAAAACGCCCATCGACAAGCCACTCGCGGCGCGAAAGGCGTGTGAGGTACTTGTTGTCGGGGTCGAACTCGTCCTCGATCTCGCCGACGATCTCCTCGACGATGTCCTCGATGGTGATGATGCCGGCCGTGCCGCCGTACTCGTCCACGACGACCACGATCTGGTCGTGCGAGGTCTGCATCTCGGACAGCAGCGGCAGGATGTCCTTGGTATCGGGCACAAAGGTGGCATCGCGCAAATAGCTGGCGATGGGCTGGTCACCCTTGCCGTCAAGCGCGGGCTGAATCAGGTCCTTGATGTGCGCGATGCCCGCGACGTTGTCGGGATCCTCATGATAGACGGGGATGCGACTAAAGCCGGTCTGGCGCATGGTGGACAGCACGTCGGCGACCGTCTCGTCGTCCTCGCACATGGTGGTGTCCACGCGCGGCACCATGACCTCGCGAGCCACGGTGTCGCCCAGGTCAAAGATCTCGTGGATCATACGCTTTTCCTCGTCGAGCAGGTCGTCCTGCTCCGAGACCATGTACTTGATTTCTTCTTCCGAGACGTTCTGGCGGTCGTCGGCGCTCTTGATGCGCAGGATGCGGGCCAGGCCGTCGGAGCAGGCGCCAGTCAGCCACACGAGCGGGCGGGCGATCTTCTGGAACACGGAGAGCGGTCCCACGACCTGCTTGGATACGCCCTCGGCATTGGCCAGGCCGATGCGCTTGGGCACAAGCTCGCCAATCACGATGGACACGAAGGCGACCGCGACGGTGATGATGACCGGCGCCAGGCCGCGCGCGATGGCGGAGAGCGGCGCGATGCCAAAGCTCATGAGCCACGTGGCAAGCGGGTCGGACAGGCTCGTCGAGGCGACGGCGGACGAGGCGAAGCCCACGAGCGTGATGGCGACCTGGATGGTGGCCAACAGCTGGTCGGAGTCGGCGGCGAGCTGGACGGCGCGCTCGGCGCGCTTATCGCCCTCCTCGGCCTCGTGCTCCAGCACGGCGCGCTTGGCCGTGGTGAGCGCCATCTCGGACATGGAGAAGTAGCCGTTGATAAGCGTCAGGACGAGCGTGGTGATAAGGGAGATGGTTATGTCCATCGGGAGTTTCTCGAACCTCCAAGATTCGGGACGTTAGGGTAAAACGTTGATGACGGATACGGCAATTGCACCGGCGCCCAAACTAGGACGCGGGCGCGCAGGCGTGGTCGCTAGATTACGAAGAGAATCACCGCCATGAACTGGAAGATGCTGCCGGCGAGCACCCACAGGTGAAACACGCTGTGCAGATAGCGCACGTTTTTGGCGATATAGAACGGCACGCCCACGGTGTAGCACACGCCGCCGACAGCGAGCAGGGCAAGCGCCACGGGATTCAGCAGCGACACGAGCTCGGGCAACTTAAAGACGACGAGCCAGCCCATCAGCAGGTAGACCAGGCCGCATACCCAGTGCGGTTGACGCTCGCGCATAAAGCACTCCAGCGCGATGCCGATAATGGCGATGGCCCATACGGCAAAGAACAGCACAGCGCCGCCGTCGTTTGCGAGCGTGATGAGGCAAAACGGCGTATAGCTGCCGGCAATGAGCAGGTAGATGCAGCTGTGGTCGATGATGCGAAACACGCGCTTGGCGCGCGCGGGCTGAATCGCGTGGTAGAGCGTGGAGGCTAGGTATTCGAGGATAATACTGACGCCATAGACAATCGCCGCGGCCATATGAGCTGGACCGCCACCGCGAAGAGCGGCAAATACGATCAGGAGCACAAGACCTGCGATGCCCAGCAGGCAACCGACACCATGGGTGACGGAGTTCATGATCTCCTCGCCCACCGTGTAGTGCGGAACGGCCGCGGCCTTGGGTCGCGGCTTAGAACTGTCGCTCGAATCGGACATGCCGGTTACATCCTCCAACGTAAATAGTTCTCAACACTATATCAAAGCGTCTGGGTACGTGCGAAATTTGCACCATGTGTGCCCCTTTGTTTACCCATTCTTTGTCTGTTGACGCATCAACGGCGAACGTCCATAATGCGCTTCGTTTAATTGTTGACGAATTAACATCTTAGAGGAGAACGCTGCATGACTCAAAGTGCACACCCCCATCGAAAGCTTAAGATAACCGTCGTTGTTGCGCTGGCGCTCGTTGTCACGTTGCTCGGATTTGCCGGCAACTTTTTGTTTGACTTTGCTCTGAACCCCCAAGCGCCGTACACCATGAAGATGATGCAGGACGGCAAGGACACCAAAAAGGGCGAGCAGTTAGACGCCGAGGCAGTCGAGGCGCGGGCGTGGTTTAAAGAGCATCGCGAGAGCAGCAGCCTCACCGCAGATGACGGGACCGAGCTTGCCGCTTGGTATTTTGCCGGCCCGGAGAGCACGCACGATTACGCTATCTGCCTGCACGGATACACCGACGAGCCCATCGGTATGGCCCGATACGTCAAGCGCTTCCACGACCGTGGCATGAACGTGCTCGCGCCCGCCGCCCGGGCCCACGAGCGCTCCGGCGGCGATTATATCGGCATGGGCTGGCCCGAGCGGCTCGATGTCATCGCGTGGATCGGGCGCATCGTTCAGGCCGACCCCGAGGCGCGCATCCTGGTCTTTGGCGAATCGATGGGCGCGGCGACGGCCATGAACGTCGCGGGGGAATCTCTACCCGCAAACGTGAAATGCATTATCGAGGACTGCGGTTATACGAGTGTTTGGGACGAGTTTTCCCTGCAGCTCAAGGACGTGTTCGGCCTGCCCAGCTTTCCCTTGCTCGATGTAGCAAACTTGGTGTGCAACGTGCGCGCGGGCTACGACTTTCATAAGGCGAGCAGTGTGGAGCAACTCAAACACGCGACGGTTCCCATGCTGTTTATCCACGGCGACCAGGACACCTTTGTGCCGTACGACATGCTCGACCAAAACTACGACGCGTGCGCCAGCAAGGTCAAGCAAAAGCTCACCATCCATGGCGCCGCCCACGCCAAGAGCGCGCAAGTTGACCCCGAGCTCTACTGGAACACGGTCAACGGCTTCCTCGACGAGAATTTTTAGGTAAAAAGCAACGTCTGGGGCTTTATCTGGCCCCCTATTTTCGGAAGTATGCGGCAAAATCTGGAACTGCCGACCAGACCGCAGTTTTACCAACAATTTATCAGGGGTTTTGTCGCCAAAAAACGTCGTGTGCTCGGCGGTCTCGAAATTTGCCGCATACTTCCGGAAAACCGCCCGCGAGCGCTGTGCTCGCGGGCGGTTTTTGCTTGAATTACGCCACAAATGCGCTTGTTTTGTCCAAGAGCTAGGCGCTACTTGACCTCGATGAGCTCGTACTCGCTCGTGCCCAGGCCGATCTTCTCGGCGTGCGCGATGCACGCGCGCCAGTCGGTGTCGGGATGCGTGATGCAGAAGGGATCCTTGGCCTGCTCGCCCTCCAGATGCTCGTGATTATGCTCCATCTTGGCCGCGCTATCGGTGAGCTCGGTGTTGGGCAGCGGCTCGGATGCCATGACGGCATCGGCACAGGCCTGGTCGATGGCGACCGGGTCGAAGCTCGCGAACATGCCGATATCGTTAACGATGGGCGTGTCGTTTTCGGGATGGCAATCGCAATTGGGACTGATATCCATAGCCAGTGAGATATGGAAGCTCGGGCGGCCGTCGACAACGGCCTTGGTGTACTCGGCGATCTTGTAGTTGAGCACGTCGGCCGCAGCGTCATAGCCGGGCTTGATGGCGTCCTGGTTGCAAACGCCGATGCAGCGGCCGCAGCCCACACAGCGATCGTGGTCGATGGCAGCCACGTGGACCGCGCGGGTGTTGCCGTTGGCAAGCTCGCGCTCGCGGGTGTCGTCGAACGAGATAGCGTTATGCGCGCAGATCTTTTCGCAGGCACGGCAGCCAATGCAGTGCTCGGTCGCGACGTTCGGCTTGCCGGCGGCATGCTGCTCCATCTTGCCGGCGCGGCTGCCACCACCCATACCCAGGTTCTTCATGGCGCCGCCAAAGCCGGCCTGCTCATGACCCTTAAAGTGCGTAAGGCTGATCACGATATCGGCGTCCATGAGTGCCTGGCCGATCTTGGCCTCGTGCACGTACTCGCCGCCCTCGACCGGGACGAGCGCCTCGTCGGTGCCCTTGAGGCCGTCGGCAATGATGACCTGGCAGCCCGTGGCGTACGGGGTAAAGCCGTTCTGGTAGGCGGTGTCGATGTGCTCGAGCGCGTTTTTGCGGCTACCGACATAGAGCGTGTTGCAGTCGGTGAGGAAGGGCTTGCCGCCCAGCTCCTTCACGACATCCGCGACGGCGCGGGCATAGTTGGGGCGCAAAAAGCTCAGGTTGCCCAACTCGCCAAAGTGAATCTTGATAGCGACGAACTTGTTCTCAAAGTCGATCTGCTCAATGCCGGCACGGCGAATGAGTCGCTTGAGTTTGTCGAGCTGGCTCTCGCGAGCATGCGTGCGCAGGTTGGTAAAGTACACCTTTGCCGGTGCGACGGGTGCAGTTGCGGTCATAGATCTATCCCCTCGGTCTATACGGCGTTACAGACATAGGAGATGGTACCCGTTGAAGCAGGGTCAAAGTCAAGCGCAACACCCAGTCGTTGGGCACTCATTGGGGACAGACTTAAATGAGTGCCGCCAGGGACATCCTTTCGCCATCCGACACCTGGCAGCTAGGGACGTTCCTTTTCTGCCGGCAGTTAGGGACAGTCCTTGCCGGCCCGGCCGGCGAGCCGGTGAATCGGCAAAGACTGTCCCCAATGACTAGTCATTTAAGAACGTCCCCGATGACTACTCTTGGACTTTGAGGGCCTCGGCCAGGCTGACGCGCTTGATAGAGCGCGTGTGTAGCAGCGCCACGACCAGATAGGTTGCAAAGCCAATGCCGACGCATGCAGACATGGACCAAGCGGGCACGTAGATCTCGATATTGCCGTTGTAGGCGAGCAGCATCGAGCGGAAGATGGCCGTGAGCGAGCCAATAATGACCGGCAGGCTCAGCACGAGCGACGCCGCCACGCACAGCGTAATCGAGCGGATGTACAGATGCGAGATCTCGCTATCGCGATAGCCAAAGACTTTCATGTAGCTGATCGAACGGGCGCTATGGTCGATCACAGCCTTGGTCAGCAGGTACATAAACAGCAGGAAGATAAACACCGCGAGCCCGATCATCATGCCGATCATTTTGCTCATCATGCCGATGAACTGGTCACCCACGGCGCGCATGTCGTCGGGCGTGGTGTCGCCGGCAAAGTAACGAGCATCGAGGTCGAGCTTCTCGTCGCTCACATAGCCGTTAAAGCAGGCGGCGTCGTTGTCGAACAGCTCGTTAAAGTCTTCGATACTCATATAGATATTCATGTCCGACTTGGAGCCCCAGGCACAGTCCTTGCCCGCATACTCAAGGGAATAATGCTCGCCCTCGCACTTGTCGCTGAGCGTGACCTTCTGGCCCTCGCTCCAGCCAAACTTATCGAGCAGGCCGCCGCCAAAGACGACGCGCCCGTCGCCGACGTCCAGCCCTTTCCAGTAGCGCGAATCGGATGAAATGCCGTAGACGGAAATCGTCTCCTGCCCATTTCCGTCGCCGCGGTCGTATTGCAGCTGGTAAACGGCATATTTCTCGGCCTGTGCAATTGTGCCCGCACCGTTGTCGGTCGTATTGACCGGGTGGATGGCGTCGTTGTCGGTGTCGATCTTAGAGGCCTTGTCGATCAGGTCGATAGCCTCGTCGCGGTCGCAGCCGAGGGCATCGGCAAGATCGTCAAGGCGCGCGTAGAGCGCATCCTTCTTGTCCTGGACCTTGGCAAGCGCATCCTGCGCTGCGGTCAGGCTCTCGGCAGACGGAGATGCGGTCGCGGCATCGACTGCCGTCTGCGCCGCATCGGCCGCGTCGTCAAGCTCGTCATCGGCATCCTGGGCGGCGGAAAGCAGCGCGCCGTCAACCGACTGCAAGCGCTCGAGCGCCGACCACTGCTCGCGCTCCTCGGCGGTGCCCTCGAGCTCCAGCGGCGCCTTGAGCGTGTACTGGTGCTCAGCGACCAGGCTCGTCTCGAGGTTGTCCGCATAGTGCGTCATCGTGGGCAGAATCGCCAGGCCAAAGAGCAGCAGTAGCGACGCAAATGCAATGCCCACGAAGAGCGTGGCAAAGTTGCCCAGATTGCGCAGGAAGATACGAAGGCGGAAGCGCGAGACAAAGCCCATGCGCTCCGGCAGCTGCAAGCCGCGCTTGGTGCCCGACTTGCCGCTCGCCTCGTGACGAAGGAACTGCAACGGCGTCTTGCCCATTTTGCGAAGCAGGCCCACCAGCGTGATGAGAATGAGCGCGGCGGCGGGGACCACGGCGCACTTCACAAAGATCTCCCAGCTCCAGTACACCTGGAAGGGCGGCAGACTGTACGAGCCGTAGTAGAGACCGCGCATGGGCTCGGTAAAGAACGCGACGCCGAGTGCGGTGCCCAAAAGCGCCGCGACCACGCCCACGGTAGCGGGAAGCGCAAGGTAGTGCAGCACGATCTCGCGACGACGATAGCCGCTGGCGAGCAGCGTGCCGATGATGGCGCTCTCCTCCTCGATGGTGGCGTCAGTGAGCACCACAAAGACAAACGCCATGATCACAATGATGATGTCGAGCAGTGTCATCCACATCATGGAGTCACCGTCCACGTCATCGCGCGCATAGCCAATGCCCTGGTTGGAATCGGCATCGATCAGATCGTCGACACGCGCATCGGCATCCGCCAGCGCCTCGACCATATCCTGTTCGGCATCGATGCGGTCCGCGGTGGAGACGTCGCGGTCGTTAAAGGTAAAGGAGTACGTATGGGCGGGCGCGCCGCCGGCATCCTCGAGCGCGGCAAAACCGGCGTCGGTGACCTCGGCGACGCCATACGTAATGGTGTTCACCGTAAAGTCCGAATTGTTGAGGAACAGCGCCTGGCTATCGGGCTGGGTCATGATGCCGCAGATGGTGTAGGTGCGGCCCTCAAGCTCGACCTTATCGCCCACGGCGAGGTCGTTATTGGTGGCAAAGACGCGGTCGATGGCCACCTCGTCGTCCGCCTTTGGCTGCTTGCCTTCGCAGTAGGACGCAATGTCGACCTTGGTGCGATGCGCGTAGGTGCGCAGGGTGCGCTTGGTGCCGTCGTCGCCGGACGCCTTTTTGATGATGGCGTCGATAGAGAAGTTCTTGTAGAGCGTAACGCCGCCGACGTCCTCAGCCGCGTCCTCGGCAGCCTTGAGCTGCTCGTCGGCGGCCTCGAAGGAGGTAGTCACGCGGCCGTCCTCAATCGTGTAGTCGTCGCGCATGTCATCGATGAGGCAGCCGATGGAATGCGCCGCGAGCAAAAAGCCCGACGTGAGGGCGATGCTTCCGCACATAAGCAAAAAGATGCCCAGGTACTTGCCGATATTGCGGCGCAGCTCGCGCGGGAGTCGCTTTGCGAGAGGTGTCATGGCGCCGCCTACCAATCGAGCTCGGCGGCCGCGACGGGCGACTCGTTGAGTTCATCCTCGACGATGCGCCCGTCGCGCAGGCGCAGCACGCGATTGGCCATGCGCGCGATGGCGGCATTGTGGGTGACGATGATGATGGTGCAGCCGTAGGTGCGGTTGACATCCTCCATGAGCTGCAAGATTTCCTTGGACGTCTTGTAGTCAAGCGCGCCCGTGGGCTCATCGCACAGCAGCAGGCCCGGGTTTTTGACGAGCGCACGGCCGATGGCGCAGCGCTGCTGTTGGCCGCCCGAGACCTGGCGCGGGAACTTGTTGCGGTGCTCGTAGAGGCCCAACGAACGCAACAGGTCATCGACATTGAGCGGGTTTTTGGACAGGTGCGCCGTGACCTCGATGTTCTCCTTGATGGTGAGATCGGGCACCAGGTTGTAGAACTGGAAGACAAAACCCAGCTCACGGCGTCGATATTCGCCCAGGTCGGTAGGCTTGAGCACCGTGAGGTCGCAGCCGTCCACCACGATGGAGCCGCCGTCGGCATCCTCCAGGCCGCCGATCAGGTTGAGAAAGGTCGACTTGCCCGAGCCCGAGGGCCCCAGCATGACGCAGATCTCGCCGCGGTTGATGGACGTGTCGATGCCATCGAGTACCGTCAGGCGCGCATCACCGTCGCCGTAGTGCTTTTTGAGATCCTTAACCTGGACGTAGGCCTTCTGCGTCGCCATGGTATCCCCCATTGTTAGCCTCGTACTACTTTATGAGCGTAATAGTAAACCTTGGCGAACTATTTTGGGACGAGGCCTGAAATTTATTTCAGACTAGTCATTGGGGACGCTCTTAAATGACTAGGTGGCTAGGCGCGGGATTTGTTGTGCGCGAGGGCTAGGCCTACGGCGGCGATGGCCGCGGCAAAGAGCACCGTGACGCCCAGATCGCAGGCGATGTCGCCCAGCACGGTGGACGTCAGGTCCGCGGCGAGCGCCTTGCTGACCGCGTCGTTCACCCAAAACGTCGGCACAAAGTGCGCCACCGTCTGCACGGCCAAACCCATCAGCGACAGCGGCATCCAGGCGCCGCCCAAAAACGTCATGAGCATTCCGAGTAAGTTACCCACACCGTTGAGCAACTCCTCGCGCGCGCCCAAGCTCGACAGCGTAAAGCCAACGGCCAGCGGCGTGCACGCCAGGGCAAACGTCGCCGCCAGCGCCAGACACACACGACCCACGCCGACCTCGGCAACCGCGCCGGCAAAGCCCACGACACCCACCATGCTCGACACGAACCAGATGCAGACGGTGAGCACCGCGGCGGCCGCGAACACAGCAAGCGAACGCTGGCGCTCGGAGACCGGGCCGGCCTCCATGCGGCGCACGCGCTCAGGCTCGCTCATGCCCGAGAACACCAATCCCACCGACACGATGACCGACGAGATGATCGCGTACGCGCCAAAGTTGAAGTACGACTCGAGTGGGGCGACGGCAGTCGATTCGACCTTGACCTGCTCGATCTGGACCTCGGCGCGCTTGGCGGCAGCATGCTCGGCAGCCTTGGCGACGTCACCGTTGGAGGCAGTGGGCTCAAGCGCCGCCGCAGCGCCCGCGAGCGAGATCCACCGCGAGGCCTCGGCAGACGAAAGCGCCGCCGCCATGGTGCCGGAGCCGTACGTCACATCGAGTTTGGGCAGGGCCTCCCCCGCACGGGCGGCCGCAACGAGGTCGTCCTCAAACCCCTCCGGGATAAAGAACACGCAATCGGCGCTGCCCTTGGCGCTGTTGCTCTTGGCGAGCGCATCCGCAAGGTCGTACGTGTCGTCACCAACGCCCGTGACCAGGTCAAAGCGTGAGCCTAGGTGCTTGGTAAGCGCCCGCGAAAGGTCGCTATTGTCGCGGTCGACCACGATCACGTTGGTGTCGTAGGGCTCGTACTCGGTAAGCTGCGACGAGTTCCAGCTCACCGAGGCCGCGATGAATACGCCCATGAGCGAGATGAACACCGTATAGATGAGCAGGTAGAACGGGTGCGCGAGCGCCATGCGAAGCGCGGTCTTAAAGGTGCTCATAGCGGCTCCTTCCAAAGATCAGCGTAGCGGCGGCGACAAACACCAGGGTCATCAGGACGAGCGCGCCGGCGCGGACGGCAAAGGGCCCCAGGTCCTCAAAGAAATACAGGCGATTGAACATGTCGCAGATAAGCTTGACGGGATTGAGCCAGCACTCGGCCGGGCAGGCGCGGGCGACGTCGTCGGCAAGTGCCATCGCCGGCTCGCCGTAGAGGCCGGCGAACAGGGCGCACGTGGTGGCAAAGCCCGTGAGGATGCCCGACTTGGACGCCTTGCCACCCTTAACGGGAAGCGTGCCCACAAAGAGCCCCAGGCCCGTGGCGGCAAGCGCGGATGCAGCACCGCCCAGCAGGCACAGCCCCTCGCGCCCGCCAAAGTCGACGCCAACGACTAGGCGCACGTAGCCAATCGCGACCGCCATCGAGGCAAAGGAAACCAGCCACGAGCCGACAAAGATGCCGGCTAGCGACGCCGTCTTGGAAAGGCCACCCACGCAGCGACGCGCGCCAAGGCCCGACAGATTGGGCTGCAGGCCGACGACGCTCAAGGCGGCAAACTCGGCAGACATCATCGCGACCAGACCAAAGAGCGCGTAGTAGTAAATGGTCGTGCCGTCGGGCGTGGTGCGCGTCAGGCTCACACGACGGGTGCCGCCCTCGAGCGACAGGGCGCGCGCAACCGCCTCCGGATCGGCGAGCGCCGCCGGGTCATCTTGAGCAATCTGGGCCATGAGCTCGGCGTTTTGCGTATACGAGCTTGCCACCGTCTCAAGGATGCTGCGGTCGGTGAGCACCGACGAAGCACGCGAGCCGTCATAGCTCGAGAGCAGCGTGAGCTTGGGCGTGCCCGCAGCGTCGACCGTATAGATGCCCGCGACCTCGCCGGACTTGAGCGCACGGTTCGCGGCGTCCACATCCTCGCACTCGTGAATCTCGAGCAGTTGATCGTCGCCTTCCTTGGCAAGCGACGTCGCCACGTCCTTAAAGGACGAAGCGCCCCAGGCTTCGTCAGCGACAACGGCCACCGGCACCGGGTCGACCTTGCCGTCGGAGCTGAGGTTCGCAAACATAAACATGAACATCGTTGAAAGCGCAATGGGAAAGACCGCGCCCCAAACCCACGTGCTCGGCCGACGCAATAGCGTCTTGAGCGTGGTGATGATAGTGTTGAACATGGCCGCCCCCTAGTCGCGCAGCTCGCGGCCGGTGATCTCGAGGAACACGTCGTTGAGAGTCGGCGGCTCGCTCCACACGCGGCCGAGCGCCACGTCGGCGGCGCGCAGCGTGTCGAGGATGTCCACCAGGTTGTGCGGGCTCGCCTCGCAGGTGCAGACGAGTTCGCCGCCGGACAGCTCGACCGAAAGCACGTGCTCGAGAGCGCGCAGCCGCTCGACCGTGGCGGCCTCGACGGCGCCGACCTCGACAGTCACGCGCTCGCCCATCTGGATCATGCGCTTGAGCTCGTCGTTGGTGCCCTGCGCCAGCACGCGGCCGCCGTCCATGATCATGATGCGGCTGCAAATCTGCTCGACTTCCTCCATGTAATGGCTGGTATACACCACTGTGGCGCCCTCGTCGCGCAGGCGGCAGATGCCCTCCAGGATGGCGTTGCGGCTCTGCGGGTCGACCGCCACCGTGGGCTCGTCAAAAAAGATGAGCTCGGGCTTGTGCGCGATGCCGCAGGCAATGTTGAGGCGGCGCGCCAGTCCGCCCGAAAGCTTGCCGGGACGAAACTTGGTAAAGTCGCCCAGACCGACGAAGTCGATCGCCTCGTCCACGAGCGCGCGGCGGCGCTTGCGGTCGCTGACGTAGAGGCTGCAAAAATAGTCGATGTTCTCGCGCACGGTGAGTTCGTCGAACACCGCAACTTGCTGCGGGACCACGCCGATGCGGCGCTTGAGGTCGTAGCGGGCGGGCGTCATGGGCTCGCCGAACAGCTCGATGGTGCCTTTGTCGTAGGCGAGCAGCTGCAGAATACAGTTGATGGACGTGGTCTTGCCCGAGCCGTTGGGGCCCAGCAGGCCAAAGATCTCGCCGGGGGCGATGCTCAGGTTAAAGTGGTCGAGCGCAATAAGGTCATCGTAGCGCTTGACGAGGTTTTCGACGTGGACGATGTCTGTCATGAGGCGGCCCTTCTGTTGATTGCGGCCCGGTACGATTGCATCATCGCAGGAGCCGCCGGCGCGCGCCAGTGAGCTTTGTCACGAGTGCGGGGCTTGGTCGTACGGCCCGCCGACGCCCCCGCTTGCCGCGCGGGAGGAATGTCACGGTTGCGCAGGCGGCCCCTCCACCACGCGCGGCTTCGCGTACAATACCCGTATGAACAGGCTTTTCGACAAATCGATCGTACTGGCGTGCTGTATTGCGGCCGCCACGGGTCTTGCTGTGGACGCTCGCCTGGTCGCGGCGTTTTGCCTTGGCGTTATTGCCACCTCGCTGGCCGAGCTCGCGCAGGGGAAAAGCGCCCGGCGTGCGAGCGAGACCGCGAGCTGCGCTTACATCATCGCGGCTGTCTTCGTGCCGCCGTTTGTGCCGTTTGCGCCTCTCGCCCTCTATGACATCGCGCGGCGGGTGCGCCGTGAGCACGCCTGGGCCGCGCTGGGCATTGGCGCCACCTTTGTCTTTGCGCTCGTCGCGGACCTTCGCACCAACGCGCTTACCGCCCGAACGCTCCTGCTGACCGCCATCCTTTCGGTTGCCGCCACCTTGTTATCGCTACGTACCGCCCAGTTGGAACGCGAGCAGAAGCGCATGCGCCGCACCCGCGACGAGCTGCAGGAACGCGCTCTGGCGCTGGAGGCACGCAACCGCGACCTTGCCGACCGCCAGGACTACGAAGTCGAGCTCGCGACACTCGCCGAACGCGCCCGCATCGCGCGCGAGATCCACGATAACGTCGGGCACCAGCTCACGCGTGCCTCGCTGCAGACCGAGGCCCTGCGCGTCGTGCACGCCGACGAGCCCGGCGTCGCCGCCGATTTCGCCGACGTTAAACGCACGGTTGACGAGGCGCTCCAGCTTGTGCGCACCAGCGTCCACGCGCTCAACGACAACGCCGTCGATCTTTCCGTGCAGCTCGAACGCATTGTTGAAGGCGCACGCTCGGACGGCGGCCCGCAGATTGAGCTTGAGGTTTTGGCCGAGCATGCGCCCGCAAACGTCGCCAACTGCTTTGCGGCGGTCCTGCGCGAGGCGCTCTCCAACACCATGCGCCATGCTTGCGCCCAAACCGTCGCCGTACGGTGCATGGAGCATCCGTCGTTTTACCAGCTCATCGTCACCGATGATGGCACGGGCGGGGTCCAAGCAAGCGGCCGCGGCACCGCGGAGGGCATGGGGCTCGGCTCCATGCGCGAGCGTGTCGAGGCGCTTGGCGGCACTTTCACCGCCGGCCCGCGCGCCGGCGCCGGCGGCTGGCGTGTGTTTGCCACCGTTCCCAAACCGCAAGGAGATGAGGGCCGATGAGGCTCATTGTTGTCGACGACGACCGCTTGGTGGTCGATTCGCTCAAGATTATCCTGGGCGCACAGCCGCAGATCGAGGTGGTGGGCACCGGCGCCAATGGCGACGACGCGGTCGCGCTCTACGCCGAGCACTCGCCCGACATCGCGCTGCTCGACATTCAGATGCCGGGACGCGACGGCCTATCGGCGGCACGCAAAATCCTTGAGCGCGACCCTGCGGCGCGCGTGGTGTTTCTGACGACATTCTCGGATGACGAGTACATTGTGTCGGCGCTCAAGCTAGGCGCCCGCGGCTACCTGATTAAAACCGATGTCGCCGCCATTCCTCCAGCGTTGGCGCAGGTCATGGACGGCAAACGCGTGCTCGAGGGCAAGGCGATCGAAGACATCGATTTTGACGGAACAGACGTCGAGGCAGGCAAGCCTCGCCGGCCCGCCGCCTTTGCCAGCCTGACCGACCGTGAGTTCGAAGTCGCCGAGCTCATCGCCCGTGGCCTCGATAACAAGGAGATTGCCGCCGCCGCTTACATGGGCGAAGGCACCGTGCGCAACCACATCAGCTCGATCCTAGCCAAAATGGGCCTGCGCAACCGCACGCAGATCGCCATCGCCTACCTGCGGGGGTAATTTCCCAACGGTCAACCACTCCCGCATAGCAAAATGGCTGCTACCTATTTAATGCCATTTCAAAACTATGCCGGTTTACTACGATGAATCGCCCACCTTCGACCACGGCAAATTGCGCGCTTCCAAAACCGCAGGTAGAACGCTTGCGATATTTAGAAAAATGCAGTCATGGTCGGGAATGTCGAGTTCATCGTAGTAAACCGGCATAGTTTTGTTCGGGCGGCCCTGCACGAGCGCCTCCGCAAGCCTCGCGAGACCAAAATGATCCGTTTTCCTCCGTCCCCAAGGGATCAGCCGGAACCGCTCGCCACGAAACCTGCCTATCTACTACGTTTGACTCGATACCCCCGACCATAACCGCGTTTCATGAAAAACCGCAGCCGTTCTACCTGCAGTTCTCATTTCGCATTACTTGCTGTGGTCGAGGGCTGCCGCCTAAACATAGTAGATCGGCCCATTTCGTGGCAGACGGGTCACGCGGCAGCCCTCGCAAGGCAAAAATGATCCGTTTCCCTCTGTCCACGGGAGATCAAAGGCTGTTACTGATATGGTGCCATTTCAAAACTATGCCGGTTTACGGGGCTAAAGTCGGGGCCCTCATCCATGCCTTCATTTTTTGAAAAACGGCAGGCTATCTACCTGCAGTTTTGTTTTTGCGATTTTCTGTATGGTCGGAGATTCGCTATCCAGCCCCGTAATCCGGCATAGTTTTGATCGCGGCAGCCTAACCGCGCGCTCATGCGCGGGGCCGGTGGGGCATTTTTGCCCCACCGGCCCCGTTTTCGCGCTATTCCGGCTTGGCTTCTACCGTGGGAGTCTTGTCCGCTGCGACTGGGGTGCGGGCGGTGTCCATAGTCAGACAGTGTTTGGGGCAGCTCTCGATGCACTCGCCGCACACCACGCAGGCATACGGGTCGATCGACCACGTTCCACCCTTGCGATCGACCGCGAGCGCGCCCGCCGGGCAGCGGCGCGCGCACATGCCGCAGCAGATGCACACGTCCATGTCGTTGACGATATGCCCGCGCAAGCGCTCAGGTGCCGCGAGCTTCTCCTGCGGATAGCAAACCGTGACCGGCTGCTTGACCATAGAGCCCAAGGCCGTCTTGGCAAATGTCAGCAAACTCATGCCGCGCCTACCTTTCCGTGCAGCTAATGCAGGGGTCGATGGTCAGGATGATCATGGGCACGTTGGCAAGGAGCACGCCCTGCAGCGCATGCGTCAGACCTGCCAGGTTTTGCGACGTCGGCGTGCGCACGCGAAAACGGTCCAGGTTCTTGGTGCCGTTACCGCGCACATAGTAATACGCTTCGCCGCGCGGTTGCTCAATCACAACCTCGCCGCGCGCACCGTCGGCCGGCGTGAGCTTGGTGCGCCCGCCGATTCCGTCGTGCGGAATCTTGCCCACAAGCTCCTTGATGATGTCCATGGCCTGCGTGACCTCGGCACAACGCACCTGGCAGCGGGCATAGCAGTCGCCGTCGGTCGCCACGATGGGCTCGAACGCGGCCAGGTCCGCATAGGCACCGTCACCGAACATGCGCACGTCGTAGTCCACGCCCGAGGCGCGCCCAAACGGACCGACCATCGAAAGCTCCAGCGCGTCCTTCTTGCTGATCACGCCCACGCCATGCAGGCGCTCGCCGCAGCTATTGTCGTCCAAAAACGTATGCACCAGGGCCTCGTAGTCGGGGCGCATGGCATCGAGCGTCTGGACAATGCCTGCCAGCTCGGAGTCCTCGATATCGTGCTTAAGGCCGCCGATCTCGTTAATCGACAAAATCACGCGACCGCCGCAAGTGCTCTCAAAGATCTTGAGAATCTGCTCGCGCAGGGTCCACGAACGATAGAAGAGCGCCTCGAAGCCAAAGGCATCGGCGAGCAGGCCCAGCCACAGCAGGTGCGAGTGAATGCGCGAAAGCTCGTGCAAAATGGTGCGGATATACTGCACGCGGCCGGGCACCTCGATGTCGAGCATGCGCTCGCAGGCGCTGGCATAGCCGCAGCTGTGGCCCACGGCGCAGATGCCGCAAATGCGCTCGGCGATGTAGCCAAACTGATGCATGTCGCGCTTTTCGGTGAGCTTCTCGAGCCCGCGGTGCACAAAGCCGATCTGCGGAATTGCCTCGATAACGCGGTCGTCCTCGATCACCAGGTCCAGATGAAGCGGCTCGGGCAGCACCGGGTGCTGCGGACCAAACGGAATAACGGAGCGATGTGCCATGGACCTTACGCCTCCTTTTTCTGCTTGTCGCGGGCGGCCTTGGCAGCAAGCGCCGCGCGGACCTTGGCCGCTTTCTCGGGATCCATGGCGGCGAGCTTTGCTTCCAGCTCGGCGGCTTTGAGCGCGGCCTTGGCAGCGGCATCGTCATGCTGAGCATCGGAGCCGGCAGCCGCAGCGGGCTGAGCGACGGCAGCGCCCTCCCCTGCAGCAGCCGCAGCGGCGGCGGCCTTTTCGGCCGCGGCCTTGCGCGCCTTGGCCTCGGCAGCGGCACGGACCTTCATGGCTTTCTCGCGCGCGGCCTTCACCTCGGGCGTGATAACGCTCATGGGCTCGGCAGTCGAAACCTGGTAGAAAAAGCCCTTAAAGTCGACCTGCATGTCAGTGATGGCAAGACCAAACAGGTCGTGCGCTTCGTTTTCAAACGGGAACACTGCCGGATAGTACGAGCTGATGGACGGAATCTCCTGGTACTGGTCGATGCCCTCGACTACCAGGTTCTCAATCGCATAGCTGCCGTCCTGCGCAATATGCTCCTGAGCAGCACGAACGTCGATAAACGTATAGACCAAGCGATACGATCCGTCGTCCACACAGCGCTCGGCATGCATCTGCACAAAGCGCGCGCCGGTACCTTTGAGCGCCTGCACATGCGGCAACAGTTCATCGATCCCGACGGTGGTGTAGATTGCCTTTTGCATTACTCGGCCTCCTTTGCAGCGGCGGGCGCGGCGGGCGTCCCAGCGGGCGTGTCGCCAGCGGCGGGCGCGGCGGGCTTCCCGGCGGACAAATCGGCCTCGACGACGCCAGCACCATCAGCTCCGGCCCCCGCAGCCACAAACCCGTCCTCGCCCAGCTCAACGCCACCGTCCCAGGTTGCGGCGCCGCCCACGGTAAGCGGGTCGCCGCCGGCGCGCATCACGGCCTCCTTCTGGTCCAGGATGCCGCACGCCTCCACGATGGCATCGATCACGGTCTCGGGGCGAATGGCGCATCCGGGCGCGTACACGTCCACGGGAATCGCGCGGTCCACGCCGCCGATCACGTTGTAGGCATCGCGGAACACGCCGCCCGAGCACGCGCAGATGCCGCAGGCCACCACGCACTTGGGCTCGAGCATCTGGTTGTAAATCTGGCGCACGACAGGCAAGTTCTGAGCGTTGACCGAGCCCGTCACCAAAAAGATGTCCGCATGCTTGGGGTTGCCGGTGTTGACCACGCCAAAGCGCTCCGCATCGAACAGCGGCGTGAGCGAGGCCAGCACCTCGATATCGCATCCGTTGCAGCTCGAACCGTCGTAATGAATAACCCACGGCGAGCGCGACATTTTATGATCCATGGATGCCGCCTCCTAAATAAACACGTCGACGAGGATGGGCATAAGGTTGAGCAGGCCAAACACCAGCGCCACGCCCCATCCGAGCTTAAAGCAGCTGCGCCAGGTGCTGCGCGCGAAGGTGTTGTCGATCAGCACCTCGACAAAGTACGTCGCGACCATCACGACCAAGGCTACGACCCAGCTCACGGGGTTGTCCCAAACAAAGAACATGCCCACCCACATCAAAAACAGCACGGTCTCGCACCAGTGCATAAGGGTCATCTTGGCCAGCGTGCCGCCGCTCATCTCGGTGGCGACGCCCTGGACAATCTCCTGATGCGCGTGATGCGAGTACGAAAGGTCAAACGGCGACTTGCGCAGCTTGATGGTGAGTACCGCAAGCAGCGCCAGGAAAATGGGCGCACTGTACACGATGATGGGGGCCGACTGCCCAGTCACGGCGATGGAGTCGAAGCTATCGGTGGCAAGGTACAGGCCCACGCTCATCAGCAGAACGGCGGGCTCGTAGCTCATAACCTGCAGCAACTCGCGGTCGGCGCCAACCTGGGCAAACGGGCTTTGCGTCGAGGCGGACGCCAACACCACAAAGATCGCGGCGAGCGTAACCATAAAGGCGCACAACAGCGTGTTGGAACCCGACACAAAGATACCGCCGCCCACCACGGTAAAGATGAGCGCGCACGCCATGTAGGTATCGTCCATGGTGTTTACGCTGGCGGGGGCCTTGCGCAGCAGCTTGGCAACGTCGTAGAAGGGCTGCAGCAGGCGCGGGCCCACGCGGCCCTGCATGCGGGCGGACAGCTTGCGGTCAACGCCGTCGATCAGGCCGCCCACAAGCGGCGCAATCAAGGCAAACGCCACGGTGCCAATAAAAATGCCCACGACGCCCGAGCCTTCAAAATACTTGCCGCGCAGCACCGAGGGCGCACTCATGGCAAGCCGCTCGGGTCCAATCCACGCGCAGCACAGCAGCGCAAACAAGATAATGCTGCAGCACACGACGCTGCCCGCGGGGCCAATACGCTTCTCGCCAAGGACGTCCTCCGAGTACCAATTGCGCTTTTCGGCCTTCACCTCGCGTCCCATCGAGCCGCGGAAATGGCGGTAATTGTCGGTTCCCACGCCCGAAAGATATACGTTTACGTGCGGTTTGTTGCTCACGCGGAATGAAGTCAGCAGCACCACGGCGATAAATGCCACGATAACCACCATCAGATACATGGAGTCCTTGCCGATAACATACGGCACGCGGCCAAACACCATGGCCAAGTAAGGCGACACCAGACCGCTCGAGATGAGCGGGAACGCCACGCAGCAAAGAATCAGCAGCGCGGCGATGGTGTTGAGGGCCATCCATTCGGTCTTATGAACATTGACCTCAACGTTTTGAGCCGTGGGGTCGACGCCCGAAAGCTTGGCAAGCCACTTGCCCCAGAAGAAGAACGTCGCGGCCGAGCCAAAGGCAAGCACCATGATCATGAGCACGTTGCCGGTCTGGGCAAACGCCACCAGGGCGCCCCACTTGGACACGAGCATGCCAAACGGAGCCACGAACATGCCCATAATGCCCAGCATCATCAGGCGCGTCAGGTGCGGCATGCGGCTGAACATGCCGTCCATGTCCTCGATATTGCGGCTGCCGATATGATGCTCGGCCGTGCCCACGCACAGGAACAGCAGCGACTTTGCCACCGTATGGAACAGGATCAGGAAGATCGCGGCCCACACGGCCTCGGGCGCGCCGACGCCTAGGCAGGCGCTGATAAGGCCCAAGTTGGAAATGGTGGAGTACGCGAGCACGCGTTTGGCGTTGCTCTGCGAGATGGCCATGAGGGCAGCGAGCAAAAACGTGATGGCACCCACACTCGTGACCATAAAGCCAGTCACGGGATAGATGGCATAGAGCGGGCTGAGCTTGACCATCAGGAACACGCCGGCTTTGACCATGGTTGACGAGTGCAGCAGGGCGCTCGTGGGCGTGGGGGCAACCATGGCACCCAATAGCCAAGTGTGGAACGGCATCTGCGCGGCCTTGGTGAGTGCGGCGAGCGACAGCAGAACGACCGGCATCACCAGCAGCGCGGATTGCGCGGTTCCGGCGCCGGAAAGCTCGATCATGCCCGAGATGGTCAGCGGCATGCCGTTAACGTGCAGGTACATGAGCCCGGCCAAAAACGCGATGCCGCCCAGCATGTTGAGGATGATCTGGGTGAAAGCGTTTTTTATGGCCTCGGGCGTGCGCGTGTAGCCAATCATGAGGAACGAGCACACGGTGGTGATTTCCCAGCCACAGAACAGCCACTCAAGGTTGTCGCTTGTCACGATGACGAACATGGCCGAGAGGAACAGGAACATAAGCGCCAGGAACTGCGGGCGTCGGTCGGGCGCCGCCTGCCCGCGCAGCGCGGCCTCGTGCTCGTCGTGGGCCTGGAAGTCCTTCATGTAGCCCAGGGCGTACACGCAGATAAGGCTGCCGACAATGCCGACGGCAAGCACCATGATCACACTCATGTAATCCAGGTAGAGCGGCGTTGCCGTGACGGCTTCGGTCGCGGGCAGCGTCATAGCTGCAAAGGCGAGCGAGCCCACCAGCTGCACCACGCCGAGCACACCGGTAAGCGCGTTCCTATATTTGAACGCGTTGTACAGGATGACGGCGCACAGAATTACGTCGATGACGGAGCTGATGATCGAGAGCACATGCGAGGTGCCGGGGGCGACCTCAAAGCTCTGAGGACCCGTGCCAAAAAACATGACGGCGACTACAACTGTCACCGCCATAATAATGCCGGAGCCTACAAGCCCTACCGCATCGCGGGCGCGGTCACCGCGCGCGAGCAGCATGCCCAGCGCCGGTACCAGCGGAAACAGGGTAAGGAAATACAGTAGCGTCATACCATCACTCCCCCATGCAAAAACGCTGCAATTGTTTAACGTTATAGCTCAGTTGAGGAGTAGCGACGGCGGGTTTTCGGTCAACTGGGGAGTTTTAGGCGTACGGGGTAAGGAGTCTGTCCGCTTTGGAGCAGAGAGGCGACGCTCCCCCTATCGCGGCGGCGGGCGCACGGGCCACTGCGCGCGGTTTATTAACCACTTTGGAGGATGTTCCAGTAGGCTCACGACGGTCCAAAAAGTTGGCGCGGCAAGAAAAATGCGCCCCTGTGGGCGCACCATCCCGTTCGCTATTCCGCTTTTTTAACGCGCGGCTTGCGACCGCGCGGCTTATCAACCAGCGCGGACTCACCGCTCTCGCGATACTGGCGGCACCAAGCCTTGACCGAAGACTCGCTGGGAATCTTGTGCTTGATCATGGCCTCGCGAACCGTTAAGCCGTTTTCCAAGCGGTCCTTGACCACGGCGAGCTTAACTTCGTACGAATAGGTGTGATGATGCGAACCGGCGTTGAGAACGGCGTCGGCACCGCCCACGGCATACGCGCGGGCCCACTGACGAGCCGTGGCCTGGGGAATGCCAAGCTCCGCGGCGAGGGCGCGATGACCGACCCCCTCTTGGAGGACCTCGACGGCGCGCTGCCTAACCTCGGGCGCATGCGTGCGAGTCCTAGTTGCTTCCGACATACCTGCCACTTCTTAGCCTTAACCGTTAATCTGCTTTCTTACGTGCAAGTTAGATAGTAGCATTTTACTGTTTGCTCAAAGCAGTTAATTAAAATAGACGCGGTGTTATCTGGGCATTTGCCATTTATTTGCGACAGTTCTTTACATTTAATTTACGCAGCTAGTTAGCTCGCAGCTCATTGAGCGTGTTTTACCAACCAGATTGGTATCTTTTTGTTTCGCTTGGTATGGTCTTCATAATTATTAACCCCTCTAGCCTCTGGGCTAGCATGTCAGTCTTCCGCGTACTTTCCAGCTTTCCACTTAACATTCCAGCTTTCCACTTAACTTTCCAGCTTTCTACCCAGCTTTCCACCTTAAGTGTTAAGTTAAGTGGGAAGTTGGAAAGCCTGGTGGAGGGGTCGGGAGAGCTAAAACACCTTTCTCCAACGGCGGCTGGACAGTTAGTTCAGATACGTATTTTTCTATGCTGATAAAGCTGCGCTATGGTCCCCGGAGAGGGTTCTTTGGCGACTCATTGCACGCAAATCGAGCCCAGATAGCTACCGAATCCTAGTTTTGAGCCCCTTTCTTCCCCAAAACGAGCGCCGGATGCGCCTGCTGCGGTCTGGAATTATACGTATCTGAACTAACTGTCCAGCGGAGTCCAAGACTGGGATCGCGCAGACTAGAAAGGGGGCGGCAACCGGGTGGTTGCCGCCCCCTTTGCGAAGCCAGTTGGCTTCGGAACTAGTGGTCGATGCCGTTGAGGTTCACCCTCGTGAGCGTGTAGGTCACATAGTCGGGCGATTGAGGCTTTGCGCTCGCCACGTCACCCTTGACCAAGCTCGCTGTCATCACCAGACGATAGTTCGCGTAGAACTGCTCACGCTGTTCAACCTGCGTGTTGACCTTAACGGTAAAGGGCAGGCTAAACGTCGTATTACCGTTCTTCGTTTTGAACTTGCCGTTCTCCTTCGAGTCAGTGAAGGTGATCGTGCTACCGGAGGGAGCGACCGCGGCAAGCTTACTCTCCGTCACTGTTACGTAGTTGGAGATATCATCCGTTACGCTCTCATACGTGCCGTCGGTTCCGCGGCGCTGAAGCGCGAGCGTGTACACAACAGAGTCTGCGTTCGCAATTGCCTCGGCGGCGTTGCTGAGTCCACCCAGTTCATACGTGGCACCCAGACCAATCGTGCCATTCGCGATCGGACGCAGGTCGTCCACGTTAATACCAAGCTGCGACTTATCTGGCGCAGAAAGCGTAATGGTCGTATCACCCGTGTCCATGCGATAGTACCCGACGTTACCGCGCTTCGTCTGCGTCAGGCTCGAGGTATTAAGGCCTTCCTTACGCGTCGAAAGCTTGGCGGTATAGGACATCTTGGTACAGGCGTCCTCGCCAGACTGCTTGGACAGGGAGATGACCTTGTTGCAGCCGTCCGGCGTAAGGCGAATCTCTTCCACAGCCGTGCGCACGGTAAAGGATCCGCCCGTTGCACGCTTGCGGATTCTGGCGAGGTCACAATCGAGCTTGAGCTTCAGCGAGTCATCGCCCGTATCCGTCACGGTCTGCGTGAACGCAGGCGTCGAAGAATCACACTTCGCCCAATCTTCGCCATCCCACTTATAGTTCTGATTGTCGATGGCAACATAGAATTTAGCGATCGCCGAGGTTCCGCTCGGGAAACTACTCACCCCCGTCAGGGTATTGTTGGCGCCATACTTGCACAGTGACGTATCGAGCTGATAGAACAAAGAGTCCGAGTCAGCATAGCTCTGACTTGGGTTAAACGTAATCGTGTCGGTAACGTCAAGAGAAAGAACGTAGGCGGCGCCGTCCGTCGACTTCGAAACCGGAGTGCGCGCCTCCGGCTTCCCGTCGTTAACTTCCTGCCCGTAATTGGACAAGATGCTGTATGTCGATGCCGTACCGTTTTGATTATCGTCGCCACCGGTGCGCAAGACGTGATGCAGATTCCAAGATATGCGGCCACCCGAAGAATTCGAGTCAATAGACGAAGCCGTAAAACCGTTGATACTAGCTTGCGTCACGCCGTCGCCCGACTTGGGCACGTTGACAACTAGGTAGACGCTCTCCGATGCACGCTTCTCTCTGCCGGTATCCTTCTCCTTAGGTACCTTTAGCGTATAGCGGCTGTTGCTGGGAACGTCAGCACCCGCAACCTTAAACAGCGTCCACTTGCCATCGAGTTTCGCTTTAGCGGTCGCCTCTGCCTCGTTATCACACACGGTCCATGTGCCGGCGCCATCCTGTGTGGCCGACACATCCAAAATCTCGCTCAGCCATCGCTCCTGATATGGATTGCCCGCAGAATCCTTAAAGCCGTCGTTTCCGCTCAGGGAAACGCTCGTTGCTCCGCCTTCGCCCACCGTATAGTGATACTCTCTGCCACCGGCCCGGCCGTCAACGTTCGCATCGATGAGCGTAAGCTGGGTGCCCTGGGGCAACCTTCCGTCGGCACCATTGAAGAGGATGCTCTTACCGAGCCCCTTCATCGAGCCGCCAGCAGCCATATAGCTGTCCCAGCCAAAGTCGACTTCCTTCCCATTGGCAGAATTGTATGTCCAGGTAAGCAGACCCGTCATCGGCTCGCCAAAGCTCGTAAGCACGTGTGCATCTTTTCCAAGGTTAGCGTAGTCTTTTTCTTTAAATTTGATGCCGTAATCATACGTTGCAGCGAAATCAATCTCGAGCTTGCGCTTAACGACGATCGGCACCTGAACGTTGTAGCTCTGACCCGCCTCGGTAAAGGTAACGGTCAGGAGCGTAAAGCGGCCCTTGCCGTTGTCCCAATCGGAGCTTGGGCTAAACGACATATTGTTCTTGCCGTTGTTCACTACGCGAAGCGTGGGATTGTTCGACGCGTCATCGTCCTTAACGAACACACCATCCTTGAGTTGGAAAACATCTGCTTTGGCCGTCACGTGCGGATTGGTGCCATTCTCGTTATTCAATCTGCAAGCGTCAGAGAAGCCGCCGTTCGTGATGATGTTTAGATAGCTCTTGGCCGTCGTATTATCGGTACCCGAGATCACCAAAACGGGAAAATCCGTTGCAACCTTGCTGTCGCTTGCATCGTTATTCGCATTGAACATGCTCGCCACGGATTTGGCGTTATAGCTCGACGTATTTTGATAGGCGCCATCGTCATTGATGCCGCCGATGTTGGTGTAGGTATAACGGTTGGCAACGCCGGGGCTCGACGGATTCTGGATGGCCGTGGCAAGGCCAACGTTCATGCCGTCGCCGAACAGATAACGGCCGGCCGTGTCAGCATCGGAGGCGCGCACAACAAGGCCACTCGTCGGACTCGTCGTGACGTAGGGCGAAACGGCCACCGTCACATTGCCGTTCGCAGCATCGTTGCCATACAGTGTCGCGCCCTTGGCATCGGAAAGCTTGTCTTCATAGGCAGCAAATGCGATGTATGACTTTTTGTTCACTTTTTTAAGGTCGTCGGTGCCGGAAGAATTGCGCATCAGCTTGAGCGATTCACTCGCACTGTTTGGTCTAATGGCAATTCCTGCGACAAAAACGTTGACGAGATCAGCGGATGAACTATTTCCGAACAAATAGCCCTGGCTAGTTTGCGCCCCAAAGATATTGCGATCCATGAGCACATTTACGAGCCTAAATGAGCCACGGCCATCGCCAGACACGCCACCAGAACAACTTCCCAGCGATGAGTTCCATGCAGCGTTCTTGCTACCGGTAAAGTTATTCTCGCCAATGGTCGAGTTCAAAAGCGTGACAGAGTTCGCCGTGTTACCGATCGAGCCAACAACACCACCAGAATACGAACCATCGACGACCAGTCCAGTGATAGTTGAATTCTTGACCTCGAGGGCACACCCACCTTTCAGATCACCGATTAAACCGGCAGAGCACTCACGAGCACCAAGATAGATGTCTTTTATTACACAGCTATCGAACTTAAATGCACCGCCCGAAGCTGCTTCGCCGACTGCACCAGCAACGTACTTAAGATTATTCGATCCTCTAACACCAAATACCGTTTTATTCTGCACGTCGCCATGGATGCACAGATTGTAGACAGACACGATTCCATTTTCGGACCTTCCGATAAGGCCGCCGGTCCCCTCGGTCGCGCTCGATGCTGCCGGCTGAAGCGTGACATTGCTGATCTCCGCCTTTCCGGCACCCTGCGAAGGCGTTCCAGCGTCATCGGTGTTCACCAGGAAACCACCTCCGGCAAGACCCACGATACCGCCGGTCCTTGCGCTGGCAGCAGTTGACATAATTGTGGAACTCTCGGCAATAGGCATATTCGTTTTTGCCCAAACGCCACCAGCGGAATTTTGGTTCAGCTTGCCGACGAAGCCGCCGACGTTTTGCACGCCAGAAATGTCCATGTTGCTATAAGAGCAATCGTAAAGCTTGACCGGAGAATAGCGCGTGTTCGAATTTGAGGTGTCGTTACGATTCACCAGCAAAGTTGTATCTTTATCAGTCCTGCGGCTACCATAGCCGGATGCGCCGAGCAATCCGCCAACGTTATTGGGGCCATTCACCCTGCAGCTATTCGTGGTAATTCCTGCATATTTGCCGTAATCTGCCAGCGAGCTCGCGTTCGCCGTAGTACCCGCAAGCAGACCGACGCCAACCTGCTCATTACCCGCACCACTGGAGGCGCCGGCTGCATTGATATACGTAAGAGAAATATTGCAGTCATCGAACTTTAGGTTCTGGACGGTATAGCCGCCGTTGCCCGTAGCAGCAGCGCCGTCCGTTGCCGGAGTGCCGATGCTATCCAACACGTTGGTCGAGGTATACGTTACGGTACCAAAGAGAGCGCCCACTCCGGTGAGTTTGTAATTATCATCGGCGTACTCCGTGACCCCATATACCTTGCTGGCCTCTTTGCTACCGACCTTAATTGTTGCACCGTTACCGTTGATGCACGCAACAAGCGGCACGATGCGATCGCGGTCGGCGCCCTTACCGGATGCGCATGCGTTTGAGTAGTAGCGGCCCGAAAGACCCGTGTAACCCGTGCCATAAGTAGTCATGTCGTAGGTTTCACCCGCTTTGAACTGCAAATCCATTCCCGAGACCTGCGCGGCGCAGATGTTACCCGTCTGCCACGTTGCGTATTTCTTTACTAGGTAGGGGGAGTTAACGCCCGAGCCATCGCCTGCGTAGCCAAGCGCGTTACCCTCTAACTGGATACCGGGGCTTTTCATGTCATCGCTTATCGCATTAGCAAAGTCTTCAGCGGCACTCGCCGGCCTTCCAACATGTGTATAGCTCGCGTTGCGAACTTTGCCGTATTGCTTGTTGCCGAATTGGTACACTCCCTTTGCGTTGTTGCCGCCCATGTAGGCACGCGAGCCCGCATACGTTCCATACGCATCGTTCGTGGTATTCGTATTCGCCGAACCGCCGGCCGCACCGCTGCTGATGATGGCCGAGAGTACGAGCAGTCCCTGCGAGTCATTGACGGTTGTGGTTATCGCAGAGCTATTGGCGTCGTCTCCCCTATAGCGGCCCTGCGTCGCATCCGTCTTGATGCACCCCGTCTTCGAAGTATCCAGATTGTTCACCTTGTAGTTACGATCAGTGTTGTCGAGACTCTTATCATCGGTAAGCTCGCTGAACGCATAGCCGTCGATCACGCGGCCAACATATGGGTTGTCGTAGAGAGAAGCGCCAGCGCTATGCCAGTCGTTAAGGGCACCGTCGCCGCGGGAAGAGTTGCGGAAGATGACGCCGCCACCCGCAACAGCACCAACGTAGCCGCCAACGGGCACAAGGTGCGCGCCGCCATTATCGCCTGCTGCCCCAGCAACGCTAAAGCCGCCAGACGCTTTCACCGACACGCCATCGATGATATTGTCACCGCCCATGATGCAACCGATCACGCCGCCAAAAAACGCGCCCGGCACGCCAGAGGCGTCTTTATTCTTATGTGCAATAGAGGCCGCCTTGCCCGAGTATTCAATGTTCAGATTACTCACAACGCTACCGTAGCTATACGGGATCAACCCAGAAAGCGCACCTGTGTCCTTGGAGTTGTGGATCTTGATAGTCGCCTGCGTAGCTGCCTGCGACGAGCCCCTCAGATTACCAACGATAACGCCACGGAACGGGTAATCTTTATTACCCAAGCCCTGAAAAACGGCAGCGTCCAGCTCAAGCGTGTCAGTGCTTTCCCCCTTGTCGTTCTCCGGCTCGATGCTGTAGTAGGCACTCTGGAGATAGCTGTGCATCGTCGTATCGTCAAGCGTGTCATTGGGGTCGATGTCGTTCCCGATCATTCTCACCCATGTTTTGCTCGCCTGCTTGTAGACGTACGTCACTTCATTACTAGCATCCTTGCTGGACGAGCGGCGCTGGCATAGCGTTTCCTGATCGGCCGCAATCGTAACTTCCCAGCCGTCGCTTGGATTCTGAGTATTGATGTACTCAGCAACCGTGTTGAGCTCCGTTGCCTTGGTTATGGTATAGGGATCACCATAGGTGCCGCAGCCTGTCGTAAGCTTGGGCACGCGCTGGTTAACTTTGATTTCATGGTATTGGACTTTGTTTTCGTTGACATTGCCCTTTTTCACATACGGGAGATAACCACCGAATTGCGGAGTATCCGCATTTGCCTCTTTGTTGTCAACGGTGACGAGGCCAGCGCGGGTCCCATAGGTGCTCTCGTTGTAGTACCAGAGTTGCTTACCAGAGTATTCGCCCTTCGAGTCGATCTCGCTGCCGAATGTGACCTTATCGTTTGTCTGGTCATCCTTTATAAAGGTATACACCGCCGAGCCGGTCTTCCCCTCGCCGTAGCCAAAGCTCTCAAGCAAGCTTGCACGGGTAAAGATGGCGTTGTTCGTAGCACTCGGCACGTTGATGGTACCAAACGTCGCCGTAACCTGGTCGGCACTCGAACCCACGCCCAGCCTTCCAAAAAGTGAGGTTGCCACCTTGGTGTTGCGGCCGTATCCCGTAGCCGTGATGTTCTTCGCGCTCAGGTTCACGTACGTCTGCATCTCGTTTATAAGCAGAGGCATATAAGCATCAGCGCCCGTGGCCTCACTAGCGCCATCGACGGTCAAATTGTTGAGCGTAAGGCCATCAATCGAGATTTTTCTAATAGTGGTGGTCGTGCCATTGTTAGACCCATACACGTAGCGACACACCAGCGCGCCCGAAGAGCTTCCACCCGCGGCGGCAATATCATTCTTGCTTCTCCCGTCATTGACAACGGGCCCAACAGTGCCACCCAAAGTGACGGCATTCACCGTAAGATCGCCATTTGCCACCGTTCGGAAAAGACCGCAGTGCATGTTCTCGTGCTGGGTAGCAGCAGAGTTCAGCTTGTTGCTTTTCTGCTCGGCCTTGATGTCGGAGTAATGGAAGGTGATGGTCGCATTACCAACCGTCACCTTTCCGTTCGGCTGGGTGGGATAGTAACTATAGCCCGTCAAATCAATTTCGACGCTTCTGCCGCTTTCGCCGCCGATGGCCACGGCGTCGTTGAACGCTTGCGGCACAATCATCGAGCGAATTGCGGCTGGAGCATAGCGATAAGCAGACCATAAGAGCAGCTTTTCCGCCGTATCGATTTTGCTAATTTTGGAGCTGCCTTGCCCAAGTGCCGCATAGGCTTTGTCGAGGTTGTAGTAATACCTCGTCCAGGCATTCGTGTTGTGGTTCTTGCCGAAATCGGAACGGTTGCGATAGCTGTTGTCGTTTCCCGGCTCTCCGCTCATGTCGAGCTTGCCGTCATTAACGCCGTCTTTGGTATGAAGCGAAACGACGACATTCCATTCGCCGTCCATGAGTTTGCTGGCGTCTTTATTTCCATAGGCAGGCCTCGTGCTGTTGCCGACCCATTCATCAAACGAAGTAGCATTGTCGTTGCTTTTGATTGCCGTGTTGTTGATTTTCACGCCATTGCCCGCAGCAACACCATTGACCTTATATGCAGTGTCCCAACCCGCCTTGTTCTCCAGATACAAGCCGCTATAAGTTTCCACTCCATATGTTGTGGAATTCTCCGTCCTACCGCCTCGACCGATGAGCAGACCAAGCGTTGTAGCGCTCTCGGCATTGATGGTTGCACCAGAAAGATCGATGGCATAGTTGTTGATAACCCAGTGACCGCTGGCTGCATATACGAGCCCGCCGAGTTCACCTGAGCTGTTTGCTGTTATGGAAGCGTTGTTCGTCTTGAGAGCATACGTGCTGTCGCTGGTGTTTGCGCTATCCCCGATGGTGACAACCGTATTGCCCCAGCTGTAGCCCAAAAGACCGCCAGCGCCGTTCTTCGCGTCACCGTTCTTGCCAACGGTCATGCTGAACGAATTGAACGTAAGTCCTGTGATGTTGACGTTGGTCGTATTCGCCGCGGTGCCCTGAGTGATGCAGCCGATAAGGCCGCCAATCTGGGATTTCTTATTGCTCGCGCTGTCGCCCGCGGTAATCGCATTTTCGCTCGCGGTCGCGTCACCGACCTCGAGACTCGTCACGTTGACGATAGCGACAACGTCCGCCACATAACCGATAGCGCCGCCAATGCGCGTGTTGCCGTTGAGGGTAGCGCCCGTTTTGACGGTCGCTTGCGCCTTCGTGCTGCCACTTATGTTGCTGCTGCCGAAAGTAACGGTTCCACCACCCCTCACGCTACCAGCAATGCCGCCAATGTTGACATCGTTGCCGAACGTATCATCGCAGGTGATTTTCGTCTTGCACGTAACGCCGCTGAGCGTTGTCTTGCCAGTGATAGTTGCCGCAAGCGAGCCAGCGTCGACGCCTAAGCCGTTATCGAACTTCATAACGCCATCGACGGTGAGGTTATTCACCGTCGCGCCACCGCCGATAGCGGCAAAGAGGCCCAGACGGCTGTGCCGGTAAATCTTGCCGTTGCCTTCAGTCGAATCGTTTGCGCCAAGCGCATTGCCGTTGCGCGTACCGTAAGGTTCGCCAATCGCCAAGGTAACGGTATGATGGTTGCCCTCGACAGCCCCTACGAAGGCATTAACTTGCCCGGACCCATCACATGCAAGACCTTCAAGGCCTGTACCTCGCAGGTCAATGTCGGAAGTAATTGAGATAGCATTCCCACTATTACCATACCAGCTCGTAATATTAGCCGTGCCGATGCCGAATACACCGCCAAAGTAGCCGTTCGTTTGGACCGTCATGGCAATGCATGCGAATGTATCCGCATCATTAATGAGGTATGTACCCGACTTCCCGTCGCCATTTTGGGACCGTAGCTGATAACCCCAAGAGTAGCCAGCACTGCTGCCAGCATCTGGAGCACCACTCAGATTGCACAACGGCTGATAAAAGGTGCTTTCATCAAGTTTAATAAGATCCTTGCTGAGCTTGCCCTCCTCTCCGGTCAGGCGGATAACCTGGTTATAGGTCAGGTCATCGATCCTCGCCGCAGCAGGACGTTTGTAAAGCCAATAATTATCGTTCGTTGCCTCAGCATCCGAGCCTGAACCTAGAGCAAACACCAATGGGGCGCATCCATCCAAGGATCTAAGAATTTGGCTGGTATTACCGTTGGCCTCGAGCTTGCAATCGGATAAATCGGTAGTCCCACGCAAGCGCAAGACGCCGTTCCATGCCGAACCCACAATTCCGGCACCACATGCGATTGATTCGTTTTTATCAGTTTCAACGCGAACGTCCCCGCAGTCCAGAATTCCAAAACGCGAACGCCCGCCCACGCTATAGCCGCTATCCAAGGCGCCAACAACACCGCCAAACCCGCAGTTCTTTCCATTGGCTTTTGGAGAATGGCACGTGACGTCCGCGCCGTCAACGATTACAACGCCTCCAGTATTGTTGCTCTTTGCCACCCAGCCGACCAGGCCTCCTGCCAGTCGCGGCGCGACGCTGCATGTAGTATCAACCGAACAGCGGTTGCCCGCGGCACCCGTCTTTATATGAAGGGTGTTGTTCGACTTCTCTGTGTTGGTCACATCCTGAACTCTACCGACCAGACCGCCATAGATGGAGCTGGAGCCCGTCACCAGTTTGCTAGTATACGAGCCACCTGATATTGCGACATCGCCGTTCGTTGTGTCCAGGAGACCGAACACGCCGCCCGCGCCCGTGTCCCCACTTTGGCCAAGATTCACGCCCTCGCCCGTATCGATTTGGTCGTTGTTGGCAAACTCGACCGGGCCGGCAAAACTAACGTCGCCGATGAAGCCGCCGGAACTTTTGCTGTTCGCATCGCCGACGTTGGCGGGACAGGTGAACTTCTTGTTGTCCGCGCCCAGCGCGAGCCTGGTCGCCTTACCGATGAAGCCGCCACTGGCGGTGGTGCCCTTGACGGTGAGCATGTGCAGGTCGAGAGCCTCCGTGACGTTGACTGTGGCGCCTGTGTTCGAACCGACGAGACCTGCGACACCACCGGCGGAACCGCTTGCAGACTGAACGGTAGCAGCGGGAACATTAAGGGTGCCGACGTTCAAAGTCGCGCCATCCTCGACCGTGCCTACGAGCAGACCGGCATTACCGGAGCTCGTCTCGACGACACCGCCCGCGGCAAGGCTAGCGGGAAACTTAACAGACCCCACCGTAAAGGTTCCGCTCTTGACTGTATTCGCTAAAAGACCGATGTTTCCCGCTGCATTTACGTTGAGCTTCTCGAGAGAACCGGCAGGGCCATAGGTGACCTCTGTAGTAAGGTCACCCATCGCCTCACCCAAAAGGGGCGCCGTCAGAGCGGAAGTCGTATCCGTCCCGCCGGTACCTACGGGATCTGCGATGTTGACCACAGCGTTGAGCGTCTTGCCCCCACCGCTGACCTTCGTAGCGACCATCGGCGCGCTATAGGTAGTTGCGCCTATCCACTTTATCTTGACCGTATTGTTTTGGTCAGTCAGTTTGAAGTTATTGAAAACCGTCCGGTTAGACGTAAGCTCAACAGGGCTATCAACGCCATTCAACGACCTATAGATTTTGCCTTCAAACGGATGCTCATCACTGCCAAGGCCCTGGAAAGACATGCCGTTCTTAGCCGACTCGGTGAGCTTCGCATCGCCCGTGATGATAACCTTGATCTGCGCATCATAGTAAAGCGAAGCGTCGGCGTTAGACAGGACGGCGAACGCCTCCGACGACTTGACATCAAGGCTTCGGATTCCGCTCCTGTCGTCTTTGCGTACGATGTTTTCCGCGCCGTTCGCCTCGAGCAGCTCGACAAGCTCATCGAGATTTGTAATCGTCGCACCCGCCTGGTCCTCAGCGTCCTCCGAAGTCGCATCATCGGCATCTTGCTCGGCGTCGTCAGCGGCGGCATCGCCTTCCGTCTGGTCGCCCGTGGAATCGGAACCCGTAGCGTTATCGGTGGTATCGCCTGCTGCAGCGTCATCCTTCGCCGCGTCATCCTTCGCCGCGTCATCCCCAGCACTGTCGCTTTCGGCGCCGGTATCACTCGACCCAGACCCGGTCGTGACATCGCTCTTGGTCTCGCCGCTCTCGGCTGCGTCCGATGCCTCCGCAGCCGCGGTGGCAATCTCGCTCGAGATGTTCTGCCAGCCTGCCGCCACGGCGGCGACCGTGGGCGAACATGCCTGGAGCACCATGACCACCGTCATGAACTCTGCGAGTATGCGCTTTGCCGTTCTCATCGATTCCGTACCTCTTATCCTAAAAACTCTGCTTCCAGAGTTATTGAGTCTCCGTCGTGCCCGTCAGGGTAGTTCCGCTCACCCTAATGCCCAGGTCACCCCAGTCACCGGGCGTCTTGCCGTCCGCTCGGTAAAAGTTGACGATCATCGAGCCAGGCTCCATGGTGAACGTAACCGTGTGATTTGTTTTATCCGCCGTCACACCATGGTTGGTCTCGAAGAACGGATCGATCTCCACGTTCTCCCCCCACGTGAGCGTGACGTTTGCCGGTGCGCCCGTAACCGTCACACGGTAGTTGTACGCAGCGTAATCAGCAAACTTGCCAGCCTCATCAACCAGCGCGCCCTCAACCGCAGCGGTTTTGACCTCGGCCTTCTTTGACGGCACGACTTTCGCCGCCAGACAGGTGAGCTCGGTGCCGGGGCTCTCCTTCGAAACAACCATGGCCTTAATCACAAAGTAGGCATGTCCCAACTTGTCCTCAGGAAAGGTCACGGTGTAATCGTTCTTGGTAGGCTGATTCTCCGGAAGCTTGACGTTTCCGGCGGGTTGGGGCGCATAGCTCCACGTGGCACCATCGAGCCCATACCCCTCGACCGTCAAGGTATACGTCACGTTTTTATCGTTGCAGAAGTTGCTGTTGCTCAGCAAATAGTTATAGATGCTAAAGGTGAAGCTGCACTGCTTGTTGTTGGGATATACCGTAACGGAGCGCTGGGCGCGGTCGAGCTCGTCGTTGCCAGGCGCACTCATATAGCCCGTGAGCAGGTCGCTCGCAAACAGGCTCTGCGCGGTGCCCGTTGCGGCGACGGACTTTAGAAATCCGTTGGCGGTGTAGGCGGAATAGGTAAAGTAACCACCCGTCACGAGCGCCACGGCGCAAGCAAGTGCGATTGCTGCCACAACCAGCTTATTCTTGGCTAGGCTCTTGCTTTTTGCCAGCTGCTCGCGCTCGGCATCCTGCTGCTTCTCTCGCTTCTCCATGTGCGCCCCCTCTCCTACTTACCGCTCGTGTTGCGCGCGATCAGGTAGATCACATCGGTCTCTTTGGCACTCTCGTCCCACGAAAGCTTGATGATAAAGTTGAGCGTGTCATTGTCAGTCGAGCCGTCGAGCGTCTTAGCGTTGAGTTCGCTCTTGCCGAATTTCTTGTATCGGTAGAGCGGGCGCGCGTTGCGCTGGACGTTTTGATAGTCCTTGAACGTAGGGTCGCTTGCGCCGGGGACCGGCTCGGTTGCCAGGCCATCACCCGCGTCGTTGATGGGCATGAAGCTCGTCAGCAGGTTCTCTCCGGTTGCTTTCCAGCTATAAGATTTGCCGCCTGCGGTACCGCTCACGTCGGGCGTCTGGAGCGCAGACGTGTTCTCGGCTCTGTACAGCTCAATAGTAAGACCTTTAATGTTGGTCGTATTCGCAAGCTGCAGCTCAAACCCATCGCCGCCCGTCTGCACGCAAAACGGGCGCTTGAGCGTCACCGTGTTGCCGGTCTTGGTATCGCCGTATTCGGGGTTGTAACTCAGGTCGATCTGCTCGGCTGCCGTAGCGTTGGGGCCCAGCACCTTGAGCTCTGCCGGCTCCTTGATCTTGCCAACGGTGGAGCCGCGATTGGCATCGACGAACCATCCGAGCGTCAATCCCAGCAACACGAGAAGCACGGCCACCAGACCCACGATGGCCAGGGATTCGCGACGGTGGTCGCTCACCCAAGCCTTGATGCGCTCGATGCGGCCAGCCGGACGCGCTTCGCCGTGCGAGCCGAACCCGTTGCCGCCGGGGTTTGCCACTCCTTCGTTGTGTTTGATATCGCCCTGCTCGCGGGCATTAAGCTGCTCGTCCATTTATTTATCCGCCTCCTTGGCGGTGAAGCGCACGCGAATGTACTTGACGTTCTTGCCGATAATCTCGTCGGCGTTGTTGTAGTAGCTGGCGCAGGTTTCCACATCCGCAGAGGACATGCCGGCTCCGACAGGCGGAACCGCGCTAGGCGCCTGACCTGGCACGCTCGTGCTATCGGCGCGGAAATAGCGCGCGTGGTTATTGTTGATGTCGCCGACGAGGGTTGTGTATCCCCCCTCGTCGCCTGTGTTAGCGAAAAGGTTGCCACCGTAGCCGGCGTTGCCCGTGTGAACATAGCTCTTGAACTGCTCCGGCCAAATCCAGTAGAGGGTTTTGGTGACGGTTTCGGTCGTGCTATTTGAGTCCGCAGCGTAAAAGCTCGACTTTGGGATGGTAAAGCTCTGCGTAATGACGGTGACGCTGGCCCCGTCCTGGGTCACCGTGGTGGTCGTGGGGACCAGCGGATTCGAGTAAAAGCCAGAGGCGTCTTTGCCCTGAAAAACCAGGATATGACCGCGCACCAAATCTTTAAGCGAGTTGATGATCTCTTCGTTTTTCGATGCATCCGCAGCAGTGCCGCCCGTGCCCGCAACGCTCGTCTGAACAGAAATTTCCCAGGTCATCTCCACCGTGATATCGTGCAGGTCATTGCAGAGCGGCCTGACGTTGAGCTGGAGCTGGCCGGCCGACCCCGGAGAGAGACCGCCATCGGCGCTCATGTTATTGAGGTTGAAAAGATTGTTCACGGCAAGGCTTGTACTGTCCGACGCGTAGTTGTCCTGAGTGTCGTACTTACCCGCCGTGCCGCCCTGCGTTCCCGAGAGCACAAACCGCGGGCCCTTCGCCGCGATCGTGCTCCCCGTGGCGCTCACTCGGTTATTCGCGGCAAACCAGGCCAGGCATGCAAAGATGGCAACGATGGCGGCCAGCACAAACAGACCGCTCACCAGGAAATCCTTCCAGAAATCCTTGAGGGTCCGCACATGCTCGTCGGCAGCTTGGCGGTACTCGGCCGCCGTCTTGTGCTGCTGGAGCTCGCTATGTCGGTCCATGCCACTCATCGCTTGCGTTTGCCCTGCTAGCGGGCGTGCCATCCTTTCCGCTTGGTCGCGATCAATCCGTTGCTCGTAGGCATAGAATTCAGGCAGAATACAACACCATACGATAAGGTAAAAGAATAGCATTGACCTGCGGTTTGCTCCACAGCGCAAGCCTTAATGATGTCTTAAAAGTCAAATCCTTGGTGCAAGGGGTCAGGTCACTTCGCGCCAACATGGTGCAAACAAGCCTGACCCCCCTTGCACCAATCCGTAGCGCCGGGCAGAGACCACACGGCGTGGCGCCCCTTAACGCCCCAGCGCGCGCACGGGTATCACGTAGATACCGTCCTCGACCTCGCGGGCGTACTCACCCACCCCCACAATCACGGCCATAAACTCCGGTTCGCGTGTGCGTGAACGAGGATTTCCACAGACCTTCTTGCGAACGCGCTTGAGGCTCTCAACGCCGGCGCTCGCCTTATCTTCACTTACCTTAATCTCAAAGGCGGCCCACCGTCCGTCGGCTAGCTGCACGATAGCATCGCACTCAAGGCCCGAATCGTCGCGATAATAGCGCACGGGAGTGCTATCCAGCAGGTCGAGCGAACGTGCGTAAACCGAAAGGTCGCGTATGACCAAATTCTCAAACACCAGACCAAATGTCTGCCAGTCGGCAAGCAGCGCCTGCAAGGACATACCTAGCAAGGCACAAGCAAGGCTCGGATCTGCCAGGTAGCGCTTGGGCTTGACGGCAAAGCGCCGTTTGTCGCGCGCGGCGGGAACCCAACCGGGGACCTCCTCGAGAATGAACATGCCTTTGAGAGCATCCAAGTACCTGCGCACCTTGGTCTCATCGGCAAACGCTGCGGGTTCCTCCTCGGCACCGAACATATCCATAAGAATCGTTTTATACGTGGTTGCCTGTCCCAGATTGCGCGCGATCGATGCGGAGGCTCGACGAGCAATATCGGGGTCGAGACCGACCGCCGGAAAGCTGCTCGAAAACGTGGTGTTGAGATATTCGCGGGCGATGAGCTGAGCGTCAGCCGAAACCATATCGATCGCCTCGGGCCAGCCGCCGCGGCAGGCGGCTTCGACAAGCCCCGGTGTATCGCCATTGCACCGACAGGGCTCAAAACGATGCTCAAACAAGCCCGCCAGGCTCACCTTGCCGCTGGACTCACCTGTCTCGGCAAGCGTCATGGGGTGCATGCGGACGCGGCCGATGCGGCCGGCTCCACTATGCGCGGGTGCCTCCGCCTTTGAGCCAAACGCAGGCGTGGCGGAACCCGTGAGGATATAGGCGCCGCGCGTACCCCGGGTGCGGTCAACCTCGTGTCTAACGTAGTCCCAAATCTGGGGAACGCGCTGCCACTCATCGATAATATGCGGACGGTCTCCCAGCAACATCATCGCCGGGTCGGCACGCGCGAGGTCGAGATTCTCGTCGACATACGAGGCGGACGCCCCGTGCTCGAGCGCGGCCCACGTCTTGCCGCACCACTTGGTGCCCGCAATCTCGACCGCGCCAAAGACACGAAGGTAGCGATCGATTTGCGCATCCACGATACGTGGGATGTATCCGTCCCGATGTAGCCTCTCGCCTGCCATGAGCCGCCCCCGCAGATTTCCAGATCCTGCTTTCTGATTCTTCTATTCCACTGTAGCAAATTCGGATTTTCGGGTGGTTGCGATTCGGATTTTCGTGTTCATATAATTCGGATTTTCAGGTTCTAAATATTCGGATTTTCGGGTCCATAAGATTCGGATTTTCTGAACCCGCTGGTCAGCGGGCGATCTTATTGACAAAAAGGCGGGGAGCACCGATTACGGCACTCCCCGCCCACTCAATACGCGATAGCTTTCTTGCTTAGAGCTCGTTGGCCGCGTGATACGCCGTGCGAATGGCGCTCGCGATGTCGGCGGTGCGCTCGCCCGAGCAGTCGCCCACGCAGGTCACGGGCACCGTCACGCCGTCCAGGTCAAACGCGTTGGCCTTGGAGCCCACGGCCATCACCACGTAATCGCAGGCGATCTTCACCGGCTCCTCGGCGCCGTCCTCGGCGGTGCGGACGGCCTCCACGCCCTCGTCGGTAATGGCGGTCAGGCGGGTCTTAACATGCTGCTCCACGTTATGCTCAGCAAAGTCGCTCATGATCAGCGGCAGAATGGTCTCGGACTCGCCCGCGGCAATCTTGTCGAGCATCTCCACGATCGCCACCTCGCAGCCGTGCTGCAGCAGGTACTCGGCAGTCTCGGTGCCCACCAGGCCACCGCCAATGACAGCGACGCGCCCGCTGAGCTCCACCTTGCCGGCCAGCACGTCCCAGCTCGAGACGACCTTGTCCGAATCGGCGCCGGGGACGGGGATGACCACGTCGTGCGCGCCCACGGCCACAATCGCGGCATCGGCGGCGTTGAGGTCCTCAGCGGTAGCGGCATGGTTGAGCTCAACCTTTACGCCCAGGCCAGGCAGAATCTTCTCGTAGTACTCGACCGAGCGCATGATTTCGTCCTTGCGCGGAGGCGCGGCCGCCAGCACAATCTGGCCGCCCAGATGGTCGCTCGCCTCGTAGACGGTCACGTCGTAGCCGCGCTTGGCCGCCACACGCGCGGCCTCCAGGCCGGCAATGCCGCCGCCCACCACGGCGATCTTCTTGTCGCCCTCGCCGGGCTTAATGGCGATGGTCGCCTCGTCGCCGTTCTCGGCATTGAGCACGCACGAGATGTACTGGCGGTTTTGGATCGCATCGACGCAACCCTTGTTGCAGTTGAGGCACTCGCGGATGGGCTCACCCGTGGCGGCCTTGAGCGCAATATCGGGGTCGCACATGAGCGAGCGGCCGTACGCGACGATGTCGGCCGAACCGTCTTCCAGGATCTTCTCGCCGGCCTCGACCGAGACAACGCGGCCGACGGTTGCCACCGGCACGGAGACCAGGGCCTTGACGCGCTCGGCCACGGGCAGCGTCCAGTTGTAGGGCATGGCGCCCATGGGCGGAATGGTGTCGCCCATGTTGCCGGTGTGGTTTGCCTGCGCCACCTGGATCATGTCGATGCCGGCGGCCTCGAGCAGCTTGGCGAACTCGCAGGCCTCGTCGGGCAGCAGGCCGCCCTTGCCGCGCGGCGTGCCGTCGGGGTTCTCCATGATCACGGGGAGCTTGTACTCCACCATCAGCTGCGGTGCGGCTTCCTTAATGGCGGCGACGACCTCCAGCGCATAACGGACGCGGTTCTCGAACGAGCCGCCGTACTCGTCGGTGCGCTGGTTGAGGATGGCCGAGCACAGCGAACCCACCAGGCGGTCGCCGTGGACCTCGATGGCATCGATGCCGGCCTGCTGCGCGCGAGCGGCCGAGGCAGCGATGGCCTCCTTGATCTGGGTGAGCTGCTCTACGCTCGCCTCGTTCACAAAGTGCTGCATGTCGTGGTGCAGCTTGGCGTAGGCCTGATTGCGAATCTCGTTGGACTCGGCCATCTTGGCGGCAAAGGTCTCCTCGTCGCCGGCGGCTTTGGCCTCCTGTGCGGCCTTGGCGGCAGCCATGGAACCCATGACCATGCGGCCGACACCGGGCACGTCGTACTCGGGGTGGAACAGCTGCAGCGCGACCTTGGCGCCGTGTTTGTGAACGGTGTCGGCCAGCGCCTTAAACGTGGGGATCTGGGCGTCGGTCGCCAGCTTGGGCGTGGGGCTCGCGGTCATAACGGGAGCGACGTCGCCGATGACGATGTAGCTCACGCCGCCACGGGCCAGGCGCTCGTAAAAAGCGAGGCTGCGCTCGCCAATGGAACCGTCGCGCTCCTCGTAGCCGGTGGTAAGCGGCGGGAACATAATGCGGTTCTTGAGCTCAAGGGGGCCAACCGTAATGGGCTGGAGCAGCTTGGATGCAGGTGCGGTCATGGACATTCCTCTCTTGTAGGCGCGGCGGCGATGATGCCGCGTAGTTGTCTAGAGGATATGGCATGGGAGCACAGTGGCGCAACGGAAATCGGCGGATAGCGGGTGAGGGCTGGTGGATGGGGCAGGGTTGGGTTGGGGGTTTGTCTCGATCTGTAACAGTTACTCGGCAAATACCGTTCCTCGTGTTACAGATCAAGACATTCCCCTCGGCCCATCCTCAACAATCTAAATCTGTAACAGTTAGACCCACTTTTGACCTCTACCTGTTACAGATCAAGACAAACCAACCCGGTCTGCCAGAACATCTAAATCTGTAACAGTTACTCGGCAAAAACCGTCCCTTGTGTTACAGATTTAGACAAACGGAGGCCGGCTGCTGGCTTGTCTCGATCTGTAACATCTAGCCGCCCAAATCGGGCCTACCTGTTACAGATCGAGATTTTGTTTGAGAGGCTAGAGACCAGAAGCCCGAGTGGAAAAGCGGACAGGCCGACGGCATCGCCCCGCCGTCATACCGAGGACCGCGCCACGGCAGCCCGGGCGTGGGCCAACCCCGCAATTCCGGACATTTCATCCCTTTTCCGGACATTTTTAGCCCGTTTCCGGACATTGTCCGCGAATGTCCGGAAACGGGACCGTCATGTCCGGGATGGGATTTGGCCAACGGCAGCCCCCAGTAAAGGTTCCCAACCCCACAGCAGAGTTCCCTAATTCACGCCGCGCCGGTGCACGCCGGCATTAGTTAGCCATGGGGAGCGACAAAGGGGTAACCCCTTGGGTCATCGATGCCACCGCGGCCAAGGTGCGACATTACTGCGACAGAGGTGCGACATAGAGCGACCACTCTATTCGACCGACGAGCGCTTCGACCGGATATTCCGCCCGCTCGAAGGCGAGGCGGATGCAGGTTCAGGGCCTCTCCCAGACCCCGGACACCCCGGTGTGCTCGGACAGCGACTTCGGTTTCCACGACCCCGACAACTTCTCGACGTGGCAGAAGGGTCACTTCATCGAGCACGGTCTCGGCAGGATGGAGGAGGCCGAGGAGGGCGGCCGCAAGCGGAGGCTCTACGTCGGCTACGACTTCCACGAGCTGAGACACACGCAGGCCACCTTCCTGATCGGCAACGGCATCGACCCGAAGAGCGTGCAGGGAAGGCCCGGCCACGAGGTGTCGAGCATGACGATGGACGTGTACGCGCACATGATGGGAGGGAACGACCGCGAAGCCGCCGATCTTCTGGAGATCCAGCGCGAGGCGGGCGCGCCCATCACCATCGACGGGAGCCGGATCACCGTCATGGCGAGGGAGGCTTAGGGCAGACGTCGCCACGACGAAGCACACTCCCTCCCTAACGTCAGGGGTCATCGCCGCTGGACCGGCAGGCGATAAAGCCCAGGATGATAAAATGCTTTCGACGCAGGAGCGTCCCCATCTTTGAATCGAGGAACCATGAGCGATTTTGATGCCGAGGACGAATCGGTCGAAACGAGCGCGCCGATAGCCCCGACCGATTCCGCAAACATAGAGCCCCTAATCCATACCGTCCGTGGGCAGCAAATCATGCTCGACACCGATCTCGCTCGGTTATACGAGGTAGAGACAAAGAATCTCAACCGCGCCGCCGCACGCAACGCCGACAGATTCCCCGAGGACTTCCGTTTTCAACTGACCAAGGAGGAGGACGAGTCTTTGAGGTGCCAAATTGGAACCTCAAAGACCATGGAGGGCCGCGGCGGGCGACGTTACCTCCCCTATGCCTATACCGAGCAGGGCATAGCCATGCTGTCCGGCGTGCTACGCAGCGAAGTGGCGGTGCAGACCAGTATCAGTATCATGAGGGCGTTTGTCGCCATGCGCCACCTCCTCGCCGAAAATGCCACCCTGTTTGAGCGGCTGCGCGGCGTCGAGTTGAGTCAGGCGGCGTTTCAGCAATCGACCAACGAGCGTTTCAACCAGGTGTTCCACCTGCTCGAAGGCGAGGTCGAGAAACCCCAGCGGATCTTCTTCGCCGGGCAGATGTTCGACGCCTTCAGCCTGCTGACAGATCTCGTGGGCCGCGCCGAGCGCGAAATCTCCCTCGTGGATGGCTACGTAGATGTCCACACCCTGAACATCCTCGCAAAGAAGCGCAAGGGCGTCGCGGTGACCGTCTACACGTCCGGCAACCGGCTCACGCAAGGCGATGTCGACGTGTTCAACGCACAGTACCCGCAGCTCACCGTCCGCCGCACCAGAACGTTCCACGACCGCTTCCTTATCCTCGACGGTGCGACCGCGTATCACATCGGCGCATCCCTCAAGGACGCGGGAAAGAAGTGCTTCGGCATAGACCTCATCCAAGACGATGAGCATCAAACGGCTTGAGCGTTATCCGACCTCTTGCCACAAGCCCTAAAGTTTGAGCATGATCGCTGAAAGCCTCGTTAGTCAACATGTCAAAGTAGGCCCTGGTCCGCAAGCCCTCGATAATGTTTGCCGAGGAGCGTCAACCGGCAGAACTTGCTCTCCATCGCCGCGTTCCACATATGGTCGGCGCCAACTGGAACCAGAAGACCATGCCGGTTGTATTTCTGGAGCAGTGAGAACACCCGGTTGTTCCTGGGCTCTGCTGGAGGCATAGCGTCTGTTCTTCCTTCGTCCTTTGGCCCATACGACGGATCCAGCCTGTATTCATAGTCCTCTGTTGGGAAGAACTTTTTCGACTCCCCCTCCTTTCCTCCAGGATACACGGATGGCAAGAGTCGAAACGCCTCCTCAATATCCAGACTTCACACGAGCCTGATGCAAATAGAGATAGACGGATTCCAGACCTGGCAAATCAAGACACGACCAGCCGCTCGCACCCAAAGCCGTTTGCCTAAAAATGTATACCGCTGGCCGAAATGGAAAGATGGTAACAGCGAAAAAGACTAGCCGAGCTCGTTTTAAGCACCGTTTGTTCCGTCCCGCATGTTTTGTGAACACTCTATCTATCATGAAGCCAGTAAACAGATGTGGACATCAACATCCAACGCCGGCAAGCATGTGAGCGCCTCCTCTGTCCAAGGGGCAAGCCCCCGAGATTAGTTAGGAGAGGGGAAGAGATGGATAAAGTCAAAACGGCCTTCCAGAACTTTGGCCGCGTTATCGTCGACCCTATTTTGTACCTTTCGGTAACGGGCATCATTTTGGCCATCGCCACGGTATGCTCGCTCGGCAGCGGAGTTGTCGCAGATCTGGGCACGCTGCTCTCCGCGGCAACCAACTCCGCGGTGATCGGCAACCTGCCGGTGATTTTCGCAGTCGGCCTAACGGCAGGCTTCGCAAAGAAACAAAAATCCAACGCGGCAGTGTTTGGACTTATTAGTTACCTCATGTTCCTGTATGTCAACAACGCCTACCTGACGCTCACCGATCAGCTGGCAAAAGCCGGCGCGATGGGTCTGTATGGCACTGGCCAGGCAACGGTGCTGGGTCTTCAAGTTACCGATGTCAACGTCTTCGGCGGCGTACTCATCGGATGCTTCTGCGGTTGGCTCTATAACAAACTGATCGACGTAAAGGTATCGGAGTATATCCGGATTTACGGCGGACCCCGCCTGGCCCTTCTGGCGATGGTTCCGCTGAGCATTGTCTTCGGCATCGGAGCGACTATCGTGTGGCCCCCTATCGCCAACGCCATCAGCAACGCTTCTTCATTCATCGCAGCCTCGGGTGGTCTGGGCGTTTTCATTTACGGCTTCCTGAACCGCGTCCTCGTACCTCTCGGCATGCACCACTTTATGTGGATGCCGTTTGACTACTCCGCGATTGGCGGCACGGCGGTCATCGCCGGCCAGAGCGTTTCTGGCGCAGCAAACATCTTCTATGCCGAGCTTCCTCTTATCGCCGACGGGTCCCTCACCACAGTCGACCCCTCTGTCCGCTTTGCCATGTTCGGCTTTGGCAAGGAATTCGTAACCCTTGGCACCGTGCTCGCAATGATTGCAACCTCCCGTCCTGAGAATCGAAAAGCCGTTGCAGCCATGCTGGTGCCTATTTACATCACAGCCATGCTCTCCGGCATCACCGAGCCGCTTGACTTCATGATCCTGTTCGCGTCTCCGATTCTCTGGGTTGCCTACAGCCTGTTCTACGGACTGGGCGAGATGCTCCTGTTTGTCCTGGGAGTCCGCTTGCTTAACATGTACGGTGGCATCGAGCTGCTCACGCTCGGCCTGCCTTTGCCAATGGGCGTCACCAAGTTCCCGATTTACATCGTCTTGGGCATCGTGTTTGCCGCCGTTTCGTTCATCGTTCTGGCGATGGTAATCAAGAAACTCAACCTCATGACGCCCGGCCGTTCCGCAGAGTGGTCTGCAGAGGTCTCCGGAGACAACAATGCTCTCGAGTCCTCCGGAACGCCGGAAGTCGACGCAAAACAGCAGGAGATGGTGCAGAACATCATCAACGGCCTTGGCGGCAAGGACAACATCAACACCATGGGCTGCTGCATGACTCGTCTCCGTGTCGAGGTCAAAGACCCCAGCAAGGTCAACGAAGAGACCATCAAGAAGGCTATCGACAAGGGCTTGTTTAAGAACGGTACCAATGTCCAGATTGTTGTGGGAACCAACGTGCACTCCGTCTACGACCTGCTGCGTCCCATCCTTAATCTGGAAGATTAACGATCGCCTAATCGACGGGCGATAAGCGAGGAGACCTCATGCTAACCAAGACGTTTCATTCAATCCAAGACATGTTCGAACGTTTGCTCAACATGTATAAAGAAAAGTCGACAAAGGGTCTTCTCGCTCTCATGGCTGCATTCGTATGTGGTTTTATCTGGCCGCTCCTTGGTCTGCTCGCAGCGGTTTGGACCCGGCATTCAGGAAGGCACACGGACGCAGGCAGCATTGCAGGCATGGCAGCGGTTATCAACATCGCTACTTACTTCATACAGATAGTGGTCAAGATTATCTGCGGCTCAATTTGATTTGAAAGGCATGAACAACATGAACGGATACAAGATTGTCATCTGCGGCGGCGGCAGCACCTATACCGCCGGCATCGTCAAAGACCTGATCGACCAAAAGGATGAATTGGGGATTCGCGAGCTTTGGCTCTATGACATCGACGAGGAGCGCCAAGATACGGTCGCCGTGGTGGTTAAAGCAGTCATCGATGACCTTGCTCCCGAGATTCCCCTGCATGTAACCGTCGACCCCAAAGAAGCATTTACAGATGCGAACTTTGTTATGGCGCAGATGCGCGTGGGCGGGCTCAAGATGCGTATCCAGGATGAGCAAATCAGCCTGCGCCATGGCGTAGTCGGCCAAGAGACCTGCGGAGCAGGTGGCATGGCATATGGCATGAGAACCATCTTCCCCATGTGCGAGCTTGTCGATTTCTGCGAGGAGTACGCCTGCAAGGACTACTGGATCGTCAACTACTCCAACCCCGCTGCCATCGTAGCCAAGGCAATGCACAAGCTGCGTCCTAACGCTCGCATTCTCGACATCTGCGATATGCCAGTGGAGATTGAAGCCCGCATGGCAGAGATTTTAGGGTGCGAACTCAACGACATTGAGGTCGACTACTTTGGCCTCAATCACTTTGGGTGGTTTACCAACGTACGCTGCAAGGGCGTCGACGTTACGGACAAGCTCAAAGAACATGTGCGCAAGTACGGTTACATTTCCGAAGCAAGCCTCAACGATGCCTTGGTGAAGGACCCAGATTGGGCCCACACCTTCAAGAATGCGGCAACGATTTCTACGCTATTCCAGGATTACCTCCCCAACACCTATTACCAGTATTACCTGTTGCCCGACGCCTGCGTGGAGTACATGGACATCAATAACACGCGTGGCATGCAGGTCGTAAACGGCCGCGAAAAGCGCATCTTCGACGCATCTGCGGCGCTTAAGCGCGGTGAAAAGGTCGATCTCACGCAGTTCTACGTAGGCGTGCATGGCAAGTTCATTGTCGATGTCGTCAAGTCTCTGGCAAAAGACCTGCACGATCGCCAGCTGGTGATCGTGCCCAACAATGGTGCAATCGAGAACCTCTCGGACGACGCGACAGTCGAGGTTCCGGCGTACATCACTGATCGAGGAGCCGAACCGATTCGCGTCGGGAAGATTCCCCGCTTCTATAAGGGCCTTATCGAACAGCAGGATGCCTGTGAAGGCCTTGTGGTCGAAGCCGTTATCGAAGGTTCCTACCAGAAGGCACTCGAAGCCTTTGCCCTCAATCGCACGATTCCCTCAGCACGCGTGGCCAAGGAAGTCTTGGACGACATGATCGAGGCGAACAAGGGCTATTGGCCTGAGCTGAAGTAGAGGAACCGCCCAAATACCAAAAGCACAAAAGATGGCCCCAAGGCAATTGCCTTGGGGCCATCTTTTATATGCCTAGATCTCAGCAAAACTCGTGAAGATGAATGAATCGGCCTCGTGTTTTACACGATAGTTCTCTTGATAGTCCTGATTGAATATAAGCGAATAAATAACCTGAAGCGTATACGTGAGCGAGACCAAAGAAGAGTAATTTGCCACCTTTCCAATCACGCGTTCTGATTTTGGAATGGGCAAGACAGTATCGCATTGCCTGGCGAGCACCGAATCAGAAAACGCCGTAATTAGACACGGCTTGATTCCGCGCTCGGAAAGAGTGGCAGCGTATTTGGAATAGTCATAGTGAATGCCACTGTAGCTTAGGAATAAAAACAGGTCGCCGGGCTTGCCGTTTTTAACATGCAGTGTCTGCAGGCCTCCGTCGTCCGCCATGGTGACATGACGATCGAGCTTAAGAAGATTGTTGCGAAAGATGCATCCCGCCAGGTAGCTTTCCCCTTTGGCAAAGATGTAAATTCGTGGGGCGCTAAGAACCGCCTTAGCGATTATGCTTAATTTGGCGCTATCGAGCTCGATTTTCGTTTGATCTATGATGCCCTTCAAGAGATTCGCAAGGTTACCCTCGATGGCCTCAATTGAGTCGGTGCTGTCAAAAGGACGATTGCGATCAACGGTGGCAGCCAGAAGATAATCCCCGCTTATCTCCTGGATGAGTTGCATGATCAACTCTCGATAGCCGCTTAGGCCCAGTTTCTTGCAAAAGCGGATGATAGTCGCGTTCGAAGTATAAGTCTCCTGTGCGAGCTTTGCCATAGTGAGGGTCTTAAGGTCGCCGGTATGATTGAGCAGATAGGTAGCAATAGCTCGGTCGGTTTCATTAAAAGACGCGCTGTTACGCAGGCTATCAAGAATCATGGTCGCTCCGATCGCTTTAGTTTGCCGCTTAATTATGTCATTATCAAAACGACGGGCAGCCCTTCATGCACTGACTTACGCCCTGCGATCTCTCTTCTGATATTCCGCATATAACGGCAACATTAATTGCGAGGAGCGTGTCGCTCAGTTCCTAGAGAACAAATGCGAAGAGGTTCGATTGCCTGAGTTCACTGCCCGCCTTGAGGCAAAGAGACGGCCCCGGCCAAGCTCCATGCGGATTTGAGGCAGCATGGTGCTTGTCCGTCGGCATCCTACAACCCGTAATCCCTACCCTCTGTTTCTGTGCTGGCTGGTTCAGGCAGGCGCCCTGTTCAAAATAGGCTGTTTAAAATTGATTTCGACCAAAATTCGACCAAGATTGAAAGTCAAAAAAGAAAACAGCCCAGAGGAACAATGCCTCTGAGCTGCTAAAAGTCTTGGTCGCGGGGGCAGGATTTGAACCTACGACCTCCGGGTTATGAGCCCGGCGAGCTACCAGACTGCTCCACCCCGCAATGTCTGGGCGCCTCATGTGCGCAAGAAAGAATATTACGCGGGAGTTCGGTAAGCGGCAAGGAAAATCTCGTAGAGCATAATTCCTTCATATTTAAACCCCTCAGCCCATATCACCGTAAGCGAATCGCGGCTCAGCGGCCCCGACGGCGCGTATACAATGGTGCGCGTCCTTTTACGCCGACACCTGGAGTAGACATGCTGCTCGCTATCGATATGGGAAACACGCAGACGGCCATGGGCCTGTTTGACGGAGACAAGTTGGTGCAGTCGTGGCGTATGCCCACCGACCGCTCCTATACCGCCGACGAGATCCACGTGCGCCTGATGGGTTTCTTTAAGATGTACGACCTCTCGCTCGGCGCGGTCGACGCGATCGCCTTTGCCGGCGTGGTGCCACAGCTCTCGCGCGAGTGGCACGCCGTGGCCAACCGCATTGCCGCGGACGCCATCGTCATTGGGCCGCAGACGGCGGCCGTGACCAAGCTGCGGGCGGCGCGTCCCCAGGCCGTTGGTGCCGACCGCATCGCCAACGCCGTCGCTGCCGAGACCTTCTACGGCGCCCCGGCGATCGTGGTGGACTTTGGCACCGCAACCAATATCGACGTCATCGACGAGGACGGCTATTACATTGGTGGAGCGATTGCGCCGGGCATCCGCATTTCGATGGACGCGCTCGCCGCCCGAGCCGCCAAGCTCGCCAGCGTTCCGCTCGAGGCGCCCGAGCACGCCATCGGCCGCGATACCGAGGAGTGCATCAAAGTCGGCGCCGTAACGGGCGCCGCCGCCATGGCCGAGGGCTTGGTCGCGCGCATGAAGCGCGAGCTGGGGCGCGAGGACGCCACCGTTATCGCCACGGGTGGCCTCGCCAGCATCGTCGCCGATTCAACCGACGCCTTCGACGTGGTCGACGGGCAGCTCACCATCAAAGGCATCTGCGAAATCTACCGCCGCATGCAGAGGCTGGGGTAAGGCGGGGTTTAAGTCGAGCGCGAGCGGCGAACTAGGCAACGCATCGGTCCTATTCCTCAAAATCAAAATTTTTTCGATTTTGAGGAATAGGACCTTTTGCTAAGCCTCGCCGCACAACCACCTCGCCAGGTCCACGATCTGCACCCCATCGCGATCCGTGGCCTCGTGATGCGTGCGGGCGAGAATCATCTTGGGGTACGCGTCGCCAATGCTCAGCAGTGGTGAAATCTCGCGTTCAAATGTCTTATCCGAGCTGATGTCGTCGCTCACCTGAATATAGAGCTTCTCGCTCCGTTTGATTGCTACAAAGTCTATTTCCTTTTTATAGAGCACGCCGACATATACCTCGTATCCGCGGCGCAGCAGCTCGACTGCCACCATGTTCTCGTATACGCGTCCCCAATCCATATCACGTGTACCAAGAAGCGCATATTTAAACGCATGGTCCGCCAGATAGTACTTCTCGCCGCTCTTAAGGTATTTTTTGCCACGAATGTCGTACCGACGAACTTTATAGAAGGCAAACGCATCACACAGGTACCCCATGTACGCACCGACCGTTTTGTTCGTTATCTTTAGCCCATCTGCGTTCAAAACATCCGTAATGTTGCGTGCCGACGTTATGTTGGAGACGTTGTCCATCATGTAATCGGCAATGCACAGCAGTGCCGATTCGTTTCTCACGTTATGCCGCTGCACGATATCCCTCACGATGAGCGTTTTGAAGACATTGGAGAGATATTGGTAGCGCTGCTCCTGCAGTGGATAAGGGTAAGAGCCGGACATACCACCGGTTCTCGCGTACTCATCGAAGTCGCGATCGACCTCGCCCTCGTCACTATAGAAGCGATACTCCTCAAACGAGAATGGGAAAACCTCGATCTCGAACGTGCGCCCCGTAAAGAGCGTCGACAGATCGCTCGACAGCAAAAAAGCGTTCGATCCGGTGATGAAGATGTCGTACTGCTCGGATGCATGGAGGCTGTTGATCGCGCGTTCAAAGCCGTCGCACATCTGAACCTCGTCGATAAGCAGGAAGTTTTGCTTGCCGGACACTCGATGCTCTTTCACACAGGCGAGCAGGGCATGATATTCGAGCAGGCCCTCGAACTCGTCGAGGTTGTAATTGATATGGATGACATTCGAATTGGACAGATTTGCCTCCACGTAATCGCGGAGGGCCTCGAGCAATTTTGACTTACCGCTACGGCGAATGCCCGTTATGACCTTGATGTCCGGTACGCCAATAAGGCTCGTCAACGTGTCCATATATGACGTTCTATTGATGAGTTTCATTGGTGCCTCCCTGCGGTCTTCTATCGCTATTCCTCAAAAACGAAAATAATTCAGTTTTGAGGAATAGACTCTGCAACGAATATACCTCGTTAAAGGCCGAGCTGGCTTAATTCTATTCCTCAAAATCGAAAGATTTTCAGTTTTGAGGAATAGGGTGCTGACAACCCATTCCCCAGACAAGCAAGACCCTCCCCGGCACAGCCGAGAAGGGTCTTGTTGTCATCGTTATCTTTGAGTGCGGGCGCCGCGCGCTACAGCCCGCGAATGCGCACGGCCTCGGGCGGAAACTCTTGCTCGCCGGCGTCAGTCTTAATGGTCGCGCGGCCCCAGATGTCCAGGCCCGCAAACACGCCGACCGCGAGCGGCAGGCCGTTGGGCGACACCGCCGCGACCTGACGACCCAGCAGCGGCACCATATCGAAATACTCGCCCAGCACCGGGGCCAGCGGGCCGGCAGCGCCCTGTGGTGTGTTGGCGGCAACCGCCCAGGCGTCAACGCGAGCGAGCACCGCCGCGGCCAATGCCTCGACCAGTACCTCGTCGCCCATATCCACGCCGAGCTCGCCCAGTGCCGAACGCTCAATATCCACCGTCACCGCGGCAAACATGCCCGCGGCACCGGCACCGCCGTTGACGGCGACGCGCGCGAGCGACGTCTCAAACGCAGGCGCGCCGCACACGATGCCACTCGGCCACTGGATGCCCACCTTGCCGGCAAGCCCCAGGCCCGGCGTTGCGGCCGTGCCCGCGAGCGCGTCCATCATGCCCATTGCGGCCACAAACGGCAGGCCGTGGAAGGCGTGCATGTTCACATCGGGGCGCACGACCAGCGAAAACGTCAGCGATGCATCGCCCGCGCTCCACGCGCACCGGCCCGCGGACATGCCCTCGCGGCCCGCGTCACGCGCCGCGTCGAGCTCGGTACCGGCGACAACAGCATTCATCTCGATCATCTACATACGCCCCAATTCGCCCACGATATGGCCCACGCGATCCTCGGGCTCCTTGACCTCGACGCCGTTGAAGCGGAAGAACCGCGCCGGGTCGTGCATCAGGTCCTCGAGCGGCACCAGCACAAAGTCGCGCTCGCCGATCAGCGGATGCGGCAGGCGCAGCTTTTTGCCGCCGTGAGTCTCGCCATCCATCCACAGCAGGTCCAAGTCGATAGTGCGTGGGCCGTTGACCTTAGCCTTCTTGGAACGGTCGCGGCCCAGCTCGAGCTCGATCTTCTGCAGCTCGTCGAGCAGCACCAGCGGCGCCAGCTCGGTTTTGATCTCGATAACGGCGTTGGCAAACGCGTCCTGGCGCGTCTCGTAGGCCGGCTCGCTCTCGTAGATGCGCGAGGAGTTGGACACGCAGGTGAGCGGGATCTCGGCAATCATGTCGCGGGCGGCGCGGATGTTGTCGCAGCGATGCCCCAGGTTGGAACCCACGGCCACAAACGCGCGACGTGGCTGCGGCTTGGCGACAGCCCAGTAACCGTTCAGGAACTGCGCGAAACCGGTGACGTCGTGCACGCGCACGATGTTGGCACCGGCCTGGATGGCGCCCAGGCACACGCCAAACGTGGCGGCATCGCGCGCGGCGGCCTCGGTCACGCCCGAGACGGCGCCCACAAAACGCTTGCGCGACACGGCGCACATGAGCGGATAGCCCAGCGACGCCATCTTGGCGGTCTCGCGCTGGATGACGATATCCTCGTTGGCCGTCTTGCCAAAGCCCGGACCGGGATCGATGCAGATGCGGTCGCGCGACACGCCGGCATGGATGAGCGTGCGGGCCTGATCGGACAGAAAGCCCATGACGCGGCGCATGATGGGCGCCGAATCGGGCAGGGTAAAGCGGCGGAGCTGCGAGGTGGGCACATAGGCTTCCTCACGGCGGGCACTGCGGCGCATCATGGCGGCCAGGTGGTCGCTGGGCTCTGGTGTGGCTTCGGTAGCTGCGGGCACGGTCTCGGGTGCAGCGGCGGCAGGGGCAGCCTGCTCGGCAGTCGGCGTCTCTGGCTCGTCAACAGGCTCGGGCGCGGGCTCCGATTCGCCAAACGGCAGCGAGGGCTGCACCACGCCACCCGGGAGCTTTGCCTCGGGCTTAGGGTCGCCCAACAACTTGCCGCGACGGCGACGAGCGGGCTTCTCAGCCTCGCGCGCAGCCTCGGCGGCCGCCTCGCGCGCCTTCTCGGCAACAAACGCCGCGGCCGAAGTATCGAGCTGCACCGTCGCGTGCGTACGAGCGGGTGCGGCGACCTCGCCGGCGTGCATTACGATGACGCCGCAGGTGCTCGTCTTAACGAACTCGACCATCTTGGGGTCGGTGAAGCCCGTCACATCGTTGACAATCGAAGCACCGCAGCGCACCGCCGCCTTGGCAACCGCCACATGACGCGTATCGATCGAGACGATAGCGCCCTCTTTGGCGAGCGCGCGCACGACGGGCAGCACGCGACGCGCCTCCTCGTCGGGGTTGACCGGGGTAAAGCCGGGGCGCGTGGACTCGCCGCCCACGTCGATGATGTCGGCGCCGGCATCGAGCATCGCCAGGCCGTACTCGATGGCGGCATCCGGGTCGAAGTGCTCCCCGCCGTCGCTAAACGAATCGGGCGTCACATTGAGGACGCCCATGATGCGCGGACGATCAAAGCTGAGCTCGTACTTTCCGCACCGCCATGTCTTGCTGTCGTTCGCCATGAACATCCTCCTAAAATGCCCACGCCGCCGCGCTCGGGCGCTGACGGCGGGGTCGCTTTGCAATCAGTCTTTCTATTGTATCCGCGCGCGCGGACTAGAACGCAAACGCGGCCGCGATGTCGCAAGAAATCAGCAGGTCGGCATTTGCATCCTGATCGGTGGGCGCCAAATTGCAAATGGCCAGCGTATCGCCAGTAAAGTAACGCGTAAGGCCCGCCGCCGGATACACTACGAGCGAGGTTCCGCCCACGACGAGGGCGTCGGCTGCGGCGATGGCAGCAACGGCGCCGGTAAGCACACGCTCATCGAGCGGCTCTTCGTAGAGGACCACATCGGGCTTGATGCGACCGCCGCACGCAGGACACACGGGCACGCCCACGGCATCCTCGTGCTCGCGCGCGCAAATCCATTCGGCGCTGTAGACCGCGCCGCACGTCTGGCAGATATTGCGGTGGACCGAGCCGTGCAGCTCAAACACGCGCCGTGAACCGGCCACCTGATGCAGGCCATCGATGTTTTGCGTCACCACGGCGTCGAGCTTGCCGGCACGCTCCAGCTCGGCCAGCTTGGTGTGGCAGCAGTTGGGCTTGGCGCCAAGCGCGATCATCTTGGTGCGGTAGAAGTCGAAGAACTCGGCCGGATGCGTCTCATAAAAGCTATGCGAGAGCATAGTCTCGGGCGGATAGGAAAACCGCTGGTGATACAGACCGTCCACGCTGCGGAAATCGGGAATGCCGCTTGCCGTGGAAACACCCGCGCCGCCAAAGAAGACCACGTGGCTATGGGTTTCGAACAGCTCCGCCAGCGCGGCGGAGGCCTGCTTGGGATCCGATATTGCCTGCGTCATATATGTCCTCCGTCCGTGTCTCCGGGACGGCGGCGTTCGCACTATCACTCGCGGACTCCGCCCCGCTCTAGTTGCGTTAATCTTAAGCCTGCCAACCCCGTCGAAAGGACACCATGCCTCAGACTTACACCTTTGCCTCGTGGAACGTTAACGGTCTGCGCGCCGTGCTCAAAAAGGACCCGAGCTTTATCCAGATCGCGCAAGAACTCGACGTCGATATCTTGGCGCTGCAGGAGACAAAGCTGCAGGAGGGCCAGGTCGATATCGACCTGGCCGGCTATCACCAAACCTGGAGCTACGCCGAACGTAAAGGCTATTCGGGCACTGCGGTCTTTAGCCGCCAGGAACCGCTGCGCGTGCTGCACGCCGACGCGCTGCTACCCTACGCCGGCGAGGGCGAGGCGGCCGAGTTCGTCGCCCAAGCCGCAACCGAGGGCCGCGTCTGCGCGCTCGAGTTCGACAAGTTTTGGTTCGTGGACGTCTATACGCCCAACGCCCAAAACGAGCTCGCGCGCATCGACGTGCGCATGGCCTGGGACGATGCCTACCGCGGCTTTTTGGCAGGCCTCGAGCGCGAGACCGGAAAACCCGTCGTGACCTGCGGCGACTTTAACGTGGCGCACGAGGAGATCGACCTTAAGAATCCCAAGTCCAACCGCGGCAACGCGGGCTTTTCGGACGAAGAGCGCGGCAAGTTTACCGAGCTGCTCAATGCCGGCTTTACCGATACCTGGCGCGCGGCAAACCCCGACGTCGAGGGCGTCTACAGCTGGTGGAGCTACCGCTTTAATGCCCGCAAGAACAACGCCGGCTGGCGCATCGACTACTTCCTGGTAAGCGACGCAATCGCCGACAACGTACGCGACACCGGCATCCGCGGCGACATCTTCGGCAGCGACCACTGCCCCGTCACCCTCGCGTTGGAACTCTAGCCTCCAGCTGATCCCCAGGGACGGAGGAAAACGAGCCACTTTCGCCTTGCGAGAGCGTTCGCGCAACCCACCCGCCACGAAACGTGCCCATCTACTACGTTTAAGCCACTACCCTCAACCACAGTGAACAACGCGAAAAGAAAACCGCAGGTAGAAAGCCTGCGGTTTTTCATAAAACGCGGTCATGGTCGGGGGTATCAGGCTAAGCGTAGTAGATGGGCCGATTTCGTGGCGGGCGGGTTCAGCTGATTCCCCGGGGACGTCTGGGAACGGAAGAAAACGGATCAATTTGGCTCTCTGAGGGCCACGATGCCCGTCATGTCAACCGGCCATTTCAAAACTATGCCGGTTTACGGGGCTAAATCGCAAACCCTCAACCATACGCAATTCCGAAATAATAAAACTGCAGGTAAACGGCTTACTCTATTTCGTAAAAAGCCGGTATGGCCTGCCTGTGCCAATCTAGCCCCGTAAACCGGCATAGTTTTGAAATGGTACTTCGACAGTATTGATTCCCGCCCCGGCACAACCAGCCCTACAGCCCGTACTTCACGACAACTCGGTCGATGCGGCGGCACCAGGGCTTGTACAGGGCGGCCAAAAACACGCAGGTCGCGAGTCCGTGCGTGATGTCGAACGGCACCGCCGTGGCAAGACGCGCCACGGCGCCCGCCCACGTGAGCGGCTGCACAAAACCGATGATGTCGTATGCGTTGATCACAACGCCGTACAGCAAACCCGAAGCAAAGCCGTAGGTCAGCAGCGCCAGCATACGCACGGTGCCATCGGCGCGATCAAAAGCGCCGGCATGCGCCAGCGCACCGCCAACGTATCCCACGAGCCCCCAGGCATACATCTGCCACGGCGTCCACATGCCCTGTCCAAAAAAGAAATTGCTGGTCAGCGCCGCCAGCGCGCCAACCATAAAACCATTGCGGCGGCCAAGCGTCGCCCCCGCGATAATGGCGATGGCACTCACGGGTTTAAAGTCGGGAATGGGGCCAAACAAGATGCGCCCCGCCGCGGCCAACGCCGCCAGAACCAGCGTTGGCATAATCTGGCGCAGGCCCGGTCGCGACGCCTCGTAGCCTGCAAAGAACAGCGCAAGCACCAGCGCCACCACGACAAGCATGGCGAGCGCCGCCTGCTCAACGCCCGCCAGCAACGCCGCAGCCATCACGGCTGGCACCGCCAGCAGCAGCGGTATCTCCAGTTTTGCGAGTAGGCGCACGATGCGATAATCCGTCATCCCATCACGCCCTATAAAACACGTTGTCGGCAAAGAAGTCGGCCGGGGGCTCCATGCAGGCAATCTCGCCATCGAACATCATGGCGATGTCGTCGGCGACCTGCTCGGCAAAGTCCAAATCGTGCGTAGCCATGATGACGGTGCCGCCAGCCTTCGCATGGTCACGCAGGGCGCGGGCGATGATGCGGCGGCTCTCCAGGTCCAAGCCCTTCGTGGGCTCGTCAAGCAGCAGCAGCTCGGGGCCAATCAGCAGCAGCTTTGCCAGCGCGAGCAGCTGGCGCTGTCCGCCCGAGAGGTCGTAGGGGTGACGCGTCTCCAGGCCGTCCAATCCCAGTTGCGCCGCACGCTCCCGCGCCAAGTTCTCGTCATATCCGCAGGTCGAGGCCCATTCCATCAGCTCATCGCGAACCGTCTCGGCAACCAGCAATGCTTTGGGATTCTGAGGCAACAGCGCCGCCGAGGCCGCTCCGCGCACCATGCGGCCGCGCTGCAGCTTGGCGGTCTTGGCCAGCACCGAAAGCATCGTCGACTTGCCGCAGCCGTTTCCGCCCACGACTGCATGCACCGCGCCAGCCGAAAACGACGCATCGAGCCCGCGCAGCACCCAACCGCCCGCGCGATCGTAGCGAAACCAGCCTTCCGACAGGGTGGTAGCCGACCCAGCGTGCATTTTTTGGAGTATTCTGCTTCCATTCGTGCGCGGGAAGGCTTCCGAGCCGTTCTCGAGCGACGTTTGCGCCACAAATTCGGACGATTTGTCCAATCCCGAACTTTTTTTCGCGCTCGATACGTCCCCGGGCGGCTCCAGAGAGCCCAAATTGTCCTCACGCCTGCTGAATACTCCGTTTTTTGCACATCGGACGGCACCCCACCCCAACATGTCGTCGGAAAACAGCGATTCTCGGCGTCCCAAAGAAGCCATATCCGCCACCTCGCGCACGCGACCGTCCTCAATCCGGTACGCACACGTCGCGTATTCGAGCATTGGGCGCGGCTGGTGCGTTGCCACAACAACCGTGCAACCCAGCTCGCGGTTCACGCGAAACAGCGCGTGCAGAAAATTTTTCTCGGCAACGGGATCGAGCTGGGACGTGGGCTCGTCGAGCAGCAGCACGCGCGGGCGCAAGGCCAGCACGGCCGCCAACGACAGCAGCTGCTTGCGTCCGCCCGAAAGCGTATCGGTATCGCGGTGGAGCCAATCCTCCAGCCCAAAGAAATAGCTGGTCTCGGCTACGCGACAGCGCATCTCGTCGCGCGACATACCCAGATTTTCCAGGCCAAACGCCATCTCGTGCCACACGGTCTCGCACACGATCTGGTTCTCGGGATCCTGAAACACGTAGCCCACGCGCTCCGCGGACGCCCGGACGTCCATATCGGCAACGTTCTCACCCAGCACGCGCGCATCACCAGTGCGCTCGCCCGCCGGAGCGATCTCGGGCTTGAGCAGCGAGAGTAGCGTCGATTTGCCCGACCCAGTACCACCCACCAGCAGTGCAAACGCACCTTGGGGAACACGCCAATCAAGTCCCTCGAGCACCGGTGCCTCGGCCCCGGGATAGGCAAAACTAAGGCCTCGCACCTCAATCGCCGGCGCGGCCGAGCCATATGCCACACCCGCCGCCGAGCTCCTATCAAACCGAGCCATCAGCCAAACCTCTTCTCATCAATCGCATGCAACGCGCAAGGCAGCACCATCCAGGCAGCGTACACGACATAGCCCGGCCACGGCGCCGGCACCGAGAGCTGCGGATAAAACGAATACTGCGTCGTCGCGGTCCACGCCACTGCCGCCGTGGCCACGCCAAACAACGCAAGCCCAACCAGCGCGGCAATGTCGCTGCGCCCCAGTCGATACCTCGCATACGTCGTACGACGCGTCGCGGCACCCCACCCGCGCGAGCGCATCGCGTCCGCGCGCTCCAGCGAATCTTCCATGCCCCAGCCCATCAACACACTCGATGCCCGCAAACGCGAACGCACGGGGTCGGCCGGCGCGCGGCCCGGCACATCAATCGCATCCTGCACCGCCAACACCGTACGACCGCGGCGCAAAAACTGCGGGATAAGCCTCATGCACATCGAGATCATGAGCGCAATCACCGGTGCGGCATTGCCCAGCAGCGCGAGCACCTTGTCGTATTCGAGCATCGACGCCGCCGCCTCAAACCACAGCACGCTCGCCACAAACAGCCCGCCCATGCACAGGCCGTATACCATGCTCTCCAGATACACCGCGCGCATGCCAATACGGAACAGCTCCGTCGAGCCCGAGGCGCTAAACAGCGGATTGAGCACCGCAACGATCAAAATTACCGGCAGCTGCCAGCGGAGCGCGCCCAGCGTGCGGGCAGCCCCACGCGTCGCAAATCCATACGCCAGCCCGCCCGCAAGTGACAGCGCAATCAGCACCGGCTGCATCGAGAACATAGTGAGCCCCAGCGTCAGCACTATATAGAGTGCCGGCACAGCCGGATGAGACATCGAGAATGCCGCGACGGGCTCGCCGCCAAACCCCTCTCGTATGTTGTCCACGGGTACCCCCGTCCCCTCGCTCAAACGACAGCTCCACAGCACCGCCAACGCCGCACACAAGCAGTGCAAACGCCACGCCGGCGGCGCAAGCCTCAACCGCCGAAAACCAATCGTTACGCGCTCGTCATATGCCTGCGGTATCATATTGCGCCGTGTATCGTTTCCAAACACACGTCTCTATAACGTAACAGGAGATCACATGGACGCAACCGCAATTATCCTCGCCGCCGGCGAGGGCACCCGCATGAAGTCGAACCACTGCAAGGTTTCGCACAAGATCCTGGGCAAGCCCATGGTCCAGTGGATCGTCGACGCCACCATCAAGGCCGGCTGCAGCCGCGTCGTGGTCGTCATCGGCAGCCACGCCGACGAGATGCGCGCCCTCATCGATGGCGCCTACGCCAACAGCGCCACCAAGGTCGAGTGCGTCGAGCAGACCGAGCGTCTGGGCACCGGTCACGCCGTGAAGGTCGCGCTCGAGGCCTGTGGCATCACGCAAGGCCCCGTCGTGGTGCTCAACGGCGACCTGCCGCTCATCACCGCCGACACGGTCGCCAAGTTCGCACAGACCGTCGCCACCGGCGAGCTCGCCTGCACCGTCATGACCATGACCCCGCCCGACCCCTTTGGCTACGGCCGCATCAAACTGGGCGACGACGGCCAGATCGAGCGCATCATCGAGCAGAAGGACTGCACGCCCGAGCAGGCCGCCACGCTGCTGGAGTGCAACGCCGGCTGCTACGCCTTTGACGGCGCGCAGCTCGCCGCCCACATTAACGAGATCGGCAACGACAACGCGCAATCCGAGTACTACCTGCCCGACATGCTCGAGATCCTCAAAGGCCACGGCCAGGCAGTCTCCATCTTCCACTGCGACGACTACCGCGATGGCCTGGGCGTCAACAGCCGCATCCAGCTCGCGCAGCTCACTGCCATCGCTCGCGACCGCATCAACGAGCACTGGATGGCCGAGGGCGTCACCTTCATCGATCCCACGCAGGCCTGGATCGGCCCCGATGCCGTTATCGGCCGCGACACCGTCGTGTGGCCGCAGACGCACCTGATCGGCCACGTCACCGTGGGCGAGGAGTGCCAGCTCGGCCCCAACAGCCGTCTCACCGACACCACCGTCGGCAGCGGCTGCACCATCGATGAGACCATCGCCATCGAGGCCGTCATCGAGAACGGCGTCGACTGCGGCCCGCGCGCCTACCTGCGCCCGGGCACCCACATGCTCGACGGCTCCAAGGCCGGCACGCACGTGGAGATCAAGAAGTCCACGATCGGCGAGGGCTCCAAGGTGCCGCACCTGTCCTACATCGGCGACACCACCATGGGCTCCGGCGTCAACGTGGGCGCAGGCTCCATCACCTGCAACTACGACGGCGTGCACAAGCACAAGACTGTCATCGGCAAGGATGCCTTCATCGGCTCCGACACCATGATGGTCGCGCCCGCCCAGATCGGCGACGGCGCGCTCGTGGCAGCCGGCTCCGTCATCACCGAGCCGGTCCCGGCAGACGCGCTCGGACTGGGCCGCGCCCGTCAGGTAAATATTGAGGGCTGGGCCGCCGATTATCGCCGCCGTCTGCACGAGGACGACGAGGTATAACGTTTTACCAAGCATCTAAGGAGCTGTTCCCATGGGGACGGCTCCTTTTTCTATGCTGACCTGCGCGGCCGGATGAGTGGTCGGTTCGTGTCCGTTGACGGTAAAGACGTTATCAAGACTCGATAAACCCCGCCGCGCGGTTACAATGCAACAAGGCATCTATATGGCATTCGATATAAAGGAGAAGGGTAATGCCGATTAATGATCCCGAGAAGTCGGAGAATATGCGCAAGTCCATCCGCGTGTATTCCGGTTCCTCCAACCGTCCCCTCGCTCAGAAGATTGCTGAGTACCTTGGGGTCGAGCTTTCGGGCCTTACGCTAAAGCAGTTCGCCAATGGTGAGATTTACGCCCGCTACGACGAGACCGTCCGCGGCGCCGACGTCTTCCTGATTCAGTCCGTGGCCGGCGGCAACGTCAACGACATGCTCATGGAGCTGCTCATCGCCACCGACGCTGCCAAGCGCGCATCCGCCCGCTCCATCACCGCCGTTATCACCCACTACGGCTATGCCCGCCAGGACCGCAAGGCCGGCCCGCGCGAGCCCATCACTGCCCGCCTCGTCGCCAACCTGCTCGAGCGCGCCGGCGTCAACCGCATCATCACCCTCGACCTGCACCAGGGTCAGATCCAGGGCTTCTTTGATATCCCGGTTAACCACCTGTCCGCGCTGCCGCTGTTTGGCCAGTACTACAACGACATGCACTTCGACACCGACAACCTGGTTGTCGTCTCCCCCGACGTGGGTCGTGCCAAGGCCGCCAAGAAGCTGTCCGACATGCTCGGCTGCGACCTGGCCATCGCCCACAAGGGCCGTCCGCGCCACAACGCCGCCGAGGTCATGGGCATCATCGGTGACATCAAGGGCAAGACCTGCATCATCAACGACGATATGATCGACACCGCTGGCACCCTGTGCGCCAACGTCAAGGAGCTCAAGGCTATGGGCGCCGGCGACATCTACGTCTGCGCCACCCACGGCATCTTCTCCGGTCCGGCCATCGAGCGCCTGAACGATGCCCCCATCGTCGAGTGCGTCGTCACCGACGCCATCCCCGTCGAGGTCGGCGGCAAGATCAAGACCATCTCGGTCGCCGAGGAGTTCGCTCAGGCCATCTCCGCCGTTTACCACGAGGAGCCCGTCTCCACGCTCGTCGGCGGCGACTTCGCGCTGTAGCCTGCCACGCATCGCATCATCTTTGATGCTTTTAAAGGGTCGGAAGCTCGCTTCCGACCCTTTTTCTATCCCTCGCCAACCTTCCCTGGACAATTAGTTCAAATTTGTATTTTCTTGGGCGCCCACATGGACCACTTGATGCGCCAAAGGTTCACCTGCCGGCATAATCTCGGCCAATCTCTCCTCTTATGGACGTCTTCACTATGCCATTCACTCTATTTTGCCCACCGAACCCTTCGACAATGGCGGAACGCTTCAATCGCCTTATACAAATCTGAACTAACTGTCCAACACCTATCTCGATCCATGCCTCCAAGGTCAAACAAGCGCCCTGAGCCCCGCTTTTTCAAGGCCCCTCGCACGATCTGCTACCGTCTGCGGCGCACGACGCCCCTTTGAGCGAAAAGAACGCCACGGCTGCATCATTTCGCCGACGGCTTAGTACTTTATAGCTATGACCACTGTGATCTCACATTTCTCCGCCCTCCGCGCAATTCGCCGCGCTCGACGGGCGTACTCTGCGCTTCCGTGGGGCATCATCGATGACAGGCAACAGGCACAAGCCCTTGCAAGTTGTGTTCCCAACAAGGACGCCATAGACTTTGTAGCTCTTGCGATGCTTGACGCCTGGAGCGAAGACGACTCCGAGCGCCTAGATCTCCTTGTTGCCGGCGGCAACAACAGACGGCCCGACGGACGTCTTCTCCAGCACAGCGTCACCGCCCCGCTTCCCGCGGAAGCAATCATGCACATCGAAGCTGACATCTACGCAACGTCTCCCGCCATGACAGCCATGTTGTGCTCTAGGAATGAGCCTGTAGCCAAAGTCCTGATGCTTCTCATGGAGCTGCTGGGGTCCTACTCCCTTCCGCCCGAGATAACCAACCCCATCGCCCACGACGACACGTGGCCCAAGGCCGGTAGCTCCGAAGCGATGGACGATCTTGATTGTCATGGCGGCCAGCCGGCACCCGGAAAGCAAGACGAAACCCGCTACGAACAGGCGCACTACAAATGCGAGCCTGCCACAACCATAAATGAGCTCGAGGCAGTCGCACAGTTTGCCAAAAGTAGCTCCTACGCCTCGTTTCGCACGGCCGTCAGACTCGCCCGAGCAGGATCCGCATCCCCAGCGGAGTCCTTAATGTTCGCCGTCCTGGGCGCGCCCATGCGCTTTGGCGGATTCGGATGCTGCAGCCTGCCCATGGGAGGCCTGCTACTCAACCATCGAATCGACTTCGACACTCTTGCGGTCAACATGTCCTCAGGCATCCCCTATGCCATCTGCGACCTATATTGCCCGGCAGCCGGAGTCGACAACGAATACAACGGAATTGGGCATGAGCTTCAAAATGCTCGCATCCACGATGGCAATCGAAATAATGGACTCAAGGCAATGGGCATCCACGTCCTGGTTATCAATCGCGACCAAATGAAAGACCTTGTTGCGCTCGAAGCCTTCGCACAAATGATGCATCGACTCGCTGGGGTTCGGTTCCGCTATCGCATCAAGGGTTATCGCAAACGTCAAGCCGCATGGCTCAACGCCCTTCGGGCCGGAATCGGCCTCGCGCCGGTCTAGAAAGCGTATCTCGACAACATCGCCGAGCAAGGCTGGACAGTTAGTTCAGATTTGTATAAACAGACGGCTTATTTCAAGGCGCTTTGCTGCCATCTCGGGGCCAATCACCTCATTTAAAGGCTCGAATGGCTTCGAAATAGCGCAAAACGTGCGCCCCAAAGCACCGAAACGGCTCCATGTCTCCGATTTTGGCAGCCGAGAGCCTCTTGCTTTATACAAATCTGAACTAACTGTCCACCCCGGTTTCCTGCAACCGCTCAAACGCCCTCAACTCACCTCAATTGCCCTCCATTTGACAGCGGCAACAGGGTCGCTCACCATAGCAGGCGACAAATCAACGAAAGGATGAACATGGCAGCTGCACAGCCGCTTAAGATTCGCATGGTTGCCGGGCTTGGCAACCCGGGCGAGGAATATGCCGAAACCCGCCACAACGCCGGCTTTAAGGCGATCGATGAGCTGGCCCGTCAGGCCGGTGTCACGTACTGGAAAAACCAGGCCGGCGCCGAGGTCGCGCTCATCAACATCAACGATCCCGAGGAAGAGGGCGGCAAGCGCCAGATTGTACTGGTCAAGCCTCAGTCGTACATGAACACCTCGGGCGGACCCATCTCCAAGCTCTGCCGCGAGTACAAGATCAAGGCCGAGGAGCTGCTCGTCATCCACGACGAGCTCGACATTCCCGCCGGTGACGTGCGCGTCAAGGTGGGCGGAGGCCATGCCGGTCACAACGGCCTGCGCTCCATCATCGACAAGATGGGCAGCCGCGACTTTAGCCGTATCCGCACCGGCATCGGCAACCCTCCCGGCAAGATGGCCGTGGCCGACTACGTGCTCAAGCAGCTGCGTGCCCGCGAGGCCGAGGATTTCCAGGACACCTGCGCCCGCGCGGCCGACGCCGCGGGCCTCGCCATCGTGCACGGCGTGATCTATGCCCGCGACCACGTCAACGGCGCCGCTTCCTCCAACGGCAAGCACTAAAACCTACCATTTAGGGATGTTTATTTTGGCAGGTTTTATCTACAGAAACGCCCCGGTGGCCGCATCGCAATAAACCCCGCGCTGCCATACACGCATAACACCCCAAAGGGGGCCGGCCTCATCACAACCCGAGGCCGGCCCCCTTTGCCGTTTTGCCTGATAAAACCGACCAAAATAAACCTATCCCTATTTGGTAGGTCGAAGTGGATAAACCCTTTTCCCAACCGCCGAAGACACACGTAAACAGCATGTCCATGAGGGTATAATTTGCACCGTATGTCTGCACAACGCCTGTGCGCGTACGGTTTTACTCGGGCTACCGTCCATTTCCGTGGAGGCACGGTTCGGCGGCCCTAACAAGAGAGGGGTTCTATGTATAAGATCCTGGAGAAGACGCAGTTCTCGGAGAAGGTGTTCAAGTTCCGCATCGAGGCGCCCGCAATCGCCAAGCATGCGCACGCTGGACAGTTCCTCATGGTTCGCGCCAACGAGACGGGCGAGCGCGTCCCGTTTACCCTAGCTGGCTGGAACGGTGACGAGGGCTGGGTCGAGTTCATCTTCATGGTGATCGGCAAGACCACCGAGATGCTTTCCACCTACGAGGCCGGCGAGTCGCTGCGCGACGTCGTGGGCCCGCTGGGCGTTCCCACCGAGATGGCTGAGGGCCCCTGCGCCGTCATTGGCGGCGGCGTCGGCCTGGCAATTGCCTTCCCGGTCGCCAAGCACCTGGTCGAGACCGGCCACGAGGTTCACGCCATCATGGGCGCTCGCACCAAGGACCTCCTGCTCATGGAGGACCAGTTCCGCGAGCTCCTCGACGAGGACCACATCCACATCACCACTGACGACGGCTCCTACGGCGAGCAGGGCGTTGTCACCGCTCCGCTGGAGCGCCTGCTGCAGGACAAGGCCGTGAGCCAGGTCTTCTGCGTCGGCCCCGTTCCGATGATGAAGTTCTCGACCCTCACCGCCCAGAAGTACGACACCCCCATCACCGCGTCGCTCAACCCCATCATGGTTGACGGCACCGGCATGTGCGGCTGCTGCCGCGTCGAGGTGGGCGGCGTGACCAAGTTCGCTTGCGTCGACGGCCCCGACTTCGATGCCACCCTGGTCGACTGGGATGACCTTCGTGCCCGCCAGGCCGCTTACCGTTCCGAAGAGGGCGCGTCCCTCAAGGCCTATGAGGAAAAGAGCTGCGCATGCCACTAGTTAACGGTCGTTTCGTTGCCGATATGAAGTCGCCCCGCACCCCCGATAACGAGGAGCCGGCTGCCGAGCGCGCCTGCGACTTCCGCCCCGTCGACAAGGGCTTCACCGAGGAGATGGCGCTGGCCGAGGCCGAGCGCTGCCTCAACTGCAAGAAGCCGTTCTGTGTTGAGGGCTGCCCCGTCAACATCAACATTCCCCGCTTTATCGAGCAGATCCGCGCGAAGGACTTCGGCGGCGCTCTCGATACCATCCGCGAGGACTCCATGCTTCCCGCCATCTGCGGCCGCGTCTGCCCGCAGGAGAACCAGTGCGAGGGTAAGTGCATCCGTGGCAAGAAGTCCGAGCCCGTGGCCATCGGCCAGCTCGAGCGCTTCCTGGGTGACCGCCCCGAGCTCGCCTCCACGCCCAAGATGGCCCCCAAGAACGGCAAGAAGGTCGCCGTCGTCGGCTCCGGCCCGTCCGGCATCACCTGCGCCGGCGAGCTCGCCCGTAACGGCTTTGACGTTACCGTCTTCGAGGCCTTCTTCACCGGCGGCGGCGTGCTGGTCTACGGCATCCCCGAGTTCCGCCTGCCCAAGGCAGTCGTCAAGCGCGAGATCGACGGCTTGGAGGACATGGGCGTCAAGTTTGAGTACAACTCCGTTGTGGGCAACATGGCCACGGCCGAGGAGCTGTTCGAGCAGGGCTTCGACGCCATCTACGTGGCGACCGGCGCAGGCCTGCCCAAGTTCCTCAACGTCCCCGGCGAGAACCTGCCCAACGTCTTCTTCGCTAACGAGTACCTCACCCGCGTGAACCTGATGAAGGCCAACAAGTTCCCCGAGTACGACACCCCCACCAAGCACGGCAAGAACGTCGTCGTCTTTGGTGGCGGCAACGTGGCTATGGACGCCGTCCGTACCGCCAAGCGTCTGGGCGCCGAGCACGCCATCATCGCCTATCGTCGTACCGAGGACGAGATGCCCTGCCGTCGCGCCGAGCTGCACCATGCTAAGGCCGAGGGCGTCGAGGTTCTGCCGCTCGTCTCCCCGCTCGAGTTTGTCGCTGGCGAGGACGGCTCCGTGTGCGCCGTCAAGGTCCAGAAGATGGAACTCGGCGAGCCCGACGAGTCCGGCCGTCGTCGCCCGGTGCCCATCGAGGGCGCCATCGAGGAGATCCCCTGCGACGTCGCGATCTCGGCTATCGGCACCAACGCCAACCCCTTCGCAAAGAAGATCGGCGGCAAGATGGAGCTCAACAAGTGGGGCTACATCGTTGCCGACGAGGAGACCGGCCAGACCACCGATCCCCGCATCTGGGCCGGCGGCGACATCGTCACCGGTGCCGCTACGGTCATTCTGGCGATGGGCGCCGGCAAGAAGGCCGCCGCTTCCATCACCAAGAGCCTGCTGGGCGAGTAATCACCCACAGCGCTAGCCATCAAACGGCAAAGTCCCCGTCGAGCACACGCCCGGCGGGGACTTTTTCTATGCCAGACCCCAGATCACCACAAAGGAGACAGGCACCTTTGTGGTGGTTTTGGACTTGCCTGATCGTTTTGTCTCAATCTGTAACAGTTGGAGTCCGTTGAGCCCTGCAGTTGTTACAGATCGAGATATTGTGCCGGCCGCCCACGCCGCATCTCAATCTGTAACAGTTAGAGACCAAATATGCCGCCTGGTGTTACAGATCAAGACGTTGGGCTGACGGCCGAACGGTTCATCTAAATCTGTAACAGTTAGAGCCATTTTCGCTGGCTTGGTGTTACAGATCGAGACTATGCAAAAGCCGAGGATAGGCACTGCCGCCAAGGCCTTCCCCTCGGCCTAAAACAAAAACCACCACAAAGGTGCCTGTCCCCTTTGTGGTGGTTTTGGTCGGTTAGTCTTCGAGCTGCGCTACTTTGTAGCGGTAGGCAGCGGCGATAACGTCTTTGCAGCCCTCGCGGCCCAGCTTGGCGCGGTTGACGACGATGTCCTTACCGCTCGTCATCTTCCACTTTCCGGCACTGTAGCGCTTATAGAACGCCTCGCGCGCCTTCTGCTGCTGCTTGACCAGCTTGGCGCCCTTCTTTTTATTAAGGCCACGCTTCTTGCGCACAATCTCGACGCGGTCCTCAAAAGGAGCGGTCACCAACACGGCAATGTGGTTGGGGTTGTTACGCAGCAGGTAATCGGACAGGCGGCCTTCGATAATGCAGCTCTCGGTCTCGCCCAGGTCCAAAATCACCTGGCTCATCTTCTGGAACAACTTGTCCGAGTACGAACGCGCGTCGTAGCGGTCGGGCAGGAACGCCATGTTCTCCACGGCCAGACGCTCGTCGTAGGCGGCCATCTTGTCGAGCGACTCGCCCGCGCGCAGCGACGCACGTACCAGCAGCTCGTTATCGTACAGCGGAATCCCCAACTCGTCGGCAAGCATGCGGCCAATCTCGTGGCCCTCGGCGCCAAAGTCGCGCGCGATGGTAATGACCACAGGATTCTTCTTGTTCTCCAGATCGCTCATCGCGATTCCTTTCTAACAAATGAGAAAAGGCAATTCCTGATTCCCATTTTGTCACTTACGACCGTCCTGGTTTCCCAAGTGCGGCAGATTGCCCCGAAAGAGGAGCGCCGCGTACTAAATGTACGCAAGCGACGATTGAGGGGCAAGGTGCCGTGCTTGGGGAAGCAGGACTATGCGGCCACGATGCGGCGTTGATATGCCCTCACCAGCAGCGAGATACCAAAGTTGAGCACGAAGTACATCGCAAACACCAGGCCGTAGAGCATAAGCACCTGCGACAGGTCGATCGCGTGGGCCATCACGACGTTTGCCGTGTACATGAGCTCGGCCACGTTAATGCCCGAAAGATACGAGCTGTCCTTGATGACGGTCGTGCACTGGCTAAACAGCGCCGGAATGATCGTCTTAAATGTCTGCGGCAGAATGATGTAGCGCATGGTGGCAAAGAAGCCAAAGCCCTGGCTCTGCGCTGCCTCAAACTGGCCGCGCGGAATCGAGTTGAGGCCGCCGCGCACAATCTCGGCCATAACAGCGCTGGTAAACAGCGTAAAGGCGATGGTCGAAATCACAATGTCCAAACCCTGCACCGTAAAGTAGATAAACAGGATCCACAGCAGGTTCGGCGTGCAACGGAACAGCTCGATGTAGGCACTCACCAAAATACGAAACGGGCGGGGCGCATAGCTTTTAACGAGCGCCAGCACCGTGCCAAAGATGAGCGAGAAAAAAATCGACAGCGCCGAGATCTCGATCGTCTTAACAAAGCCGCCCCAAATGTAGAGCAGGTTGGTCGCGTTGAAGATTTCCATGCGCTAGGCCTCCTCTACGTTGTCGAGCCCCAGCTCGGCGAGGCTCACGCCGCGCGGACGCTCCTTGGAGCGGCGCTCGAGCCACTGCACCAGCATGGCGAGCGGAAAGCAGATGATGAAGTACATAAGGCAGCAGACGATGTATCCCTGCAGGTAACCGTACAGGCTCACAAAGTTGTCTGAACGGTACATAAGGTCGCCGCCGGCCACAAGCGCCAGCACCGACGTGTTCTTGACTAGGTTGAGTGCCTGGTTACACAGCGGCGGCAGAATGATCTTGAATGTCTGGGGCAGCACGATGTACCAGTACGCCTGCGCACGGGTGAAGCCCTGGCTCTGCGCCGCCTCCATCTGACCGCGCGGAACCGCCTCGATACCGGTGCGGATAACCTCCGAGATGTAGGCCGCGTGATACAGGCCCACGCCCAAGAAGCCCAGCACGAACGGCGCGATGCGCACCGGCTGGTCGGCACCGGTTATGGCCTGCAAAAACTGCGGACCAGCCATGTACATAAAGAGCACCTGCACGGGCAACGGGGTGTTCTGGTAAAACTCCACGTACACGCGGCTTATGGCGCGCAGCACGCGCGAACGGGTGGTAGAGAACACACCCAGCAGCGTGCCCAGCACCAGCGACAGCAGCAGACCGGCAACGACCACCTGTAGCGTCACGCCAAAGCCCTCCCAGAAGGGCCCCATGTTTTGAAATGTCGTCGACCAACGGTCGGCGTCAAATAATCCTTCGAGCATTTGATTCCTTCCTTGGACGATGCGCCTATACAAGACCCCAGGTCTTGACCTCTTGGTCGAGCCAGCCGTCGGCCAGACGATCGCAAATCACCTGATCGACCACGGCCGAAAGGTCGCAGCCCTTCTTGGTCGCCACGCCGTAGCCCTGCTCGCCAAACTTGACCTCGGGCTGCAACAGCTCAACGGTCTCGTTCATGTAACCGGCCAGCGTGGAGCGGTCCATGGCAAAGACGTCGATATTGCCGGCGTCGAGCGAACTCTTGATGATGGGATAGCCACTAAAGGCCCTAAACTCGGGCTTACAGCTAAAGCCGTTGTCCTTGATCATCTGCTCGATCAGGCCCTGCGTGGTGGCACCCTGGCTCACGCCGATGACCTTGCCGTCCAGGTCCTCAATCGAGGTAAAGCCCGAACGCTTCTTGACCATGAGTCCCACGTAGTCGGTGCGGTACGGCGTCGAGAAATCCCAGCTCTTCTTGCGCTCGTCGGTGATGGTGTAGGTCGCCGCGACCACGTCGAGTTGGCCGTTATCGATCAGCGGGCCGCGTGTCTTGGGCGTTACGTCGGTAAACTCGACAAGCTCCTGGGCACGGGCTTCCTTGTAGCTCACGCCAAAGACAGCGGCGGCGATCTGGTAGCACAAATCGACTTCCATGCCCTCAAAGCGGCCTTTGGCGGTGTCGTAATAGCCGTAGCCGGGAACATCTTTCTTGACACCGGCATTCAGATGGCCGCGCGACTTGATGGCCGCAAGCTTGGATCCCTTGTCGGAACCCTCGCCGCTGGTGGAGTTGCCGCAACCGGTGAGCGCGGTCCCCGTCAGCGCGAGCATGCCGGCGCCCGCCAGCTGCAAAAAGTGACGGCGCGACACGGCCGCCCTCGTCATATCCGTCATGTCCATCACCGCGCCTATTGCAGAATCTTGGACAGGAACTCGCGGCAGCGCGGGTTCTCGGGGTTATCGAAGAAGTGCTCGGGCGTGCCCTCCTCCAGGATGCGGCCGTCCTCCATAAAGATGACGCGGTCGGCCACCTGGCGCGCAAAGCCCATCTCATGCGTCACGCAGATCATGGTGATGTCCTCCTGCGCAAGCTCAATCATAACGTCCAGAACCTCCTGGACCATCTCGGGGTCGAGCGCCGAGGTCGGCTCGTCAAACAGGATGATGGGCTGCTTGGTACACAGGGCACGGGCGATGGCGATGCGCTGCTGCTGACCACCCGAGAGATTCTGCGGATACTCGCCGGCCTTATGCGCCATGCCGACGCGCTTGAGTGCGGCGATGGCGATCTCGGTCGCCTCCTCCTTGCTCTTCTTTTGCAGCTTGATGGGCGCGAGCGTCAGATTGCCGAGCACCGTCATGTTGGGATACAGGTTGAACTGCTGAAACACCATGGAGCTGTACTTGCGAGCCATCTCCAGGTGATTCTTTTTGGTGAGCGGCGTACCGTCGATGACGACCTCGCCCGACGTAGGCTCCTCCAGATAATCGACGCAACGGATGAGCGTCGACTTACCCGAACCAGAAGGCCCGATCATTACGAGCTTCTCGCCGCGCTTGACGGTGAGGTTGATATCTTTGAGCACATGCAGGTCGCCAAAGTACTTGTTGAGATGCTTGATCTCGATCATGTCTGCCATGAATGTCCCTTCCCTGCGTTTACACGAGTTGAACTATTGTACGGAAAGAACCACGTTTCCGCAGCCCACGCTACATCCCCGTAAAGAACCCGCAACCTTCCGCCCACTCATTGGGCACAGACTTAAATGAGTACCCCCCGTGGGTACTCATTTAAGTCTGTCCCCAATGAGTGCCCAGCCCAACAAAAAAGGGGCGCGACCGCGATGGTCACGCCCCTCAGCATCGGCTATGTGTCGGCCGGCACTTACGCCAATTTTGCGCCGACGATCTTTGCCGCGGCCGGCTTATCGAAGTTGCCGCCGGTGGCCTTGCCGAGTGCACCCATGACCTGGCCCATCTGCTTTTTGGACGTGGCACCCAGCTCGGCGATGACCTGCTCGATCAGGGCCTCGAGCTCCTCGCCCGAAACCTGCGCGGGCAGCAGGCTCTCCAGAATCTTGACCTGCTCGGTCAGGTTGTCGGTACGCTCCTGGTCGGTGCCGGCCTTGATGGACATCTCCAGCGTCTCGCTCGTCTGCTTGATCAGACGCTTGATCATGCTGTTGACGTCTTCCTCGGTCACATCGCGGCGCTCGTTAACCTCGATATTCTTCACCTCGGCCTTGACCTGGCGAATGATGGACAGGCGAACCTTGTCCTTGGCCTTCATGGCCGCGATCATTTCCTTCTGCAGCTCTTCGTTGGTCATCTGCAAATCCTCTCTAATAGCGTGGGCGGCACTCGCGCGAGCACCGCCCCATGATTACTCAGTCGTCGACGAATCGTCGGTCGAACTCTTGGTGACGCCCTTCAGGCTCACGTTATAGGGTATGTCCTTGGGCATGGGATTGACGGTGATGTCGGCATCCTTCTTGTACTGCTCCAGCCACTCGCTGTACGCGGTGCTGGCCGCCTGCGTCTTCACCACGTTGGAGACGTACTTTTTGATGGCCTTGGGCACCTGGTTGATGTCATCAACCTGATTATCGACATGGAAGTAGTCGGTGCACTTGATGATGTGGTAGCCATAGGTCGACTCGACCACGTCGCTCACATCGCCCTTGTTGAGCCCCTCGAGCGCCGTCTGGTAGCTGTCGACGAAGGTGGTGAGCTTATCCCAGCCCACATCGCCCTTCTTCTCCTTGGAACCGGTGTCCTCGGAGTACTGCTCAACGGCGTCCTCAAAGCTCAGCTCGCCGGAGTTGATCTTGTCCAGGCACTCCTGCGCCTTGGCCTTGGCGGCAGCCTTGTCCTCGTCGGATGCGTCGGAATCGACCTTGATCAGGATGTTCGACGAGCGGCGGGCATCGTTGTACTTCGACAGGTTCTCGTTGATGTAATCGACGATCTCGCTGTCCTTGGGCTTGCTGGTGGGCGCCACGGCATCTTTGAGCTTTTGCTGCGCCAGGCTCTCCTTGAGCGAGCTCTTATAGGTGTCCTCGGTGTAGCCGTAGGTCTTAAGGGTCTTCTTAAAGGTCTTGGCGCCGCCCGCGCTCTTGCACGCGTCCTTCCAGGCTTTCTCAACTTCCTCGTCCGACACCGTCACGCCGTTCTCCTTCTGTGCCTGTTGAAGCAGAATCTGCTGCGTGTAGGAGTCGATGAGTTGCTTGCGGTACTTCTTGGGCGTGAGGTCGTTGTCGACCAGATACTGCGCCCAATCCTCATCCTTGGTGTAGCCGTAAGACGTGCGCATGCTCATGATCTGCTTGGTCACGGTATCCTCGGTGAGGTTGGTGCCGTTGATAGTTGCAGCAACACCGCCGGTCAGCTTGTAGCCCGAGGTGTCCTCGGCCTGCGACATAAGGCCGGAGCACGCCATCGCCGAGACGGAAAGCAGCATCGCCAGCACGCCGATGACCACCAGGACGATCTTGACGGTCTTAGACACGTACGTCTTGCGCTGCTTCTTGCGAGAGCTGGAGGCAGCGTGGGCCTGCTGCTCGGGCGTCGGCGCGGCCTCGGAGTTCTTTTTCTTGTTTGCCATAGTTGGCCTTTCGCATCACGAATCGAACAAACGCCATTGTGTCACAACGCAGCCCCCGCGACAAAGGGGCAACCCTGGCACTTGGGGACGTTCCTTTTCTGCCGGCAGTTAGGGACAGTCCCCAAGTGCCGGCTTTAAAAGTGGCGGCGGATGGCGTCGACCATGCCTTGGGGCGTGGTCTGGCCGAGCACATCGGCTGCGACGTCCGCGTCCATAAAGATATTCATGAGCGCTTGCAGGGCCTCGACCTGGCCGCCCGGCTCGGCAATACCCAAATTGATGACGATCTGCGCCGGCACGGGGGCACCCATGCCGGCCATAGCATTGAACGTCACGGGCGCGGCGGGCTTTACCACCGCGATATAGGGCTTGGCCACAAACCCCGGGTCGGTGTGTGGGATGGCGATGTTGGCCGCCGGCATGGCAAGGCCCGTGGGATAGGCATCCTCGCGCGTGCGGACGGCGTCGAGCCAACCGGTGCAGATGTAGCCGCGTGGGGCAAGTTCGCCTTCGAGTCGCGCAAACACCTCGGCGGGCGTCGCGCACTCCCAATCAAAAAACACCAGCTCAGGCGTAAACAGTGCTTCGTTATCCGCCATACCGTCCTCCAAAGTTGCATGAGGGCCACAATGCTCAATATGATAGCGAAACGGGGTATGCAAGGTCAGCCGAGGATCCCGATGAGCTCGAGTGCGCGCGCGGGCGTCAAGCATACCTCGGGCATCGTCTCCAACATGCGTCGGTCGCTCGTGACTACGTAGTCAACATCCGCCGTATCGCCCGAGGCGATAATGAGATTGTCCTCGAGGTCCGGCATGCGCTTGCCAAGCATGCGCGCCATCTCGCACTCCGCCATCGAAAGCGGGGAAGCCGTTGCCACCTGCATCATATGCTCGACGCATGCCCATGCAGCCGGACCGAACGAAGCATTAATCCCATTCACATTCCGTCGAGCTAGACGCCGAGGCAAGATGTAGAACACGTCCTTTGCCGTCGTTGGCGCGTACAGAAGGTCGATCTTTCCCGCTTCGGCCAGTTCAACCAATCTTCTCACGTTGTCGAATGCGCCCTCTTGCAGGTAGTAATCAAGCCAAACATTCGTGTCCACCAAGAGCCGCTTTGCCTCAATCATCGGCAATTCGCCTCTATGTCGGCAATCATCGCGTCATACATATCATCGCGTACGGCATCCCAGTTGTCCGCCGATGATTCGCCTGGCGCAAAATCTGAGAAGCTCAACCCCAATGAGGAAAAAGCCAGACCACACCCCTGTTCGGCAAGACTCTTCGCACGGGGCGTCTCGCACTTATCCGTCACCATAAATCCCGGCAACGTTTGATGCTCGGCAAGATAGGTCCAAAGCGCACGAATGGCGTCACTCGGCCCCAGCCCATTACGAGTCAGGACCGCATCGCCACCGGCCTTGAGCATAGGGTCGATTCGTGTGTTGAGCTGCACCGTTGCTGTACCCATAGCGGCTCCTCTCTACTTGCTAGCAGTATAGCAAACAGAGTAGACCACACAAAAGGGCCCCGCCCGCGCACGGACAGGGCCCTATCAGATTTTCTAGATCGCTTACGTCCCAAAGAACGCTCAATGAGCCCTCTTACACACGACTAGCGTGCCGGATCAATTGCGACCTTGCCGCTCTCCAGCACGTGAACGCGGCCGTCGGCAAGCATTTGCACGACCTCGGGATACAGCACATGCTCAATCGCGTGGATGTGCTCCTCGAGCGTGTCGACATCCCAGCCCTCCTCAACAGCCAGCGCACGCTGGGCGATGATGGGGCCGTTGTCGTAGATCTCGTTGGCAAAATGCACGGTCACGCCAGTTACCTTGACGCCGCGCGCAAAGGCATCGTCAATCGCATGCGCACCGGTAAAGCTCGGCAGCAGCGCCGGATGCAGATTGACCACGCGGTTGGGAAACGCCGCCAGCAAAGGAGTGTGCACCATGCGCATGTAGCCGGCCATGACCACATACTCGCAGCCGCGCTCGAGAAGCTCGTGCGCGATGATCTCGTCAGCGGCGATGGGGTCGGCGTAGACATCCTTGGACAGCGCGAGCGTCTGGATGCCCGCGCGCTCAGCGCGCTGCAGACCCTTAGCCGAGGGACGGCTCGACACCACAAGCTCAATCGAAGCGTTGAGCTTGCCGGCGGCGATCAGATCGATCAGCGCCTGCAAGTTGGTACCCGAACCGCTGATGAGTACACCGATCTTGAGCGGCTCGGCCGTATCGGTGCCGGTCGGACGGGTATAGGGCACAAAGCCCAGGCCCTCGGCGGCAGCCATCTGCTCGTTAGCGCTCATCGGAGTACACGACCTTACCGGAACCCTCAACGCACTCGCCCACGCGGAACGGCTTCTCGCCCAGCGCGACCAGGGCCTCGGTCACCGCGGCCTCGTCCTCGGGGGCGACGATCAGGCACAGGCCAACGCCCATGTTGAAGGTCTTGCATGCCTCGTTGGGCGCGAGCTCGGCCTGGCGCGACACGTAGGTGATGACGGGCGGAACGTCCCAACCCATCTCGGCACCGTTGCGGGTGACCACGGCGTCGACGTCATCGGCGAGCGCACGGTTGAGGTTCTCGGTAATACCGCCGCCAGTGATGTGGGCGATGGCGTGCACGTTGGCGCCGCCGCGCAGCAGCTCCAGGATCGGCTTGACGTAGATGCGCGTGGGGGCCAACAGAGCGTCTGCCAGCGATGCACCGCCGAGCTCCTCGAGCGGACGGCTCAGCTCCTCGGCCTTAGCGACGGCCTCGGGCGTGCCCGGCTTAACGCCGTCGACGCCAATGACCTTACGCACGAGCGAGTAGCCGTTGGAGTGCACGCCGGTGGAAGGCAGGCCCAGGATCACATCGCCCGGGCGGACGTTTGCGGGGTCGAGCATCTTGGGACGGTCGACGACGCCCACGGTAAATCCGGCAAGGTCGTAGTCGGCAGGAGCCATGACGCCCGGGTGCTCGGCCATCTCACCGCCCACGAGCGCGCAGCCCGCGAGCTTGCAGCCGTCGGCCACACCCTTGATAATCTTTGCCATGTGCTCGGCCTCGATGTGACCGATGGCAACGTAGTCCAGGAAGAACAGCGGCTCGGCGCCCGAAGCCAGAATATCGTTGACGCACATAGCGACCAGGTCCTGGCCAACCGTCTCGTGACGGTCCATGATCTGGGCGAGCACGAGCTTGGTGCCCACGCCGTCGGTACCGCTAATCAGGATCGGGTCTTCCATATCCTTGAGCGCAGCGGCCGAGAACAGGCCGCCAAAGCCACCGATGCCACCGATAACCTCGGAACGGTTAGTGTCCTTGACCATCTGCTTAATCGCGTCGACGGCGCGGCCGCCCTCGGCGGTGTCGACGCCGGCGTCCTCGTACGTCACATGCTTGCTGTCGCTCATCTGAGCCTTCCTCTCCCACTACCGTGGCGCCGCACGGGCGCCAAACGGTGCTCATAGTTGCGTTCATTTCGGCGCGCGCCATAACAGCACGCGCCGTCATATCAACAAAACAGCAGGTAAAACCTACCAAAATAAACCTGTCCCCATATGGCAGGTTTTATGCCTCGCCGTGCTCCTCTTCCCAGCTGCGGTCGTCGTATTTCTCGATCACGGCGTCGTCGTCAAAGTGCAGCGGCTTGTCCAGGTTGCGGGGCTTAAAGCCCTCCATAAACTTGTCGCGGCCAAAGCTCTCGGGAATCGCCACGGGGTAGCGGCCGGTAAAGCACGCATCGCAGTAACCGCCCTTGGGCATGACCTTAAGCAGGCCCTCGACCGAAAGGAAGGCCAGCGAATCGGCGCCGATATACTCGCAAATCTCGTCGACCGTCTTGTTGGCGCTGATAAGCTGCGACTGCACGTCGGTATCGATACCGTAGAAGCACGGCCAGATGACCTCGGGCGAGTTGATGCGGATATGAATCTCCTTGGCGCCGGCGTTGCGCAGCATCTTGACGAGCTGCACCATGGTGGTGCCGCGCACGATGGAGTCGTCGATGACGACCAGGCGCTTGCCCTCGATGTTGTCGCGCAGCGGGTTGAGTTTCATACGCACGCCCATGGCGCGCAACTCCTGCGTAGGCTCGATAAACGTACGGCCCACGTAGCGGTTCTTGATAAGGCCCTCGCCAAAGGGAATACCGCTCTCGTGCGAATACCCCTCCGCAGGCGGCAGGCCGGAGTCGGGCACGCCGATGACCAGGTCGGCCTCGACAGGCTCCTCATGTGCCAGCTGACGACCCATGTCGTAACGGCAGGCATAGACGCTCTTGCCGTTCATGATGGAGTCGGGGCGGGCAAAGTAGACCTGCTCAAAGATGCAGTTGGCGGGCTCTTCGGCTGCAGGCACGCCCTGCTCGGATACCAGACCCTCGGCGCTGATGCGCAAGATCTCGCCGGGACGGACGTCACGGACGTACTCGGCACCCACGATGTCGAGTGCGCAGGTCTCGGAAGCAACGACCCAGCCGCCGGCGCGCGTGACACGGACGGCGGAGTCGACCGTCGCGGCGCCGTCCTGCGACGGCAGCTGCGAAACGGCTGCGGCATCGGCCTGGTCCAGACCCTCGTCCACCAGCTTGCCCAGCACGAGCGGGCGAATGCCGTGTGGATCGCGGAATGCGTAGAGCGCCTGCTCGTTGATGAGCGTCATGGCGTAGCCGCCGCGCACGAGCTCCATGGTCTTGCGAATACCCTCGCGCAGGTGGCCCGTACGCTGGGTGAAGTAGCCGATAAGCTTGGTCGCGACCTCGGAATCCGAATTGGAGAGGAACGGCACGCCCAGCTCGATCAGCTGACGGCGCAGCTCGTCGGTGTTGACGAGGGTGCCGTTGTGCGCGAGCGCGATAATGACGCTATTGATGGTAGAGAGGTGCGGCTGAGAGGCTTCCCAGCTCTTGGCGCCGGCAGTGCCGTAGCGCACATGACCCACGGCCAGCTGGCCGGAGAGCGTCGACAGGTCGGCGTTGGAGAACACGCGGTCGAGCAGGCCCAGATCTTTGCGGACCATAACCGTGCCGCCGTCACCCACGGCGATTCCAGCCGATTCCTGGCCACGGTGCTGCAGCGCACGCAGGCCAAAGTACGTCAGTCGAGCCACGTCGCGATCGGGCGCCCATACGCCGAAAATGCCACATTCCTCATGCAGCTGGTCGGAGTCCGGATCATACGTCGACATGGTGTTCACCTGTCCCGCGGCACGCTCGGCCGCGCGGATGGTTTCTTGAGACATGGTATCCCCTCAGAGCCTCGTATTTTTGGCGTTACCTGCCCTATTATACGCACGGCAAGACAAGCACTCCCGCGCATGAACAGCGCTTTTTAAAAGCCCACCGAGCTAATAATCAGTTTTGTTGCCAAACATTTTATCGGTCTGTCCAGTGCAAGCGCCCGCGCCCCCCAGATGGCCGCCGCGTCCACCGTTGGGGATTACAAAGTTGCAATTGGGACGTTCGTCCTGTCTTTTGGCAGGTCGGCGGCGTATCCTTATAACCTACAACAAAGCGAGAAAGGTTCTGTATGGATCGAAACGAACTCGACCCCAGCGTCCCCAGCGCCACAGAGGTCAAGAAGATTCCCCTCATCATTAAGGTGTACGCCGTCCTGTGCATCCTTTCCGGCGTGGGCACGCTCCCGTCGGTCGCTGCCTTTATGTGGCAGGTCATCACGGCACTTGTTAACGGCAACGCCACCGAAAAGCTCGGCGACAACACGCTCGTCGCAGTCGGCCTTATCGTCGCCGGCATCATGCTCTCTGCGGCAAGTGCCGTCATCCTAATCATCTTTGGCCTGGACCTTATCAAAAACCAGCGCCGCAACGCCGCCCGCCTGTCCTACATCCTTATTGCATTCACCGTCGTCGAGCTTTTGGTCGACGTGATGCTCCAGGGCATCGGGCCCTTCCTGCTGCGTCCCGCGATCCAGCTCGGCATCCTCGTTGCACTTTCGGCAACCGTCGACCCCACGCTTCGTCAGGAGCGCGAACTGCAGCGCCGCCTGCAGGAGATGCTCGACCGCGACGCCGCCGCCGAGGGCATGCTCGGCCGCGATGAAACCGGCGAGGGCTACATCAAGCTCAACTACTTCAACCTGTTCTGGGTGTTCTTTGTCTGCTGCATACTCGGCCTGATCGCCGAGGACATCTGGCACATGACAGTCGACGACCCGGGCGTCTATCAGAACCGCGCCGGCATGCTGTTTGGCCCCTTCAGCCCCATCTACGGATTTGGCGCCGTGCTCATGACCATGGTGCTTAACCGCTTCTACAAAAAGAACCCCATCATCATTTTCCTGGTGAGCGCCCTGCTCGGCGCCAGCTTTGAGGTGTTCGTGGGCTGGTTTATGCAGACCGCGTTTGGCGTGGTCTCGTGGAGCTACTCGCACATAACGCTGTTCGGTTTGCCCGATCCGCTCGTGGTCCTCACGGGCGGACGCACCTGCACGGGCTTCGCCTGCCTGTGGGGCCTGGGCGGCCTCATCTGGATCAAGCTGCTGCTGCCGAGGCTGCTTAAGCTTATCAACAAGATCCCCTGGAAGAGCCGCTACTCGGCCACCGTCATCTTTACCGTTATCATGCTGGTCGACGGCGTCATGACGCTGCAGTCGCTCGACTACTGGTACCAGCGCGTTAACGGCACGGAGCCGGACATTCCCGTCGCACAGTTCTACGGAGAGCACTTCGATAACGAGTACATGGAAAACCGCTTCCAGAGCATGACCATGAGCCCCAAGGATGCGACGCGCGTATAGCGCTCACCGCGCCCAAAACGCAAAATGCCCGCCGGTATCACATGTACCGGTGGGCATTTTTATAAACGATCCTTCTATCGACGCAATCCTCTATGCCTCGCGCTCGACCTCACTCACGCATTCGTTCTTGATGGTGCCAACGAGCGCCTGCAGTGCATCGACCACGTGTGGGCGAATGTCCCCGCCGATAAGCACGAGCATGATGTCGTCACCTACGGTAAGCTCGCCGCTTGCCAGCCACACGCGCACATAGCCGATACCCGGCATCGCGCGCGTGGCCTCGATAGCAGACCGTACCTTTTCGGCGTCGTAGTCAAAGACCATGCCGCCCACCCTGTGGCCTGGCGCCACGCCATCGGTCTCGACTCCGCGCACCTCGGCCTTGGGCGTCGCGCGCACCACACCGTTATGCGTCAGATACATCCCACAGCCTGCCGCCGAAGCATCGGCCTTGGCCTCGCGCAGCCAAGCATCAATCGAAGGCATCAATTTGCCACTCTCGAGCATCATTTCTCCCTTACCGTCGTCGAGTAGCCAATTTGGGACGGGGCCTTTTTAGCTACTCTCGAACAACTTATTCCTCGACCGGCGTGAGCACCATGACGGCGCGTGTGTTGCTCAGCGACAGCGAACGACAGGTCACGAGCGTTACAACCTTGGTTGCCGAAGCGGCACGATCGGTGGCATCACTCGCCACGGCAGAGGCACCGTCGAACATCTCGGACAGGTAGTTCTTGAGCCCGTCATCGCCCTCAAAATTGGGCGTGCGCGCCTTGGCATACGTGTCCTCGACAACTTTGGTCGCCAGTGGTCGCAGCTTATACGTAGCATCCCGTGTGATGTAATACACAAACTCGATGCTATCGAACGTCGCCTGATCAGTGGTGTCCGAAATCACGTTGAACATCGACCCATCGTTCATATGGTGGCCGTAGATCGTGGTCTGCTGGTCGACCATTCCCGGCGCGGTGTCATCGCTATCCAGGAAAATAGCACCGGACGCGTTAGCCGTTCCGTCGAACAGCGTGTTGAGGTATTTGGAGTTGTTGTTGGTCTGCACCACGGGATAGTTGATGTTGGTTCCCGGCACGTAAATCCAACCCACAATCTCGGGGTTCGTCTGAGCAAGCGCATCAAAGTCGATAATCGGCACGCCGCTGGCGTCCTTATCGCTTACATATTGCTTCTCGATTTTCTGATACGAATCGCTCGCCTGCTTATAGCCAATCTGGGCATTAATAAAAATAGCGGCGGCGGCGACAATCAGACCGATACCGATGATGATGAGCAGAATGGGAATAATGGAGCGGCGCTTTTTGCGCGGCGGCTCGGTGCAATCCGACGGCGCGGCATGCGATGAAGACCGGGGCGGCTTCTTAGCGGAGCTATAAGACGAAGGACGATATGCGGCCGGCGCGTCCTGTCGACGATGCGTCGCCGGTGTCACGGGGCGCGGCGCGCGCGGCTGCTGAGGAGAGGATGTCCGACCCTGCTGTGCCGCACGGGCAGCACCCGGCTTCGACGGATCGGGAATCTGAGAAGCCTTGAATCGTTTTCCCTGATAATCGGACATGGCTCTCCTTATACTGCGGTGAAACGGCGGAACGCTTAGGCGTCAGCCATCTCCTGCTTCATCTTCTCGATAACCTTGCGGTACTCGGGGTCGCAAGCACCCAGAATCTGTGTGGCATAGATGGCGGCGTTCTTGGCGCCGTTGATGGCAACGCAGGCCACGGGCACGCCCGAAGGCATCTGCACCATCGACAGCAGCGAATCCATGCCGCCCAGGTCACTCGTCTTCATAGGCACGCCGATAACCGGCAGCGGCGTAAAGGCAGCCACGACACCACCCAAGTGGGCGGCCTTGCCGGCAGCGGCGATAATCACTTTGATACCGCGATCGGCGGCAGTCGAAGCCCACTCGTGGACCTTCGCCGGTGTGCGGTGTGCGCTCGCAATGACAAGCTCATAGGGCACGCCCAGCGCCTCGAGCTCGGCGGTGCAACCTTCCATAACGCCCAGATCGGACTTGGAACCCATGATGATCCCGACAACCGGCTTTTGATCTGCCATAAACAAAGACCTCCTGTTGAGAGCGGCGACGCGGCGGATCCGCGACCCTTAACTGCAAATAAATCAAGTATAGCCGCCGATGCTGATGTGTTCGGCGGGAGACGGAACGCTTTGCGAGATTAGGGCCGAAGGGTCGGAGCTTTCTGCCTACATTCAAAAAGCGTGCCCACCGTCCTTGGGTGGGGCGGCGGGCACGCTTGCTTAGCTGTTGCTGGGGCTACTTAGCCTTGCTGCGACGATGGAAGAAAGCGCCGATCGCGGCGATGATGGCGCCAAGACCACCGACGGTCGCGACGGTCGCCGCCGTCTGGTCTCCGGTATTGGGAATCGCCGAACCGTTCTTCTTGCTGCCCTGGGCCTTGTCGCCTGCGGGCTTGCCCGCCTGGTTGCCGCCGTTCGAGCCATTGCCGGAACCCTGGTTGCCCGAGCCGCCCTGGTTGCCGGAATCGGCATCCTTGAGGCTCTCAATGGCCAGCTTGAGCTGGCCATAGGCCGCCTGGATCTGGGTGTCGGAAGCATCCTCATCACCCAAGACGTCCTCGGCGTAGGTAATGGCATCCGTCAGGGCCTTGACAGACTCGGCCGTCTTGCCCCTGGTGTCAGTCTCCTTCGCCTGCTTGACCAGAGCCTTGAGCTGCTTCTTAGTCGGATTCTCGACCGGGGCCACCGGGGTCTTCTCGAGCGCGCCGCGGGCGCTCTCGAGCGCCCTGAGCGCCTGGTCGACCTCGTCCTGCGTGGCGTTCTCGTCACTCAAGATGGCGCGGGCGCTCGCCAGGGCGTTCTCGAGCGCCGTCCAGGAGGCCTCGGTGTAGTCACCGGCCTTGAGGTCGCCGGCAGCAACCTCGGCATCAACCTTTTCGATCGCGGTAGCGAGATCATCCTTCGCCACCGGATCGGGGACGGCCGTACCGTAGAACTTGAGCTCCGCCATGCTGCAGTAGGCATCAACGTCGCCACCGCCGGCGTGAATCACCTTGACGGTCACGTAGCGACCGCGCGCGGCGCCAAAGCTCATCTGCTTCCAGTCGCCACGGTCGGTGAGCACGCGGCCGTCGTTGTCGAAGGCGAACGTACCCATCGACGCGGCGGTGCCCATCTCATAACCGTCGGCAGTGTCGGAGACCAGTATCTCGGCCTCGAAGATATCGCCGTTAGTGCCGCCGTCCTGGCGCGGCAGGAATGTAACGTCGGTGAGATCGTAGTCGCGGCCCAGGTCGACACTCAGATACTGGGGCATACCGGTCCCATGGGCCCAGTCGCTGTGCCAAAGCGTCCGCTCGTCGCCGTCGAGAGCGTTGACGGCGTTGCTGCCCTCGTAGTCGGCCTCACTCGAGAAGTCGGCCACCTTGACGTTCTTGCGGTTCTCGGGCGTGTTGATGAGGATCTTCTCATCGACAGGGCGCATCTTGAGGCCGTCGATTGCCTTCTCGATCTTGGCAGTGGCGTCTGCGACATCCTTCTTGCTATAGCTGCCCTGGCCGCTGTCGAGGAGCTTCCGAGCCGCCTCGACCGCAGTGGTGAGAGCTGCATAGGAATCCTTGGTGTAGACGGACTCGCTGTAGCCCGCGGCCTTGGAAAGCGCTGCCACGAGCGCAGAGGTATCGACACCAGCCTTGACCTCGACCTCATAGGATGCGGTCTTGGAGGGGTCGAGTACCGACGCCACCGTGATCTTTGCCTTGCCGGCCTTGTTGGCACGCAGGTAGTAGCTCACGCTATCGCCAGCCTGAACAGCGGAGACGCTTACCACAGAGGGGTCGGAGCTCTCGACCGTCACATAGGGGTAGCCAGCGCTCTCAGGCGTAGCCTTGGCGTCGACGGGCGTAATGTCGCCTTCAAAGAACTCGGTCTGGTTCTTGCCTAGCTCGACACCCTCGATGGCCTCGACACCCTGCGTGTAGTTGAAGTTGACCTCACGCAGTGTGAGCATCTGGTCACCCGATGCCTCAAGCGGCGTGACCTCGACCTTGGTCGCCTTCTTGCCCTTGTTCTCGGCAGAGAGGTCAAAGGCGTAGCGAGCCAGGAAGGAATCGTACTCCCCGCCCGCGAACTCTTGGATCGAGCCATCCTCGAACGTCACGACGGCCTTGATCTTCTGTACGGTTCCGTTGCCGCCGTTGCGGTTAACGACCTCGACGCTATCGAGTTTCGACGGCGTCTTAAATGCGAATGTCATCGTGGTGGGAAGCTTCACGTAACTCGGTAGCTTACCCTCGCTGTCCCAGTTGCCACTCCAGTTCCACAGGAACTCAAAGCCGTTGTCGCCCTCGTTATTATCGAACAGCGCGTTATAGCTCTTCTGCTGGATAAGTTTCTCGACGTTGGTCCCGTCGTCGGTCGTGAGCTCATCGTTGGTCATCGTGATGTTGAAGGCATCCTGGGCGTACTCGGCGACCGTTGGCTGAGGAACGTCCGGCATCGTCACCGTGCCGTCGCTCGCAAACTCAAGTGCGTCGCATGCCGGGCCGATAAGCCAAGATGTCGAGGGCAGTTCGACCTTTCCGGCGGTCTTGGCCTTGAGCTTGAAACTCGCCACCGCGCCAGTACCGTTGTAGAGCTTGCCATCGCCGCGGTTGGCAAAGGCGAGATTGATAGTCTGCGTTCCGTCCACGAACTGGACCTTCTCGCGAGACAGGTTCTCCATGCCGGCAGTCGAGCCGTCCTGCGCGATGCTCTCGGACACAAACTCGAACTGGTCGCTCTTGAAGTTGACGAGGGCGCCCAGGGCGTTGACGTTCTTGGCGTCGGCCGCATAGACATCAACGGTGATCTCATCACCGGCCTCGACCTCGGTCTTGCTCGGAATCACCGCGAGCGAACCTGCGACCTTGCCCTTTTGTTTAGTGCCGCCGTCAAGACCCGCCATGGTGAACGAGTAATCGTAGACGTCGTAAACGCCGTTATCGTTGAGGTCGGCGAAGTGGTCGCGGATCTGCGAACCGAACGTCGGGGTATCGGGCTCGCGATTCTCGAGGCCCAGATAGTTCTTCATGTTGGAGTAGTCTCCGTCGGAGATCGTGGCCTTGTTGAGGTTGGAGCCCACGGCGAAGCCATCCGTGCCGTCGGTCTTGTAGATGGCAATCTCGGACGCGGAGAAGAAATTGCCGACCGAGGCGAGCGGTGTCATGCGCACGTAACGGGCGGCCACGGTGCCGTCAAACGCTACCGTCTTACAATCAGCGGAACGTGCCCAATCGACCTCCTGGCTCGTCCAGTGGACGCCATCGAGACTCGTCTCAACACGCATCTTGGTCACGGTGCCGTTGCCGGCGTCATCGCGCGGATAGTACTCGAGCTTATCGAGCTTGTAAGCGCGTCCATAGTCAACGGTAAGCGCCTTGCCCAGATCGTTGCCACCGGAGTGGAAACCACCGTCGCCCGACTGGAACTCATGGTCGAAGGCGAGCTCGGCCTTATGGCTGCCGTAAAGTGAGCCCTCCCAGGTGATTTCCTCGGCGTCGGGGACGTTCCGCCACGGATCGAGTGCGGAGTTCGCCTCGAGCACATCGCTCCAGGCGGAGTAACCTTCGGCGTTGCGCGAACGAATCTGGTAGGTGTGCTTGCTATTGTAGGCGAGGTCGGTGTGCGTGAACTCGGCCGCATCACCCACGGCAAACACAGTGCCGTCGACCTTAAGGTCGTAGGAGGTAGCACCATCGACCTTTCCCCAGGTGAGCTTGATGCTCGTTGGGGTCGTGGCGTCCTCGGGGGCAGCAAGGTTCGTGGGTGCGGAGAGGTTCTCGTTGAGGCGATCGGCTGTGAGCGTGGCGTCGGCGTTCACGAAACCGCCCAGCTCAAGCGTCTGCGCCGCTGCAGCAACATCGGTCTTCGCGAACTTGACGTAGACCTTGGGGTTCGTGGTGATCTTGGTGTTGTTGAAGCTCTCGCCCTGCTCGGCCTCGGTGCCGTCCGCATCGCTGCCGTAGTGGTTGAGGTTGGGGGTCTCGCTGTAGAAGTAGACCGCCTGGCCGGCCTCGGGGGTCGCGGCGTCAAAGGTCTCCTGCGAGTCGACCTCAACCACGTTGAGTGCGGATCCGCCGTTCTTGGCGACAACGCTCGTGGGCTTGGCGGACACATTGGCCACGAAGGTCGTGGTGCGGTTGGAGTCGTAGCCGTTGTAGCCGCCCTGCGAGGCCTCGGCGGTAAAGGTCGCGGTGCCGCCTGCGGCCTTGGAGCTGTAGACGGTGCTCACATGCTCACCGTAGGAGATATTGTCGATCGTGCCGTAGGAATCGTCCTCAGTCGTGTTGTTCTCGATGGAGGAGCCGTCGTCCTCGTACTGCGTAAAGGTGCCGTCGCCCTCGGTGGCGAAGAACTCGACGATACGCTGGCTGCGGTCGGTACCCTTGGTGTTGGTGTCGCTCACGGCCTCGGGGTTGTTGTTCTCGGCGTACATCGGCACGATAGCGTTGGCCTTCACAAACAGCGGCAGCTTCCAAAGCGGAGCCTCGTAGTTGTTGAGAACCTGGCCGCCGCGATACTGCTTACCCGAGAAGTAATCGATCCAGATGGTGGGATTCTCGTCGGTGCCGTAGTTGGGGAGGTAAATCCCATTGCGAATGTCGTTGCCGTTCTCGTCTGCCTGGGTATCCTGATACACCGGTGCCACTAGGAAGTTCTCACCGAACATATACTGGTACTGCGTCGAAGTGCTTGCGGCGTACTCGGAGTTGTCGGAAAGCAGCATGGCGCGGATCATGGGCAGGCCGGCATCGCCGTTACCCGTGTCGATGTTGGCCGCCGAGGCCGCGCTCGTGTAGATATAGGGCATGAGCTGCGCCTTGAGCTTGAGGTAGAAGCGCGAGATGCCTGTGTAGGGATCGCCGTGCGTCATGGGCGATTTACGGTAGGTGCCCCAACCGTCCATGTCAAGCATAGAGGGCGTGAACGTCTTCCACTGGTAGTCACGCGCAGAGATGATGGGGTCGCCGCCAAAGATGCCATCCATGTCGGAGCCGATGTTGGGGTTGCCCGAAAGACTCTGACCGATATACGTGGGGATATGGAAGCGAATGTACTCCCAGTTACCGCCATACTGGTCGCCGGTCCAAATGCCACCAAAGCGCTGCGTGCCGGCCCAACCATCGAGCGTGATGATGTTGGGGCGCTTGTTAGCGCCGGTCGTCACCGTGTCATAAGCTGTCTTGATGCCATTAAGACCAAAGGAGTAGCCAGATCCAACCCAGGCAACGTCGGTCTTAAGGGTAGTGATGCCTCCCGTCTTGACCTCGGCGTCGAAGTCGCGAAGCAGATGCCACGGGGTCTCAGGGTTGCTGTCGGGCTCAAGGTTGGACTGGGTCCACAAGCCCGTGCTCACACCCTTGGAGTTGGCATACTCGGTGAACTTCTTAAGGTTGTCGACATTGGCACGCACAGCGTTAAGACGGTCGGCCGAGCTCGCTCCGTCGGAGTTGACGCCGCCGGTCTTGTAGTAACCGTTCTGGCCATAGCCGGCGCCGTAACCGTCGTTCGGCAGGAACCAGCCGAGCGGCATGTCGTTGTCCTCGTAGTCATCGATAACCTGACGAGCAGAGAACTGGCGGTCGAAATCGGTCGCTTTCATGTTCTCGGTATCAACCGTAGGGCCCTCACCGTTGAGCGTCTCGGCCGCAAGTGTGCCGTCGAGCTTGTAGCCCGTCGACATGCCAGACTCGTACTTAACGTCGCCCTTCTCGCTCGAGGACTTGCTGCCCTTGGTCTCCCACTTCTTTTGACCCGAGGTCGTTGACCAGCCATCACGGTTATAGGCATTAAGATGACCAAGGTAGAACCCGTACTCGGGCAGCAGTACCGGGTTACCGGTCACCTTGTAGTAGTCCTGCAGCATCTCGGTTGCCACGTTCGAAGCGCCCTCGTTGGTCGCCACGAAGTAGTAGGCATCAAACTCATTCTCGCTGTGCAAAGTCGTGACCGTCGATGAGTCCGTGGAACCGAAGTCGTAGGAACCCTCTGCAAACGTGTTTCGGAGTACGCCGTAGCCGTCACTCGTCCAATAAAACGGGTTGGGCGAGGCAACGCCGCCATCGGTCCAGTTGTTCGTGTTGGAGATGGCGATGGTCTGGTTGGTGTGCAGGAAGCGTCCGTTCTGGGTGCCGCCGCCAAAGAAGTTCTCGGACTTCTCCTTGGCGAGCGTCTGGACGGTACCCTTCTTATCAAGGTCGAGGGACGCGGACTCGGAAACCACGACACGGTCGCCTGACTTGATACTCATCTTGCCGGTCGCCTTGTCCAGGATCACGGTCGCCTTTCCGCCGGTGATCTCGATAGTGTCGCCCTTGTCGGCAACCGTCGCACTCGGCTTGCTGTAGGTGTCCGAGGTATCGGGCTGAGCCTGGATTTTAGCCGTGTGGGACTTACTGCGCGGTGTGGCGTAATCGGAAAACTCACCCTTGGGGTCGACGTTATAACGGAAAATACCGTCCTCGAGGAACGTAATACGGCCCTTGATGCCGTCAGCGAAATCGATGTCGACGACATTCGAGGCAGACTGGGACACGGTCGCTGAGTCGACGCCCTTGAGTGGCGTGGCAATCGCCTGTTGGGGGTTGGCAAACACGAGCGTCGCTGCAGTGGCAACGAGGACCGCGCTTCCCTTCACCCACCGTTTCGTAAAAATGGAATTCCTGCGCACCTGGTCTCCTTTCTTCCGAGATGCTGAGGTGCCGAGGACGCCCCCCCGGCAGCATGGGAAAACGTATCAAACGGGGATGTTCGGTACATTCCGCACAATGGGGCCACCCGTTACCAAGGGGCCAACTGGTAGTAACCAGATAGCCACCTACTAGGTCATATCAATATATGGGAGCACTTGCGCAACCAAGTTCGGAAGTCCACCAGCGGCAGTAAAATGAGCGTCAACGGCAAGGTGGGCTTAATAAGCCATACCAATTGGTTCTTCAGTCAAATACCAATCTAGCAAAAATGTACTGTTTATCTGGTATTACACAGACCATACCTTTCCCTCGGGAACTGGGCTTCGCGAAGTTTCCCGAGAGAAAAGCTCGACCGCCGCCCTGCGACCTACCGGAGATTGCTATGCCGTACGTTGGCTGATTTGGTTTGGAATGAGATGCTGACGGTAGTCAATGGGCACAACTGTCCCGGGTGCATTTCAAGATGCACCTAAATGTCTGCCTTCATCCTTATAGATTGTCCAGGTAGTCGTCGGCATCATAGGTAAGGCTGTAGGCTTTATTCAGGATGCGCACGAGCTCCTGAGCATCGTGTTCGCCGAGCGCTGAGAGCTGCTTCGAGAGCGATGCCACACTCTCGGCATTTTTTTTCACCGCGAAATCACGGCCTTCCTCGGTAATGCTCACCAGCACACGCCGACGATCGTTTGGATCGGTCCTGCGCTGAACGTAACCCTTGCTCTCGAGTGAATCCAAGATATGCGACATGCGCGCACGGGAGAATTTCAGCTTCTTGGCAATCTCGGAGGGAATAACATCACCGTCAATACCCGATAGATACTGTAAAACCGGTGCCTCGCCCACACTGGCGCCGCCGGCAGCACTCAAGGATCCCTTGGCAAGGGAACGTGAGTACACAATCAGTTTTCGAGCGACGTCATCGTAATCCACTGGGGATATTGTCCTTTGCAACTCTAGAAGGGCCATAAAACCGTCATTTGCCGTACATTAGTTAACATTCGCAACAATTATTTATGATACCCCAACGCGGAAGTCTATTGCTCGTCCTTCTTGCGTCGCATAAGCTCCTCAACGTCGACACCAGCGGCCTCGAGCATGCGCTCGACATTCTTTTTGGCGTTGGTCGTGCCGACCTTAAGCACGATCGAAAGCGGAGTGCCCACCACCAGGCACACGATGCCCACGGGGACACCCCAGCCGGGGCCGCCCTGCATACCCCACATCCCCATCAAAAAGCCAATCGCCACGAGCGAATAGCCCAGGCGCAGCCAAACATTGAGCCGCTGAATAGCATCGGTCTGCATCTTTGCCTCGCGAATCAAGTCGTCGCGCGAAAGGTCGTGTCCATGTTTCTCGTGCATATGGTCCTCCTCGTGCAAAGTGTGCATCATGCGCAAGTGCATCGTTTATCGAATACGTCATCTTTCAAGAGCAATATAGCGGGTGTCGTGTAGGCGATGGAGGTCGCTGGCCATATTGCCCTTGAAGGGCGGCGTAAAATCAGAAGGCCGTGCGGTTGAGGCCGCACGGCCTTGCAGGGGGTCAAAGGATGATGACTAGTAGCTCAGCGCCGGATCGAAGAAGCCAATGAGAACGCCCACAAATGCGATCACGACGAGAATCAGCATCATAACGATGGGGTTGACCTTCTTCTTGGTCATCATGTACCAGCAGAAGATGATGAAGACCATGGGCAGCAGGTGCGGATAGATTCCGTCGAGCGTGTCCTGGAACTTACCGCCGCCGGGCAGCACCAGATTGGGGCTGCAGGTGATGGAGACCCAGGTAGCACCGACTGCACCGATGACCATGGTACCGACCATCACGATGGAATCACGCAGAGCCTTGGCCTTGGGGCCGACGAGGGCCTCGACCGCCTTGCCGCCGAGCTCATAGCCCTGGTTGTAGGCAAAGCGCATGCCAAGGAACATGAGCAGGTTCCACACGACAATATAGAAGATGGCACCGAGCGGAGAGCCGCCGGTCGAGAGACCGAGGGCGATACCGAGCAGGATCGGGATCAGGGTACCGACGATCAGCGAGTCGCCAAGGCCGGCGAGCGGGCCCATGAGGCCGGCGCGGATGCCGTTGATGGCGTCGTCGTCGATGGCCTCGCCGTTTGCGCGAGCCTCCTCGAGGCCGGCGGTGACGCCGACAATCATGGTGCCGATCTGCGGCTCGGTGTTGAAGAACGCGGAGTAGGTCTGGAGGGCCTGCTTCTGCTCCTCGGGCGTGTCGTAGAGCTCCTCGACGATCGGAAGCATGGCGCACAGGTAACCGAAGGTCTGCATGTGCTCCTGCGAGAAGCAAGTCAGGTTGCCATAGGACCAGTTGCGGAACGACTTGGCAAGCGTTTTCTTAGAGAGTTTCTTCTTCTCTGCCATTAGATGTCCTCCTCTTCCTCATCATCGGAGCCCGAGGCGATAGCTGCCTTGGGAGCGTTTGCGAGGTCGATCTTGAGCGAAGCGATCTCATAGTTGATCAGGGCGAAGAAGCAGCCGATGCCGGCGGCGGCAATCAGGTTGCATCCCATGACAGCGGACAGGGTGAAGCCGAAGAAGAACGTGAGGAAGTCCGTCGGCTTGGAGATGACCTGCTTGAGCAGGATGGCGATACCGACGGTAGGCAGCAGCGAGCCGACGGTGAACAGCGTCTTCATCGCGATGCCGTCCATGGGCATGTAGGTCTTCATGAGGTCGACCATGGCGGTGCCGCCCATGGTGATGATGAACGTCGGGAGGAACGAGCAGACGATGTGACCGATCCAAGGCAGAACGTTGTTGACCAGGTAGAGCTTGTGGAGGTCGCCCTTCTCGAGCCACTTCCAGCCCATGCCCTGCCATACCAAGTTAATGGTGGCGGTGCCATAGAAGAGCACAGTGCCGAGCGTGCCGACGGCGGCACCGAGGGATGCGGCCATGCCGGCAGCCTCAGCGGAGGCGGGATCGATGCCCGAGTTCTTGATGGCGAGGATCGCCAGCGGGATGCCGATATAGGACACGGCGCGGACGTCGGCGGAGACGGTTCCGCCGGGGGTCACGAGAGCGATGTAGACAACCTGGATGGCAGCGCCGACGAGGATGCCCGTCTGCATATCGCCCATGATGATGCCGACGATGAGGCCGGCGACCAGAGGACGACCCAGAGTGTAGTTGCCGATCGTCGTGCCGCCCATGCCAGGCAGTGATGCCAGGCAGGCGAACAGGCCGAACAGCGCGGCTTGGAATGCATTGATTGCCATGCTTTCCCCTTTCTTTATTCCTCAGCCCCTTTCACCAAGGGCTGTAGATACCAAAATGCGGCTGGCGCCTAACTAGAAGCCAAACTGACCGCGGAACTTGGGCCACTCACCGATGGACTTCTCCTTGATAAGGGCGAACTCGACCGTGTAGCCGGCGTTGGTGAGATCCTCGAGCGCCTGGGCCTCTTCCTGCGTGATCGACTGGTTGTTGCCGAGCTTGGTGGTGCCGGGACGATCGTTGCAGGGACCGACGATGATGCGGTCCATGCCGGGCTTAAAGCCAAAATCGACGAGAAGTTCCTTCATGTCGAGCGGGTTCTTGGTGATCAGGAAGTACTTGGTGTCGGACTTGAGAACCTTCTCGGAGACCTCCTTGAAGTGCTCCTTGGTCCACACGAACGTCTTCTTGCCCGAGGCACTCTTGTAGGCCTCCTTGAGCACGGGGTTGGACGCCGCAGCGTCGTTGACGGCGATAAGACCGTCGCAGGGATACTCGAGGGCCCAACGGGTAACGGTCTGTCCATGGATCATGCGGTCGTCAATGCGGATGAACGAAATCATGCGTTCTCCCTTTCTTTATCACCGGGGGTCTTTCCTCTTAACCCCCGCTCCATCACGAAAATTTGGGCGGATGCGCTGCCTAGATGTCGTCGTCCTCGTCGTCGGCGTCATCGGTCGGGACAACGAGCTCGGACATACCGTTCTTGCCCTCCTGCAGCATCATCTGCTTGAGGGAATCCAGGTCCATGGTGGCAAGCCCCATCATGGCGGTCATAGCCATGGGCAGGTTCATGCCGCCGAAGGCAATGGTGTGGGCGAGCAGGCCCTTCTCGGCCAGCGTGTTCATGGCATTGGTGAGCGGCGATCCGCCCAGGATGTCACCAAGCAGGACAACCTCGTCATCGGCGGTAACGGGAGCGAGCATCGCCTTGACGTTCTCGACATACTCGTCAGCGCCCATGCCGTCCACGAGACTCGTCGACAAGATGTTCGGGGCGTCATTGCCGAGCATCTTGAGGACACTGTGCAGTCCGGGAGCGAGCGTTCCGTGACTAACCATTACCAGATACCGCATGCGGTCTCCTCTCGACCTGCCGTGTGTCGCACGGCTTTGCTTTTTGCTGAGATTATTGTTGCGCCGGGGCATGTTCGGTACAAGAAAATAGTTGCGAACGGCAACTATTCATCGGTTAACGGTAGCAACTATTTTTGTGCCTAAATTATTTTTTCTTCTAATTATTTTTAAAATAGCAGGTAGATTGCCTGATAAATGTTTTATGTTCCTTATGCACCATACATACCAGCAAGAATCGGGCCTGGCATCTCCGGTTTGCTCCGCAGTGTCAGACCATGTCACGTACGCCCACGACATGGAGGTACCCCATGGATATGATCTCGTTTCTCGCCTCCGAACCCTTCGACCGCAGCGGTGATACGCCGCTCTATGTCCAACTTAAACATCGAATCGCCCTGCTTATCGCCAGCCAGGCGTTCGACACCAAGACGCCGCTGCCACGCGAGCTCGAAATCTGTGAGCGGCTAGAGTTATCGCGCGCGACCGTGCGCCGTTGCTTCCAAGATCTCGTCATCGAGGGGCGCGTGGTGCGCAAACGTGGGCAGGGCACGTTCATCAAACCCCAAACCTCAGCACCCGGCATCGACCTGGCCCTGAATTTCAGCGCGCGGATGCGCGAAGCGGGACGGGTTCCGAGCTCGCAGATTCTCGCCTTTTCAAGCATACCGGCCGTCCGCGGCATCGCCTCTGGGCTCAAAGTGCCCGAGGGGACACCCGTCTGGGAGATTCGCCGCCTGCGTCTCGCCAACGACAAACCCATGGAGCTCAACTACGTCTATATCCCCGTGTCACTTTGCCCCGAGCTCACACGCAAAGACGTGGATGGCTCGCTCTACGCCTACATCGCGGAAAAGACCGGCATCCTGCCCGCAAGCGTCGATGCCGTCTACGAGACGGTCAACCTCGACAAGCATGAGGCGCGCCTTTTGGGACAGAACACCGGTAAGGCGGCGATGCGCATCGTGCGTTCGACCTACGACAAGACGGGAACCCCGTTCGAGGTAGGCGTGCTCATCAGCTGCGACGGTCAGGCAAAGCTGCACGTGCACATCGCCGCCGACAAAACAACCTTCACCGCCACAGCCCAATAAATCCAAAACGTGGGCGCCGTCGTTCAAACGAACGACGGCGCCCACACTCACTTTCTTTTTCAGCCCTAGTCATCGCGCAAAGCCCCTTCGGCAGCACACGGTGCAGCCGAGTCACCGTAGGCCGGGGCGGAGGGGGCTGAGTTTCCCACTGAGCGACTCTGCTTGCAGCCGGAGCGAAGGGGGAAACTCAGCCCCCTCCGCCCCGGCCGGCCAGTTCAACCTACACCGTATGCTGCGGCAGGTCCTGCAGGGCGATGACGTCCATGCCCATGTCGTTGGCGCTGCCGTGACCCTGCTGGTCCTCGCGCACGGCCTCGATGGCACTCACGTATGTGTTGGCCGCGGACATCGCCGTCACGCAGGTCACGCCGCGACGCACGGCCTCGGTACGTAGCAGGTAGCCATCGCCACGCGAGCCCGGACCATACGGCGTGTTGATGATTACCGCAATCTTGCCATCGGCGATGAGGTCGCCGATGTTGGGGCGCTCGCCGTCGTGCGGGCCGCTGATCTTCTCCACGACCTCGCACGTCACGTTGCCTCCGCGCAGCACGCGCGCCGTACCCTCGGTAGAGCAAATGTCAAAGCCCAGGTAGCGAAGGATACGCGCAACCGAAAGGATATGACGCTTGTCGCGGTCGCACACGCTGATGAACACCTTGCCGGCGCTCGGGTCGGGCAGCTTGTAATCGATCGCCAGCTGCGTCTTGGCGTATGCCTCGGGATAGCTCTTGGCGATACCCATGACCTCGCCCGTCGACTTCATCTCGGGTCCCAGGATAACGTCGGCTCCCGGGAAACGGCCCCAGGGCATAACGGCTTCCTTCATGCAGAACCAGTCCAGCTGACGCTCGTCGCTCGGCAGGCCCAGGCTCGCGATGGAATCGCCCGCCATGATACGCGCCGCGCACTTGGCCAGCGGCACGCCGGTGGCCTTGGAGATAAACGGCACGGTACGGCTGGCACGCGGGTTGGCCTCGATCACGTAGACGGTCTCGCCCTTAATGGCGTACTGCACGTTGACCAGGCCGCGGACTCCCAGCGCCATCGCGATGCGGCGCGTAGTCTCGCGGAGCTTCGCCTGCAGGCTCTCGCTAAAGCTAAACGGCGGAATGCACGTCGCGGAGTCGCCGGAGTGAATACCGGCCTCCTCGATATGCTCCAGGATACCGCCGATGTAGACCTCCTCGCCGTCGCACAGGGCGTCGACATCGGACTCGATCGCACCCTCCAAGAAGCGATCCAGATACACCGGGTAGTCGGGGCTAATGCGTGCAGCCTCGGTCATGTAATCGCGCAGATGCTCGGCATCGTAGGCGATCATCATGCCGCGGCCGCCCAGCACATAGCTCGGACGTACCAGCAGCGGGTAGCCAATGTGCGCGGCCACGGCCTCGGCCTCCTCAAACGAGGTGGCCTGGCCCGCCGGCGGGTACATGATGCCTAACTTGTCGAGCAGGGCGGCGAAGCGCTCGCGGTCCTCGGCAAAGTCGATGGCATCGGGCTTGGTGCCCATGATGTTCACGCCGCTCTCCTCGAGCATGCGCGCCAGCTTAAGCGGGGTCTGGCCGCCGAGCGTCACCACGACGCCGTCGGGGCGCTCAACATCGATGACATCCATGACGTCCTCGTAGGTGAGCGGCTCAAAGTACAGGCGGTCGGACGTGTCATAGTCGGTCGAGACGGTCTCGGGATTGCAGTTGACCATGATGGTCTCAAAGCCGCGGGCCGCCAGCGCGTAGCTCGCGTGCACGCAGCAGTAATCGAACTCGATACCCTGGCCAATGCGGTTGGGGCCGGCGCCCAGGATCATCGCCTTGGGCTTGCCCGCCGGCGTGGTCTCGTCGGGAGCCACGCACTTCTTGGCATCCGGGCTTGTGCGGTAGATGTTCTCGTACGTCTTGTAGTGGTACTCCGTGGCGCTCGAGAACTCCGCAGCGCAGGTATCGACCGTCTTCATGCTGGGGACCACGCCCAAGCCCTTGCGGTAGGCGCGCACAAAGCGCTCGTCCGAGCCGGTCAGCGCGGCGATCTCGGCGTCGCTCGTGCCATACTGCTTGAGCAGGCGCATCGCGTCGGCGTCGATATCCTCCACACGCAGGCCGCGGATGCTTTCCTGGACCTGCACCATGTCGTTGATGCGGTTGAGGTACCACGGATCGATACCGCAGATGGCATGGATGCGGGCGATGTCCCAGCCACGACGTAGGGCCTCGACCACAAAGAAGATGCGGTGCTCAGTCGGGGTGCCCACGGCCTGGGCGAGTTCATCATCGCTCAGTTTGTCAGCGCCCTCCTTGCCACCGGCGCAGATGCCCTGATGCCCGTCCTCCAGCGAACGCATGGCCTTGCCGAAGGCCTCCTCAAAGGTGCGGCCGATCGCCATAATCTCGCCCACGGCCTTCATGCGCGTGGTGAGCGTGGGGTCGGTACCCTTGAACTTCTCGAAGGCAAAGCGCGGCACCTTGACCACGCAATAGTCAATCGTGGGCTCAAAGCAGGCAGGCGTTGCCTTGGTAATGTCGTTGACGATCTCGTCGAGTGTGTAGCCCACGGCCAGGCGCGCGGCGGCCTTGGCGATGGGGAAACCCGTGGCCTTGGAAGCGAGGGCGGACGAGCGGCTCACGCGCGGGTTCATCTCGATAACGATCAGGCGGCCGGTGTTGGGGTTCACGGCAAACTGCACGTTGGAGCCACCGGTCTCGACGCCGATCTTCTCCAAGATGGCGAGCGAGGCGACACGCATGCGCTGATACTCCAGGTCGGAGAGGGTCTGCGCCGGCGCCACGGTGATGGAGTCGCCGGTATGCACGCCCATGGGGTCGAGGTTCTCGATGGAGCACACGATGATGCCGTTGCCGGCGTGGTCACGCATGACCTCCATCTCATACTCTTTCCAGCCCTCGATGGACTCCTCGACCAGCACCTCGTGGGCGGGCGAGAGCTCGAGGCCCTGGCTCACGATGGAGACGAGCTCCTCGTGGGTGTGAGCGATGCCGCCGCCGGCGCCGCCGAGGGTAAAGCTCGGGCGCAGTACGCAGGGATAGCCCACGCGCTCGGCGATAGTCTCGGCGTCGGCCACGCTGTAGGCATAGCCCGAGCGCGCGACCTCCAGGCCAATCTCGGCCATGGCCTCGTTAAAGAGCTTGCGGTCCTCGCCGCGCTCGATAGCGGCCAGGTCGCAGCCGATCATCTCGACGCCGTACTTGTCGAGCGTACCGTCCTTTGCCAGCTCGACGGCGGCGTTCAGACCGGTCTGGCCGCCCAGCGTGGGCAGCAGCGCGTCCGGGTGCTCTTTCTTGATCACGCGCTCGATAAACTCGGCGGTGATGGGCTCGACATAGGTGCGGTCGGCCAAGCCCGGGTCGGTCATGATGGTCGCCGGGTTGGAGTTGACCAGGATGACCTCAAAGCCATCCTCCTTGAGTACCTTGCAGGCCTGGGCGCCGGAGTAGTCGAACTCGCAGGCCTGGCCAATAACGATGGGGCCCGAACCAATAACGAGGATGCGCTTGATGTCAGTACGTTTCGGCATGTTAGTTCTCCTCGGTCGCAGCGTTCTCGGACTCGGCGAAATTCCAGCCGGCGAGGCGGTCCTTCGCGGTGTCAATGTCCAGGTAGTTCTCCTCGCCGTCCATGAGTCGCGTAAAGGCGGTAAAGAGATAGTGGGCATCGGTGGGGCCAGGCGAAGCCTCGGGGTGGTACTGGACCGAGAAACACGGGGCGTCGAGCAGCTGGATGCCCTCGGCGGTGCCGTCGTAGAGGTTCACATGTGTCAGGCGAATGCGACCAAAGCGCTCGTTCATCACGACCGGCGCGATGCCGCGACGCACCCAGGCGCGCAGGTCGCCATCGGCCGCATGCTCGGTTTCGCCGCCGGAAAGCTCCGGAATCAGTTTGCCCAGACTGGGGAACAGCAGACCAAAGCCGTGGTTTTGCGCGGTGATCTCCACGCGACGGCTCACCAAATTCATAACCGGCTGGTTACCGCCACGGTGACCGAATTTAAGCTTTTCCATTTGGGCGCCGCAGGCCAGGCTGATCATCTGGTGACCGAGGCAAATGCCAAAGACCGGCACCTTGCCGATCAGCTGCTGTACCTGCTCATAGGTCTCCACCACGGCATCGGGGTCGCCGGGGCCGTTGGACAAAAAGACGCCATCGGGATTCATGTCGAGCACCTGCTGGGCGGGCGTATCCCACGGCACGACGGTGAGATCGCAGCCGGCACGGACCAGGCCCTCCAGAATACCGCGCTTCACACCGCAGTCGTAGGCGACCACTTTGTGACGGGCAGGAGCGGCAGCCGCAAGCGCAAAGTCATGCGTGGCAGGCAGGTCGGCGGCCACAAACTCGTGAGGCGCGGGGCAACTTACGGTCTTGACCAGGTTCTCGCCTACCAGCGTGGGCGCAGCGGACAAGCGCTCGGCAAGCTCGTCGACGTCGAAGATCTCTGTCGAGATAATGCCCATCTTGGAACCATTGTCGCGCAGATGGCGCACCAGAGCGCGGGTGTCGACACCCTCGATAGCGACGATGCCGTGAGCGCGCAGGTACTCCGGCACGCTGACGGCCGAGCGCCAGTTAGAAGGCGTGGCGCACATGTCGCGAACGATCATGCCGCGCATAGCCGGAGCGCTCGCAGGGCGCACGGCATCGCCGGGGAAGGCCGACTGGACATCGGTCTCGTCGATACCGTAATTGCCGATCTGCGGATAGGTCATGGTTACAATTTGGCCGGCATAACTCGGGTCGGTCATGACCTCAAAGTAGCCCTCAAGCGAGGTGTTGAAGCAGACTTCGCCGGTCGCGGTGCCCTCGGCGCCGCATGCACGTCCATAAAAAATGGTCCCATCCTCAAGATACAGGATACAGGGACCGCAGGTGCCCTTGCTGGTTTTGGCCAGCATACGCTGGCAAAGCTCGCTGGGCGCGAAGGTGCGGGCGGCAGCGCCCGCGGTATGGTTGTTCGCCATAATTCTCCTTCCCGGTCTCACAGGACCGGCTTAAAGGTGTGTAGTTAGGCCTCGCGGTATTGTAACCGCAAGCATGCCTCATGGCGTTAATTTCATCGAAATGTTTACGAAATGATAATTATGACTTTCTATGCATAATGATTTTTCTGGGACGGGGATTAAAAATCATCCCGCGGGGCTTGTGGCTCACACGGGATGATGGCGTCTTATTTTTTCTTGTCCTGTTCCAGCAGATCGGACGGCGTTCGGTCGGGCTTGCCGCCGCGGAAAATCTCGCGGCCATGCAGACGATGCTCCAGGTCACGTTCGGCCTTTTCCTCGTCAATCTTGGTCTGGCTCACCACCGGGTCCTCGATCAGCGACGAAACCGAGTTCACCTGTTTTTGAATGCGCTCGGCAATGGTGTCGTCCATGCTCACGATATGCATCTTCCAGTCGATGTTCGTGGCAGTCGATGAGCTCTTGGTCCACACAAACGTCAAAATGGCGCTCTGATGACCCCGCGCGGGAAACATGCCAAAGAAGGAATCGTGTTGAATGTTGCTATCCTCGTCGATATAGGCATGCACGTTATACACCACGCGGTCGATCTTATCGTTGAGCAGCGCGTTGGTCGCAAGCGCCGCGGCCTGGATCTGACCATTGGACAGCAGTTCGAGCTCATTGGCAGACGACGTATCCAGCACCGTTACCTCGACCGTGCCCGTACGCTCATCGGCCTCATCGACAGAAAAATCGAGCGGAAACTGCGTAAAGCCGTTGCCCCACTCAAGGCCGCCCTTCAGCGCCGTCGAAACGGTATCCACCGAAACGCTCTCGGACAGGTTGGCGGTGTTCAGGCGTCGCATCACGCCGTAGCCAATCTGCATGCCCACAATCAGCACCAAGATGCCAATGACCACGGCCATGGCAGTCTTCGTAATGGTATGGCTCACCTGCGAGCCCGAAGGGTCGTCCTCGGACAGCGGGTCGATATGTTTTGCCTGGCTCGCGCGGTCCTCGCTGCGCAGCTGCGCTAGCGCCGCTTTGTCACCGCGCTTGGCCGCAGCCTCCTTCTCACGCATGCGCTCGGTTCGCTTTTTGGCAAGCGTGGGATCCAAGACACCGGATGCATCGATTTCGGAGAATAACTCCGTCACTTCTTCCGGAGTCAAAGGGTTCTTGTCAGCCATAAACTTCCTGTCATATCAATCAGTCGAGCTCGTGCGCACGCGCACCTTCGAACTGCATTCGATAGTAACGGGCATAAGTGCCGCCACGGGCGAGAAGCACCTCGTGCGTGCCACGCTCCACAACGCGACCATGCTCAACGGTCGCAATCTCATCGGCATGCTTAATGGTCGAAAGACGGTGGGCGATGATAATCGTGGTGCGGCCGCGTGCCAGCTCTTCGAGCGACTCCTGCACCGCCTCCTCGCTCTCGTTATCCAAAGCACTCGTCGCCTCGTCCAAAATCAGGATCTTGGGGTTCTTGAGAAACACTCGCGCGATGGCAACACGCTGCTTCTGTCCGCCCGAAAGACGGCTGCCGCGCTCGCCCACGACCGTGTCATAGCCCTGTGGAAGCGACTCGATAAAGGCATCGATGTTGGCGCGACGGGCGGCCTCGGCGATCTCTTCAGCCGTAGCGCCCGGCTTGCCATAGGCGATGTTCTCGCCAATCGTACCGTCAAATAGATAGACATCCTGCTGCACCAGGCCGATGGCGCGGCGCAGGCTCTGCTGCGTCACATCGCGCACGTCCTGGCCGTCGATGCTAATGGATCCGGCAGCCACGTCATAAAAGCGCGGCAGCAGCGAACAGGTCGTGGACTTGCCACCGCCCGAAGGGCCAACCAAAGCGATGGTCTGCCCGGGCTTGATGGACAGATTCATATGGTCGATAACGGGACGCTCTTCGGCATCGCCCTCGCCCAGCTCAACGTCCTCGTAGTTAAAGCACACGTCGTGATAATCCACGGCGCCGGCGGTCACCTGCAGATCCGTGGCGCCCGGCTTGTCCTGGATATCCGGCGCGGTCGAGAGCACCTCGTCCATACGCTTAAAGCCAGCGATGGCCTTCTGATACATTTCGGCCGAATTGACGAGTGTCTCGAGCGGCGTGCAGAACAGCGAAATGTAGAGCGCGAAGGTTGCCATATCGACCGCCTGCAGCTGACCCTGGGCAACGAGCCAACCACCCAGCAGCACCACGATCACGTACAGCACGCCCGAGAGCAGGCCATACGTCGCAGTATAGACGCCCATGGCGTGATACATGTTCTCCTTGGACGAAAGGTAGCGATTGTTGGAGGCGCGGAACTTAGAGCGCTCGGTCTCCTCATTGGCAAAGCTCTTGACCACGCGCATGCCCGCCAGCGAATCCTGCAGCTGCGCATTGATGCCGCTGATTTTTTTGCGATTGTCGCTAAAGACCTCGCGCATGCGCATGTTCTGCCAAAACATGATGACCGCAAACGCTGCTGTCACCACAGCCATGGCAAGCGCCAGCACCGGGGCGATGGTAAAGAGGATCACAAACGAGCCGATAATCTCGATGCCGCAGATGATGATCCACTCGGGCACGTGATGCGCCGCCTCGCAGATATCGAACAGGTCGTTGACCACGCGGCTCATCATGTCGCCCGAGCTGTTACGGTCGAAGTACGCAAAGCTAAAGCGCTCGTACTGGTCAAACAGGTCCTCGCGCATCTTGGACTCCATGCGCGCGCCCATCACGTGGCCCCAGTAGCTCACAAAGTAGCGGCAGGCGCAACGGATGATATACATCAGCACCAAACCCACCGCGATCATACCGAGCGCCTGCATAATGGCAGCCTGACCCTGAGTAAACAGCCCACCGGTCAAATTGCGCAGAATAATAGGAAACGCAAGGTCAATGGCAGCAAGCACCAGAGCGCAAACAGTATCGGCAACAAAAAGCCCCATCTGGGGCTCGTAATACGAGAGAAACCTTTTAAACATGCAATCCTCGAAGAGAAATAAATAGCGTGAGAAATCCGGTTGAACCGGTCAGGCTGAAAACAAAGCGACCCAACAAGCATAACGCCGATGTTCTGGCAGCGTCAGCGAAAACGTTCCTAAGCGAGCAAGGTGCCTTGAAAGAGGAGCGACGCGTACTTCGGTACGCGAGCGACGATTGAAAGGCAGATTGCCGCTTAGGGGCGTTTGCAGCGTCGACTCGTTACGCGGTTTGGTAAAACCGCGTAACCTAGAGCTCGGCCCCGCCCAAGCGGTGCGCGATGCTATCGCAGGCCAAGGCGCCCACGACGGTCTTGGCGTCTTCGATCTTGCCGTCGAGTACGGCGTCGATCAGCTCGTGCAGCGGCACCAGGTCCACGTTGACAAACTCGTCATCGTCGGGGTTGGGCGCGTCGAACTCGAGCTTGGTGGCCAGGTAGATATGAATGATCTCATCGCAGAAGCCGCAGGACGTGACAATCGACGTCAAAAAGCGAATGCGACCTGCCCTAAAGCCCGTCTCCTCATGCAGCTCGCGTTTGGCGCAATCGAGCGGGTCCTCGCCTGGATCGAGCTTGCCGGCGGGAATCTCGACCGTCACGCGGTCGATGGCGGTGCGGTACTGACGCACCAGTACGATCTTGCCGCTCTCGGTCAGCGCCACAACGGCCGCCGCACCCGGATGGCGAACGATATCGCGGGCGCTGCGGCGACCGTTGGGCAGCTCAACCTCAAGACGGTGGACGTCGAGGATCTTGCCCTTCCAGGCGCACTCCTCCGAAAGAATCTTCTCGTGCAGCTCGGCATCGTGCGGGTCGTCGTCGCCCAGCACCAGCGCCGGCTCGTCAGCGACCTCGCCGCCAGGCTCGCCCTCGGCGTGCCCATACATGCGGCTGTCCTCTTCAACGATCTGCGCATCCACGAGCTCTTCGTTCTTCTCGTCCATCCGTCTCATTCCTCTCGGATTTTAGGCATCCCAGGCGTCGCGGCCGCGCAGTGCGCGCAGGCCGATGTCGTGGCGCAGGGTCTTGCCTTCAAAATCAATCTTCTCGCAGGCCTCGTAGGCAAGGTTGCGAGCGTTCTCGAACGTGTCACCCAGAGCGGTCACGGCAAGCACGCGGCCACCATTGGTCACGAGCTGGCCGTCCACCACGGCAGTGCCCGCGTGGTACACGGTCACGTTCTCCATGACCTCGGCATCGGCGATACCGGTGATGACCTTGCCCTTCTCGTAGCTGCCGGGATAGCCCGCGCTCGTCAGGACAACGGCCACAGCCCACTCGTCACGCCAGTCGAGCTCAATCTGATCGAGCTCGCAGTTGGCGCAGGCGAGCATGACCTCAACCAGGTCGTTCTTAAGGCGCGGCAGCACGACCTGCGTCTCGGGGTCGCCAAAGCGGGCATTGAACTCCAGCACCTTGGGGCCGGCAGGCGTGAGCATAAAGCCGCCATACAGGCAGCCGCGGTAGTCGATGCCCTCGGCGGCAAGCTCAGCCACGGTCTGCTCCATGACCGCCACCATGGTGGCGTGCTCCTCGTCGGTCACGATGGGCACCGGGCTGTAGACGCCCATGCCGCCGGTGTTGGGGCCCTTGTCGCCCTCGAGGGCGCGCTTGTGGTCCTGCGAGGTGGCCATGGGGCGCACGGTCTTGCCGTCGGTAAAGGCGAGCAGCGAGCACTCGGGACCAACGAGCATCTCCTCGATAACCACGGTGTTGCCGGCATCGCCAAAGGTGCCGCCAAAGCACTCGCGCACGGCCTCCTCGGCCTGCTCAAGTTCGGTCGCCACGATAACGCCCTTGCCCGCGGCAAGGCCGTCGGCCTTCACGACCAGCGGAGCGCCCTGCTCGCGCACGTAGGCGAGAGCCGAAGCCTCGTCGGTAAACGAACCATAGGCTGCCGTCGGAATGCCCGCACGCTCCATGAGCTGCTTGGAGAACAGCTTGGAACCCTCCATCTGGGCACCCTCGGCACCCGGGCCAAAGCAGGGAATACCTGCCGCGCGCACGGCGTCGGCCACGCCCGCCACGAGCGGAGCCTCGGGGCCAATTACCACGAGTCCGCATCCGTGGCTCTGCGCAAACGCCGCCACGGCCGCAGGATCGCAGTCGTCGAGAACAACGTTCTCGCCGCAGCTCGCGGTGCCGCCGTTACCCGGCGCGATGTAGAACTTGCCGGCGCGCGGTGATGCTGCGAGCTTAGCTGCCAAAGCATGCTCGCGGCCGCCGCTGCCCAACAACAGGATGTCGATGGTTTGAGTGTCCGCCTTCAAGGGTGCCTCCTCTATGGATGAATGGCTCGCTCCGCGCGAGCCCTTTGCAAGCAAATATACCCCTCGGCCGCCCGCTTGGGCTGCAAAGGGGTATATCGCAATAACCAAATAGTCCCGATTACTTCCAGAATCGGTTGATGATCTGCTCGCGACCAGCGCCAACGCCAATGAACGTCACGCGGGTGTGTGCCAGATCCTCGATAAACGCCACGTAGTCCTGCGCCTCCTGCGGCAGCTCGTCAAAGCTGCGGCAGCCGGTAATGTCGCACTTCCAGCCGGGGAGCTCCTCGTAGATGGGCTTGGCGTGCTCAAAACGAACCTGATGCTCGGGCACGCTGGTGTAACGCTCGCCGTCGACGTCGTAAGCCACGCACACCTTGATGGTGTCGAAGGCCGAAAGCACGTCGAGCTTGGTCACGGCGATGTCGGTGAGGCCGTTGACGCGCGAGGCATAGTTGGCGATAGGGCCGTCGAACCAGCCGCAGCGACGACGGCGACCGGTGGTCACGCCGTACTCGTAGCCCTCCTCGGTCAGCGTGTGGCCGGCCTCGGACTCATAGGAAAGCTCGGTGGGCATGGGGCCCGAACCGACGCGGGTGATGTAGGCCTTCATGACGCCCAGCACGCGGTCGACGTTCTTCATGCCGACGCCAGAACCGGTAATGGCGCCGCCGGCGGTGCAGTTGGAAGACGTCACGTACGGATAGGTGCCGTGGTCGATGTCGAGCAGCGTCGCCTGGGCGCCCTCAAACAGCAGGTCCTTACCCTCATCGATCATGTTGTTGAGTAGCAGGCTCGTCTCGGTGATGTAGGGACGCAGGCGCTCGGCCATCGGCAGGTACTCGTCGCAAATCTGGTCCACGGTGTAGGTGGGCAGGTTGTAGATGAGCTCGAGCTCAGGGTTCACGCGGGCGAGAGCGGTCTCCAGCTTGTCGCGGAACAGTGCCTCGTCCAGCATGTCCTGCATGCGCAGACCGATGCGGGCCATCTTGTCCTGATAGCACGGACCGATACCGCGCTTGGTGGTACCGATGTTCTTCTTGCCGAGCTTCTGCTCAAAGGCGCCATCCAGATCGATGTGGTACGGCATGATGACATGCGCGTTGCCGCTGATCTTGAGATTCTTGGTGGTGATGCCGTCGGCCTCGAACATGTCGATCTCCTCAAGGACAACCTTGGGGTTGACGACGCAGCCGTTACCGATCACCGACACGTGGTCGGAATACATGATGCCGGAGGGCACCTGGTGCAGGCCGTACTTCTTGCCGTTGACGACGATGGTGTGACCGGCGTTGTTGCCGCCCGAGTAGCGCACGACAGCATCGAAGTCGCCGGCGACCAGGTCGCAAATCTTACCCTTGCCCTCATCGCCCCACTGGGCACCGACCAAAACGGTTGACGGCATGTTTACTCCTTACATTCATGGACTGTCTACGCGCCACGCCGGCACGCAGAAGCACAAAACATTCCCAGTATACCCGTGCAACGGGCGCCTGTCCTACTCCTCGGCATGTGCCCCATCAAGCTCATAGAACTTGGTGGATGCCGGCAGGAACATCAGGTCGACGTCGCCGATCGGGCCCGAACGGTTCTTGGCCACGACGATACGCGTAACGCCCTCGTCGGGTCGATCGTCGCGCGAGGCTTCGGCCTCGTCGGCGGAGCGGTCCAAGAACATAACGATATCGGCGTCCTGCTCGATGGAGCCCGATTCACGAAGGTCGGAAAGCTGCGGGCGCTTGCCGGTACGGGATTCGACCTGACGCGAGAGCTGCGACAGCGCAATGAGCGGGATCTTGAGCTCCTTGGCCATGATCTTCAGACCACGCGACATCTCGGAGACCTCGACGGTACGGCTCTCGGAGCGGCGTCCCGGCGGAGGACTCACCAGCTGCAGGTAGTCCAGGATGATGATGGCCTTCTCCTTGTTGTGGAGCATGCGGCGGCTCTTGGCGCGAATCTCGGTCACTGTGGTGCCGGGCGTATCGTCAATCAGAATATCGAGCTTGGACAAGGTCTGCGTGGCCTCGTTGATATTGGCCCACTGCTCGGGGCTAATGCGGCCCATGCGGAAGTCACTGATCGAGATCATGGCGTAGGCGCAGATCAGACGCTGGGCAATTTCCTTGCCCGACATCTCCAGCGAGAAGAAGCCGACGGTATAACCAGCGGCGGCAGCGTTGAGCGCCAGATTCAGGGCGAACGACGTCTTACCTACAGCAGGACGGGCGCCGATAATGATGAGCTGACCCTCGCGAAAACCCATGAGCATGCGGTCGAGCGACGGGAAACCCGTGGGCACGCCCGCAGCCTGGCCGCCGGCCTGGCACACTTCCTCGGCCTCGTTATAGGCCTCGACCATAAACTCGGTCAGCGTCTTGTAGCTCGACTTGACCTCGCGCGCCGTGACCTTGAGCAGCTTGCTCTCGGCTAGCTCCACGACCTCTTTGGTATCGGTGGGAGCGTTATAGGCCAGCGCGTTGATCTCGTTGGTCGCGCCGATCAGCTCACGCAGCATCGAATCGCGGCGAACGATGGCGGCATGGTGCTGCCAGTTGACGAGCGACAGGGTCTGACCCATCAACTCCAAAATGTAGGCCTCGCCGCCCACGGCATCGAGCTTGTTGATGCTTCGCAGGTAATCGATCAGCGAGATGGAGTCGATGGGAATGCGGCTGTTGTACATATCGACCATCGCGGTATAGATGGTCTTATGAATGGGCCGGTAGAAGTCATCGGGCTGCAGCTCGACCTGGGCCTCTTCGACCACCTCGGGCGATAGCAGCATAGCGGCCAGTACATTGGCCTCTGCATCTTGGTTTTGGGGAAGACCCAACTTTGAGCCGCGGTCCTCAACCGTCAGCCCGGTCTCCCTATCGTCATATGCCATGAGCATCCTCATTCATATCGCTTGCGAGCATCCATAGTATCAGCCACGGTCCCAAAACGCGCCGCGCGCCGCCAATCATCACCGAACCAAACGGATGAACGGTCCTGTATATAGGACTTCGACGCAACGTTCACCATGACACTCACTCAGCGCAAAAAACAAAAGGGCGCCCTGGTTTCCCAGAGCGCCCTTCTTAGAACAAGATTGTTGCGTTGCAGCAAATGCTACTCGGCAGCAGCCTCAGTCTCGACCTCGGCGGTCTCGGCCTCGGCGACCTCAGCGGCCTCCTCGACCTCAGCCTCGGCAGCGAGCTCCTCGGCGGTAACGCCGACGAGAACGACAACCTCGGCCTTGATCTCGCGGTACAGCGAGATGGCAACGGTGTGGGCACCGGCAACCTTGATGGGCTTACCGAGCTCGACGCGCTTGCGGTCGATGTCCATACCGAGCTGAGCCTTGATGGCGTCAGCGATCATAGCGGCGGTAACGGAGCCAAAGAGGATGCCCTCGTCGCCGACCTTGACGTCAACGGTGACCGTCTTGCCCTCGAAGGCAGCCTTGGTCTCGTTGGCGGTAGCCAGACGGACGGCCTCGCGCTTGGCGATGTTGTTGCGACGCTCGTCAAGCTGCTTGAGGTTGCCCTTGGTGGCGGCAACAGCGAGCTTCTTGGGGAACAGGAAGTTCTCAGCGTAACCCTGAGCGACCTCTACGACGTCACCCTCGCCGCCCTTGCCCTTGATCTCATCGAGAAGAATAACCTTCATGATGCGTCTCCCTTCTTAGCCGCGGTCGCGGTTGCCACGAGAGGAAACCACGGGGACGGTGTACGGCAGGAGAGCCATCTCGCGGGCGCGCTTGATGGCGTTGGCGATGTCATGCTGATGCTGCGTGCAAGCGCCAGTGACGCGACGGGGCTTGATCTTGCCACGGTCGGTCATGTACTTACGGAGAAGCTGAGTATCCTTATAGTCGATGAACTCAGTGTTCTCCTTGCAGAACTGGCAGTACTTACGACGCGGCTGACGTGCAGAAAAATCATTAGCCATGTCAAAATACCTTTCATTTGGCAACTTCGGCGAACCGAAGCCGCCTCTCACTCAAAAATAGGTGAACAACCCTTAGAACGGGATGTCCTCATCGTAGACGTCGACCGCGGGCGGCGTAGCCACCGGTGCGGCGGGACGTGCTGCGGGCGCGGGGGCTGCGGGGGCGTAACCGCCCTGATCGTAGCCACCCTGGCCACCACGGGAGCTCATAAACTCGATCTCATCGACGATGACCTCAAGCTTGCTCCGGCGCTGGCCGTCGCGCTCCCAAGAGCTGTAGCGCAGCTTGCCCTCGATCGCGACCTTGTTTCCCTTTGCCAGGAAACGGCTCACGGCCTCGGCGCGGGTGCCGAACATAGTGCAGTCGACAAAGTTGGGATAGTCCTCCCACTCGCCAGTCTGCGCGTTGCGGCGACGATCGTTCACGGCGACGCCAAAGGACAGAACCTGGGTTCCGCCGGCGGTGGCGCGCAGCTCGGGATCGCGGGTGAGGTTACCGGTGATGTTCACTCGATTGATGCTCATAACTCACTACTTCCTCTTGGGGCACAAGCCCAGTCCAAAACGACAGTCTTACTCCTGGTCGTCGCGACGGACGATCATGTGGCGAACCACAGCGTCGGTGATGCGCAGGACGCGATCAAGCTCGGCGATCTGGGTAGGATCTGCGTGGAAGTTGATGAGGGTGTAGTCACCATCGGTGAGGTCGTTGATCTCGTAGGCGAGCTTGCGCTTGCCCCAGTCGTCAACGGAGTCGACCTTGCCAGCGCCCTCAGCGATCGTGGTATCGATACGCTTCATAACAGCGAGACGAGTCTCGGGGTCGAGCGACGGGTCAACAAAGAACAGCAGTTCATAAGCCTTCATATTGTCACCTCCTCTGGGCAAATGTGGCTTCAGGTCGTGAAGGTGCGCCTGAAGCAGGAAAAGACTTGGTAATAATATCTTTCAACCTCCTAGGCCGCAAGAATATGCAGCTACAACCTCATGACCTCCACATATGCCCATACTCGCACGACGTTTCATGCGTCTTCCAACCAAATGCTGACCAAGTGCTTGACGGATTTGCGGACAAGATACGACGCCGCGGGGACAAGCTGAGCCAAGCCACAGGTCAACGGGCACAAGGCTGTGGTCGCAAAATGCATACCAGTGGTCCACAGCGCCACCCAAAGATTTTTAAATTCATTGCCAAGTCGCTTATGAATACCCCTTTTGAACAATTGAGTTAATCAACCACGCTGGTCGGAAGCCGTTTTTTGGCACCTCAAACCCCACTGCAACGACAAGCGCGGCCAAGCGTTTTAAAAAATGCCAACTTTTCTGTTTGCACTTTGCGGTTCCTCGTGTATACTGACTTTCGCATTTAACGGAGAGTTGTCCGAGTGGCCGAAGGAGCACGATTGGAAATCGTGTAGGCGTCAAAAGCGTCTCCAGGGTTCAAATCCCTGACTCTCCGCCAGTTAATTCCAAAGCAGGCCTTCGAGCCTGCTTTGTTTTTACCCCACGCGGAGGGGTGGCAGAGTGGTTGAATGCGGCGGTCTCGAAAACCGTTTGGCCTGTATAAGGTCACGAGGGTTCGAATCCCTCCTCCTCCGCCATTTTGGTTGAGAAAGCTCCCGAAAACGGGGGCTTTTTTGTTTAGAGTCCCTTACAAGCAAATACGGCGGAGGAGGAGGGATTCGAACCCGCCCTTCCCTCAAAAACATGTACGTCAGCCTCCAAAACCGACATTTTTCGACATCTTTGAAGGCTGACGTACACGTTTGGATTGAGCTCACGGGAGTGGCACTATTCGGAAGGCGCCTCTTCGTCTCGCATACCTTTCCAGTTGCGGATAAGAGCCTTGCGTAGTTCGTTTTGCTCTCGCTGGTGCCCGGTGTCGGTACAGCGAGGCATGCCGAGTGCTTCGCGAATGTTGTTCATGGCGCGGTGAAAGGCGAGTTGGCTGCCGAACTGAGCCGAAGTGAGCGTAACGATTCGATATCCCATTTGGGAGAGAACGGCCTCTCGCTCCGCATCTGCTCCTTTGCGCTCGAACTCATCGTGAAAACCGCCCTTATATTCGATACCGAGCTCCCTGCGCTTGTAGGTAACGAGCGCATCGATTTTAAGTGTTCGAGCTTTGGCGCAATGCCAGAGACGTTGAGGGATCTCGAGTGGTTTGTTGAGTTCGATACCTCGGATGCCAACGCCGCCTTCGCTTGTTGGGAGTGAGAGGGCGATTGCCGAAGCGGTCTCCATAGGCGAGGCCGAGCGATCGTAGATATGCCTGAGCGCGAGCCGTGCACGTGTGGCACCGGGTTTGCCGGGATGCCGATCGAGCAGTTCGATTATTTCATCCTTGGAGGTGGTGGCTGGTTGCTCGGTATAAGGGTCGGCGGGATTGAGCCTCATGCGATAATCGCCGCAAACTTCATAGCCATATTCGAGATATTCGATCCTATCCATCCACTCGGCAGCGAGCACGAAGGTGAAGGCTTCGTCGGTGATGAAGATTCCGGGCGTCAACTCGTTAATATGCTCGTAGGGAAGATTTTGTCCAAGAATGTGGCAAATGACGCCTTTGGTGCGAATTCGCTCGAATTCGAATACAACCGAGATATCGATAGTCTTGAGCATATCGGACGGAATGCCGCAGTCGATAAGTGCCTGTCGTATGCGCGCAACGCGTTGTTGGGTGGAGATGCCTTGTGCGCCTATCTGGTAGTCGTGCCGCGCAAGAGACTGAACCAAATTCTGGGGTGCATGATGGACAAGCCATGCGGTTTTATGCGAAATGAGAACAGGGGTATCCATTGAGGGCCTCTCGCTCTGAGCCGGTATCCAACTCTTATGTCCGTTGAAGTGGGGAAATATACCGGATGTGAGTAAATCAACTCACTCATGCTGTGAACCCAATCCAAACATGTACGTCAGCCTCCAAAGATGTCGAAAAATGTCGTTTTTGGAGGCTGATGTACATGTTTTGGACCCCTGGCATTCCAGTAACGCCACGCCCGCGCCCAGTCCCTACCGTTTGCCGAGCAATAGGGTCTCAATCGCCGCCAACCATGTACTATGTACGGGCATTGTTCAAACCCGAGAATCAAAGGACCTCATCTTGCCCGTCGTCGCCGCTATGACTGTTACTTCACACGCCTCGGATGCCATGGTCGCTATCCCATTTTGGCTCGAGATGTTCGCCGTTGTCGCGGCATCGATCTCGGGCGTGCTGGTCGCTCGCGAGCACAAGCTCGACCTGGTGGGCGCGGTCGCGCTCGCGGTGGTCTGCGGTCTGGGCGGCGGTCTTTTGCGCGATATGACGCTCCAGGTCGGCAACGTCTACATCCTCAACCAGCCCATGGCACTACCGCTCTCCATCGCCACAGCCGCCATCATCTATATCTTCCCGGCAATCGTCGATAAGCCCGAAAAACTCATTCCCCTGCTCGACATCATCTCGGTCGGCATCTATGCAGCAACCGGCGCGGACAAGGCGTTGGTGTACGGATTTGCGCCCGCCGTATGTATCATGATGGGCTTCTTTACCGCCGTGGGCGGCGGCATGCTGCGCGACGGCTTTATGGGCGTGGTCCCGGGCATTTTCCAACGCACCAACTTCTATGCCATCGCGGCCATCGCCGGATCGGCAAGCTATGTAGCCCTCGTCATGAGCGGCCTCATGAGCAATGTTGCCGCGCTGGTCGTATGCGTTGTCGTGACCATGGGTCTGCGCTGGCTCTCGCTGCGCTTTGACATCAAAAGCCCCACCGAAGAAGATATCGCGCGCTTCTTGCACCGTAAAAAGTAAACAGCACGGCACGACCCTTCGAAATGCAACCGAGAGGTTCTTTTAGAGCGCCCACGCGTTGGGTACCCTGTTAGATACCTGTCGAGTATCTAACGAAGGATTCACTATGCCTTGCAACCAAGTACCGTCGATCCGGCGCCACAAAGCGCAGGCCCGCATCACCATCCTATTCGCGCTGATTGCACTCGCGCTCACCGCACTTCCCACGGTGTCGTTCGCCGGCACCGACACCGCGGGAAACGTGCTCGCAACCGAAGTTGACTCAACTCCGTCCGGTATCGAAGGCGACCTGTACTGGGCCGGCCAAAGTCTCAACCTAGACGACGCCTCCATCGGCCGCGATATTATCGCGGCGGGTGAGAACCTGTCGATTCGCGATTGCACCGTAGGCGGCGCCGTTCGTCTGGCAGCACGCACCATCGATATCGCCAAAACCGCAATCGATGGCAGCGTCACGGTGGCCGGCCAGCACGTCGTGCTCAACACCGGCAGCACCGCCAACTGTTTTTACGCGGCGGGCGAAACGGTCGCCCTGCGCGGCTCCGCCAAATCGGCGGCGCTTGCCGGCGACACCGTTGCCATCGACGGCACCGTCGATGGCAATGTTGAAGTCTGGGCCGACAAGCTCATCCTGGGTAAAAACGCCCGCATCACCGGCACGGTGAACGCCCACGTCTCACAGGACCCCGAGCGGGCCGAGGGCGCTCAGGTTGGAGCCCTCAAGATCGACCGGACCGAGAACGAGAACACCTCTACGGTCAACGACATGATCGGCGGCATCGTTGCCGCAGCGCTTTCCACCTGCTTTGTCGCTATCCTGCTTGAGCTTGTCTTTCCGCGCGCAACCGCCAGCGCCGCTGGCATGCTCCATCAGCATCCCATGCCACTGTGGGTAAGTGGCCTTCTGGGCACGGTCGCCATCGCTCCCGCCGTCCTGCTGCTTATCATCTCGATTGCAGGCCTGTCGCTCGCCGGAGCCCTCATGTGCAGCATCATCGGCATCGCTTTGGTCTCGGCGGCATTTACGGGTACCGCGATCGCACGCATGGTCGGACACAACCAAAACCGCTTCGCCATGGCCGCCGCGGGCGGTATCGTCGCGGGCGCGCTCACGGCACTTCCTCTTATGGGCAACTTTGTCAGCGGCGTAGCCTTCGTCTTCACGCTCGGCTACGTCATCCAAATCATTTGGCACAACGCCCACCTCAAGCCGCAGCAGCCGGCTAACACGCCAGGCCTTCCCACCGCCTAACCACCAACCACCACAAAGGGGACAGGCACCTTTGTGGTGGCGTAGGCCGCATCAATCCCCATGCACCAAAAAGGGCGCCGACCATTGCGGTCGACGCCCTTTCTCATTAAAGCTATAAAGCCCGGCGCTTATTTGTTGACCTGACCGGCACGGACGGCGGCCTTCTTGCGGTCGGTGGCATTGAGCAGACGCTTGCGCAGGCGAATATTCTTGGGAGTGATCTCCACCAGCTCGTCATCGGCGATGTACTCCAGCGCCTCCTCCAGCGAGAAGGTGCGGGGCGGCACCAGCTGCACGGAAATATCGGAGGTCGAGGAACGCTGGTTGCCCAGGTTCTTGGTACGGGCGATGTTGACGACCATGTCGCCGGCCTTGCTGCGCTCGCCCACGATCATGCCCTCGTAGCACTCGGTGCCCGGCTCAACAAACAGCTGGCCGCGCTCCTGCAGCGTGCCCAGGGCATAGGCAACGGCCTTCTCGGTGGTCATGGAGATCATGGCACCGTTCTGACGGTTGCCGATCTCGCCGGCGTAGGGACCGTACTCCAGGAAGGTGTGGTAGAACACGCCCTCGCCGTGGGTGACGTTCATGATGCGGTTCTTAAGGCCCATGATGCCACGCGTCGGGATCTTAAACTCAAGGTGCGTCACGATGCCCGAGGTATCCATGCTCGTCATGATACCGCCGGAGGTACCGAAGACCTCAACGACCTTGCCCGAGTACTCGTCCGGGCACTCGACGACGGCCTGCTCGACGGGCTCCATCTTGTTGCCGTTCTCGTCCTTCTTAAACAGAACGCGGGGACGGCCGACCTGGAACTCAAAGCCCTCGCGGCGCATGGACTCCATCAGGACGGACAGGTGCAGGATGCCGCGGCCCGAGACCTCGACGCCGCTCTTGTCCTCGAGCTCCTCGATCTTCATGGTCACGTTGTTCTCGGCCTCGTTGAACAGGCGCTCCTTGAGCTGACGGGCGCCCACGATGTCGCCGTCGCGACCGACGAGCGGGGAGGTCGAAGCCTCAAAGACGATGGACAGAGTCGGCGGGTCGATCTCGATGGGCTCGAGCTCAACGGGGTTCTCGGGGTCGGTGTAGACATCGCCGATATCGGTGCGGTCAATACCGACAACGGCGGCAATGTCGCCGGCGCCGACTTCCTGGCACTCGGTGCGGCCCAGGTAGTCGAAGGTAAAGAGCTGCTTGACGGTAGCAGTTGCGCTGGAGCCGTCGTTCTTGACAACCAGGATCTGATCGCCCTGGTGAATGGCGCCGGAATACACGCGACCGATGCCGATGCGGCCGACAAAGTTGGAGTGGTCGATGGTCACGCACTGCATGGTCAGCGGGGCGTTCTCGTCAACCTCGGGGGCGGGCATGTCGTCGATGATCATATCAAGCAGCGGATACATGTCCATGTTGCCGTCGTTGGGGTCAAGACGGGCAAAGCCGTTCATGGCGCTGGCGTAGACCACGTGCTCCATGGCGAACTCGAGCTGGTCGTCGGTGGCACCCAGGTCGGCCATAAGGTCCAGGCAGTCGTTGTAGGCCTTCTCGGGGTTGGCGCCCGGACGATCGATCTTGTTGATAACGATCATGATCTTGAGGCCGGTGTCGATAGCGTGACGCAGCACGAAGCGGGTCTGGGGCATGGGGCCCTCAAAAGCGTCGACCAGCAGCAGGGCGCCGTCGGCCATACGCAGCACGCGCTCGACCTCACCGCCAAAGTCGGCGTGGCCCGGGGTGTCGATGACGTTGATCTTGACGTCCTTGTACTCGATAGAGATGTTCTTGGCGAGAATCGTAATGCCGCGCTCGCGCTCCTGGTCGTTAGAGTCCAGGACGCGGTCCTCGACCTGCTGGTTGGCACGGAAGGCGTCCGTGGCACGCAGGAGCTTGTCGACCATCGTCGTCTTGCCGTGGTCGACGTGGGCGATGATGGCGATGTTCCTCAGATTGTCTACGCGCATGTAGTTCCCCTATCTTCTATCCATATACAAACGGCACGCGTATGCGGCCCGCCCAGCGATACAACGCTCAGCGGGAATATTGAGCCTTTTACCGAAAACTCGTTTATTTTAGCGATTTTAGATAAGAGGGGTTTCCTCACCTGCAGGTTCAGGGTCGCTCCACATAAAACCATCGCCGGCACCCATGCCCTCATACAGCACGTATGCCGAAAAACCGCTCTCGAGCGTGGTTTCGAAGAAGCTCACGAGCAGGGCGTCGTGATAGCCGCCGTCAATTTCGACACAACCGGTGTAGCCGATGGCATAGCGGGCGATGCGGCCCAGGCCCTCGTCCTTAAGACCCATCTTGTGCTCGGAGATAAAGTTGGTGGCCGCCTCGAGGCATGCCTCTTCGCCGTCCTCGTCGAGCGCCGCCAGATATCGGTTGGAAGCAGCGTCCTCGATCGCCACAACTACGCCCGGGTTCTCGCCGGCGGCAAGGTCGTCCAAGAACGCACCAATCAGGTCACACACCATGGCGTCGAGCTCGGCGGAGACGTTACCGGCGTCCTGCATATCCTGTGCCATCTTTAGACCTTCCCATCGAGTCTGGCGTCGTTACAGTTCTTGTGCCTCGGCAGCGATCTTGGCGGCAGCGTCGCGGGCGCGCATCATATCCATCGCGCGCTTGTCGAGTACCTTGATCTGGTTGGTCAGCATTACTGCATCGACCACACCCCAGATTACCAAGCCTGTTGAAATCGAAAACCCAAGCGCACCAACTGTACCACGAAGGCGCGAGCAGATTGCCGCGACAAGGGCGGAGACGACAACCATCTTGATAAACGAGCCGCGGCGCTCGCGAAGCGTGCGGGCCTGCGTCACATAGGCAATGCGTGCCGCCTCGGATGCCTCCGAGCGCATCTGGGCTTCACGCGCGATGGCGGCCGCTTCAGCCGATACGCGGGTACCCATCAGCGACCTCTCCGCTCGCGTGCCAGACATTTAGAAATCATCGGGGGAGAGCGTATGGACGAACTCGTCGAACTTCTCGAACTCCTGCTCGTCGTCGACTTCCTCGGCATGGGCAGAAACGGTACCCAGGCGATTCATGATGTCGTCCTCCACAAACATGGGAGCATTGCTGCGCACGGCAAGGGCAATGGCATCACTGGGACGGGCGTCGATCTTGCGCTCGTCACCATCGGCCAGTACGACAATCGTCGCGTAGAACACCGGCGGCTCGGCGCGAACGATCTCGATGCGCTCGAGCTTGGCGCCCAGGGCGTCGACGGTGTCGAGCAGCAGGTCATGGGTAATCGGGCGCTCGGCGCGGCCGCTATCGATGCCGCGGCTGATGGCAGCAGCTTCAAACGAACCAGTCTGAATGGAAAGGGAACGCAGCGGCGCGGGCGAGTCCGATTTGCTGCTGCGCTCACGAAGTACGATAAGCGATGGCACGGGACCGGCGGCCATGACGATGGTCTCTATGTCGACACGAACCATGGAACACCTCCGGTACGTAGCGGTTAACACGCGGCAGCCCGCCGCATTGAATAGCTATACTACCCAAACTTTCGCACAGCACACAAAATCAAAGTAGTTAATTTGGGGCGGGGCTTTTTTGACTACTTTCAGTAGGTAAGAAAAAAGCCCCGAGGCAACGCCCCAGGGCTCTTCACAGTTTTGATGGTGGACCTGACAAGATTCGAACTTGTGACCTCCCGGTTATCAGCCGGACGCTCTAACCAACTGAGCTACAGGTCCATCATGGTGGAGGTTAGGGGGATCGAACCCCTGACCTCAGGCTTGCAAAGCCCGCGCTCTCCCAGCTGAGCTAAACCCCCACGGAGACAGTAATAAACACCCCAGCGGCGACTCGGCTCTCGCTGGGGTGTTTATTGCGAAAGAAAGTGGTGGACCTGACAAGATTCGAACTTGTGACCTCCCGGTTATCAGCCGGACGCTCTAACCAACTGAGCTACAGGTCCATCGCGCAAGGGATATATTAGACGAGTCGTTACGCGCACGTCAACAACTTTTTTGAAAATCTTTGAGAGGGGTGGTCGCCGGGCTGACGAGATGGTTTTGGTTTGCTGCTCGGACAGTCCTGCGCAAGACGAAGGCCACATTAAGTGGCCTTCTTTGCGTGCGGAACTCGCGACAAACCAAAACCATCTCGTCAGCCCGGCGACCATGGGGTCCCAAGGTTTTCAAAAAAGCGGTCGGCGCGCAGGTGCGCCGACCGCCGATATATGGGGTCTGATATTTTCTACCAGCTAGGGCCTCTTACTCGTCTAGGAGATCCTCTGGCATGTCGTTGCCGTCGCCTAGGTCGACTGGGGCCTCTTCGGCGTCGGTTGCGGCCTCGGCGCCTTCGCCTTCGGGCTTCTCCTTGGCGGCCGTCATGCGGGCTACGGCGCAGATGCGGTCGTTGTCGTCGACGGTCATCATCTTGACGCCCTGGGTGGCGCGGCCGGTCTGGCTGATCTCGTCGGTCTTGACACGAATGACCGTCGCGCCCTCTGTCACGATGAACAGCTCGTGCTGCGGGCCCACCGTCTTCATGGCCGCGAGGTTACCCTTACGCTCGGTCATTTGGATGGTGTAGACACCCTGGCCGCCGCGATTCTGCTCCGGGTAGTCCGCAACCGGCGTGCGCTTGCCGTAGCCGCGCTCGGTGATGACGAACAGATCGCCGTTGCCGTTAGTGACTTCCATGCCCAGAACGCTCACGCCGTCCTTCATACCGATACCGCGAACGCCGCTGGTATCGCGGCCGGTGGCGCGCACCTGCTCCTCGGAGAACATGATCGCCTTGCCCGCGGTGGTGGCCAGGATAATCTTGTCGCCCTCGCGCACGCGGCGCACGTTCAGCAGCGCGTCGTCGTCACGCAGGTTGATAGCGATCAGGCCGTCGCGACGGCTGCGGTCATATGCGCTCATCACGGTCTTCTTGACCATGCCGCTCTTGGTGGCAAACATCAGGTACTCGTCAGCAGGGAACTCGCGGCAGCTGATGACGCTCGCGATCTTCTCGCCCTCCTCGAAGGGCAGCAGGTTGACGATCGCGGTACCGCGCGCCTGGCGCGTACCCACCGGCAGCTCGTGCACCTTCAGGCGATAGACCTTGCCCTTGCTCGAGAAGAACAGCACGTACTCGTGCGTGGACGCGATGAACATCTCGTCGATGACATCGTCCTCTTTGAGGTTGACGCCCGACACGCCCTTGCCGCCGCGTTTCTGGGCGCGGTAGGCGGCCACCGGGATGCGCTTGACATAGCCGGTGTGGGTGATGGTCACGACCATGTCCTCGTCGGCAATGAGGTCCTCGACGTCCAGGTCCTTCTCGACCTGGCTGATCTCGGTGCGGCGCTTATCGCCAAACTTCTTGGAGATCTCGCGCATCTCTTCCTTAATGACGCCCAGGATCTTCTCCTCGTGCGCCAGCAGGTCCTCGTAGTAGGCGATGGCGCGGCGCAGGCCGTCCAGCTCTTCCTGGATCTTGTCGCGCTCCAGGCCGGTCAGGCGGCGCAGCTTCATCTCGAGGATGGCCGTGGTCTGCTCGGGTGTAAAGCCAAAGCGCTCGATCAGGCGGCTGCTGGCCTCGGAATCGGTCTGCGAGGAACGGATGATGCTGATGACCTCGTCGATATGGTCAAGGGCCATCAGGTAACCCTCGAGGATATGCGCGCGGGCCTGAGCCTTCTTAAGGTCGAAGCGGGTGCGGCGAGTGACGACGTCGACCTGGTGGTCGATGTAGTGTTGCAGCATCTCGCGCAGGCTCAGGCATTTGGGAACGCCGTTGACGAGCGCCAGGTTGTTGGCGCCGAAGGTCGTCTGCAGCGAGGTGTACTTATACAGGTTGTTGAGCACGACCTGCGGAATGACGCCCTTCTTGAGCTCGATGACCAGACGAATGCCCTTCTGGTTGGACTCATCGCGCATATCCGAGATGCCCTCGATGCGCTTGTCGTTGACGAGCTGGGCGATTTTCTCCTGCAGGGTGCCCTTGTTGACCATGTAGGGAATCTCGGTAAAGACCAGGCGGCTGCGGCCGGTCTTGGTGGACTCCACGTGAGCCTTGGCGCGCACGGTAATGGAGCCGCGGCCGGTCTCGTAGCTCTGCTTAATACCGGCACTGCCCATGATGATGGCGCCGGTGGGGAAGTCCGGACCGGGCATGATCTGCATGAGCTCGTCGACAGTGGCGTCGGGATTATCGATCAGGTAGCAGGTTGCCTCGATCGCCTCGGTGAGGTTGTGCGGGGCGATATTGGTGGCCATGCCGACGGCGATGCCCTGGCTGCCGTTGACCAGCAGGTTGGGGAAGCGCGCAGGCAGCGCCTGAGGCTCGGCGAGCGATTCGTCGTAGTTGGGCTGCCAGTCGACGGTATCCTTCTGCAGGTCACGCAGCAGCTCCATGGCGGGCTTTGCCAGGCGGCTCTCGGTGTAACGCATGGCCGCCGCGCCGTCGCCGTCGATGTTGCCGAAGTTGCCGTGGCCGTCGATGAGCGGCGTGCGCATGGAGAACCACTGCGCCAGGCGGACCATGGCCTCATAGACCGCGAAGTCGCCATGCGGGTGGTACTTACCGATAACTTCGCCGACCGTCCAGGCCGACTTCTTATGTGGGCGGTTGGGGTAGATGCCGCTCTCGTTCATCGCATACAGGATACGGCGGTGTACCGGCTTTAAGCCGTCGCGCACGTCCGGCAGGGCACGCGCCGTGATAACCGACATCGAATACTCGATAAACGACTGCTTCATCTCGCGACCGAACTCCGAAATCTGGAGCTGGCCGCCGTTGATATCCTCGCCGGCCGAGGCGCCACGGTCGACTTCGCCAAAGCTCTCCTCGAGCTCGGCGTCGTCTTCTTCTTCCTCATCATCGGCATCGGGGTTATAGGCGTCAGGATCGCCGTCCTCGCCCTGCTCAGCACGGGCAAGCAGGCGCTTCAGATCGTCGGGCATGCCGGCATCGCCGGTCTCGCCCATACCCTCGTTATTGTTGATATCGTCTGCCACGTTACCTCCTCATGGTTTGCGTGGTCCATTAGTTCCCTACCACGGAGACGAATTACCGGGAACACCGGATAACCCTCCTAGGTTTTCCAGGTGCCCCAGGTTGCCCTGAAGGATGAGGGCGCGCGCCTTGCGTGCGGCGCCCGAAATCCTGAAGGGCAAGATGGGGTGCCTGGGAAAGCTAGGCGTCTAAGAAGCGCGCGTCGTGCGCGTGTTTTTCAATGTACTCGCGGCGATAGCCGACCTCGGAACCCATCAGCTCGCGCACGGCGCGGTCCGCCACCACGGCGTCCTCGATCGACACGCGCTGCAGGATGCGGGTCTTGGGATCCATCGTCGTCGAGGCAAGCTGCTTGGGGTCCATCTCGCCCAGGCCCTTGTAGCGCTGGACGGTATAGCCCTTGCGCTTCTTGGTGATCTTGCCGTCCTTGGCCTTGCCGTACTCGTCGTTGTCGTCGGGGTTCAGGCCCAGACTCTGGATGGTGTCGCGCAGGATCTCGTCTTCGGGCTGGCGGCCGTTGGGATACACGTAGTGGATCTTGTTGCGCACCTTAATGCCAAAGATGGGCGGGCAGGCAACATAGACGTAGCCGGCATCGATCAGCGGACGCATGTACTTGTAGAAGAACGTCAGCAGCAGGATGCGGATATGCGCACCGTCGACGTCTGCATCGGTCATGATGATGATCTTGTGGTAGCGCGCCTTGGTGATATCGAAGTCGCCGCCGTCGCCGGCACTCGTCGTGACGCCGCAGCCGATCGCGGTAATCAGCGACTGGATGGTGTCACTCGAGAACGCGCGATGGTCACCAACGCGTTCGACGTTCAGAATCTTGCCGCGCAGGGGCAGAATCGCCTGGATGTCTCGGCGACGGCCGTCCTTGGCCGAACCGCCTGCCGAGTCGCCCTCTACGATGAAGAGCTCGGTCAGCTCGGCATCGCGCACTGAGCAGTCAGCGAGCTTACCGGGCAGGGACGCCGTCTCGAGCAGGCTCTTGCGGCGGGTCGCCTCGCGCGCCTTGCGGGCGGCGTTGCGCGCCTTGCAGGCCTGTTGCGCCTTCTTGACGATCTCGCGGGCGGGCTTGGGATGCTCCTCCAAGTAATCGGCGAGGCCGTCGGTCACGATCTTGAGCGTGAGCGCGCGCATATAGGAGCTACCGAGCTTGGCCTTGGTCTGCCCCTCAAACTGCGGATCGGGCAGCTTGACCGAGATAACGGCCGAAAGGCCCTCGCGCACATCGTCGCCGGTCAGGTTGGCGTCTTTTTCCTTGAGCAGGTTCTGTTTGCGCGCGTAGTCGTTGATCACGCGGGTGAGCGCGGTGCGGAAGCCCTCAAGGTGCATGCCGCCCTCGGGAGTGTAGATGTCGTTGGCAAACGACATGACGTTCTCGCCGTAGCCGCTGTTCCACTGCAGGGAAACCTCGACCTCGCCCATCTTGGCCACGGGAGCGTCCGGGTCCGATTTGCCCTCGATGTAGATGGGCTCCTTAAAGGCCTCGGGGACGTCCTTGCCCTCGTTGAGGAACTTGACGAAGTCGATGATGCCGCCCTCGTAGCAAAACTCCTCCACGTGGGGAGTCGCCTCGCGCTCGTCGGTCAGCACGATCTTGAGGTTCTTATTGAGGAACGCTGTCTCCTGCAGACGGTTGTGCAGCGTATCGAAATCGTAGATGCAGGTCTCGAAAATCTCGTCGTCGGGCCAGAAGGTGACGGTGGTGCCCGTCGAATCCGAGGTGCCCACGACCTCCATCTTCTTGACGGTCTTGCCGCGCGAGAACTCCATCTCGTAGGTGTTGCCATCGCGACGAACCTGAACGACCACGCGCTTGGACAGTGCGTTGACGACGGAGATGCCTACGCCGTGCAGGCCGCCCGAGACCTTATAGGCCGAGTTATCGAACTTACCGCCGGCGTGCAAGATCGTCATAACGACCTCGAGCGTCGGGATCTTTTTAACAGGGTGCTCGTCGACGGGGATGCCGCGCCCGTTGTCGACGACCGTGATGGAGTTGTCGGCGTGGACCGTCACCTGGATCTCGGTGCAGAAACCGGCCATGGCCTCGTCGACGGAGTTGTCAACGATCTCCCACACCAGGTGATGCAGACCGCTGGCGCTCGTCGAGCCGATATACATGCCCGGGCGCTTACGAACGGCCTCGAGACCTTCGAGAATCTTAATCTCGCCGCCATCGTAATCGTTTTCGTTTGCCACACGTCCTCCTTCAGTCAAGAAAATGTGTACAGCCTTACTAGTTTATCGTAAAAAAATACCCTCGGGACCGAGGGTATTTGGCTCTACAAGGCCACCAGATGCGATTTAAGGCTCTTTTTTGCTTTGCACGCCCTTGGCCCACTCGGCACTGGCTCTCATGGCATTCTCGAGGGCCTCGCGCAGTTTTTGGTCTTCGATGGGCGCCACTTGGCGCTCAATCTCGGTGCGCTCGGCCTCACTTAGGTCGGCATGCGGGGCCGGCGGTCGCTCGGTCGTCGCCGGGCGCAGGCGCTCCTTGGCGGCGGGCGGCGTGTGACCGGGCGCGGTGGTTTTGAACACCAGGCCGTCCACATGCGCACCGGCGCGCTCCATGCGCGCGCGGATGATCTCGCGCAACAGCGTCATTTCCTGCGTCCACGAGGGCGAGTCGAGATACACCAGCAGCTCATTGGACTCGGGCAGGTAGCGCAGTCCCGTCACATGCCGCCCCTCGCGCGTGCCCGAGCACACCGCGTTCCATGCGCGATAGACCGTGCGCGACTCCTCGGCGGCCTCCATCTGCGCACGGCGCTTAGGCGTTGCAGCCGCCAGGATGCGCTGGCGCTCTGCGTTCAAAAACCCGCTGAAGGCGACTGTCTCGCTCTCGCGCTCGTAATTAGCACGTCTCACCCATGCTCACCACCTTGGCTCGATCAAGCAGGTCATCGGTAAAGTACCCCAGGTTGGTCGTAGTTATGACCGTCTGGATATCATCGCCAATCAGCCGCAGGAAAGCGCCGCGACGCTCGCCGTCGAGCTCGCTCATCACGTCGTCCAAAAGCAGCAGTGGGGCGGTGCCCAGGACATCGCGAGCCACGGCAACCTCGGCCACCTTCCAGGACAGCACCAGCGTGCGCTGCTGTCCTTGGCTGGCAAATGAACGGGCGGAGCGACCCGCCACGGTAAACTCAATCTCGTCGCGATGCGGTCCCACCAACGTCACGCCGCGGCGAATTTCCTCGTCGGCATGCTCGTCAAGGACGGCCAGCATGCGCTCGTACGCCCAACCCTTCAGCTCTTCGCGATCCTCGACCTGGGGCAAAGCCCCCAGCGTGGACGCATAGGTCACGTTGGCGGCCTCACCTGACGCTACTTGCCCGTAGGCAGTGTGCACATGGCCCGCCAGCCGGTCGAGCAGAGCCAACCGGTGCACGAGCAGGGCCGAGCCCGCGCGGGCAATCGAATCGTTCCACGCGCCGAGTATCTCGCGGCAGCACCAGGTCTCCTTGAGCAAGGCGTTACGCTGGGTCACGCAGCGCCCATAGGTGCTCGCAAGATCGGCATAGCGTGCGCTCAGTTGCATGCCAAAGTCATCGAGGGCGGCGCGGCGCACACTGGCGCCACGCTTAACCATGTCCAGATGGTCGGGGCAAAACAGCACGCTCGGAAGAACCCCGCGCACACCGGCGGCAGAGCATCTCTTGCCGTTGCGGCTAAACGAGCGCTTACCGTCCTCCGCGCTCAATCCCATATCAAGCACGCGGCCGTCGCCCTCGAGCCTCAGCTCGATCTTGCACGAGCCCACGCCGTCATGGACGAGCTCGGCTGCGGTCGGATGCCTAAACGAGGCGCCGCTCGTCAGCAGCTGCAGCGCCTCTATGAGATTGGTCTTTCCCGCCGCATTGGGTCCCGCAAGTATCGTCACGCCCTCGTCCAGGGCAAGGTGATAGCTATCGAAGCTGCGGTAGTGCGCGACGGAAAGATCGCGGGCGAACATGGTCATGGCGCAGCGCTAGATGCGGACCGGCATGACCAGGTACAGGTAGTTGATCTTGTCGTAGGACTTAAAGATGCCCGCCTGCGAGTAGCTCTTGAGCTCCAGCGTGATCTCCTTCTCCTTGGACAGGGCATTGAGGCAGCCGAAGATGTAGTGGTAGTTGAAGGCGATGGTACCCGACTCGCCCTCGGCCTCGACATCGATCGTCTCCTGCGCAAGGTCCTGGTCATTGGAAATGGAGGACAGGCCCATCTGCCCGTTCTCGACATCGATCTCGAACTTGACGGCGGGGTTGGCGCTCGCGATAACGGCCACGCGCTTGAGGGCGGCGTTAAAGGCGGCGACGTCGATCTTGACGCTCGTCACGCACGAATCGGGGATGAGCTGCTTGTAGTTGGGGTACACGCCCTCGATGCGACGCGACACGTAGGTGGTGTTGCCGGCCTCGAAGACGACCTGGGTGTCGGTAGCCCCGATCATGATGGTCGCTTGGCTGGCCATGATGTTCAGCGCGTCGTTAAAGGCGTCAGCCGGAACGTTGAGCTCAAAGGAGCCCTCGAGGGTCGAGGTCTCGACCTGCGTATCGCACACGGCCAAGCGGAAGGAATCGGTCGCTACCAGGCGTACGGTGTTGTTCTCGACCTTCATGTGCACGCCGCCCAGGATGGGGCGAGCCTTGTCGGTCGAGGTGACGCGCCACACGCGGCCGACCATTTCGGACAAGACATCGGTCGGCAGCTCCACGGCACTCTCGATGGCATAGGCCGGAAACTCGGGGAAGTCATTGGCATCGAGCGTGTTCAGCCTAAAAGAGCTCTTCTCGCAACCAATCAGCACCTGGCGCTCGGACAGCTCAAAGGTGACCGGGGCATCGGGGAGGGTCTTGGTGATATTGGAGAGCATCTTACAGGGGATAACCATCTCGCCCTCTTCTTCGACATGCGCCGCGATGCGATGACGGATCGAGATAGTGTAGTTAGAGGTCTGGAATTCCAAGATGCCGCCTTGGGCCTTAACGAGCACGCCCGACAGGATGGGAAGGGTGGATGCCGAAGCGACACCCTTCATAACGACGCCGATGGCTTGTGTAAGCGAGCTCTGGCTGACGGTGAACTTCATCTTTTAATACCTTTCTATAGATATAAATATCTTAATAATAGTAATAGCACTGACGAAACTGTTGATTACTCCCTAAGACGCAGGTCAGACCCAGAAAGAGAATCGACAGCAACCTGTGTGCAACAGGGGTGGTTTTCCACGTTCAAAACCTGCGCAAAACTTTTCATCACCGCGAGTTGGGTTTTAGACACCTTATGCCCGTGGTTTCGACAAGTTTTCAACAGGTGTCTCTATTTCCCTACGAGCGCAGTGTAATTTTATCGCGCAGCGACTTGAGGTCTTCGGTGACGGTGCGGTCTTCCTGGATCATCTTCTGGACCTTTTTGTAACTCGTGCTGACGGTCGAGTGGTTGCGGTTGCCAAATTCGGCGCCCACCGCCGTGGTCGTCATCTCGCACATCTCGATGGCCAGGTAGATAGCGATATGGCGTGCTTTGGCGATATTGGCGTTGCGACGCGGGCCGATGAGCTCCTCGTGCGTCACGCCGTACTGCTCTTCGATGACGGACTGAACCGTCTGGACGTTGATCTTTTTGGCCGATGTGTCAAAGTACTGGCTGGCGATGGCGTCGATATCGTCAAAGGTGAGCTCCCCGCCCTCGCGCTCGCGGTCGCCCGCCTCGCCGGCGCAGCGCTCGCAAAAGCTCTCGAGTTCGCGGATGTTGGTGCCCGAGACCTCGGCCATGTGTTTAAAGTGCTCGTCGGTTAGGTGCCCGCCGTCGCCCCCATAGGCCGCCAGCAGCGAGTCGTCGCCTGCCTCGGGAGCGGCGACGATGGTGTTCTCGTAATAGCGCTGCAAGATCTTGTATTTCATTTCGTAGCTGGGCTCTGCGACCAGGCAGAGCATGCCGGCGTTGAAGCGGCTGGTTAGACGCTCGTCCATGCTCAGGTCCTTGGGGGCGCGGTCTGCCGCGATGACGACCTTCTTGTTGTTGCGGATGAACTCGTCCATGAGCTGGAAAAAGTAGTCCACGCTCGCGCGCTTGCCGATGATGTTTTGGATGTCGTCGATGATGAGCACGTCCACGCCGTGGTACGCCTGCATGATGGGGGCGTTGCTCTTCTTTTGGCGGTCGAACTCGGTCATCAGGTCGTCCAGATATGCCTGGGAGTTGGCATACTTGACCTTGATCTCGGGCGACTTTTCGGCGAGCTCGTTTTTGATGGCAAGCAGCAGGTGCGTCTTGCCCAGGCCCGATTTGCCGTAGATGAACAGTGATGTGCACGTGCCCCGCTCGTCCGCGAGGGCGGCAAACTTGAGTGCCGAGCGATAGGCATGGCTGTTCTCGGGGCCGTAGACAAAGTTCTCAAAGGTAAATTTTGAGTTCGCGGCGAGCGGGGCTCCATCCGTATTCTGTTCGGCCGGCGCGGTCGGTGCTGGCATGGGTGAAGCGGGGGTCGCAGCTTGCGTGGATTTAGTTGGCGCTCCGCCCTTCATCTGGTTCATCATGCGACGAAAATCATCGGCCGAGAGCGTGTTCTTGATTGCAATGCCCGAATCCGCGCCCGTCGTTGCGTCGTGAGCGATGGGCATGTGCGTGACGGGTGCGTTCGTTGACGTCGCCGCCGCGGTCGGCAACGGTGCCATGGTTTCACGGGAAACATCGCTGTGCTGGTGCCCGATTGTCGGCACGTCGCCTGCGGAGGCCGGCGCCGCCGGGGAAGCAGCGGGGGCCGTGGCGGGCGCCGTCGCGGCAGCGGATTCCGTCGCGGCGCCTTGCGGTGCCACGATGTCGAGCGCAATCGGTGCAAAGGCGATTTCTTCCAGATAGGCCTCAATGGTCGGCTGATGCTTTTTGAGCTGCGCGATGGCAAAGCGCGAGGGGGCCTCGATCGTGAGCGTATCTTCGGTTAGGCTTATGGCGCGCGATTGCCCCAGCATGTTGATGAGGCGTGCATCTTGGCCGTCGCGCTGGCAAAAGGCGATGGCATCCCCCAGGATGATGCTTGCTTCCTCGTCCACTATCTCTCCCGTTCTTTAGCTCTGAGCTCGCACGCGAGCGGCGCCGAGTTCGGTCAGATGGTATTTCTGGCCATGCTTGATGACCAAGCCGGCCTGCGCCAAGTCATTGAGCGTGCGTGACCAAGTGGGGGCCGAGTTTCCAAACGTCCTCGCCAGATCGGTAGCACCGCACGCTTGATTTTGCGCCAGATAGCCCAGCGCGGCGTTGCCGCGATCGCTTACGAACACGTCCGGTTGTGGCTGCGCATACTGATTTGCTGCATTAGGATACATCATTTGAGCTGCTGGTTGTTGAGAACTCTGCATCGGCGGCATTTGCTGTTGAAAACTTTGAGGCCACTGTTGGTAAGGCTGCGGAGGCATCTGCTGGGCCCAGGGGTTGTACTGCTGCTGCGGCATCTGCTGGTACGGCTGCTGATATCCCTGCTGGTGCTGCTGCGGGAACTGCTGGCCATACCCCAGTGGCTGCATCTGCTGATATGGATATCCCTGTTGGTACGGCTGATAGCCCATTTGCTGGCTACCCGGTGCCCCCGTCGCCTGCTGCATTGCTGCTGTATCCTGATCCGCCAGCGGCATGGCCTGTGGCACGTTTGGCGGCATCGACATCGACGCCGCCTGGGGCTCTTGTGTAGGAAGCATTCCGGGCTGCTGCATCTGTCCCACGCGGGGCTGCATCTGTTGCGTTGCCATGGGCTGCTGCGCAAAAGCTCCCGGCAGGGGATATGCGGGCTGCTCCGTCTCGGGCCGCACGGCAGCACCGCGCCCGCCGGCGCGTTCGATTTCCTGCACGCGTTTAGGGTCCAGGCTTACCGTAACCACGGTGCCGTTGCCCATATTGTCCTCGATGGACACGGCCCCGCCGGCGTTTTCCAAATACTCCTGCACCATGGGAAACCCTGCTCCTGTTCCACGGATATAGCGCTTCATCTTGCTGTTTGCGCTGGTAACGCCAAAGTCGAAAGCGCGCTCCTTGTCGTCGATGCCGGGTCCTTGATCAGCAAAGCGGATGGTGTCTCCGCCGTCCAGAATCGAGATGATGGGCTCGGCAAAGTGTGCGTGGATAAAGTTTTCGACAATCTCGCGGATGACCATGAGCGAGATATGGCCACCTTGTTCTTTCATGCACTGGTAGACGGTGTTGGTCGTCTCTTCCAAATACGTGCGGACATCTTGCGGATCAATGACGATCACACGCGGTGTCGACAGCATGTCGTCATAGACGGCGATGCGCGCGGCGTACATGGCTTTTGGCGCCTGCGTGGTCGTCTGCTCGCCTTCCTCACGCTCTTCGCGCACGCCGGTGATGTGCTCGTTGTCGGGTGCCGGGTCTCCGGAATCGACCATGGTGTAAAAGTCGTCAGACATGCCGCTCGCAATCTTTCAAAAGGTTTCGAACAAATAGTAGCTCACCGTGCAATGTTTCTCATCTTTCGACAACTTTTCAAAACCTGTTGAAAACTTTGGAAAACGGACGAAAAGTTCTCAACATTGCCAACATGACCTGTTGAAAACTCGATGAAATATCGTGAAAAGTTGCTATGCACCGCTAAATCGAGCTCGGCTTATGGGGGAACCGTGTGAACTGCGCAACCTTTTACCTTTGATTTCTTGACATTTGAACATTGATTTCCCTACAATCTTCAAGCTCACGTGTCTATATCTGCGTCCGCGCCCCCGCGGACACTCGAAATGCAGCAGGAGGAACTTAAGATGAAGCGTACGTATCAGCCTAATAAGCGTAAGCGTGCCAAGACCCATGGCTTCCGTGCCCGTATGGCCACTAAGGGTGGTCGTGCCGTGCTCGCCCGTCGTCGCGCCAAGGGCCGCAAGCGTCTCACTGTCTAGCAGCGATACACACATCTCGCATGAAGACTATTAAGTCTCGGCAAGATTTCGAGCATGTGTTCAGTCAGGGGCGTCGTTTCAATCACCCTCTGATTCGAATGACCATATGTGAATCGGTTGGCGAAGGCGACTCCGGAAGGGTCGCCTTCGTTGGTGCTAAACGGCTCGGTTGTGCTGTCGTGCGCAACCGTTCTAAGCGTGTGATGCGCGAGGCCGCCCGCAGCTGTGGATTTCCCGTTGCGGGTTATGACATCATCTTGTTCGCAACTCCCAAGACGAGGGTTTCCTCGCCGCAGGAGATGGACAATGCATTGCGTTCGCTTATGAAACGCGCCGGCGTTGCCGGGGAGGAGCGATGAGCAATCACGTTTTGCGACGTGTTGCCATCGCTCCTATTCGCATATATCAACAGGTTATTTCGCCCTTATTGCCTGACGCCTGCATTTATTACCCAACGTGCTCGCAATACGCCGTCCAGGCGATTGAGAAGTACGGTGTTTTGAGAGGCTGCTGGCTTGCCGTGAGGCGCATCGCTCGCTGCAATCCCCTGCACGTCGGCGGTTATGACCCTGTGCCCTAGCGGGCACTCGCTATCGGAGGAAAACTTACATGTGGGATTGGATCGTTAACATCCTTTTCGAGCTGCTCAAGCTCATCCAGACCTTTGCGGTCGACTGGGGCCTGTCCATTATCATCCTGGTGGTCATCATCCGTCTGCTGCTGACGCCGCTTATGCTCAAGTCGACTAAGTCGACGGCACGCATGCAGGTGCTGCAGCCCAAGATGCTCGAGATCCAGGAGCGCTATGCCGACGATCCCCAGCGTCAGGCCGAGGAAATGCAGAAGTTCTACAGCGAGAACAAGTTCAACCCGATGGCTGGTTGTCTGCCGCTGTTGATTCAGATGCCTGTCCTGTTCGCCCTATTTACGCTGCTGCGTAACCTGCCGGACTACTTTAACGACGGCACGTTCTCGTTCTTTAATATTCTGCCCGACCTGACCACCACGCCGAGTGCCTCCTTTGCTGATGGCTTTATGGTCGCGCTGCCTGCGCTGGTCTGCCTGATCCTGTTCGCTGTCCTGACCCTGATTCCGCAGCTCTATATGTCGCGCAACCAGACCGGCCAGCAGGCTCAGAGCATGCGTATGATGGCCGTTGTCATGACGGTCATGATGCTTTGGATGGGCTGGAGCCTTCCCGTTGGTGTTCTGCTGTACTACGACGTCTCGTCTGCTTGGCAGGTTATCCAGCAGATTTTTGTGACGCAGAAGGTCATCGACAAGGCGAAGGCCGATGAGGAGGAGCGCCTTAAGAACGCGCCGCTGCAGGTTGAGGTTACTCGTCGCGAGAAGAAGCCGCGCCCGCACAAGAAGAAGTAGTGGGATATCAATCTTATTTAGGTACCTAACTTTTGGAGTACGTTATGTCTGAAGAGATCATCGAGGATATGCTTGAGGAGGTTGCCCCGCAGGTCGCGGGCGATTATCCCGAGATTGCACAGCGCTACAAGGCTGGTGAAGAGCTGACCGACGAGGAGCTCGACACCATTGCCGATGTCGCGATTTCCATCCTGCGTTCCATCCTTTCGCACTTCGATGCCGCCAACTCTCCTATCGATGAGTATGAGGGCGACGAGGGTGAGCTGATTCTGGATGTAACGGCTCCCGACCTTGCTGTTCTCATTGGCCGTCATGGTCGCACCCTTGATGCCCTTCAGGTTATGTTCTCATTGCTGGTGAGCCGCAAGCTCGGCTTTAGGTATCCGGTTGTAGTGGACGTCGAGGGATACAAGAGCCGCCGTCAGGACAAGGTTGCCTCCATGGCTCAGTCTGCTGCCGAGCGTGCCATCCGCACTCATAAGAGTGTTTCGCTTCCGCCCATGAATGCCTACGAGCGCCGACTGGTTCACATTGCACTTCGTGGCAATGACGCCGTCGATACTCATTCTGAGGGTTCTGACCCCGATCGCCATGTGGTGATTGTTGCTCGATAATCTACTCGAGCTTATGCTAAGGGGACGTGGTTTCCACGTCCCCTTTTTTTGTCAAAAGTTCTCGATACACTGATTTTTGTCAGAAAGGAGCTTTCGTTGTTAGTACTTACTGATCAGCAGGCTGACGAGATGTTGAGTCGTCTAACTTCCTATTGCAAAGAGTATTCCTTGAGCGTAACTGATACTGAGCTGAGGAAATGTATTCAACATTTGGATTTGGTTCTGGAAACAAATAAGACAACCAATCTTACCCGTATTCTTAACGTAGAAGATGTTGCAGTACTTCATATCCTCGACTCACTTGTTTTGCTTCCCTATATCAATAAGGCTCCTGAGGGAGCTTTGCTTGATATGGGAACAGGTGCGGGCTTCCCTGGTATTCCATTAACCATAACCACGCATCGTAGAGCTACTTATATTGACTCTGTTGGCAAGAAGGTTGATGCTGTCAATTCGTTTGTTCATGCTCTTGGATTGAAACATGCTCATGCGGTTCATGATCGCCTTGAAGAATATGCTCGAAGCCATAAGAAGCAGTTCTCTGTCGTAACTGCCCGCGCACTGGCTCCTCTACCGATTCTTGTTGAGTATGCGGCTCCGTTCCTCAAAGATGGAGGGCTATTTGTTATCACCAAGGGTAATCCTTCGGACGAGGAGCTTGCTTCCGGCATGTCAGCAGCTAAGATTTGCGGCTTCACTTTGCTTCTGAATGACGCAATCGATTTGCCTGAGGGCTTGGGCCACAGGGAGTTCATTGTTCTTAAAAAGAGTCATCCGGCATCCGTTTCATTGCCTCGTGCAAATGGCATGGCAAAGAAGAATCCGCTTGCCTAGATGTTTCACGTGAAACATAATGGATACTAACAACTTGCAGTGTTTCACGTGAAACATGGCGGTTGATATCGAATCGGAATGTTTCACGTGAAACATCCTCCGTTTGACAGCTTTAATACACACCAGGAGGGACCGTGGGATTTCGCGACGTTAAGCGTTCTAAGAGCGCAAAAGACACGCGTATCATTGCAATCATCAATCAAAAAGGCGGCGTCGGTAAGTCAACGACGGCTGTAAACCTTGCAGCAGCACTGGGTGAGCAGGGTCGTAAGACACTGATTGTCGATTTTGATCCGCAGGGAAACAGTACCAGTGGATTTGGAATTGAAAAAGAAGACCTTGATCACTGCATCTATGATGCATTGTTGAATGATGTGCCGGCAGAATCGCTTGTTCTTGATACAAATTGCAAAAAGGTATTCGTAATTCCAGCTACGATTCAGCTTGCAGGTGCCGAAATTGAGCTCGTAAGCGCAATTGCTCGTGAAACCCGCCTCAAAGATTTGCTTGAGCCGATTCAGGACGAGTTCGATTTTATTTTCATTGACTGTCCTCCTTCGCTCGGCCTGCTTACTATCAATGCCCTGACCGCAGCGGATAGCGTTTTGATTCCAATCCAGTGTGAGTATTACGCACTCGAGGGCGTTACGAAGCTGCTTGAGTCAATGAAGATGGTCAAATCACGTCTGAATAAGGGCTTAGACACCTATGGCGTGCTTATGACCATGTATGACTCACGTACTTCTTTGTCGAATCAGGTTGTTGAGGAAGTTCAATCGTACTTTGGTGATAAGGCGTTTAAGACGCTGATTCCCCGTACAGTTAAAATCTCTGAAGCTCCGTCTTTCGGAGAACCGATAATTACCTATGCACCTCAAAACAAGGGTGCAAAAGCGTATATGAACCTTGCAAAAGAGGTGATCAAGCGTGCCTAGTGCAAAGAAACGTGGTGGATTGGGACGCGGACTCAATGCTTTGGTCTCAGAGGCTGAGTATGAGACCGGTGGTTCTGCTGCATCTGCTTCAAATGCCGCATCTGAAACAAAGCTACCTATTGAGGATATCGTTCCCAACCCTAATCAACCGCGAATTCACTTTAATGAAACTGAACTTCGCGAGTTGAGCGAGTCAATCCAAGAACATGGCGTTTTGCAGCCGCTCTTGGTTCGCAAGCATGGAAACGGTTATGAGATCATCGCTGGTGAGCGTCGTTACCAGGCGTCAAAGCTTGCTGGTCTTGAGGAACTGCCTGTCATCATTAAAGCTGTTAATGATGAAGAGATGCTGGCTCTTGCTCTTATCGAAAACCTTCAGCGTTCTGATCTGAATCCCGTCGAAGAGGCTAAGGGCTATCGCCAGCTCATCGATGCTAGCGGTATGACCCAGGAGGCATTGTCGAAGGCCGTAAGCAAGTCACGCTCTGCAATTACAAACTCGCTGCGCCTTCTCGATCTCCCCGAAGTAGTTCAGCAGATGATTTTTGAGGGTAAACTTACTGCTGGTCACGCACGTGCGATTCTTGCAGTTCCCTATGAGGATGCTCGAATTCGACTTGCAGAGAAGGTTGTTGCGGAGGGCCTTTCCGTGAGAGCGACAGAAAATCTTGCTCCATTGTTTTCTGCCGGAGAGACACCTAAGACGCCGCGGCCTGCAACTCCTCAGTCTTTTAAAAAGGCTGCGCGTGTACTTCGTCAGGTATTTAATACCAACGTGCGTGTGAAGAGCTCGCGTGGAAAGAATAAGATTGAGATTGAGTTTAAAGACGAGGAAGAGCTCTCTCGTATTCTTGGTGAAATGATTCAGTTTGATCAAGGAGGCCAAGATGAGGAATAAGATTTTTACTGCGATTGCATTGGCGACGACTGTCGCGGCTGGTGCCTTTGCTGGTTATAAGATCGCGACAGACGACGAACTTCGAGGCCGTTTGCTTCGTGGCGCGCAAGATATCGTTGATACATCCAAGAAGAAAATGGATGTTATGACAGAAGATGTTGCCATGCGAACTGCTCAGGTAACGAAAAATCCTAAGATTAATCAAGGTTGGGTTAGTAACCAATGGGAAAATGTAGGCTATTAGGTACCTAACAATTACTTAGCATATTTTGATGGGTCCTTGTCTGATTCACGAGACAAGGACCCCTTATTTTGGCCGTAAAAATGGGACCAATAGCAGTTGATTCAAAATTAAGGTCAATAAATGAAACGACCCCGGTTGCATATCCTGCAACCGGGGTCGTTCGATGTTTCACATGAAACGTTTTGGGGTGCGACTCCCCTATGCGTTTTTCTGAACTTTAAAGCGCTGCTTCAGCTGTCCGCAAGCGGCGTCAATATCGTTACCACGGGAGTTACGAATCGTGGTCTCGATGCCACGGGACTCAAGACGACGCTGAAGATCCTCAACCTTATGAATCGGCGACGGCTTGAGCGGGCTGCCCTCGATGTCGTTAAGCTGAATTAGATTAACGTGGCACAGCGTTCCCTCGCAGAAGTCGCAGAGCGCCTGCATCTCGGGATTCGTATCGTTGACGCCTTCGATCATGGCATACTCATAGGTCGGGCGGCGGCCAGTCTTCTCGGTGTAGAGCTGAAGTGCCTCGTGAAGGCGAAGCAGCGTGTACTTCTTAACACCGGGCATGAGCTTATTGCGCGTCGACTGGATGGCGGAATGCAGGGAAACGGCAAGAGTGAACTGCTCGGGAATATCGGCAAATTTGCGAATACCGGGAATAACGCCGCTGGTAGAGACGGTGAGGTGACGAGCGCCGATACCGATGCCATCTGGGTCGTTGAGGATACGCAGCGCCTTGAGAACCTCGTCGTAGTTGGCAAACGGCTCGCCCTGGCCCATGAAGACAACGCTTGTGGCACGCTCGCCAAAGTCGTTGGATACATGAAGCACCTGGTCGACGATCTCTTGAGCGGTCAGAGAGCGCTTGAGGCCGTTGAGACCGGTAGCGCAAAAGGCACAGCCCATGCCGCAGCCTGCCTGGGTGGAAACGCAGACGGAAAGCTTGTTACGACGGGGCATGCCGACAGTCTCGACGGAAATGCCATCGTGGTACTCGAGCAGATACTTGCGCGAGCCATCTTTGGAAACCTGCTTGGTGAGTTCAGTCGGCGTATCAAAGGCAAAAGCCTCTTTAAGCTGCTCACGGAAAGCCTTGGGGAGGTTGGTCATATCGTCAAACGAACAAACGTTCTTCTCAAAGACCCATTCGATGAGCTGCTTCGCGCGGAAGGCGGGCTGGCCAAGTTCGGCCACGAGCTCGCGAATATCGTTTTGGCTCAAGTCGCGAATGTCCTGAGATTTAGTCCTGGGATTCATGGAAGCCTTTCGATTTTGGGGAAACGTAGAGGGTATCGCTACAATATGGTATCAGCTGCAGAAATTATAGAGGAGGAGTCTGCCCATGCCGGGTAAAAGCCTAGAGAACATGCACGTAGCGGTCTTAGCGGGCGGTCATTCCGCTGAGCGCGAGATCTCGCTCAATTCGGGAAAGAACGTCGTGGCGGCCCTGAAGGAGGCCGGCTACACTTCGGTGAAGCTGCTCGACACGGCTGCCGATGATTTTATGGTAACCATGGCGACCGGTGGTTTCGACGTGGCATTTATCGCCATGCACGGCGCCGGCGGTGAGGATGGTGCCATGCAGGGTGCCATGGAGACCCTGGGTATCCCCTACACAGCCTCGGGCGTGCTTGCCAGCGCCTGCGGTGCCGACAAGGAGGTCTCTAAGCTCCTGTACGCCAAGGCAGGCATTCCCATTGCCCCCGGCCTCGCGCTCGAGGTGGGCGATGAAGTCGATATCGATCATATCGTCGAGGTTTGTGGCGAGCGCTGCTTTGTGAAGCCGGCCGTCAACGGTTCCAGCTATGGCATTTCCCTGGTCCATGAGCCCTCCGAGCTGCCCGCGGCAATCGCCAAGGCGTTTGAGTACGGCGACAAAGTGCTGGTCGAGAAGTGCATCGAGGGTACCGAGATCACCGTCGGCGTATACGGCGAAGATGACGTGCGCGCCCTGCCGATTGTCGAGATTCGTAAGCCCGAGGACTGCGAGTTCTATGATCTGGACGTGAAGTATGTCGACCCTACGGATATCCATCGCATTCCGGCGCAGATTTCACCCGAGAATTACGCTCGCGCTCAGGAACTTGCCTGTGCCGCTCACAAGGCCCTCGGTTGCCTGGGTATCTCGCGCAGCGACTTTATTGTGAGCGAGGACGGCCCCGTTATCCTCGAGACCAATACCATTCCCGGCATGACCGATACGTCGCTGTATCCGGATGAGATCCGCCACACCGACGACATGACGTTCCCGCAGGTCTGTGACAGCCTGATCCGTATGGGCCTTCGTCGAGCGGGCATTGCATGCTAATCGAGGACGCGGTTTCGTCAGGAACGCCGCAGTTTGTCATCGACTCCTATGCCACGCTTGCCGACCGCGCCAAAACGCAGTCCTTCGGCCTTATCGAGGAAGATGTGATTGTCCTCGATACCGAGACCACGGGTCTTTCGGTGCAGGACAACGAGCTGATCGAGATCTCGGCGGCCCGTCTTTCGGGCCGCGAGGTCATCGACCGCTTCGATACCTTCGTGCATCCCAAGCAGCTGATTCCCGCCGAGATTACCGAGCTCACGAGCATTACAAATGCCGATGTGGCAGATGCCCCGTCGGCGGTTGAGGCCGTCGCCGCTCTCGCCGATTTTGTCGGTGGCTGTCCGGTGATCGCACACAACGCCACGTTCGACCGCTCGTTTATCGAGTCGGTCAAAGGCGGCGTCAACGTGAGCGATATTTGGATCGATTCGCTGGCGCTGTCGCGCATCGCGCTTCCGCGCCTGGCCTCTCACAAGCTGTCTTTTATGGCCGATCTGTTTGGCTGCGACTCGGTATCACACCGTGCCAATGCCGACGTCGACGCCCTGTGTGGCATATGGCGCGTGTTGCTCGTGGCGCTCACCGACTTGCCCCAGGGCCTCATGGCGCGCCTAGCCGACATGCATCCGGACGTGCCTTGGTCCTATCGTCCTATCTTCTCGTTCTTGGCAGGGCAGAACCCTGGTTCTATCTTCTCTCTCAGCGCCGCTCGTGCTGACGTTCTCAAGGCCGATCGCGCCGACGATCGGGTGGACGCCGATGAACTGCCGGTACTCAAGATGCCGAGTCGTGAGGAGATTGAGGCAGACTATGCGCCAGGTGGCCTGGTCAATCGCATGTATCCCACCTACGAGCCGCGTGATGAGCAGATCGCGATGGCGCTCGAGGTCCGCGATGCGCTGGTCACGGGCACTCATCGAGTAATTGAGGCAGGCACAGGCGTCGGCAAATCGATGGCCTATCTGGTGCCTTTTGCCGAGGCAGCACGCCGTAACAACATCACGGTTGGTATTGCGACCAAATCGAACAATCTTGCCGACCAGCTCATGTACCATGAGCTGCCAAAACTTGCCGAGCAACTGGACGGTGGTCTGTCGTTTTGCGCTCTCAAGGGGTATGACCACTATCCGTGCCTGCGCAAGCTTGAGCGCATGAGCCGCGGCCAGGTCGAGATTACCACCAAGCGCGATCCGGCGGATACGCTCACGGCGGTCGCGGTCATTATGGCGTACGTCTGCCAATCGGCCGATGGCGACCTCGACTCGCTCGGCATTCGGTGGCGCAGCGTCAACCGCCCCGACTTTACGACGGCCTCGCGCGAGTGTGCTCGCCGCCTCTGCCCGTTTTTCCCTGATAAATGTTTGGTCCACGGCGCTCGCCGTCGTGCGGCGCATGCCGATGTGGTGGTCACCAACCATTCCCTGCTGTTCCGCAATGTCGCGGCCGAGGGCAGGATTTTACCTCCGATTCGTCATTGGGTAATCGACGAGGCCCATTCCATCGAGCGCGAGGCGCGCCGCCAGTGGGCGCGCGTGGTGTCGGCGGACGAATCACGCGTTCTGTTTGAGCGCCTGGGTGGCTCGAGCACCGGCGCGCTAAGCCAGGTTTCCCGTGATTTGGCAACCTCCGAGGGCTCTACGCTCTATCTGGGCCTTACTGCCAAGGCGACGTCGACGGTTGCGCGCGCGAGCATGGCGATCGCCGACGTGTTCGATGGAGTACGCGAGCTCGGCCGCCGTGCCCGTGGGAGTTATGACAATGCCAATCTGTGGATTGGCCCCGAGCTGCGCGAATCAGACGACTGGCATGATTTCTTACAGTCGGCCTACACTGCCATCGCCGCATTGGAACAAGCTGACAAGAGCGTCGACGCGCTGGTGCAAGCCGTCGCCGCCGACAAGCCCGAGGTTGTTGTCGACCTGGGTGATATCTCGCGCCGCCTGCACGAGCTGGCCGAGAACCTCAAACTCATCATTGATGGCACCGATGAACACTACGTGTATTCGCTGCAGGTCAATCGCAGGCTGCGTGCCGGCGGAGAGTCGATGACCGCAGAGCGCATCGACATTGGCGAGGCCTTGGCAACCGAGTGGCTGCCCGAGGTTCACACGGCTATCTTTGCCTCAGCGACCATGACGGTGTCCAAAAGCTTTGAGCACTTCAACCATGCTGTCGGGCTCGATCGCATCGGTGCTTCAACATCTTCATCGCTGCACTTGGACTCGAGCTACGACTTCGATTCGAATATGGCCGTGGTTGTGGCTGGGGATATTCCCGATCCACGCGACCGCGAAGGCTATCTTTCGGCGCTCGAGCGTGTGCTGGTCGACGCTCATCTTGCCATGGGCGGCTCGGTGCTCACGCTGTTCACCAACAGGCGTGATATGGAGGAGCTGTACGCTCGCGTCGAGCCCAAGCTTGCCCGTGCGAGTCTGGAACTCAACTGCCAACAGCGCAACTCATCTCCTCGTCGCCTGCGCGACCGGTTTATCAACGAACCGACCTCGTCGCTTTTTGCGCTCAAGGCCTTCTGGGAGGGGTTTGATGCCAGCGGCGAGACGCTGCGCTGCGTCATCATTCCCAAGTTGCCGTTCTCGAGCCCCACGGACCCGCTCTCGTGCGAGCGCAACCTGCGCGAAGACCGCGCATGGGCGCGCTATTCGCTGCCCGAGGCGGTGCTCGAGGTTAAGCAGGCCGCGGGGCGTTTGATTCGCTCGTCGACCGATAGCGGTGTGCTGATCTTGGCGGATCCTCGCCTGGTGACGAAGGGCTACGGAAAGAAGTTCTTAACGTCGCTGCCCACGAGCTCCTACCAGCGCATCGAATCGGCACAGATCGGTCACTATCTGCAACTGTGGCGCGCACGCCACGAGCGGCGGCGCTAAAGCGGACAGACGAGAGTTTTTGCCATATCGCACAGACGCTTTGACAGGGTAGGGTCATCCAAGATGCGGATGGCTCCGCCCGCTGCGATTATCTGGCTCAGTAGCCAACGCTCGGAGCCGTAATGCACGGTTACCGTTGCCATGTCTGCCCCGCTGCGCTCGATGAGGGTGATGCCGGCCCAGTCCAGATGCTCCGTCATATCGAATGGCATCAAGAGCTTTGCGCTACGCTGCGTCCGGGCAAGGGAATCGTGGAGGGATGCGACGTCCGGTGCGTGAGGCACGACGGAGTCTTCCGTCAAGGTGAGTCCCTCGATTTTATCCATGCGATAGGTGCGCTGCTCATCGACTGCGATGTCCCAGGCAATCAGGTATGTTTGGTCGCCGTTTGCCGTAATGCGCAAGGGGTCGACCAGACGCTCGCGTGGCCGTGCATCGTCCATCGAGCGATACGAGATGAGGCAGCGAACGCCGTCCTGAATGGCGCAGCTCAGCTGCTGCCAGTGCGACCCGTGGTTGACGGTGTCAAAGACGCACTGGTTATAGCCGAGCTCTTCGGGTAGAAGAGCGTGTCGAATCCGAGCTGCCGTCTGCGGCTCGATCCCCAACGATTCAAGTTCGTGGTTGAGCACAGCGCCCTCGGCGGCACTCAGGCGCAGCGGTAGCACACGTCCGGCGTCACCGGTGAGGACCACACGCTCGCCGTGGCATTCGCAGATGATGCGCGCACCCGATTCTCGGTCCGCGAGCGTCGAGACGATCTCGAGAATCTCGTCGAGCGATATTCCCGTGATGTCAAAGCGGCCGCAAATTTCGGTTCGTGTCATGCCGCTCTCGCCGGAGGCGTAGAGGGCCTCCATGATGTCGATGGCGCGCGAGAGTCTCTGCTCGCTGGTGAGTTTACGCACGGGCATGCTCGTGCACCGTCCTTTCAATGAGGCGGTTCCACGCCTGCTTGAGCGATTTGGGGGCCATGGGCCTCATGCCGTCCATGGCGCGGGCCATGCAAAATGAGGCGGCGGCTTCAAGGTCGCGCACGTCAACGGTCCAGATCCATCCCGCATCGGTGTGTGCGAGCTCACCTCGCCCGCGCGTGAGGCCGTTGATCATATCGATCTGCGTCTGAGGGGCGAACGAGAACGTGGCTGCAACGGGCGGTCGGTCGGCGAAATCGAATTCAAAGAACAGATAGTCGTTGAGATTGAAGTCCGCAGGGATGGCGTAAGCCTTCGAAGGACGCCAAGCGCGAACGATACGGTTGCAGCGGAATGTCCTGATGTCGTCGGTGGCATTGTCGAGGCCGCAGAAGTACGCCACGCCCTCGCGCTCGAACATGCCGTAGACGCAGACGGTACGCTCTTTTTGCCCACCGCGTCCGTTCTGATATAAAAATCGCAGCGCACATCGCTCGGCAAAGGCGCTCCATACCGCATCGACGGTGGGAGAGCGGCGGATCGGTGCTTCGTCCACCGCAGATATGCCGGTGAGGTAGGCAATTTTGGAGCGAATGTCGGCAAGCGGCGCGGCAAAGGTGGAAGAGCCGGCCGCTATTGTCTGGTCGATAGCGTTGAGCAGGATGTCGGCGTCGTCTGCGGTGATGAGGCCACCTGCTGCAAACGTGTGCTCGCGGTCGATTGTCCACGAGCTTTCCTCGGTCTCCTGCGCGCCGGCAGGGCGAACCTCCTTGATTAGGATGCCGCGTTCGAGCAGTTTGTCACGATCGCGCCGAAACTTGCGCTTATCAGAGTCGATGTTGCCCGAGCCATATCCCAGGTCAGAATCCAAGACGATCTGCTCGGTCGTCAGCGGTTCGGGGGAGCTGTTGAGCACAAAGAAAAGATTGAGGATGCGCTGAGCCGTTTTATCGAAACTGGGCTCCGAATTTTCCTTTTTAATTGTCGCGGTCGCGTCGCTTGCCGTCATAGAGTCCTCGCATGAGAAGGTGGTTTGCTGCCATGATTTTAGTCCGATATGGAGATTAGGCTATATCCTTGTCCGCTCGGGGCGTTAAGATGGCCCGAATTCGGTCGTTTGCGCTCGCTCGGGGTATACTTTCGACTATATACGGTTCTAATGTGCATGCATTGGGCCTATTTGTCGGATTATGGATGTGGAGCGCACATGGCGAACACCCAGAACTATATTAACCACCTGCTGCAGAACACCGGCATTACGCCGGCATGCAGCGAAGAAGAGCGCTTGGCTGCCGAGGATATCGCTCAGATCTTCCGCAACCACGGCTTTGATCCCGAGGTTCAGGAGTTCAATGCCCCGGCGCCCAGTAGGTTGGCATTTGCCGTTACCGGTATTCTTGCGTTTGCCGGCGCCCTACTGATGGGCATCGGCGGCGGCATCGGCTTGGTCGGCACCTTGCTGGCCATTGCCGGCGCCGTTCTTTACGTGCTCGAACGCACGGGCCACCCCGTGGTTTCGCGCCTGGGCAAGACGGGCGTGAGCCAAAATGTCATCGCCTACCACAAGGCCTCGGGCCCGCTCGCGTCTCCGCGCAACCGCCCGGTGGTCGTTGTCGCACACTACGACTCTCCCCGTGCTGAGCTGCTCGCCCGCGAGCCCTATGCTTCTTATCGTGCGCTCATCGCCAAGCTGTTGCCCGTTGCCACGGTTGCCCCTGCTGCCGTTGCCATCTTGCGTATCCTGCCGCTCCCCGGCGCGCTCAAGGTTCTGCTGTGGATTGTCGCGATCCTCGCTTCCCTCGTTGCGCTCGCCAACGCGGCAAACATCATTTCTAACCGTTTTGTGCTTCCCTATACGTCCGGCGCAGTGTGCAACAAGTCTTCTGTCGCCGCTATGCTCGGCGTTATGGACAACGTTGCTCCCTTCCAGGGCGAAAACGAGTTTCCCGACGATGTTCCGTTCGATACCTATTTTGGGGAGCAGAAGCGTCGTGCCGAGGAAATGGCGCGCGCAGCGGCGGAGTATGCCTCGGCCCAACAGCAAAACGACTACGGCAACACCATCGAGTATGAAGAGCCTACCTACGCCGAGGACGAGTTCGGCCAGCCGATTGCTTCCGACGCTCAGACCGAGCCCGAACAGGGCGAGGCTTTCGACGAGCAGATCGAGGGCTTTGAGGGTGCGTCTGCCGACGAGACGCTGATTGGCGCCATCGTGCCCGAGGATCAGAATCAGGCTGTCCAGGCCGAAGAGTTCAATGACGAGGTTCCCGCTGCCGAGCCGGCGGAGGAGCCTGTCGCGGCCGAGCCCGAGCCCAAGCTCTATCGCAATGCCGCCGGCAACATCCGCTTTGGTTCGGATGCCATCCGTGCGCTCGGGATGCTTCCCGAGTCCTGCACGCTCGATTACGAGGAGGGCGAGGAGCCGACGTTTGAGCCCGAGCCTGCCCCCGTCGTGACTGCACCTGCGCCCGCCGTCACCGTGGATGATGAGTCTGCCGCGGTTACCGCTGCCGTTGCCGAGCCCGAGGCGGTGTCCGCGATCGATCCCGCGGCAGGACTGGACATTTTGGCCCCCGCCGCGCCGGCGCAAGACGTTGCGGACGAGCCTGACGACGATTACGTTGAACAGCCGAGGCGCGTGTCTTACGAGAGCGATACTGATTTTTCGGCCGAGATTCCCGCGGCAACGCCCCATGCCGATATTGCATCCGCGTTCTCTTCGATTGGCGCCAGTGCTTCCAACTTCTTTAAGGGTGCGCTTGCAAAGGGCAAGAAATTTGTCGACGATTTCGAGGAGAAGCGCGCTGCCGCACGCGAGGCTGCCGAGCAGGAGGCTATCGCTCAGCAGCAGGCAGCCGAGGCGGCACGTGAGCGCGCGGCGCAAGAGCTCGAGCAGAACGAGGCTATGCAGTCCGTGCCCGTCGACGCTGCCGAAGCTACAACGTCCTTTGAGTCCCAGCAACCGGCGTCCACGGATGTTGTTGAGGCGACGACGTCTTTCGAGGCTCAGCAGCACGTCGATAGCACCATGTCGTTTGATGCCGCGCAGTTCGATTCCACGATAACGTTTGAAAAGCAAGGCACCGCGATTGCCGAGCCCCTTCCTGTTTCCGATGAGCAGGGCGACGCGGCAGACGATGACGAACCCATTGATGCTGCCGAAATTCAGGATGCTGCCGAGGACGAGTCCGTCGAGGCCAACTCTGACGAAGAGCAATACGCGGCAGCCGATCAAGGTGATTCGGCCGAGGTCGAGCAGGAGGAAGTGCCTGCGGTTTCCGAGACTCCCGAGACGGATGAGTCGAGGCCTTACTCCACGCAGATTTTCACCATGCCGACCCCGAGTGGTTCCGGTGCCACGGTTGCCAATGTCGCTCACACCCAGGACGAAACGGTCGATTCCCTTATGGCCCAGATTTCCTCCCAAGCATCGCCGCGTCCGCAGATGAATGTTCCCGATCCGGCGTCGGCACCGTCGCCTGCACCCTCCTCGTCTCCGCTGGCTTCGGTCCCCGATCCGTCGCTGCCGTCTATGAAGCAGACAAACGTTGCGTCTCGTACGTCGCTGTTCGACCTTCCCGATCCCTCCGCACAGGTCAACGACCCCTTTGCTACCGCTCAGGGTCCCGAACCCACATCGGCACCCGTTGCGCCTCCTATGCCCGTTGCGTCGGGCGCACAGCCGATCGAGACCATTTCGGCTCCCGCCCCTGCGGCACCTAAGTCTCGCAAGCGCGGCCTGGGCGGCCTGTTCGGTCGTAAAAAGAAAAACGAACAGGACAGCATGAGTGACTGGCTGGGCGTCGAAGACGATTACGATGCCAAGAAGTCCGGTCGCGGCATCGGTTCGTGGGATAATTTCGAGGACGATAACGATGGCTGGAAGGGCGGCGCTACGTCTTCCGACGGCGCTTCTTCCGAAGATATGCTCTCGGCTGTCGCCTCTATGGGCGACGATGAGCTGCTCGGTCACGATATCTGGTTTGTGGCAACGGGCGCCTCGGATTGTGATGGCTCCGGTATGAAGGCCTTCTTGGCTTCGCATCGCGATAAGCTCCGCGGCGTCTTCTTCATCAATCTTGAATCCGTCGGCGCCGGTAGGCTTTCGGTGGTGACGGTTGAGGGCGAACAGCAGCTGCTCAAGGGCGATCGCCGCATCATGAACCTGGTCAGCAAGGTGTGCAAGTCGTTCCATGTCGATTGTGGCGCGCTCGAGATGCCCTATGCCAAGACCGATGCCTACGCCGCGCTCGAGGCGAGCCGCCGAGCCCTCACCATCGCCGGCGTGGACGGCACGCGTCTGGCTTGCGCTCGTACCGAGGACGACCTGCCCCACAATGTCAACCCGACGAACATTGCCACGGTATCCGAGGTCGTGACCGAGGTTATCCGCCGTTCGTAGACGGAGCTCTAAGGAGTCAACGTGTTTTCGTATATTAAGCGCCATTGGCCTGTCTACGTGATTTTGACCTTGATTGCCATTGCGTTAGGGCTTGGAGCTGCCTACATCGTGGGCGCGAAGGGCTCGACCCCCGCCTCCGCAATCAGCGAAGAGGTGGAGCAAGAACAGAGCACGGGTGCCGATGGGATTCCTGAGTCCGAGCAAGCAATCGTTGATGGTGGATCTTCGTCTGCAGAGTAGATGCGGCGATTTAAATGATTGAAAGCGGGCGAGCCGGGGGACTGGCTCGTCCGCTTTTTCATCGTGCTAGCGCTTCTTTGGGATTGACCTAAGGCGAGCGAACCATAGGGCTGCGGCACCCGAGGTCAGGAGCGCGGTGATGCAAGCGGCGATGGGAGCTGATCCTGTTGCCGGTAGGTCCTGCGGTAGGGTACAGCGTTGAATGACACGGTCCTCGTCATGTGACTCAAGTTTATCGCCGCCGCCGTTGCGGCAAAGATCGACGCGTGCGCTGTTGGTGAGTGCAGTTTGGGGTGTGTAAGCCGACGTTGCCTGCATGTGCACGACTGCGCCCCGAGCATCTGTGCCAAGGATTGCTTTGGCATCGTCAAGGTCGTCGTGCTCATCTTTGAGATCATCGCGGGTCCAAGAATCCGTATCGCTTCGAGTCGTAAAGTCGGCGGCTACCGCACCGTATTCAATGCGAATGCCCGTTACGACGGTATTGGATGCAAGGTCGAGTTCTTTCGCCTCGAGTGTGGCGGATTCCGTGGTCGAGACATCCGCCTTCCAGAGGTGCCAGCCGTCGTAATCGACGAGGCGGCAATCTTCACCCAGACTCTCTTTTACTTCGTCGGACTCAAGCCAAGGATTTTCGTGCCCATCGTCAAGCGTCGCGTTTGCCGGCTCATCGACGTCTGTCGAGTCCAACGGCGTCGTGCGATACCACACGTTGCACAGACCGTTGAGGTCGCCGATGGCGACGGGGGTTTCGATTGAGACGAATCTCGCCGTATCGTCCTCGGCGCACTCAAGATCATCGGTAATCGTAAACTCATCAACCCAAGTAGCGGAATCGTTTCGAGCATCGATGGTATAGGAGAAAAGTCCGTCCGTATTGGTTTGCATCGCGGCGCGGTTTTTTCCATCGCCGTTAGCCAACAGACCCTTCCCGATAGGTTGGACAAGTTCCTGACGCTTGTCGACCTGTCCTTTGATCTCGATGGGCGCATCCTTCATCGCGACGGATTGGACTTCTCCCGTATCCTTTATTTCAAACGTTATCTCCTCGGCAAGGTCATAGGTCCGCGGAGACATCGTTTCGCGCAACGAGTAGGTGCCGGGTGCAAGATGTTCGATGCGGTGCGGCTTGTCGGATGAGGTCCAGGAGTCTATTTCGGTTTTATCGGGACCATATAAGGTGAGCTGTGCGCCTTTCACTTCCTGCTCTCCGCTTGCATCGACCTTGGAGATATCAACCTTGGTGTAATCGTCGGATACGTTAAGCCGTGCTTCCACAACGGGTGTTTTCTGGTCGGCATAGGTAAGGTCGACGATATGGTGCGTCCGGTCGAGTAAGAAGCCGGTCGGCGCTTGAGTCTCGACAACCTCGTAGCGTGCGGTGCCAGATCCCAGCGGGAGGTCGTCCGCGCGTGCTTCTCCAGTTTCATCCGTCGTGACGGTAGCGACAGTCTCACCGTCGAGCGCGGCAATGCTACCGTCGGGGCGCACGATATCACCTGAGGCACGGATCTCAAAGATGGCGCCCGCGAGGCTGCTGCCGTCTACGGCATCGGTTTTAACGATCCTGATGTTTCCGGTCGCGGCGCGGTCATAATACGAGACGATTGCAACGGGCGTTAGGTTTATATCGGCGGGTATGTTTACCTCGATCTCTCCGCCGACAAGATAGGGCTCTTTGGCCGAGGTTTCGCGTACATAATAGGTGCCCGGCACGAGCGATTCGGGCAGTGTGACGGTGCCGGTCGCGTCAGTCGTAAAGGTGTCCATTACGTTATGTGCTGGATACCAGCATGTTTGTGAGACAGGTTTGTGATTGCTGTCGAGGAGTTGGAAGGTGAATCCGGCTAGGGGAACAGAAGCGCCTGTTTGGGCATCGCGTTTTACAATCTGGAGATGCGTCGACAGAGCGTGGTTGTCCACGATATATTGAAGCTCGGCGCCGTCGGAAATCTGATTGGCCTCGACGGTCCATTCCCCCGCACGTTTAAAACCCTCGGGGACGGTTTCCGGAACCTCACGAACCGTGTAGCCGGCGCGGTCGTATGGGACGGCTCCGTGGACACCGGCTGGTCGCTTGCCTGTGCCGAACCATGCTTCGGGCTGGTCTTTGGTGGAGGCAAAGCCATAGATGTTTGTAGTCAGTGTGCCAACAACCTGCTGAGAGCTGTTACTGACAACCTCAAAGACAACATCTCCTGCCGGCTGCTCCAGGCCGGATTGATCGCTATTGCCGTAGTCCTTGAATTTGGAAATCTCAAGGTCAAACGCAATGGGGATATCGGAAACGCGAGATTCGATCTCGACCACGCCTGAATCGCCGAGTTGGTCGGCTCCAACGGTGTAAGACCAACTGTCACCGGAGGGCAAATAGCCCTCGGGCGCCTTCGATTCATAGATGGTAAAGGTTCCCAGGGGGACATCGGTGAGGGTAGCTCGACCGCTTTCATCGGTCCTGAGAGTTTGTGTCCATCCAGGGGTTGATTGCGATACGCACACGAATTCTGCTCCTGCGAGCGAAGCCCCAACTTGGGGGCCTGCATTCGTTGCGGCGTCGAGCTTTACAATGCGCAAGGTAATGGTGCCGGGTTGTTCATCAATGGTGACGTATCCGCCGTTATTCGTCGTGGTAAAGGCAATGCGATCGTGCAGGGGGATATAACCAGCTGGCGCTGTTGTCTCAACTAGGTAGTATGCCGTGTTGGGTAGGAGTGTTGCCTGCGCTCGACCGTTGCTGTCCATCTGGACGGTGCCGACATGCGCGCCGCTGGCGCTCTCAAAAACATCGAATGTTGCCCCGTCAAACTGATAAGTATTGTTTCCGCTGGTAATGGCAGCGTTTGCAGACTGCTTTTGGAAGGAAACAGAGACCGCCGGCAGTACATAGAGCATGTCTTGACGTTTGCTGCCGCCCGATACGGTTCCTATATAGCGCCGCGCGCGGTGCGGAGCGGCTTTGATGCTTCCTGATTTTGCGCTGTCGTGGAGCCACCGCGCAGCCGCCACGACTTCATTGTCGGCGGTAAAGTGCCCGCTCTTGGTTTTGCCCTGAGCGGTCGTGTAGGAGTAGGTGCCGTCGACATGGGTAGTGCCGTTGAGCATCCATACGGCAAGCTGGGTGGCGGCGCGGGCGCGATCGGGTGAAAGATGGTAACCGCCAAACGACGTGGCGGTAGGATATCCGTGACAAACGATTGCCGCGAACTCGTCGTCGAGCCACACCCAGCCTTGATCAAAGTTAAGCCATGGGCCGCCCGGCTTGGTGGGGCCGGGACGCTCCTGGTTCATGCAGTAGGCAATCGAGGCGTCTTGAGCTTCATACTTGCCGATGAAGAACGGCCCACAATCATCGCTAATGGTGCGGAAGCCGAGCTGGTCGTAGCCATCGACGGCAAATGCGGCTCCCGGTGCCAGGCAGCCGAACAGCAGGAAGAGGAGCAGGAGCAGCGGACCTGTTGCGATTGCGCTGTGGACAGAGTGCGTGGGTGCGTTGGACATGGCTGCTCCTTATCCCTCGTGCGCCGCATGGGGAGGTTGCGACGCGTAGGATGAGGCTACCCCCGAGGTTCATGCGGGTAAGTACCGGAGCCTGACCAAAAGCTTGCCCAATTCCTGACAAATTGAGCTCAAATACAACAATCAAGCAAAAGCGCAGGTAGAAGATAAGGTGAACAGGAAGTCAAAGGTCCTCGTCTCCACAATTGACGCGATTTTCAAACGAATCTCCACAGCTAAAACAAGTATCGCCACCCTTGTATCGAACAAGACAACCGCGTTATACTATCCCCCACATATGCGGGCATCGCCAAGTGGTAAGGCATCAGCTTCCCAAGCTGACACTCGCGGGTTCGAGTCCCGTTGCCCGCTCCAGAAAAAGTAAAAGCACGACACCGTTCCGGTGCCGTGCTTTTTTCAATAAAGCGCCGGGACTCGAACCCGCCAGGGTGCGAGCGTAAAACAAACGCGAAGCGTTTGTAGCGAGCAGGCGAAGGCGCCGGCAGGCGCCTGAAGCCGGTGCGGATTTGCGAAGCAAATACGCGGACGTCCCGTTGCCCGCTCCATCGAGCGCGGGAGACCTTGGGACGGCCAATTCAACAAAGTCTTCCCCATCGTCTCCGTGAATCCGAGGAGATCGACCGCAGCCGGTGCGGATTTGCGAAGCAAATACGCGGACGCCCCGTTGCCCGCTCCATGGAGCAAGGAAGATTTCGGGAATGGTAGATTCAGCCCGCTTTGCTCCCGCACTTCCCCGGATCTCGGTATGCCACTGAAGCCGGTGCGGATTTGCGAAGCAAATACGCGGATGTCCCCATGCCCGCTCCAATTCCAAAATGTTAGGTTAATGCCCGCTGCCCATACTCGCACCCGCGCACGGTACAATGGTTGAGTTACGACCAACGTGCCAATAACCAAAAAGGAGCCGCTATGATCGATCGCTATACCCGCCCGGAGATGGGACATATCTTCTCCCTCGAGAACAAGTATGCCATTTGGCAGGAGATCGAGGTTCTGGCCTGCGAGGCCCAGGCGGAGCTCGGCAAGATCGGCATTTCTAAAGACGAAGCCCAGTGGATCCGCGACCATGCCAACTTTGAGAAGGCGAAGGTCGATGAGATCGAGGAGGTCACGCGCCACGATGTCATCGCCTTCCTGACCAACATGAAGGAATATATCGACGCCGATGTTCCCGAGGGCGAGCCCAAGCCTAGTCGCTGGGTTCACTACGGTATGACCAGCTCCGACCTGGGTGATACTGCTCTGTGCTATCAGCTTACTCAGGCGTGTGACCTGATTATCGAGGACGTCAAGAAGCTCGGCGTGATCTGCAAGCGCCGCGCCTTCGAGGAGCGCAATACGCTCTGCGCCGGACGCACCCATGGCATCCATGCTGAGCCGATGACCTTCGGCATGAAGTTTGGCTCTTGGGCATGGGAACTCAAGCGCGACCTTGATCGTCTTGAGGATGCTCGCAAGAACGTTGCCTTCGGTGCCATCTCCGGTGCCGTCGGCACCTACAGCTCCATCGAGCCGTTCGTCGAGGAGTACGTCTGTGAGCACCTGGGTCTGGTTCACGACCCGCTGTCCACGCAGGTCATCAGCCGCGATCACCACGCCTATCTTGCCGGCGTGCTTGCCACTACAGCGGCTACCTGCGAGCGCATCGCGACCGAGGTCCGCAACCTGCAGAAGACCGATACACTCGAGGCCGAGGAGCCCTTCCGCAAGGGCCAAAAGGGCAGCTCCGCCATGCCGCACAAGCGTAACCCCATCACCATGGAGAAGGTCTGCGGTCTGTCGCGCGTCGTGAAGTCCAACGCCCAGGTCGCCTTCGACAACGTCGCCCTGTGGCACGAGCGCGACATTTCGCACTCTTCCGCCGAGCGTGTCGCCCAGGCCGATAGCTTTATCGCGCTTGACCATATGTTCCAGTGCCTCATTCGCGTTATCGACGGCCTGCAGCTGTATCCGGCCCGCATGATGGCCAATCTCAACAAGACCCGCGGCCTCATCTTCTCCTCCAAGGTCCTGCTTGCCCTCGTCGATACGGGTATCACCCGCGAGGATGCGTACGCCATTGTGCAGGAGAACGCCATGGCCACCTGGCACGAGGTGCAGGATTGTGTCTCTGGCCCCACCTTTAAGGAGCGTCTCGAGGCCGATCCGCGCTGCACCGTCAGCCAGGAGAAGCTCGACGAGATTTTTGATCCGTGGGACTTCCTCACCCGCATCGATACGGTCTTCGATCGCCTGGAGCAGCTGAGCTTCGAGTAGGGTTAACCTAATTCGACCGCTTGCGGATGCATTTCAACCTTTGGCGCCTTGCCCGTCTTGGGCGAGGCGCTTTTTTTACTGTCGCATATGCGCCCGGGTAATAAAATGAACTCCGACTGCTGTTTCGATGAAAGGGGGCACGTGCCCAGACGCATCAAGCGGGCCACCATCGTCTCGTTTACGCTCATACTCCTTGTTGCCGTCTGTGCGGGCGCCCTGACGTATACCGTTCGAAGCAGTTCTTCCTCCTCGAATGAAGCCGATAGAGATCTCCCGGTGCTCAAAATCGGCGTTACGGATAACGACCCCTATGTGTATGTCGATACCACGGGCGATTACGCCGGTATCGATATCGACATCGCCCGCGAGGCCTGCAAGCGTGCGGGGCTCAAGCCACAGTTTGTCGATATTGACTGGAACGATCGCGACCGGCTGCTCAAAAACGGTGATATCGATTGCCTGTGGTGTGACTATTCTCCCTGTTATCGCGAGGATAAGTATTACTGGACCGAGCCGTATCTAACCGTGACGGTCTCGGTTGCCGCCAAGAAAACGAGTGGCATCAAGTCCTTGGCACATCTCGATGGAAGTAAGACCATTGCGGTGATTGCGGGTTCGGTGAGTGAACGCCGATTGCTTGCGGGGGATCTGGGGGTCTCGTCGGACGTTCAAATCAAATCATATGGCTCTGCCGAACTCTGCAAAGCCGCTCTAGTCAAAGGGTACGTTGACTGCTGGATGGCGGATGTCCAGTCGCTTGACCGACTCGTTGCTCAGTATCCCGGCGTTTACCGTGTGTTTGCCGACAATGTTATGACGGTTGACCTGGGCGTCGCGTTTGATGACAGCTATGAAGGATCGGTCGTAAAGGATCTCAATACCGCGCTGTTCGACATGGATCGAGATGGCACGATTGACCGTATTGTGGGCAATTACAAGACAGGAGCGACGACGGGCGGGCAAGGAGGAAATTCATGACAACTGATGAGCACCGCTTGAGTCGAAAGACTCTGAACGTCATAGCTGCCAGCGTTATTGTCAGCGCCGTCTTGTTAGGCCTGTTGTATACGGTTGGAACCCATCGCTGCCTCGAAAAAACGCTTGGGTTTGGCCAAGAAACCATGGTGTTTTTGGAGAACGCTTGCGAAAAATATGACCGCTACGAACAGGGGAGAAAAACCGAGGCGACGCACGATTTGCTCGCCGCGGTCGAATCGTTTGTGACGTTCCTGTCCTCTGATCGCGTTGAGGTTAACGACGATCTTATCGAGCAATTTGTCCATGCCGAGAACCTTTCGGGGCTGATGGTCATGGACTCCGATGGCCATATGGCTGCCCACTACGACATCGATGGTCGCGATCCGCTCATGTTGTGGCGAGATGAGTTGGCCTGTTCGCCGGTCGCATCGATGTATCAAGGTTCCAAAGTGACCTACTCAACTGTCGATGAGCGCCGTGGTGTCGTTTTTGCCGTCTGTGCTGTTCCGTATGGCGACGGCGTTGCCCTGGCATACCGCTCACTTGTTTCCGATACGGCGGACGACTATTCATATGCCATAGCCGACGTGCTTTCGAACAGTACCTTCCACCAGGGTCCCACGGTGCTTGTTATGGAGGATGCGGAGATTGTCTCATCCAACAGTGCCGATGCTGACGTGTCGCTCGCCCGACTCCTCACCAGCGTAGGAGTTGAGTGGAAAGACGACGGCCTGACGCGCATCGAATATCGAGGAGACGAATGGTATGCCGTGCGTGCGGCATATAAGGACTACCGCCTGTTTGCGCTATATCCCAAATCTGAGGTCATGTCTGACAGGATTTCATTTGTCGCCGTCGGCGTCTTGGTGTGTCTTGCGTTTTGGGTCGTGGTGCTGTTGGCTCGAAATATCGTTGACCACCGCAATTTGGTCGAAAAGGATAAACAGCTCGGCATTATCAATGCCATAAGCGCCATCTACGATTCGACCTTCCTTTTGCATCTCGACACCCTCGAGATCGAGGGGATCAATATGTCGCCGGCGATAGCGAAGATATTTGCCGAGCACAGCGAGGCATATGACTTTATGGACACGGTCTGCCGGGATATCGTGAGCCCCGAAAGCCGCGAAGCGGTTGTGGGACTCGTAGATATAAGTTCGCTTCGTGAACGTATGGAGGGCGTACCGTACTTGGCTGCCGAGGTGCGAGATTGTCGAGGCGCTTGGTACTCGCTACAGGTTGTCCCCCAGCATCGCGATGAGCAAGGCCGGCTGGAGTCGGTCGTCGTGGCGACGCACAACATATCGATGGTCAAGCATGCCGAGGAGCTGTCATATCAAGACAAACTGACGGGGCTTCGCAACCGCAACTATCTTGAATCGCGCGGAGATAGCCTGGTAAACGAGGACTTGCCCGTGAGCGTGATTATGTTGGACTGCAATTATCTCAAGCGGACCAACGACATCTATGGTCACGAGATGGGGGATGAACTGCTGCGACGGACGGCGTCCGTGCTGCGGCGGGTGGCTGGTGCGGATTATCTGCCGATGCGCCTTGGCGGCGACGAGTTTTTGCTGGTTTGCCCCCATACTGACAACGAGTCTGCGCTCGGGCTGGAACAGGATCTTCGTCTCGGTCTTGCCGCGGTAAGCGATGAGGCCCTGACGGTCAGCGCATCGATTGGCGTGGCGACCGTCGAGACGGCTGGAAATACGCTGGCCGATGTATATCGTGTCGCCGACCACAATATGTATCGGGAGAAGCGCACGGTCCACGCACAGGGTGCGGACTGCTAATCTTGCCCCCGCGAGTCCATGCATCGTAGGATGTTGAATCGGTGCTTGCGATAATAAGTCGGCCCAGGCGGGGATAATAGACGTCTGAAATTTCTTTCTGAGAGGGGATCTCAATGATTGGTTTTGACTACAAGCCGCAGGGTGTATGCTCTCGCAATATTCACCTCAATCTCTCTGACGATGGCAGCAAGGTGCTGGGCGTTGAGTTTACCGGCGGCTGTGACGGCAATCTCAAGGCAATCTCCAAGTTAGTCGAGGGTGCTCCTGCCGATCGCGTAATCGAGGTTCTCGCCGGTAATACCTGCGGTATGAAAAAGACCTCTTGCGCCGATCAGCTTACGCGCGCTATCGAGGCCGCTCGCGCCGAGATCGCCTAATGGGTATCGCCGACCACATCAAGAATGGAATATCGCGCCGTGGCTTTGTGCTCGGCGGTGCTGCCGCGGGCGCTGCCACGGTGCTTGCCGGTTGCTCGAAAAAAACGGGCACCAGCGACGATGCCGCCGGCGAGCCGCAGGTTATCAAGGACGATTCGAAGATTGTCTCGATCACTGATGAGTACGAAGCTGTTGATATCGATCTTGAGCCGGCGGCGTCGTGGACGCTGCCGCTGGGCACGCTGCTGTACTACTGCGATGGCGACTACGCCGCCGCGATGATGGCGCCTGCTTCTGCTCTGCATGCCAATACGCTTGGTGTGCTCAACCTGGGCGATGGCTCGCTTACCACATTAATCGAGGATCCTATCGAGGGCACGGGATATGCTTTTTACGATGTCCGTGCCGGCGATGGCGTGTTTGCGTGGGTTGAGATGAACTTTGCCAATTCATCGTGGAAGCTCTACGCTCAAAATCTGTCGGGCGCTTCGCTCTCTGGCGACGTGGCTGAGCTCGATCGAGGTGGCAAGGACTATGATCCGCCCCTGTTTACGGCGTTCGGGTCATCGGTCATCTGGTATAAAATGCCTTCGGCAGGCGGCAATAAAACGAGTAGTGATTCGTTTTGCTATCGTCGCTCGCTTGATGAATCCAAGGCCGAGGTAATTTGGAAATCGATGGGCCGCTTTGCATCGGCCCCGCGCGCGAGCGACGGCATTTTGACCATCTCGCCGCGTGTCCGCAACGACGAAGGCGTCTACTATGGCATAACGGCAATCGATCTGACCGATGGCAACAACACCAAACGTGCCCAGCTAGTCCTTCCCTCGTCAGTCTCGCCTTTCGAGGCCGTATATATGGGCGATACCTTCGTGTTTTCTATCGAGGCGACCTATAGTGACGTGGGCAGCCTGGGCAACATGGGCACGTATATCGGTAATGAGGGAGGGCCATACCTCTTTCTGTCCCGCGAGCCGCTCGCATGTGCTGCCGGCAAGAAGAATAAATATCTCGTTAAGGTACAGGCATCGCATTTTCTCATCGACACCTCTGCCAAGACCTATGGCTCGCTGTTGTCGCCCGACCGCGCTTTGGAATATGGCGATTATCCAGCTACGGCGGGAAAATCGGACTCATTCCTTACGTACGCCACGGTGCGCAACAGCCAGGGTATACCCGAGACGGTCACCGCACGCCTATTCTCTCTTTAAGCTTAGAGGGGTTAAAAAGGCGCCAACAGGGGAATAAACGCGTTGTAATTGTGAGTACCGCCCGCCGAGCTGCCGCGTCATAGTGGCATCCGGCGGGCTCAGGTGCGTTAAAATGGGCTTGTTCTTAGCTGATTGAGACAGGGGGGCCGTGTTATGGCTTCAGATGCAAAAAAGATTCTGCTGGTCGAGGATGAGAAGGCAATCCGTGACGCCGTCGCTGCCTATCTCGAGCGCGAAGGCTACTGGGTTGTGGGTGTCGGCGACGGCCAGTCCGCGATCGAGGAGTTCGAGAAGCATCAGTTTGACCTGGTCGTGCTCGACCTTATGCTCCCCAAGATCCCCGGCGAGCGCGTTTGCCGCACCATTCGCGATACCTCGGATGTCCCCATCATCATGCTGACTGCCAAGGGCGAGATCGAGGACCGTATTATCGGTCTTGAGCTCGGCGCCGACGACTATCTGATTAAGCCGTTCTCGCCGCGCGAGCTTGTCGCGCGCGTACGCGCCTTGTTCCGCCGTGCCCATCAGGCCGACGAGCCAGCCGTCGAGGTACTCGACTTCGGCGATCTGGTCATCGATATCTCGGGCCACAAGATTTTGGTCGAGGGCAAGGAAGTCGACCTGACGGCTTCCGAGTTTAAGCTGCTCACCACGCTTGCCCGTCACCCCGGTCGCGTCTACAACCGCATGGAGCTGGTCGAGAAGGTGCTCGGCTACGACTTTGAGGGCTATGAGCGCACCATCGATAGCCACGTGAAGAACCTTCGCGCCAAGCTGGGCGATGATCCCAAGAAGCCCAAGTGGCTCTACACCGTCCACGGTGTCGGCTATCGCTTCGAGGCTCCGGCCAAGACCGATAAGTCGGACGAGAAATAGGGAAATCACATATGACACCTGCGCGCTTTGAAATCGGACAAAAGCACAAGCAGGAGAGCGAGGCGGGTTCCAAGGCTAGTTGGAACACGCCTCGTTCCGATTCACGGCCAACGATGAGCTATCCCTCGCGCATGGCACTTGCTTTTGCTCTGACATCGCTCATGACGGTATTGGTGCTGGTGGGCGTGGTCTCTGTTGTGTGGGGCACGGTCTTTTCGGATTACACGCGCTCCAATATCGTCGAGATCGCCAATTCTGCTGCCGAAAAGCTTGCGACGTCGTATGAGGAAAACGGCAACTGGACTGCGGGCGAGCTGCGCACGGTCGCGACATCGAGTTTGGTATCCGACGACCTGAGTATGCAGGTCGTCAACAAGAAGGGCGTTGTCGTCTATGACGACTCATGGCCTTCGGCAAGCGCGACCGCCGATGTGCGCGAGAGCGAATCGGCGTCGAGCAGCTCGAGCGGTAAAAAAGCATCGCATAGCCCGGTCTCGTCTGCTCCAACCGACTCCGATAGCGTTGCCAACGTCGAAATCATAACGTCTTCGGGCGAGCATGTCGGACAGGTAAAGCTATGGGCCATCGGCTCCGATGCTTTGCTCACCAAGGCGGATTCTGCATTTAGGGAGAAGACCTTTAACGCCATGGCCCTCGCCGCGGTTGTTGCAATCTGCATTTCGGTCGTTATCGGATCGCTCGTGTCGCGCATGCTCACCAAGCCGATTCATCGTATTACGAGCACGGCCAAGCAAATTCGCGATGGCGATCTGTCCGCTCGTACTGGTTTGCGCGGTGATGACGAGATTGATCAGCTGGGTGAGACCTTCGATGAGATGGCCACTTCGCTCGAGAAGGATATGAAACACGAGAAGCGCCTGACCTCAGACGTGGCTCACGAACTTCGTACTCCGCTTATGGCCATGCTCGCGACAGTCGAAGCCATGCAGGATGGGGTGTATCCCACCGACGACGAGCATCTGGAAACCGTTGCATCCGAGACACGTCGCCTGGCCCGTCTGGTGCAGCAGATGCTCGATCTATCGCGCATGGAAAACAGCACAGCGCCGCTCAACCTTGAGCCGGTGGACATGGTTCCCTTCGTGCGTTCCATCGTCAACGCTCAGGAGCGCCTGTTTGTTGACCGCGATCTGCGCTTGCGCTTTGCAGATGAAACCCAGGGTCACGACGATGTCGTCGAGGCCGATCCCGACATGATCACGCAGTGCGTCATCAATCTCATGAGCAACGCCATGCGCTACACCCCCGAGGGCGGTTGGGTCGTGGTGTCGGTGCTCAGTGACCGCAAGCATGTCAGTATTGCCGTTTCGGATACCGGCATCGGTATTGCCAAGGACGATCTGTCGCGCATCTTTGGTCGTTTTTGGCGTGCCGACGCCAGTCGCGCCCGCGAGGCGGGTGGCCTGGGCGTGGGCCTCGCCGTGACTAAACAAATCGTCGAGCGCCATCATGGCTACATTTCCGTGGAGTCGGAGCTTGGAAAGGGTACGACTTTTACAATTCATCTGCCTCGCGAGCACACGGCGGACGCGGCATCTACTACAATGGAGCACTAGCTTTTCGCTATTCGGTGAAGGAGGGGTTTCGTCCCTGCCGCTCCGAGTTTGCGAAAACGTGTGGGAAAGAACCCGCATTACTGTCGTATTTTGGTAAGGAGTGACTCACGTGACAACGATGGAGCGTCGTCCGGATTCCCGTGGCAAGGTTCGTGATATCTACGATGCCGGTGAAAACCTGCTGATGGTCGCCACCGACCGCATTTCTGCGTTCGACTTCATTCTTCCCGACGAGATTCCGTTTAAGGGAGAGGTGCTCAACCGCATCTCGGCATTCTGGTTTGATAAGTTTGCCGACATCGTTCCCAACCACCTCGTTTCCATCGACCCAGCGGATTTCCCTGAGGAGTTTGCTGAGTATCGTGACTACCTCGCCGGCCGCGCCATGCTGGTTAAGAAGGCCCAGACGATTCCTATCGAGTGTATCGTCCGCGGCTATCTGACCGGTTCGGGCAAGAAGACCTACGACGAGAACGGCACCGTCTGCGGCATCCAGCTGCCTGAGGGCCTGACCGAGGCTTCCAAGCTTCCTGAGCCGCTGTTCACGCCGTCCACGAAGGCCGAGATCGGCGACCACGACGAGAACATCTCGTTCGAGCGTTGCTGCGAGATCGTGGGCGAGGACATCGCCACGCAGATTCGCGACCTTTCCCTCAAGATCTACAAGGCCGCTGCCGAGTACGCCGCGACCCGTGGCATCATCATTGCCGACACCAAGTTCGAGTTTGGTGTCATCGATGGCAAGGTCACGCTGATCGACGAGTGCCTCACGCCCGATTCCAGCCGTTTCTGGCCTGCTGCCAGCTACGAGGAGGGCAAGATCCAGCCCAGCTACGACAAACAATTCGTCCGCAATTGGCTCAAGGCCAACTGGGATATGACGGGGGAGACCCCGCACCTGCCCGCCGAGGTCATCGATGGCACGTCCGAGCGCTATCGCGAGGCCTTCCAGATCATCACGGGCTCCCAGTTCACAAGCATGAAGGAGAACGCATAAGTGAGTACCCGTAGCGCCACGAACAAGCGCACGCAATCCCACGAGGTTACCGGGGTTGCGCGCAAGTCCGCCGCATCTGCTAAGCCTGCCCGTCAGGCAGCGAGCTCTGTCCGCGTCGTGCCGGCTTCGTCTAAGGCACGCCGCAAAGAGCTCGAGAAGGGCGAGAACCTCGAGGGCCTCTCTAAAGAGGAGAAGCGCGCCCGCAAGGCTAAGCAGCGCGCCAAGGAGGACCGCATCTACACGGTGTCGAATATCCTTCTCAAGCAGGATGAGGACTACACCAAGCGCCGCCGTATTTGGTGGGCTGTGCTCGCTATCGGCATGGTGCTCGTCGTGGCAATCGGGGCTTCGCTCTACTTCGCTCCCGGCGGCACGGTGTCCAGTCCTGTTCAGATGGTCGGCATCGTTTTGTCCTATGTCATCATCCTGGGTGACTTTATCTATGACTTCGTTCGTATTCGTCCCTTGCGTAACATGTATCGCGCGCAGGCCGAGGGCATGTCCGAGAACAAGCTCAACGCTCTTATCGAGCGCGCAGCTGCCGAGGAGGACAAAAAGGACTCCAAGAAGAAGTAGCGTTTGCATTCACACTTATCGCTAAGATATAAGGCGTGTCGTTTTTGCGGCGCGCCTTATTATTGTCCTATAGATAGATGGAGTGGCACATGATTCGAGCTGCCCTGACGGTCGAAGAAGCTCTGGAGGGCATGAAGGCCCTGGAGCCCAAGATTAAAAACTACGCGCGCCTGGTTGTCCGCAAAGGCGTAAACGTCAAGCCCGGCCAGGAGGTTGTCGTTCAGTCTCCGGTCGAGTGCGCGCCTTTTGCCCGCGTGGTGGTCGCGGAGGCTTATGCCGCCGGCGCTGGCCACGTGACGGTCATTTGGGCCGATGATGCCGTGACGAGGCTCACGTACGAGCATGTCGATAAAAGCTATTTTGAGCAGACGCCCGAGTGGAAGCGCCTGCAGCTGGATTCCCTGGCCCAGGATGGCGCCTGCTTTATCTTTATTGAGGGTGCGGATCCTGCAGCCCTCAAGGGCATCGATCCAGCCAAGCCGGCCGCGGCATCCAAGGCGAGGAATACGCAGTGCAAAGTTTTCCGCCGTGGACTGGATTACAACATCAATCCGTGGTGCATCGCCGGCGCTCCGGTCGTGGCTTGGGCGCACGAGGTGTTCCCGGGAGACGCCGATGAGGTTGCAATCTATAAGCTATGGAATGCGATTCTGCACACCGCTCGTGCCGATGGCCAGGACCCGGAGAGCGACTGGGAGCTTCATGACGCGGCGTTCGAAAAGAACCTGCGTTTCCTGAACGACAATCGTTTTGACCGCCTGCATTACACCGCGGAAAATGGAACCGATCTGACGATTGGCATGACGAAGGGTCACGAGTGGGCCGGCGGCAAGGGCAAGACGCCCGATGGACACCCCTTCTTCCCCAACATTCCCACCGAGGAAGTCTTCACCTCGCCTGATCGTATGCGCGCCGACGGTATCGTGTACTCGGCCATGCCGCTCATTCACCACGGTAACAAGGTCGACGATTTTTGGATTAAGTTCGAGGCCGGCCGCGTAGCGGACTACGATGCCCGCGTGGGCAAGGCGACGCTTGCGAGCATCATTGACACCGATGAAGGTGCCGCTCATCTGGGTGAGGTCGCGCTTATCTCCAAGAACACGCCGATCCGTGAAAGTGGCGTTTTGTTCTATGACACGCTCTATGATGAGAACGCCAGCTGCCATCTCGCGCTAGGTGTCGGTTTCCCCGAATGTATCGAGGGTGGGTATGACATGTCCAAGGAAGAGCTCCTGGAGCATGGCGTTAACGTCTCGAGCACGCACGTCGATTTTATGATTGGCACGGACGACATCGATATTACGGGCATTACGCCTGATGGACGTGAAGTTGTGATTTTCCAGAACGGCCAATGGAGTTGGGAATAGTCCCAGACCGTGGTACAATGCCACCCGCGGGCCGTTAGCTCAGCTGGCAGAGCAGGGGACTTTTAATCCCAAGGTCCAGGGTTCGAACCCCTGACGGCCCACCATAGAATGGAAAAGCGACTGGCGGATGCCGGCCGCTTTTTTGTTGCCGCGACGCGGGTTCGAACCCGAAAGGGCGCGGAGCTGAGTAAACGCGTGAGCGTTTGCCAGCGCAGCGCGCATGGCGCGAAGCGCCGCAGCGGCCGCCTGCGGCGCAGGCTGAACCCCTGACGGCCCACCCAAAGTAAGGAATGCGAAATGAAAACAAATAGATATGGAATTAGCGGCAGCACATTAAAGATAATAGCAGCCATTTCGATGGTTCTCGATCATGTAAGCAGGATCGTCCTGACCAATGGAATCATGACTCACGCATCGTACAGTCAGATATCAGACGAACAGTGGGCGATTCTAAGCGAGGCTTCGGATGTGCTTCATGTTCTTGGCAGAATTGCATTTCCCTTATTTTGCTTTTTGATAGTTGAGGGATTTTTGCATACTCATGACTTAAAGAAGTACCTGCGAAATATGCTTGTCTTCGCAATCATTGCGGAGCCCATATACGATTTCGTCCAAACCGGGCAACTATTTGACCTTCGGCAACAAAATGTTATGTGTGAGCTCCTGCTTTCCTTGGTCTTTTTGATTGTTCTGGAAAAGATACAAAGTCTTTCAAAACGGAAAAGATACATCGCAGAAACTGCTCTGATTGTTTTGACAGCACTGGCAGCTGAATACACTAAACTAGATGGCGGTGTGTATGGCATTATGCTTGTGGCCGCATTCTATTTATTCCACGACAGCAAGGCCAAGATGTTCTTTGCTGCAGTATGTGCAGTGCTCCTTTCGTCATGCCATATAGTTGGCGGCGTATTTGAGTTTGCTACAGCTAATGTACTTAATCCTGATGTTGCTGCCGCGGTCGTTTCGTTGCTGCTTATCAATCTTTATAATGGTAAGCGAGGGCTGAAGCTCAAATATTTCTTCTACATTTTCTATCCGGCACATCTTGCTCTGCTTTATGGTGTTTCACTTATTGTTTTGAACTGTCTTTAAAAACTCTCAAACAAGTCTCTGAAAACGGAAACAAATTGACTCTAAGACTGCTTGTAAATTTCCGGAAGACCTGAGAGATGCGAGGATAGGCAACGAGGGTTGCAGAGAGATGCTTCTCAGTTCTCTGGCGGATCGCACGTATCTGTATGAGGATCACTTCCACATACTCATTAATAACAGTGATAAACACGGCAGATCCTCAAAACATGAGGCTGTGGAGGTCGAACGATGCTTCGAAAGCATGAATGGCAGCGAGAAAATGAGTTCGGAAGCGCCCTCTGGATGATCCAGCATAGAATAGAAAGCGATCGGCTCCGGCTGGTCGCTTTTTTGTTGCCGCGCCACGGGTTCGAACCCGAACTTCTCTATATATAAGAACGCTTGGCGAACAAAACCTGCCTTTTACCGATGGGAAACAAATAGCTGATGCTTTTGGAGTAAAGTGGCGCTCCAGAGATGACCGATGCCTTAACACCTATAAACCAGCTGGTCATCGCCAATATCAGAAGCCAATGCTTCAGTTTTAGCCTCAGTGATGCGACTGAGGGACCTATTCATTTGTGAACAAAATATGGAGTGCGCGATTCCCGCCCCCGGCGCCCC
>JAQDZZ010000004.1:46596-231772 GCA_027671585.1 Coriobacteriaceae bacterium AM22-12AC-r | reverse complement strand
TAAAAAAGCCTCCCATTTCTTGTGTCCAAGAAATGGGAGGCAGTTCAAGTTGCAGCGGGGGTTCTTTCATGTCCGAGGACGCGCTGGGAAGTTACCCCATGCGGACGGCGGACAACTATGTAGCCTCAGACTAGAACATGCCCAAGAAGCCATGCACAAACAGCGCGGCCACAATAGCACCGACAAACGGCGCGATACCAGGAACAAGCAGGCCATACTTCCAGTTGTTGTCAGCCTTGTTCTTAATCGGCAACACCTGATAGGCCATGCGAGGACCAAGGTCACGTGCCTGGTTCATGGCGAAGCCGGTGATGCCGCCCATGCCCATGCCAACGGCCCAGACAATCAGGCCGACGCAGATGGCGAGCAACAGAACGTTCTCACCAGCACGGCTAGCAGCAGCAAGGATGGCGCTGATGAACACGAAGGTGCAGATAGCCTCGCAGAAGAAGTTGCGGGCATAGTTCGTGCCCTCGGTGGTGGGGTTGGTCGAGAAGATGTTGCGCTGAGCAATGGGATCGACGACACCCTCGGAAGCCTTGAACTCATCGGCATACATAAACCAAGCGATAACGGCACCCACAAAGCCGCCGAGCATATCGGCAAGCATAAAGGGGATGCAGTTGCCCCACGGCACCAGACCGACGATGCACTGGGCAAGCACCATAGCGGGGTTCATGCACACGGCGCCGCCAAAGACAAACAGGCAGACCGAGATGCCAAAAGACCAAGTGGTGATGGCAAACATATGGCCAGAGCCCTGATACTTGGTGCCCTTGAGCACGGTATCGCAGTGCACGCCCACGCCAAAGACGATCATGAGGGCAGTCGCGCCGAATTCGCACAGGAGTTTGGTAAGCATAAAACCTTATCTTTCTTGTCGGTTATAAACGATTCGTTTAAGTCGCGCACTAGTGCTGCGCGACGACAACGCCCAGGCCATCGGGAATGACGGCCACCTTGGCGTCGGCACCCTTCATCTCAAAGGCGAGCCTGAGCGCCTCCTCGATAGTGTTGACCGGCGTCATGTGCATATCCTTGAGCATCTGGTGATCGCACAGGTCGGTGACCATGATCACAGGGTGATGCGCCAGGATGCGGGCGAAAATCTGGCTCGTCCACTGGTCGGGCAGGGTCTCGTCCTTAGGACGGTCGATGCAGGCACGCTCAAACTCTGCCGGATCGTTGTCGGCGATGTTGTGATAGAAGCCCTCGCCACCGTGACCGTCGGCACAACCGGCGACGTCGATGATCACGCCGCCCTCGGGAAGCGTGGCCTCGGCAGCGCACATGCCCTTCACGGCCTGGTAGATGTTCTGGTCGAGCGGGTAGCCGCCGTTGGTGGTGATAGCAACCTCGCACTCGACGGGCTCAACGCCGGCAAGGCTCTTCACGAACTCGCAGCCGGCCTCGTGCGCCTTGTGGATGTCGCCGGCAAAGGAGCCGATGACCTCGTGCTTGCCGTTAAGCACCACGTTAAGCACAAAGGCGAGGTGAGCCATCTCGGCAGCGGCAAACATGTCCTCGCTCACGTGGTTGTGGCACAGGTTGCCGGCGCGCGAATGGGAATCGTTCACAAACTGACCGTTGTGGTTGTACATGATGGTCTTGTAGCTGGCGATGCCGGGCAGGACGGACTTGCGGCTACCAGAGAAACCGGCAAAGAAGTGCGGCTCAATAAAGCCCTCGGCAAGCAGCAGATCGCAGTCGGCGGCAATCTTGTTGATGATGCACTCGCCACCAGAAGGCAGGGTGCCGATCTTTTTCATCATGCTGTCGTCAGTCGCGACGTGCATAACGATTTCCTCGTTGGCAACGATCTCCTCGCCATACTTGTTGACGAGCTCCTCGTGCGTCGACGGACGGTGCATACCCGTAGCAACCAAAATACGCACGCGAGCCTCAGGCGCAGCGGCATGAATGTGATGCAGCAGAATAGGCATCGTCACACGCGAAGGAACGGGACGCGTATGATCGGAGCTAATAATGACAATATCCTTCTTGCCAGCACAAAGCCCCTCGAGCGAAGGCGAGCCATAAGGGTTGGCAAGCGACTCCTCTACCAGCTCTTCCTGCGATTTCGTAGTCTTAAACTCGTTTTGATGACCTTCCATCACACCCGCGAAGTTCTTGTCCTCGAGCTCCAGATGCAACGTCTTGTGGTCAAACGGCAGTTCACATTCAAACAATGACGAGCGCCCTCTTCCTTTCAACTGACACACTAGATAAACCGTTGGAAGGATACGCCGCTCACCGAAAAACACCACCGTCCACCGACTCATTAACACAACGTTCATATTTGACCCACAACAAAACGGCCGCGACCCCAAACGGGACCGCGACCGCAACAGTCGTAAGGCGAGAAGCGCACTTTAATCCCTTCAGCCCCAATCCCTGAAGACCGAGGACGAAGGGACCCGATGGGTTTCCCTCTGAATGCATTCCGCAGCACGAAGCCCCCTTATCCGCAGCTCCGAAGGAGCAGGATAAGGGGGCTTCAAGTGCGAGGACGCATTCAGAGGGAAACCCATCGGGCCCCGGTGAGAGCCACAGGGCTATCGATTACCCCGTGTTCTGCAATCCTGCCGAGACGCCGGTCACAGTCGAAAGAATCAGGCTCATGTACTCGGCCTTCTTCTCCTCCGCCATCTCATCCTGGCTCATACGCACCTCGCGAAGGGCGCGGACCTGGGCGATGGACAGGGCGTCGACATAGGGGTTACGCACGCGGACGGCGCAGCCGAGCACGCGACGACGCTGCAGCGGCCACTCGTCACCGACGATGGCAAGGACCCACTTACGCGTGAGCTGCATCTCGGTGAAGACCTTCTTGGACAGATCCTGACGATCGCCTAGGTGCAGATACATCTTAGCGATGCGCTGGTCGGTCTTGGCGATCGACATCTCGATGTTGTCGATAAAGGTGCGGAAGAACGGCCACTCCTGGTAGGCAGCCTTGAGCTGGTCAAGGTCGCCAAACTGCTCGCAGGCGGTGCCCAGGCCGTACCAAGCGGCCAGGTTAATGCGCGCCTGGCTCCAGCTGAAGATCCACGGAATGGTACGCAGGTCGTCGAGCGACTTGGCACCCAGACCGCGCTTGGCCGGGCGCGAGCCAATCGGCAGCAGACCGACCTCGGTCAGCGGCGTCACGGTCGAGAACCACGGTGTAAAGTCCTCAGTGTTCAGCAGGTCCAGATAGCGCTCATGGCTTACTGCGTTGAGCTTCTCGGCCATATCCCAGAACTTCTGCGTGGTCTCGGTGTTGGTCTTCTCGGCGCTCGGAGCCGACTGCAAAAGCGTTGCGGCGGCAACGGACTCAACATGGCGCTGAGCCAGCGTGCGGTTGCCGTAGCGGGCAAAGATGACCTCGCCCTGCTCGGTGAGCTTAAAGAAGCAGTTGACCGAACCCTTGGGCTGCGCCAGCACGGCCTTGTTGGCCGGACCGCCGCCACGGCCCACGGCACCGCCGCGACCGTGCATGAGCACCAGATCGATATCGTTTTTCTCGGCCCACTTGGCAATGCGCTCCTGCGCGGAGTGCAGCGCGAGCATGGCCGTGGTAGGACCGGCATCCTTGGAGGAGTCGGAATAGCCCAGCATGACCTCCATGCGGCGGTTGGTCTGGGCAAGGCGCTTTTGCACCACGGGCAGCGTAAGCATCTGGTCGAGCACGTCGACGCAGCCCTCGAGGTCCTCGAGCTGCTCGAACAGCGGGATCACGTCGAGCTCGGGCACGTCCTCCTCGTGCGCAAAGGACAGGTGGGCAAGCTCAAAGACGTCGGCCACATGCTGAGCGCTCTTGGTGAACGAGATGATGTAGCGGTGCGCCATCTTCTTGCCGTAGCGCTTTTGGATGGAGCCGATAGCGCGGAAGGTGTCGATGACCTCGCGCGTCATGGGCTGCAAATCACCATGGATACCGTTCTCGTGAATATCCTTGAGGGCGCGGGCGTGCACCACGGAGTGCTGACGGAACTCCATCTCGACCATATGGAAGCCGAAGGACTCGACCTGCCAGATGATGGTCTGGACCGGGCCGTAGGCAGCACGGACGGCACCGCAGGCGGCCAGGGAGCGCTGAACGACGCGCAGGTCATCCAAGAACTCGTCTGCGCTGTGGTACATGGTGTCGGTGATGCGACGCACGGTGGCGTTCAGACGGTCGGCCATGACGAGCATGACGGCGCGATGCGGCTCGTGCTCGGAGATCAGCTCGGCGCGTGCGGTGTACTGGGTGCTCATCTCGACCTGATGGTTCCACAGGTTGATGAGCTCGGCAGACGGCTTGCTGTAGGTGGCCTCGAGCGTGAGGTTGCGGCCGATGCGGCGGCACTTGTCCTCGAGCTTGAGCACCATATGGGTGAAATACTTGGCGGCGACCTCACGGCTCACCTTGGCGGTGACGTTGGGGTTACCGTCGCGGTCGGAACCGATCCAGCTGCCGGGATGGAAGAACGCCGGGCACAGCGGCGGCACGGTACCGGCCTTGTCGCCCAGCACCCAGTCGTCAAAACGACGATAGATGACGGGGATAACGTCGAACAGTGTGTTATCGAAGATGTCGATGATGGTATCGGCTTCCTCGACCGGCGTGGGCTTCTTGAGCGCGATGGGGCTCGTACGCACCAGGGCGTCAATCTCCTGCAGCATATGGCGCTCGTTCTCCACCAGGTCGGAGCCGCCCAGACGCGGACGCTCCTCCAGCAGGTTGGAGATACGGCGAATCTTGCCCTCGACGGCCTTGCGACGGGCTTCGGTGGGATGTGCGGTAAAGACAGGGTGGAACTCAAGCTTGCCGAGCAGCTCGTTGGCACCCTCGACACCCATCTCGTTTACCAACTGGTGATAGGCGACGGTGAGTTCGTTGGCGGGATCGACCTCGGTATCGGTCGACGCACCGGCCTCACGCTCGCGCAGCTGCGCCACACGGTAATTCTCCTCCGACAGGTTTGCCAGATGGAAGAAGCTCGTAAAGGCGCGGACGATAACCTGCTGTTTATCGAGCGGCAGGCTGTCGATCAGATCGACGACTTCGCGAAACGCCACGGCGGTGGGCTCGTCGGCAGTGGGCACGCCCTGCTCGTCGACGGACTCGTCGGCAGCACGGGTGCCGGGGTTTCCGGCATTGGCCACAATCTCGGCCGACAGAATCTTGTCGAACAGGTCCGCGATCTCGGGATCATACTCGCTAAGCACACGGCGCTCCAGGCGCAAGAACAGCGCCAGATTGTCGCGCAGCTCCTCGGGGATCTCGATCTCGGCGAGACGCTCCTTGGACTCGGCATTCGAGCCGATTCGGTTAACGAGGCGGTTGACCACGGCAGCGACGCGCGCCGCGGCTTCGGGTACAGACTGGTTGCTTAGGTTCTCAGCCACGTTTCCTCCCATTCCTCCTTCTATGCACGTAACATGCGGTATCCATTATAGGCACTCGGCAAAAACTTTCGGAGCTGATCGCGCTTTACCACACAAAAGTATTTTCTGCATTGCAAGGGTTTTTGCCCCAAATGGTCGTATTTCTCGGTGGACGGCATATGCAAACGGGGGCATTCCGCATAAATGCGAAACACCCCCGTAACAATCGCTCTCCATGAGCAGGGCACGTTAGCAGGCCCGCAGCTCAAAAAGATGCGCTACAGGCGCTCGCGAACCGCCTCGACCACGTTGGCCAAATCGACGAGAACCTCGTCGTGACTCTGCATGTCGCGCACCTTGACCTTGCCGGCGGCAAGCTCGTCGCCACCCAGGACCAGGATGAGCTTGGCGCCCACCTTGTCGGCCTGCTTAAACTGGGCCTTGAGCGAACGACCCTGGTAGTCGGCCTCGGTCACGATGCCTGCGGCGCGAAGCTCCTGCGTGATGGCAAAGACGTTCTGACGCAGATCCTTGCCGGCATTGGCGACGTAGACGCACGGGGCCTCCTCGGCACCCAAGTCGTTACCAAATGCCTGAAGGGCCAGCAGGGCGCGCTCAAAACCGACGGCGAAGCCGACGCCGGCCGTGGGCTTGCCACCCTCGAGCTCGACCAAGCCGTCATAGCGACCGCCGCCACCGATGGAGCCGACACCGGCACCGGGAGCCTCGACCTCAAAGACAGTACGGGTGTAGTAGTCCAGGCCGCGCACCAGGGTGGGATCCTCGACATACTCGATACCGGCGGCATCCAGATAGCGCTTGACCTGCTCGTAGTGCTCGCGGCACTCGTCGCACAGGTTGTCGCCCATCAGCGGGGCGTCGGCCATGATCTCGCGGCAATGGTCGTTCTTGCAGTCGAAGGCGCGCAGCGGATTGAGCTCGGCGCGCTCGCGGCACTCATCACACATCTCGTCGGCGTGATCGAGGATAAACTGCTTGACCTGCTCGCGGTATGCCGGACGGCACTGCGCATCGCCCATCGAGTTAATAAGCAGACGGAGCTTGGAAAGGTCGAAGCCCAGGCGCTTGTAGAACTCCATGAGCATGATGATGCACTCGGCGTCTGCCGCCGGATCGGGAGCGCCGAGCCACTCGATGCCCACCTGGTGGAACTGGCGCAGGCGACCCTTCTGGGGACGCTCGCCACGGAACATGGCCTCGGCGTAATAGGCCTTAAACGGCGTGGAGCCCTGGGGCACCAGGTTGTTCTCCACGACGGCGCGCACCACACCGGCCGTGCCCTCGGGACGAAGGGCCAGGCGCTGCTTGGGCTTAAGCTTGGTGTCGGTGCCTTCGGTAAAGACGCGCTCCAGGTTGGCGCCGCTAAACACGCGGAACATCTCCTTGCGCACGACGTCGGTCGACTGGCCGATACCGTGGACAAACACGTCCACCTGCTCGATGGCGGGCGTCTCGATGGGCTTAAAACCAAACGGCTCGAACACGCCGGCCGCAATCTGCTGCATCTTTTGCCAGGCGCGCATCTCGGCGCCGATAAGGTCGCGGGTTCCCTCCGCCTTCTGTGCCTGCATGGGCAAACACCTTTCTTTTGTATCGCGTCATAGGTAACGGTCATTATACGGCACAAACACATACAGCGGCGGCGCGTCTGACCGAACGAGGGTATGGGGGCTCGTTCGGCCAGATGCGCCGCCGCGGTGTGCAATCTGCAATCCTTCCGCCTCTTCGGATCACAAAATCCGTTGGACGGAAAGACTTCGGGTCATCTCTTGAGCCCGTGGCTGCATGGGAAACCGAATAACGGTACGAGCATCCATTCGGCTTCCAAGGCAGCCACGGACAAAACGGGGCAAAGAGCTACGAGCGACGTCGTCCCTACTCCCCCGCCACGCTCGCGCGCAGCTTAGCCGCGATGGGCTCAGACGCCAGCAGGAACACCAGCATTGCCACCGAGCACGCCAGGCACACGATCCATGTGCTCGTAAAGGAGCCCGTGGCATCGAACAGTATTCCCGAGACGATGGCGCCCACCGTGCCGCCAACCATCTCGAGCGAGGTGATGGTGCCCGTTACCTTGCCCAGGTCGGCCATGCCAAACTGCTTGGAAGCCGCGATCGTGGGCGTGATGGTGCCCATGCACGTTCCAACACCAAAGCTCACAGCGGCGACAATAGGACCGAGGTCCGTCGTCGGGAAGCACAGCGCCACGCAGGCGATAATGCACGCAACGGAGCCAAGGATATTGCCAAAGCGCAGGCCAAAGCGGTCATAGATCGCACCGAGCGAAATCTTGGCAATAACGACGGTGACCATGTAGGCCGAAAGTACGGTACCCGCCCACATGGGATCGTGGCCTCCCGTGACAATCTTGGCGCCGTTGACGGTAACACTCGTCATGTTGGTAACCTGGTTGGGCAGGATGGCGCCATTGACCAAGCCCATAAAGAGGAAGGCAACGACGAGCAGCCAAAACGCCGGGCTCTTCTTGATACGCGACCAGCCGACGCTAACCTCGGGCGCCGTGTGCTCGTCCTTGTCGCCAGCCGTCGAGACGGACGGATCGCCCGGGTTCTCGCCGAGCGGCTTAAGGCCAATCTCGGAAGGCTTGGTGCGGAAGGAATAGTCATGCAGTTAACGAAAATGGTGTAGCACGTGGCCATGATGACAAAGCCGGAGGCCACCACGAGCCAGCCGGGGAAAAATTTACTTTGCTGGGACATGGATTACTCCTTGTGGTCCGCAATGTATCCGAGAGCGACGGCGGCATAAGCCGCGGCGCCAAGGGGAAGCTCGGCATCGCTAAAACGTGCCTTGGGATGATGCTGAGCAAAATGCTCGTCCGTATCAGTCACAGCAGCGCCCACGGTAAAGTACGCGCTCGGGATCTCGCTCGAGATCAACGCGAAGTCCTCGCTCGCCATGGCGTGGAACAGTGGCAGGAAGGCGGACTTGGGCAGCACCGCGCCCACGTAGCCAAGCGAGGCCTGGGTCATATCGCTGTCGAGCACGAGCGGCGGAACGTCCGAAAGCGTCTCGATGGCTGCCGGCGTACGATATGTTGCGGCAACGCCGTTGACGACCTCCGCGATACGCTCCTTGAGATGAGTCATGAGCTCGACATCGAAGCCGCGCAGCGTTCCCTCGAGCACACAGGTGTCGGGGATGACGTTGGCCGCCAAGCCGCCAGCGAACTTACCAACGGTAAGTGCGACTTCCTTGGCCGCTGGCACCTCGCGGGAGATAAGCTCCTGAAGCGCCAGATGCACATGGACGCCGGCCGTGATGGGGTCGATGCAGATCTCGGGGCTCGAGCCATGGCCGCCCTTGCCCTGAAGCGTGATGCGAAAACCGTACACGCCCGAGAGCGCCGGGCTGCCGTAGAGCACCAGGCCAAGCGGCGACTGGCTATTGACATGCATGGCAAAGGCGGCCTGGGGACGCGGGTTCTGCAGCAGACCGTCGGCGATGGCGGCGCGGGCACCCTCAAAGGTTTCCTCGCCCGGCTGGAACAGCAGTTTGACGGTGGCATTGGCGTCGACAAGCTCGGCCTCGCGGGCCTTGAGCAAACGGGCCGCGCCGAGCAGCGCCGTCGCATGCATATCGTGGCCACAAGCGTGCATGCAGCCGTTGGTGGAAGCGAAAGGCTCGCCCGATTCCTCGACAACGGGCAGGGCATCCGTGTCGCCGCGAAGCATGATAACCGTACCGGCCTGCTCGTCCTTGCACGTGCCATTGCCCTGAGCGGCCGCGGCCGCACCGGCACCGATCAGGCCAACGACGCAGGAACCGTCGACGAGCGTGGTATGGGGGATGTTCATCTCGTCCAGACGTGCCTGGATATAGGCAGACGTCTGCGGAAGATTGTTACCCAGCTCGGGCATCTGGTGTAAATCGTGTCGCCACGCAGCGAGCTCGTCTGCAAAAGCCTGAGCTTCTGCAACGAGACCGTCACCGATAGCGGCCTGCGCCGCTGCGGTGGCCTTGGGCGCTGATTGCGGTTGAAGATCGGACTGAGCTGGTGCCATAAATGCCCTCCAGTAACGTTTTTGCAGTAAGCACTTTGATAGCGTAAAGTGCAAGGTACAACTTTAAAGGCGAGGCATAAAAAACGCCGCCCCAGGAGGGCGGCGCAACAAGTTGTTTACAATTGCGGGCGAGATTTTCGGCGCAAGAAATCGAAATGCGTCTCGCTCAAGATAATCGACAAAAAGATGAGCGCAAAGCCGGCAAGCAGGCGCGAGGTGAGCGCCTCCCCCATCAGCAGCACCGAGAACAGCACGCCCGAGGGGGACTCCATCGAAAGGAGCAGCGAGCCCGTCGAGGCCGGGACGTGCGCCAATCCAACGTTTTGGACGAGCAGTGCCACGCACGTACAGCCCACCGAGAGAAAGGCCGCCACGCCGACAAAGCTCGGCGTCCACACGGACAGAGGCGCCTGAGTCTCGAATAGCAGCGACGTGATTAAGCTCAAAACGCCATTGCCCACAAACATCCAAAACGTGATGACGTTGATGTCCATCTTGCGGCCATACTTGGCGGTCACTGCCATCTGGATAGCAAAGAAGACCGCGCCGCCCAGCGTGATGACATCTCCAGCATTGAACTCGACGCTATCGAGTGCCACCAGGCCAATGCCCGCCAGGCACAGCAGTGCCGCACCCAGGTTATAGCGGGTGAGCTTTTCGCCGCTCAGGACATAGCTGGCAAACGGCACAAGGATACAGTACGTGCCCGTCAAAAATGCACTCTTGCCTGCCGTGGTCTGCGCCAGGCCAATCGTTTGCAGTCCGTATGCTCCCCACATGAGCGCACCCATGCCCAGCCCGACGATCAGGTTGCGGGCATTGAAATGAGCGATGATGCGCTTATGGAAAATAGCAAACATAACCAGTGATGCCGGGAGAAAGCGAACGTAGACCAGCTCGAACACCGGAATGGTGCCGAGTGCGTCCTTCATAGTGGTAAAGGAGTAGCCCCAGATGACCGCCACCGAAAGTAGCAAAACTTTCCAGAACAGCGGAGAACGTGCGCCGGCACCCCGGGGAATACCGCCCGCGCCCAAATCCTCACGGGCTACAGGACTATCGGGCATGTTTTCGATTTCGTTGGCAGCGTATTGGGCCATGGAACATCCTCGCACTCAATCTGGGCGTGGTGTCCGCACGCGTATGGCTGCGTGCCGCCTCATGGTCAAATAAAAACGGGACGCGCCGGACCCCCGGCACGCCCCGCTACTGTAGCAACAACCAAGCAGCCCGTGCAATTCACTCAACTAAAGCGTCGGAACAGAAAACCTCGATGTTCCGGCAACGTCAGCGAAAACGCCCCTAAGCGAGCAAGGTGACGTGAAATGAAAGGGCGCCGACCTTCTCTGGCCGCGCCCTTGAAATTGAACGTCAGATTGCCGCTTAGGGACGTTTGCAGCGTCGAGCCGTTACGCGGTTTGGTAAAACCGCGTAACTAAATTAGCTTCGTGCTTTCAAGCTTTTCGATGATCCAGTCGTTGGCTTTGATGACCGGACGGCGGAAGACGACGCCCAGGGCCAGCGACGGAATCAGATAGCTCGCCAGAATGCCTAGCTCAACCCAGTACTCCATATGGTAGGCGCCGGCCATGGCAGCATGCATGGCGTTGATGCCATGGGTGAACGGCAGGAACGGATAGATCGCCTGGAACACGGGACCGGTCATCTCGATGGGGAACGTGCCGCCCGAACCACCGACCTGCATGACCAACAGCACGACAGCGAGCGCCTTGCCGATATCGCCAAACGAAACCGTAAGCGTATAGACGATATTGGAGAACACGAGACTCGCGACCCAGCCCGCCAGCACAAACTGCAGCGGGTTGTCGCACTGAATGCCAAAGAACAGGATGTCACCCACGCACACGAGCGTTGCCTGCAGCAGGGCCAAACCGCCAAAGAACAGGTAACGGCCCAGATAGATCTCGTGCAGGCGTACGGGGATGAGCTCGTTGATGAGCTCATCGTCAACCGAGACCTTCATCATGGCCGCCAGTACAATCGAGCCCACCCACAGCGACAGAATCGTGTAGAACGGTGCCATGGCCGAACCGTAGTTGCGGATCGGATAGACCGGTTTGCGGTCGAGCGCGACGGGGCCGGAAAGCGACACGGCGAGGCCCTCGGGGTCGTTGCCAATCATTGTCTTAATCATGGCCAGGTCACCCGACATCAGAGCGCTATCAAGCTCGTCCTTAAAAGCGCTGATCTTGTCCGACGCCTCGCCCAACTGATCAGAAGCCTTGTTGACCAGCGTCGCAGCCTTGGAGAGGCCCTTTGCGAGCGAGCCAGAGGCGTCGGTCAGACCGCTCACAGCGCTATCCAAGTCACCCGAGATACCGTTCAGGGAATCCAGAACGCCCGAAATGGTCTTCTTGAGCTCCTTGGCCTTAACCGAGAACGTGGAATCGTAGTCGGACTTGGCTCCCGAGATACCCGCCTTGGCATCGGCGATGGCCTGGTCGACCTCGGCACGCGAGTTGTTGACCTCCGCCATGCCGTCCGAAAGGGACTTTGCGGTCGCCGTCAGGTCCTTCGCATTGTTGCGGTACTCCACGGCAATTCTGCCCAGCGACGTCGCAGCGGACTCGAGACCGTCTTTGAGCTTGTCATCACTCACCTGGTCGGCAAGGTTGCGGAGCTGATCGGCCATCGCATCGATATCGTCAGCACGCGTATTGAGCGCCGCTGCGGCTTCGTTGAGCTGAGACACCGTAAGGTCAACATGCTGATTCGCGGCATCGAATGCCTTCGCAAGCTCGGCGGACACGTTGTCGAACGAGCCCGCGCTTCCGTCAATCGCCGCGTCAACGGCATCGTTGGCGGCCTTGAGCGCTTCCTTGGAATCATTGATGCCGCTCTTGGCGTGCTCCATCAGCTGCTTCGTCGACTCATCAACGGTGCCCGTCTGCTTGAGCATGCCGCCCGCCGATGTCAGTGAATCGGACGTGGAGCTCAAAACGCCCGCCAGCGACGTTGCGCTGGTCTGAATGTCCTGCAGGTCCTGGACCGAATCGCCCAGCGCAGAGGAAAGATTGGCGATAAAGTTGCTCACCTGGTCGGTGCTCATATAGTCGAGCAGGCTGGACACGGTTTTAAGACCGATGCTCGTAATGGTTTCGGTAAAGGTCTCGTTGACCTGACTCTGGACGGCGCTCGAGCCTTTCTCGGTCACGATCTGCGCGATGGCGTTGGCCTTCTGGTTCTCGTAGAACTCGATATCGGCGTGCTTCACGTCGGTCGAAAAGAGCGTCATCATGTCGGCGCTAAACGTCTTAGGGATAACGACGGCAGCGTAGTACGCGCCCGACTTAACGCCCTCAATCGCCTTATCGCGGTCGTTGAGAACGACCCAGTCAAAGTTCTCGTTGCCGCGCAGAGTGGCGGTTACGTTTTCGCCCACGTTGACCTCGACGGGAATCAGATCGCTCTCGTAACCCTCGTCGGTGTTGACCACTGCAATCTTAAGGTTGCCGGTATTGCCGTAGGGATCCCAGCTGCCGGCGATGTTAAACCATGCATAGAGACACGGAACGATGATCAGGCCCATCACGACGACCATGCCGATCACGGAGCGAGACACGTTTTGGACATCACGCTTAAACAGGTGCAGGATGTTTTTCATTTATGCCTCACCTCCTTTAGAGTGCTTGCCAAACAGGGTGGTGTCCCCGTCGTTTCCGTTTACGTTGTCAGCGCCGTCGGCATCTTGAGCCTTACGATGCGCACCGATATGCGGCAGACGGCTCGTAGGCTGTTCGCCTCCCTTGGCGCCACGCTCGCTGGCGTTGAGACCAAACATGCGACGGGCGGCAGGGATGGCAGCCGTGTGCTCGCGCATCTCGCGGCGAAGGTCCTCGTCCGAAAGCGCCGAGATACGCATCTGGGTATTGAGGCTCGCACGGATGTATTCGATGTTGATGAGCCAGCCGCAGATGGCGATAACCGAAATGATCCAGATAACGAGCAGGATGATCTTGCCGTTATTGTCGATATCGAGCACCGTCGAAAGCACAAAGAGCAGAACCTGCACGCCTACCACGGCGGCAAAACCGCCCTTGATGTAGTACGGGTAGCGATGCTCAAACGCCACGGCATGATCGAGCAGCTCGCGACGGTACGAATCGGAATCGAGCATGACACGCATGGCCGTGCGCAGCGAGTAGCGCTGGCGCGGCAGGTCGTTGGACTCGCAAATCATCATACCGGTCGTGGAAAGCTGTTTATCAAAGAGAAGGTTGAGATTGAGCAGCAGCGGACGCAGCTGCAGGCCGATAAAGAGCGCCACGATCAAGAACACGCCCAGAATGCACAGGTTAAACAGGTAGTTGAACGAATACATGCCGCCGACCGTCTCGCGCAGCAGATTGATGCCGTAGGTAAAGGGCAGCAGCGGGTGCAGCCACTGGAAGAAGCCGGGCATCATCTCGATGGGGTACATGCCCGACGAACCGGGGATCTGCACGATGACGAGAATGACGCCGATAGCCTTGCCGATATGCTTAAACGTGGTGGACAGCGCATAGATGATATTGACGTAGGTGAACGAAATGGCGATGCCGCCCAGCACGAACAGCAGCGGGCTGACGCACTGCACGCCAATCACCAGATCGCCTACCGTAACGATGATGGCCTGCAACGCGCCCAGGATCACCAGTAGCAACCAGCGGCCAAAGTAACCCTGACGCGCGGTAAAGCTGCCGATGCCTTCGCGGTCGACCTCGAGCTTGTAGATGGCGATAAGCACGTAGCCGCCCACCCAAAGCGCTAGGTTGGTATAGAACGGGGCAATGCCCGAGCCGAAGCTCTTGACTGGATAGATCGACTTGGACGCGAGCTCAACCGGAGATGCCATGAAATCTGCCACGTCATTGACGTCGACGTCCATGAGGTCGGCTAACTCGCCCATAGACTCAGAGGTCTGCAGCGCCGCAATGTCATTGGCGGCGGTCGCGAGCTTGTCCTGAACCTTGGCAAGGGAGGCGTCGGTTTGGGACAGCGTGGTCTTTGCCTGCTTGAGCGTGGCGTCGAGCTGCGCCAGCGTGCCGCGCGCGCTCGCTATCGTGGGGGTCATACCCGACACAATGCCGGTCAAATCGCCCGAAACGGCGGCAAAGGAATCGAGCGCGCTCGAGGCTTTCGGCAGCGCGTTTTGACCCAGGTTCGTCTGGGCCTGGCCAAGGTTGGTCGCACCGGTCTGAATTGCGTTATTGATAGCGTCGCTTGCACCCGAGACGGCCGCGGCGTCATTCGCCATGGCGCTCGACTGCGCAGACAGACCGTCCTTGATGCTCTGAAGCTTTTCATTCTGCTCGCGGAGCAAATCGATGGTCGATACAATGCGCGCGTCAATTTCCTCGGAACCTGTCGACGTGTCATTGACGAGAATCTCCAAATGCCCGATAACGGCCTTATTGTGATCGATCGTCGCTTGGAGAGACTCGAGTGAGTTGTCGATGCGGGTGGTCGTAGATGTGACTGTGCCCGTCAGCTTGCCAATCGCAGCGTTCGCAGAGGCTGACGTCTTGGTGAGCGCAAGGCTGCCTTCCGAGAGCGCCTTGGAGAGCGAGGCGACAGAGTTGCCCGCCGTAGCGCGAGCCTCGCCCAGCAGGTCATTGCCCTGAGCGATTGCCTGCGTTAGAGAGGGCGTCTGACCCTGCAGGCCCGCCAACGCGGCATCAGCCGAGGCGATAGCGCCACTCGTCTTATCGATGGCGGCATTCATATCGCCAATCGAATCGCGCACCTCACCCAAGGTGTCGGATGCCTCGGACACCGAACTTGTCAGCGAGTCCTGAGTCTGGGTTGCCTTGTCCTTTAAATCGACACCGGCATCCTTGGCGATACTGGCAACAGTCTCGCCCACCGTGGAGACAAACTCCGAGTTGATCTGCTCCTCGATGGTGTTGGCACCGGTATCGGTGACCTTGGGCGCAATGGCGCTCTTCTTCTCATTGACGTAATAGGTGAGCTTCGGCTGATGGTAATTGCCATCGAGCATCGAGACAAGATTGTCGGAGAAGTTCTTGGGGATTACGATCGCCGCGTAGTATTCCCCGCTCTCGACGCCCTCTTTGGCATCGGCAGCCGAGTCGACGAAGGTCCAGCCCAGCTGATCGTTTTCCTTGAGCTGGTCGACCACCTTATCGCCTGCATTGAGCTCGCCCACCAAGTCATTCTGGGTGCCCTGATCGTTGTTGGCGATGGCGATTTTAATGCCCTGGGTATTTCCGTACGGATCCCAGTTGGCAACGATGTTGTACCAGGCATACAGCGAGGGAATGACGCACACGCCCAAGGTAACCACCAGGGCGACGGGGTTCATAAGCAGTCGCTTAATGTCGCGCTTAAATATCGCAAAGGAGACCTTTGCGTTGGATAGTTTGCTGCCGAGACTCACGCTTGGACCATCCATCCTGTCGTTGAATCGAATCGTACTATCGATAACCATTGTACGTAGGCGCTTTAGCGTCTCGAAGCACAATGGTATTGAGTTTTGCGGGTAGCAATATACTACGAAGATTAGTTAACGTACAGTTGTACAGTATCTCAAATTTCAGCAGGTCGCAAAACCACAACCCGCACAAATTAACAATCCGAATAGTCATCGGGGGCGTTCTTAAACGACCAGTCAAACAAGAACGTCCCCAACGACTAATGGTGCAAGGAATGTCCCAAACTGCCGGCAGAAAAGGAACGTCCCCAAGTGCCACATTCCCCAACGACTAGTCATTTAAGAACGTCCCCAACGACTACCCATAACAACGCCGATGTTTTGGCGCAGACAGCGAAAGCCCGCCAGAGCGAGCAAGGTGCCTTGAAACGAGGCGGCATTGACCTTCTGGTCATGCCGCCGAAGTTGAAAGGCAGATTGCCGCTCTGGCGGGCTTGCAGCGTCGAGTGGTTACGCGGTTCGTAGAACCGCGTAACCCCCTAGTTACATCAGCTCGCAGACAGCCGCCGCGAAGGCAACGGGGTCCTCGGGGAGGATGCCCTCGACCAGCAGGGCCTGGTCATAGAGCAGACCGGAGTACTGCTTGATCTTGTCGGTATCGCCCGCCTTCTGAGCAGCGACGAGCTTGGCAAAGACCGGGTGCTTGGCGTTGAGCTCGAGCACGCGCTGGCTCTTGGGCATACCGTCGGGCGCGCCCTCGGGACCCTTCTGGAGCACCTTCTCCATCTCGAGCGAAAGCGGACCCTCGGTGGTGATGCACGCGGGAGCATCGGTCAGGCGCGCAGAGACTGCGACCTTCTCGACCTTGTCGCCGAGCGCTTCCTTCATAGCGCTAAAGAGGTCCTCGTTCTCCTTGGTGGCGTCCTCGGCCTCCTTCTTCTCGTCCTCGGTCGCCAGGTCAAGATCGCCGGTCGCGACGTTCTTGAGCTCCAGGTGACGATCCTCGACTTCGGGCTCGGCACCGTCGGCCACGGCCTTCTCGGCAGCCTCGCGGGCAGCATCGTCCTCGTAGACCTTGGGCATATCGGCAGCCACGTACTCACGCATGGCCTGGAACGTGAACTCATCCACATCCTGCGTCAGCAGCAGCACGTCATAGCCGCGGTCGAGTACGCCCTTTACCACGGGCATCTTGGCCAAGCGCTCACGCGAGTCGCCGGCGGCGTAGTAGATGGCTTTCTGATCCTCGGGCATGCCCTTGGCATACTCGGCCAGGGTAATCATCTTCTGCTCCTTGGCAGACCAGAACAGCAGCAGGTCGGCGAGTTCGTCGGCCTTCATGCCGTAGCTCGAGTAGATACCGTACTTAAGGCCGCGGCCAAAGTTCTCAAAGAACTTCTCGTAGGCCTCGCGGTCGTTGTCACGCATATCCTCAAGGTCGGCGGTGATCTTCTTCTCGACACGCTTGGCAATGGCCTTGAGCTGACGGTTCTGTTGCAGCGTCTCACGCGAGATGTTGAGCGTCACGTCGGCAGAGTCCACGACACCGCGCACAAAGTTGTAGTAGTCGGGCAGCAGGTCGTCGCACTTCTCCATAATCAGCACGTTGGAACTGTAGAGCGCCAGGCCCTTCTCGTAGTCCTTGCTGTACAGATCGAACGGGGCGCGACCCGGCACAAACAGCAGCGCATCGTACTCAAGCGTACCCTCGGCATGGAAGCTGATAGTGCGCGCGGGATCGTCAAAGTCGTGGAACGTGGACTTGTAGAACTCGTTGTAATCCTTCTGCTCAACGTCGGAGCTGCGCTTTTTCCAGATCGGCGTCATGGAGTTGATGGTCTCGAGCTCCTGGTAGTCCTCGTACTCGGGCTTGTAGTCGTCGCCGGCGTCCTCGGGCTTGGGTTTCTGGCGGCTCTTGCTCACCATCATCTGAATCGGGTAGCGCACATAGTTGCTGTACTGCTGAATCAGGCTCTTGAGGCCCCACTCGGTCAGGAAGCGATCGTAGGTCTCGGCCTCGCCGTCGGCGTCGAGCTTCTCGTTCTCGCGCAGCGTCAGGATGACATCGGTACCGTGCTCAGCACGCTCGCCATCCTCGATGGTGTAGCCCTCAAGACCGTCGGACTCCCAAACGTGGGCGGTGTCCTCGCCATAAGCGCGGCTGACGACCTTCACGTGGCTGGCGACCATAAAGGCGGAGTAGAAGCCCACGCCAAACTGGCCGATGATGTCGACATCGGAGCCCTGTTGCTCGGCGTTCTCGGTCTTAAACTCCTCGGAGCCGGAATGGGCGATGGTGCCCAGATTGCGCTCGAGCTCCTCGGCGGTCATGCCAATGCCGTTATCCGAGATGGTAATGGTGCGGGCGTCTTTATCAAAAGAGACGCGAATAGCCAGGTCGCCCTGGTCGAGCTTGACACTCGGGTCCTGCAGGCTCTTAAAGTTGAGCTTGTCGACGGCGTCACTCGCATTAGAGATAAGCTCGCGCAGGAAGATTTCCTTATTGGTGTAGATGGAGTTGATCATGAGGTCGAGCAGTTTTTTGCTCTCGGTCTTAAATTGACGCATGTGCAGTCCTTTCGCGCTACCCCCGTCCGCAAAAACGGCCCGGTTGCCCGAGCCGCATCGCAGACCTGCTATGTCCAGACTTAGATTTTATAACCCATTAGCGCGCATATATACATACGGAATCGAAAAACTGTATGTCCAAACGCTCTGATACGCCAATTGCCAAGGAGTGTCCCCGACTGCCGGCAGGAAATGAACGTCCCTATCTGCCATCTACGCGCTTGGCCATCCAAGCATGGGGCTGACCCTCGTCTTCGTAGTCCACCGGGGCAATCTGCGTGTAGCCCGCCTTGGCATAGAGCGGCAGCACGTATTCCTGCGCATGCAGCTTAATGAGCTTGGCGCCGGCATCACGCGCGCACGTATCACTGGCCTCGACAATCTTGCTCGCCAGACCGCGACGGCGCATGCTCGGCAGCACAGCCACGCGCCCCATAATGTAGGTCTCCCCCGCCGCGACGCCTTCGTCCAAGTCGCACGCCGGCGACACCGGAGCCTCCGCGTCAGCCGCACGCTCAAGCTCTTCGGGAAACACGCGCGAGCAACCGGCAAGCTCGCCGTCTACATAGAGCGTCACATGAATGCAGTTCGGATCCTCGTCGATAGCGTCGAACTCGTTCTCGTAGCCCTGCTCGTCCATAAAAACGACGCGGCGCACCAACGCCGCGTCATCAAAGCATCCCGTCTTAAGTTGGATATCCATGGCTGCCCTTTCATTCAATGCGAACGTTAGGGACGGATTTTAGCGAAAATGAGCTCCGCGCACGCTAAACTTCGCGCGAGCCTTCGCCAGGCAGTCGTAATGACCCACATTATGGGCATCGCTCGCGATGAAGCTGTACAGGTTCTGATCGAACAGGCGCTGTGCCGGCTTTTTCTCGCGACCAAAGCGACCGCCGGCAATAAAGTCCGCCGAAGCTTGCAGCTTGCAGCCCATATCGACCAGGCGCTCCGCCACGCTTACATCCTTTTGAACCGCACGATAGCGCTCAGGATGAGCGATGATCACCTGGTAGCCACGGCACTGCAAATCGTAAATCGTGTTCTCGTACTCTCTAAACGCATACGCATCGGCATGCGTCGAAAGCTCGAGCAGAAACTCGTTGGTCCCATCGAAATGCAGGTGCTCCGCGGCATCGATACCAAGCTCAACGAGCTTTCGATGGTTGACCTCGAAGCCCATCTGAAGCGGAAAACCGTCAGCGTTATCGCGCAGTAGCTCAAAGGCATCCCACATCTTGTCGTAATCAAAATAGGGATCACGGCAGTGAGGAGTGCAAACGATTCTGGTTACACCGGCCCGCTTGGCAGCCTCGAGCATCGCCAAGCTCTCATCAAGATCGGCGGCGCCGTCGTCTACACCCGGCAAGATATGGCAATGAATGTCACGCATAGGTCGGCCTTAATCAACTAAACGTTTGCTCGGTTGGTGAAGAGGCCCTTTTTGGAAGTGCCCTGATTGTCGGAGCCCTTCTTAACCTTCTTACCGTCCTTGGTGTAGTAAGAATAGTAGTACTCGCTGGTCTCGGTCTCACAGTAATTCATGACGGTACCGATGAGCTTGACCTTCTCGGACTTCTTAAGCTGGGCGATAGCGTTGAGCGCCTCTTCGCGCTTGGTAAAGTCCTCGCGCACCACGAACAGCGTGCCGTCGGTCAGGCTGGCAATCTCGGCAGCATCGATAAAGGTGCCGACCGGAGGAGCATCGAAGATGACGTACTGGAACTTAGCAGACAGTGCCTTTACCAGCTTGGCAAAGCGGTGAGAGACGATGATATCGGCAGGATTGGGAATGTGCGGCTCGGCATCGAGGAAGTAGAAGTTCTTCTGACCCGTCTCGACAATTGCCTGGTCAATGGAGATCTGCTCGGAAAGGACCGCATAGAGTCCGCCGCGCGAACGAACGCCGAGCATATCGGAAAGGGACCTGCGGCGCATATCGGCCTCGACCAGGAGCACGGACTTACCGCTCGTGGCGATTGCCTGAGCAAGGTTAATGGAAACCGTAGACTTGCCCTCGTTGGGAATCGAGGAGGTAACGGTGATGGTGCGAATGGGGTCGTCCACGCTCGCAAAGCGGATGTTGGCCAGAAGGGTCTTGGCGGCATTCTGTACAACGAGCTTGTCGGTGTTCTTTGCCTTAGCCATGCCTATTTACCACCTTTCATAGCCGGAATTCGGCCAACAACGGGAATACCCAGGAGCTCTTCTGCCTCTTCGGCACCGCGGATGCGGGTATTGAGCATGTCTGCCAAAACGACATAGGCAACTGCGATAAAGATACCGGCGAGGAACGCGACGGCAATATACAGCGTACGCTTGGGGCCGCTGGGGGCTTCGGGGGTCTTGGCCTCGTCGATAACGTTGATGCTCTGGGCAGCGCCGACGTTCTGAGCGACCGTACTCACCGAGCTGGCAATGGCCTTTGCGACCTCAGCCGTCTCCTTGGCATCGGTACCGGTAACCGAAAGCGTAATGACACGCGTGGTGGTCTCGGAGGAAACAGACACCTTGTAGTCATCCAGATCGGTGAGGCCCAGTTCTTTGGCGGCGCCGCTCTTAACGCTATCGCTATCAAGCAGCGTGGCGATATCGTTGGAAAGCATCTGGCTCGCCGAGAGATCGTTGTAGCTCATCTGACCGCTATCGTCGGTCTTGGCGAGAATGTACATGCTCGTCGTCGCGGTATAGGTGTTGTCCATCGCAACGAAGGACACGATGCCCATGGCGATCGCGCAGACCACCGGAAGGGTGATGACCAGCTTGAGGTGCTTTTTGAGCAGCTGGAACAGTTCGAGAAGGGTCATGCAGCTTGCCTTTCATTTCCCCAGTTCGGATTGACAAAACTGTCCGTATGTTATCGCATCTTTTTACCGAGACCAAACTCTATACATAAGAAACAGGCTCTCCTGTAAAAATGACGGAAGCAATCGTAAAATTGCACAACAACGCCGCACCCGAAAGTCCGATGCGGCGTCTACATCAATATCTATGTTGTATCGCTATGCGAATGGCTCGTCCTGCTGTATGGGAAACGTCACCGTAATGGTGGTTCCCACGCCCAACTCGCTCGACAGATCGAGCGTGGCGTGATGATACAGGGCCGCATGTTTGACAATGGCAAGCCCCAGGCCGGTTCCGCCGCGTGCCTTAGACCTGCTCTTGTCCACGCGATAGAACCGCTCAAATACCTTGCCCTGTTCTTCAGGCGCGATACCGATTCCCGTGTCGGCGACCGCGAGGAACGGATGACCTTCGTCGTTGGTGCCGCACTGCAGCGCAACCATACCGCCGGGTCGATTGTAGCGGATGGCGTTGCTTGCCAGATTGTAGATGAGCTCGTCAATCAAGCGCGACACGCCTTCGATGACCACAGGCTTGGTCTCATGACTTATCGTCACATTCGCTTGACGGGCGACCTGTTCAAGACGCTGCTCAACCGTGTAGATGGCACGCGAGAGCTCAATAGGCTCCGTGGACCCAATGGGCACCGCCTCGCCCTCAGTCGCACGCTCGGCCTCGTCCAAGTTAGACAGCGTAAGGATATCGTTGACAAGCGCTGCCAAGCGGCCCGCCTCACGATAGATACGACCGCCAAAGTTGCGCAGGTCATCCTCGCCCTCAACCATGCCGTTTGCGATGAGCTCGGCATAGCCCGAAATCGCCGTAAGCGGCGTCTTGAGCTCATGAGTGATATTCGCCGTGAACTCGCGGCGCATACGGTCGTTGTCCGCTAGCACCGCCATTTGGCGCTTGAGTTCCTGGCGCTGCGACTCGATACGCTCAAGCATGGGGACCATCTCGGCATAGGCGTGCTCATAGCTACGGCGTGGGTGATCCAAATCCACCTCTTGCAACGGCGCGATGATGGCACGGGACTCACGGCGCGCCATGAAAAACGAGAGTACTGCACCCGCTGCTGCGATAAGCAGCATCGGCGCCAGCATCGACAGCAAAATCGCCGCAACGCCAGGCTGGGCCTGCGCCAAGCGAACGACCTGGCCGTTATCAAGGGTGACGGCGCGATACAGCATAATCTCGTCGAGTGTAGAGCTTGCGCGCTCCGCGGAACCCGAACCACTCTCAAAGGCCTCGATGACCTCGGGGCGATCGCCATGGTTGGGCAGTGTGGAAGGCGACGCCTCGTTGTCGTAGGCAACAGATCCGTCCTTATTGATCAGCGTGATACGAAGATCCTCGCGATCGAGGCTTCGCAAGAACGGAATGGGCTCCTGCTGCTCGTCGAGGGCGGCAGCAATGAGCTCAGTTTCCTGCGCCAGATTGGCACTCGTGGCATCCGCCAAAGTGTTTTGCACAAAGAACGCACCCAGCACCGTAAACGCCACGATAACCGCCATGGCGCAGACAAAGATCGTCACAAAAACGCGGTGCGACAGCGTATGTTTTCCCTGGGGGGCGAAGACCACGGGTTACTCCTCCGATGCGGTGGCCGCGGTGTCGTCGCCTTCGGCACCATCACCGGCAGAAGGCTCGGCCAGGCGATAACCCACGCCGCGCACGGTCTCGATGGCGCTGGCATGCTCGCCCAGTTTTTGGCGAAGCGTCTGCACGTGCACGTCAACGGTGCGCGAACCGCCGTCGAAGTCCCAGCCCCACACGCTCTGCAGCAACGACTCTCGGGTAAAGACCACGCCGGGCTTGCGCATGAGGTACTCGAGCAGGTCGAACTCGCGCAGGGTGAGCTTAAGCGGCTCGCCGGCAACGGTCACCTCGCGATGGCTGGGCGAAAGCACGATGTCGCCCACGCTGAGCACATCGCTCGCCTGCTTGACCATGCCGCCGCGACGCAGCAGTGCGCGGCAGCGGCTCGCAAGCTCCATGAGCGAAAACGGCTTAGTCAGGTAATCGTCGGCACCGCCATCGAGCGCCATCACCTTGTCGAGTTCGGTGTCCTTGGCGGTAAGCATCATGATGGGCACCGTCGCCGTCAGGCGATCGGCACGCAGGCGGCGCATAATCGCCAAGCCATCGGTGTCGGGCAGCATGATATCGAGCAGCACAGCATCGGGCACCCGTCGCGCCACGGCAGCTTTAAACTCGCCATCGCACGAAAAGCCCTCGGCCTCGATTCCCTGCTTGCGCAGCGCGTAGACCGTCAAATCCCTGATGTTGTCATCGTCCTCGACGTAATAGATCATGTTGAACCCCTTTGCGGCCGATATGACCGCATCTTAACCCTAAAAGCACCTGTAAAAGACAGCGTCAGCCAAAACGCCCCGTCAAATAATCCGCCGTGCGCGGATCGGACGGATTTTTGAAGAGTTGCGCGGTAGGCGCGTGCTCCACCAGCTCACCCAGCAAAAAGAACGCAACCGAATCGGAAATACGCGCGGCCTGCTGCATGTTGTGCGTCACGACCACCAGCGTGCAGGTTTCCTTGAGCTCGCAGGCAAGCTGCTCCACCACGAGCGTCGACACGGGGTCGAGCGCCGAGGTCGGCTCGTCCATCAGCAGAATGTCGGGCTGCACGGCAAGTGCGCGGGCGATGCACAGGCGCTGCTGCTGTCCACCCGAAAGACCCAGGCCCGACTCTTTGAGCTTGTCCTTGACCTCGTCCCACAGGGCAGCGCGACGCAGGGAGTCCTCGACCAGCTCATCCAGCACGGCGCGATCGCGCACGCCCATGCCACGGGGGCCGTACGCGACGTTGTCGTAAATACTCATGGGAAACGGGTTAGGGCGCTGGAACACCATGCCCACGCGCTGGCGAAGGCGGCAGATGTCGTAATCGCCCAGGATATCTTGACCATCGATCGCAATCTTGCCCTCGATTCGGCAGTCCTTGATACCGTCGTTCATGCGGTTAAAGCAGCGCAGCAACGTGGACTTTCCGCAGCCCGAAGGCCCGATGAACGAGGTGATCTGCTTGTCGCGGATCTTGATATTCACGTCCTTGAGCGCATGGTGGTCGCCATAGAACAGGTCGAGGCCCTCGACGTCGATGCGCGTCGGCGAGGCGGCAAGATCCTCTGCCGTGGGGCGCGTCGCGTCTCCGACTTCGCGCTCGTGCGCAGTCTCGGCTCGCGCCTCCATTAGCTCCTCGAGCTCCGTGGGCTCCATAGCCACACCAGCCGTCATACCGCATACCTCCACGTCGATATCAATTCAGCAGTATCGATAGTAGGAATCGCGGCTCATACGCACGTGAGCGCATTGTCAAGTGTTTGTAAGGTCACCTTGGCTATGCGGCGGGCAGCTCGATGGTGAATATCGTGTGTTCGGGCGTCGATTCACATGCAACGGTACCGCCGTGCGCCGCGATGATCTCCTTGGCAATAGCAAGGCCCAGACCGGCACCACCGCGATTGGTCGCACGCGCCGCATCCAGGCGATAGAACTTCTCAAAGATCACCTTGAGCTTTGGCTCAGGGATCGGATCGCCCTGGTTTATAAATCGTACGCGCACGCCGCCGTTACCAAAACGTCTGGCCTCAACCGTGATCATCGAGCCTTCATAGCTATAGGCGACGGCGTTTTTCATGATGTTGTTGAATACGCGAGCCATCTTGTCGCCGTCCACGAGCACCGTCAGATCCTCGCAGATATCAACCTGGGCCTCTTTATGCTGTTCGTTGAGAATGGGATAGAACTCGTCGGCCACCTGTGCCAGTAAGAGCCCCAAATCGACGTAGCTGCGGGTGAGCACGATATCGTGGAAATCAAAGCGCGTGATGTCGAAGAACTCCTCGATGAGCGCATCGAGCCGGTGGGCCTTGTCGAGTGCCACGCCCGTAAAACGTGCGCGCTGCTCAAGCGGCAAATCGGGGGCCTCCTGCAAGAGCGAAAGGTAGCCCACCACGCTGGCGAGCGGCGTGCGCAGGTCGTGCGCCAGGTACGTCACCAGGTCATCTTTGCGGTGGGATTCGTCACGCAGGGCTTGTTGAACCCTACGCTCGCAATCGCGCGCCCGGTTGAGCGCGCCCTCGACCTCGAGGAAGTCGCCGTCAATGTTGTCCCATGTGTCGGGGTTATCGATCAGACGGTCCTGAATGCGGGCGGCAATCACGCGGTCGGCGTGCAGCTCGCCCTGCTCGTAACCCTGGTAGTACAGGGCGCGTCCGCAGAAGAACAGGACGCACACGGCAAGCGCCAGCACAAATCCAAGCATGTTGAACACAAAGTCGGCGTCAAAGAATACGGGCTCGCCAATACCGCCAAGCGCCATGGACCCGATCGCCAACGTAATTGTCCACGCGGCGCCGCCGATCACCACACAGCGGCGAACGATTTCGAATCGATCAATCAGCAAAAAGCCAATGAGTAGAACTGCCAGGATGCCAACGATATTGTCAATGCCGATGAGCAGCAGACTCAGCAAAAAGAGCAGCACCGTCGCTAACGCACGGTTGTCAACGACCGCCCTTACGTATTCAAAGAGTCGATCGGGTACCTCGAATGCCCGCCTATCGTCTTTTGTCATATCTACTCCCCCACCATCAAAGGCGTTATTCGATTATGTAGCCGACGCCCCAGACGTTTTTGATAAAGCGCGGCTTCTGGGCATCGTCGCCGATCTTTTCGCGCAGATGGCGAATGTGCACCATCACCGTATTGTTGGAGCCGGGCATAAAGTCCTCGTTCCACACCGCGCGGAACAGGTCCTCCACGGGCACTACGCTGCCGCGATGCTCGGCCAGATACAGCAAGATGGAATACTCGATGGGCGTGAGGCGCACCGGCGCACCGTCCACCGTCACAGAGCGGGCGTCGCGGTTGATCTCGAGGCCGTCGAGCTGGATGATCGGCGACTCGGCCGCCTGTGCGCGGCTGCCGTAGCTGGTATAACGACGAAGCTGAGCATGAACGCGTGCAATGAGCTCCAGCGGACGGAACGGCTTGACCACATAATCGTCTGCGCCAAGCGAAAGGCCCTCGATCTTGTCTTGCTGGGCATCGCGCGCCGTCAGCATGATCACGGGATAGGTATGGCTGGAACGGATCGTACGCAACAGCTCAAAGCCATCGATATCGGGCAGCATGACATCCAGCAGCGCCAGATCGAACTCTTGCTCCAAGATTGCCTTGGCAGCATCGGCCCCGCTATAGGCGACCTGTACGTCAAAGCCTTCTTTTGTAAGGTAGATGCCAACTAGGTCGGCGATGGCCTTCTCGTCATCAACTACCAGTATGCGCTCGTTCATGCGTACTCCTCTCGCGCTCCATTATGCCCGAGGGGGCGCCCGTCACACACAACAAGCGTGGGTGATTAAGTCGGCCTTAAGCACCCTTGTGCCCGTTCGGGCGCGGATGTGGGCCACGCACGCACGCGATGATCGCCGATGCCGGCAAACGATATACTCTAGTTCCAGAAGAGACCATCCCGTCGAAAGCGAAATCTGTGAAGTCCCTCACCTCTTTTGCAAAGCGCTCAGCCCAGCTTGCCGCCGGCTTTGTCTGCGCTATCGCCCTTGCCGCTGGCGTGCCCACCGTCGCCGGCGCCCAAGTGCTCACGACCGACAATGTCTGTGGCAAAACCGCCGATGCGCGCGGCATCACGGCCGAAAATCTACCCGATATCGATGCGACCAATGCCTTCGTCATGGGCAAAGACGGCACCGTCTACTATGGGCGCGGCGCCGATGAGCAGGTCAAAATCGCCTCGATCACCAAGGTCATGACCGCAATCCTAACCGTTGATAATTGCAAGATGAACGAGAAGGTCACGGTGAGCAACGCCGCAGCCACCGTGGGTAATTCGACCGCCGGCTTGCTCGAAGGCGACGAGCTTACCGTGGAGCAGGCGCTGCGCGGCCTGATGATTCCCTCGGGCAACGACGCCGCCATCGTGCTCGCCGAATATGTGGGCAAGAAGATCGACCCTAAGACCAAAGACGCCGAGGCCACATTTGTGAAGGCCATGAACGAGCGCGCTAAGAAGCTCGGCTGCACCGGTACGCTTTTTGAAAACCCGCATGGTCTGGACTTTGATGAGTGGGCTGGCAATATGCACTCAACCGCACACGACGTAGCGCTGATGATGCAGGAGGCCATGAAAAACGACACGATCCGCGAGGTCGTAGCGAGCGAGGATTCCTGGATCGAGGTCACGGGCGCCGACGGCACCGACCATTCGCATTCCATGGACACGCATAACTATTTGCTGGGCCAAGATGGCAACATCGGTGGCAAGACCGGCACTACCGACGATGCAGGCTATTGCTTTACGGGTGCCTACAACCGCGATGGCGACGAGATCTACACTGTCGTTTTGAACTCCACCACCACCGACCAGCGCTTTACCGATACCGCAATCCTTGCCAATTGGTACTACGGTCACAAGGTGACGGTCGCAATCGCCAACACGCAGGAAAAGACCGCCAACGGCAACCCGCTTATGGCGCGCATTGGCCAAACCGACTGGACGGATAAGACGATCGACGCCACGCTCGCCGATCCTACGGCGCAAGCGACCGTGTTTTCCCTTGCCGGCGAGGTGACCGAAAAGGTTAGCTACGACGATCTTTCGGGCACGGTGCATGTGGGCGACAAGGTGGGCAGCGTTACGCTCAAGCAGGATGGCACCAAGATCGCCGTCATGGACCTGGTTGCCGACGAGGAAGGCGCAGGGCCGAATCCCATTGAATGGCTGCTCGTGAAGCTCGATCGCTTGGGCCGTCGCATCGACAACCGCCCACTCACGGCAGAAAGCGAGACCGTCGCCAAGGCGCCCGAGGTGTAAGGTCGAAGAACAATACACTCGCTGAAAGGAGGCGTCCGAAAGGATGCCTCCTTTTTTGAGGTTCGAATCCCCAGCTAACGTGGTTCAACTAAAAAAGGGTCCCTTTCGGAACCCTTCTTTAAAGTCTTACTGGCGGAGAGCTGGGGATTCGAACCCCAGATGCCCTTTTGGGGCATACTCGCTTAGCAGGCGAGCACCTTCGGCCTCTCGGTCAGCTCTCCGTAACAGCCGTTCTATAGTAACCAAACAGCCAAGGATGAGCAAGAGGAAATTTTCTAATTGCCTAGCAGCCTTTCCTTCTTGAAAGCTTCGCCTACCCCAGCGAGCGGTTGAGGGAGCCGAGCTCGTCGTTGCCCATGGTGCGCCACATTTGGAAGATACAACCGCGCGCCAGGAAAAAGAAACCGTTGTCGACCAGTTGCACAGCGGCATCTGCCAGCTGATTCGTCACGGCGGACACTGGCGGCAGCTCTAGTCCAGCCTTATGGATGGTCTCGACCGCTTCCTCGAACGTCGGAGGCTCGCTGACGCCCATCTCGTTCATAAGGCCCTGCATTTCTTCCAGCGCGCTGCTGCCCGACTCCTCGCCGCGCGGCACCAGACGGTAACAAGCCAGCGCCAGGTCGAGCTGATCGCAATTCCAATAGGCAAACGCCAAGCGATAGAACAGGTAGCCGATTGCAGAACGATCGCTGGCAATACGTAGGCCGTGGCGCGCCACCTCGATAATCTCGTCAAAGCGCTCCAGACGCGCAAGCACGTTGATGAGCGCAAAGTGCGGCTGCATGGACGAGCGCGCCAGATCGTAAAGATGGCGCACCTCGGGCAGTGCTCGTTCAAAGTCCTCTTGCTCGGCGTAAAAGCTGCAGATCTCGTGCTGGGCAAAGTACAGCGCATCGGGCGCACGAAGGATTCGCACAGAGCGGTCTTCTTCCAACACCGGTAGCACCATGCGCACCAGCTGGTTATCGCAAAACTGCGTTTGAACCGGACCTGTCGCCAAAAGCTCGGCGACGGCGCACTTAGCCTCCAACTCCTCAACAAGACGGGAAAAGCCTTCAAAAGCACCTGTACGGTCGACTTTTGCCTGCTCGCGCAATTCAACAACACGGGCCACGTATGGGTCGTCGTCCTCTTCCATGACCTCCAGCTCGTCAGCCGTATCGGCAAGCAGCAGATCGCGCAGCGCCGGCGGCAGCATGCGATGGTCATCACGCGGACGAGCATGAACCTCCGCCGGCTCAATCGTCTCCGGAGCGGTTGACTCATACGCCTCAAGCACACGCTTGCACGGCATATCGTCCATGTCCATGCTCTCAAGATCCTTGGCGACAGGCACGCAATCGGCCAGATAGGCCGCGCGCCCAAAGAAATACGTTGCGACAACGCACTCGCCCTGCTCACTGTCGGGAGCAGCAATCTGCACATAGCAGCGCGTGATGCAGGTGCCCGCGGCAAAACACGCTGCCGCAAGCGTGAGCGCCACGCGCGCATCGTGCTCCGCGGCACAGATCGTGCGCGTGTCCTCGTCCAGCTCGTGCCAGGCGTCATCTTGAGCGTCGTATTCACGTTGCGGCATGGCATCAACGACAGACTGCCCAAACCGAACGAGCATAATCCCCTCGGCAACGTTTGCCCGATAGGTATAGTCGAGCCGCGTGACCACGTTAAGCGCCTCGACAATACGCGCGAAGCGGGTACGCACATCCCACTCACCGCCCGGCTGGCAAGCCACCGTACCCGGTTTGCCCCACGGGTTATCGCTCGAGGCCGTATCAAGCAGTCGGGGAACATCGTTGGTCGTCTTGGCGATATGCCACGCATCAAAGAGCGCGCAGCCCTCAAGGCTCGGCGAGGATGCCGCAGGGACCAATCCGGCCCCGATGTGCTCAAGGATGCCGGAGAGACGGTTAAGACGGCACTCGATGGCAAGCAGCATGTCAATCTCGTCCTGGTCCAGCAGGCTGCGATCAAAATTGAGATAGAAAAGCTTTGAGCGATCGATGCGAGCCAGGCTCATCTCGGACTTAGCGGCGATGGTGCGCAAGCGGGGCAAGTCAATTTCACTCATAAGGGCGGCGGCATAGCGCTCGATACCGCTCGGATTCTCGGCATGGTCAACGCGGTAAAGCAGCGTCTCGATAGCATCAGGGAGCGGTGTCGTGTTAAAGCCCAAAAACACCTCGATCGGCTCGGGCAACTTTACGAGCTTGATCTTGTCGATAACATTTTGCATACCCTCGTCGAGTCCGCCGGCGTCCGCCGTGCTCGCAATGGCATTTTCGGAGTCAGCGAATATCACGTAGCGCAGGAACATCGATGCCATGAACTCGCCGTAAGGAAGGGAGCGGGTCGAATTCCATGTCTCGTGGTCGGACTGCTCGCGCATGGGGCCTTCGGGAGAGCCGACGGTTCGCGCGCACGCGCGCATTGTGCCGTTGGCTCCCCGTACCACAATCTCACCAATACCGGAGTCCGACTCGTCAAGGACCAGTTCCATGTCGGGATCGTTGGGCAGCGGAGTCTCGCTAACGGGGCGGTCCACCTTGTATACCTCACCCGAAACGCTTACGTAGCCCAAAAGCGACACATGACTTTTGCCAACGAATTCGACGACATAACAAGATTCATGCTGATCCTCGCCAAAGAGTTTCCAGACCACGCCATATGAGCGTCCCGCAGGCTGCTCGGGCATCGCCGGAAAGCGCTTTTTGGGATCGAGAAACCTGAGCTTGTATGTCGGACGCTCTGCCACGAAGTATCACCCTGATCGGTCGCTTGAGAAGGAGTGGTCGCGAATAAGTCGCGACATCTACTCGGAATCTTACACGAGTCGACAGGAAATCGTCCCTTTGGACGAAAGCACTCAAGCTGGCGTAAAAGAAAAGCCCCCGTTGCCGGGAGCTTTAATCTCAAATGGTGCGGCGTATAGGATTCCGCGCATCCGCTGCGCGGATCCGCACCGGCTTCGCCCGCCTGCCGGCGTGCTCGCCCGCGGGCTAAAAACGCTCCGCGTTTTCTTTACGCCCGCGCCTCGACCGAGGTTCGAATCCATGCGGTGTTTACGTAAAAGAAAAGCCCCCGTTGCCGGGAGCTTTAATCTCAAATGGTGCGGCGTATAGGATTCGAACCTATGACGTTCTGATTCGTAGTCAGACCCTCTATCCAGCTGAGGTAACGCCGCGACTTGTTGATTATTATGCACATGGACTGAATAATGGTCAAGCATTTTTTCAAAAAAAGTTATCGAATTTGATTTTTACTCATTTGATGCAGTCGATCGAATCGATACTTTCAAACACGGCGAAAGCAACTCCTCAAGTATGTCGACATATAAGAAAAGCCTCCGTTACCGGAGGCTTTAAAGTTCAGTTGGTGCGGCGTATAGGATTCGAACCTATGACGTTCTGATTCGTAGTCAGACCCTCTATCCAGCTGAGGTAACGCCGCAACGCACGGATTATTATGCACGCGAGCCCCCGATGGGTCAAGCGACAATTAGAAAAAATTTTACGGAGTGATAATTAAGTTGTTCGTGCCTCGACCGAGGTTCGAATCCATGCGGTGTTGCCATAAAAGAAAAGCCCCCGTTGCCGGAGGCTTTCAATTTCAATTGGTGCGGCGTATAGGATTCCGCGCATCCGCTGCGCGGATCCGCACCGGCTTCGCCCGCCTGCCGGCGTGCTCGCCCGCTCGCTACGGACGCTCCGCGTCCGCTTCACGCTCGCGCCTCGACCGAGGTTCGAATCCCTGTCTGGTCTCCAAAAAAGAAAAGCCCCCGTTGCCGGAGGCTTCAAGTTCAATTGGTGCGGCGTATAGGATTCGAACCTATGACGTTCTGATTCGTAGTCAGACCCTCTATCCAGCTGAGGTAACGCCGCAGCGCAAAACATATAAAACCACTTTAGCTTATTGGAGTCAAGCACAATTTCAAACTTTTTTGTGGAACGCAGTCTTGTCATGCTGCTCCGCATATACCGCCATTCCCCGTACGATCGATTGGCTTTTCGATCACGTCAAACTTAGCATCAAGTTCCCTCAGGAGCGATCTCACCCGCTGGGCACAATCATAATCGGCAAACGAGATACTCAACATGCGAGCAACCTGGTTAGATGTCCGGACCCCATAGAAATGCTCCAGGGCCACAAGCCCCTCGTGCGCCACAAACGTCTCAACCACATGCGGCGACTCCTCGTAGCACCATTGGGTCAACGGACCCTCGCTCGTCTGTCGAACCACCAGGCCACCCATGCCAGACGGCTCACACGTCACAAGCAGGTACTCCCCGCCCTCGTCGCTCTCAAACAAAACCACCCGATCATCAAACAGCTCCATCGCGTCCCCTTTCTCTCGCTCTTAATTAGCAAAAGCATAGCAGGTAGATGGCTGTATACAGAACAGTTGTTCGTGTGTTTTCTATTGAGCTGTCCGCACAGCATGGTATGGCCGCACACAAAAAGGGCACCCCAAAAAGGAGTGCCCTAGCAAATCGCTTATGCAGCCAAGTTACGCGACCGGCTCGATCTTCTCGAGGCCGCCCATGTAGGGACGCAGGACCTCGGGGATCGTGATGGTGCCGTCGGCGTTCTGGTAGTTCTCCAGAATGGCAGCCATGGTACGGCCAGCCGGCAGGCCGGAACCGTTAAGGGTGTGCAGGTAGCGCGAACCCTTGAAGTTCTCGGGGTCGCGATACTTGATGTTGGCGCGACGGGCCTGGAAGTCACCGCAGTTGGAGCAGGAGCTGATCTCCTTGTAGGCGTTGTAGCTCGGCAGCCAGACCTCGATGTCGTAGGTCTGACGGGCAGAGAAGCCCAAGTCGCCGGTGCACAGGCTAATCACGCGATACGGAAGGCCCAGCTGCTGCAGCAGGTACTCGGCCTCGGCGGTCATGCTCTCGAGCTCCTCGTCGGACTCCTCCGGCTTAGCGAACTTGACCATCTCGACCTTGTCGAACTCGTGCTGACGGATGATGCCACGGGTATCGCGACCGGCGGAACCGGCCTCCTCGCGGAAGCAGGGGGTGAAGGCGGTGTAGCGGCGCGGCAGGGTGTCGGCGTCGAGGACCTCACCGGCGTGCAGGTTGGTGAGCACGACCTCGGCGGTAGGGATCAGGAAGTTGTCGCCCGAGACGTGATAGGCGTCGTCCTCGAACTTGGGCAGCTGACCCGTACCGAACATGGTCTGACGCTTGACGACGATGGGCGGCCACCACTCCTTAAAGCCACGACTCGTGTGCGTGTCCAGGAAGAAGTTGATAAGGGCGCGCTCCAGGCGGGCGCCGGCGCCACCGAGAACGGTGAAGCGGCTGCCGGAGAGCTTGTTGCCACGCTCGAAGTCGAGGATGTCCAGATCGGTGCCCAGATCCCAGTGCGGCTTAAAGTCGAAGTCGAACTCGCGCGGGGTGCCCCAGCGGCGACGCTCGATGTTCTCGTCCTCGTCCTTGCCGTACGGCGTGGCCTCGCAAGGAATGTTGGGCAGGTGAGCCATGAAGTCGTACTGCTCCTGCTCGAGAGCAGTACGGCGCTCAGCCAGACCGTCAATCTTCTCGTTGACGGCGCGCACGGCCTCCTTGGCGGCCTCGGCCTCGTCCTTCTTGCCCTCCTTCATCAGGGCGCCGATCTTCTTGGACTCGGCGTTGCGCGTGGCTTGAAGTTCCTCGACCTCGGTGATGACGGCACGACGCTCGTCGTCGAGCTCAAAGAACTTCTCGCGATCCCAAGACGTCTGGCGGTTAGCCATGGCGACATCGATGGCATCGGGGTTCTCGCGAACAAACTTGATATCAAGCATTAGATCCTCCGGCGATATACATTCCATTTAGGTTGCAACCTTGTACATGTATGGGCAAGTATATACTTATGAGCGTTTACGACCCAACTCAACTACGCAAGAAGGCACCCAATGGACGCAGTTTTTTCCTTTTTGTTTGGCACCCGCACCGGTTTTGCCATCCTTTTCGCCGGCGGCATCCTGCTGTTTGCGATTCTTGCCTTTGTAATGGAGAAGCGCACCCATAAGATGTATGTCGACCGCGGCCCCAAGTCCGAGGACGAAGAAGACAGCTTCTGGGACTAACCTGCCAAAAAGGGACAGGTTTATTTTGGTCGGTTTTCTCTGGGCAAACGCAAGCGCCCCGCAACTGGAATTGAACCAGTTGCGGGGCGTTTTTCGCTAAAAGGACAAAACAGCAGGAAAAACCTGCCAACATAAACCTGTCCCTTTTTGGTCGGTTTACTGGAGGGTTGCGTCGATTGCCTTGACTAGGGCGCTGCGCATGCCGGCGTCCTCGAGCGCAACGACGCCCTTGATGGTGGCACCACCGGGCGAGCACACGGCATCCTTCATCGCTGCAGGATGCTGACCGGTTGCGAGCTGCAGCTTTGCCGTACCCAGCACCATCTGGCTCACAATGCGATAGGCATCGGCACGCGGGATACCGTGCTTGACCGCCGCATCGCCCAGGGCCTCGATCGCCATGGCGACGAATGCCGGAGCGCAACCGCCCACGGTGCCGCCCACAAACAGCAGGCTCGTATCGAGCTCGACGACAGCGCCAAGCTTACCGAGCAGGTCGAGCACAACAGCACGCTGCTCGCCGTTGAGCGTAGAGGACTTCTCGCAGGCGATGACACCCTCGCCCACCGAAACCGGCGTGTTGGGCACCGTCGAGATATGCGCGACGCCCGGCAGGACCTGCTCCCACTTGGCACTGTCCCAAGTCCAGGCAACCGACAGAACGACCTTTTTGGCAAGAGCATCCTTGAGCGGGGCAAATACCTTCTCGATCATGTACGGCTTGACCGCAGCGACCACGATATCGGATGCGGCGACGACCTCGGCGGCATCGTGGCAAGCGGCCATCCCACGCACCTCACAGCGCTCAACCAGCGCGTCGTAGCGACCCGCACAGGCGCACATATCGCTCGCAGCTACACCGGCAGCGATCCAGCCATCTGCCACAGCGCTCGCCATATTGCCAAAACCGACAAATCCAATCTTCATATCACATAGTCCTTTCAGACACATTCCTCAAAACGAAAGGTATTGTCCCACGCCATTGTTTCGTATTGCCGACCTATTTGTGATACGGCTCGCCACGACTGATCTTGCAGGCACGGTAAATCTGCTCCAGCAGCACCACACGCGCCAGGTTATGCGGCAAGGTAATGCGTCCAAAGCTGAGCATCTCGTCGGCTCGTGCGCGCACGTCATCGCTCACGCCATCCGAACCGCCGATTACAAAGGCAATGTCGCTGCTGCCTCGCAGCATAAGATCGTCGAGCCTCGCCGAAAACTCCTCGCTCGAGCGCTCCTTGCCCTCGATAGCCAGCAGGATCACATGCGCTCGAGATGGCAAGGCGGCAAGAATCGCCGCCCCCTCCTTGTCGCGCGCGGCATCCACGCCGCCCGCCTTAGCCGGGTCGATATCGGCCACCTCGCGGATATCCACCTTGGCATAGGCACCTAGGCGCTTGGTGTACTCAGCGCACGCGTCCTTCCAAAAGCGCTCCTTGAGCTTACCGACGCAAACGACGGTGTATTTCACGCGCGTCTACTCCTTCGAATCGTTTTGAACTTTGCCGGCGGCCAGCATCTGCTCGAACATCGAGGCCGACTGCGAAAAGTCGCTCGGCAGCACGACCGTCGAGGTTTTACCCGTGCGAGCGAACTCCGTCATCATCTCGGACCACTGCGTAAACATGAACAGTTGGTTGGCCTCGTCATTGCCGACACCCGTCTCCTGGATGATCTCGAGCGAATCTTTGATACCCAGCGCGATGGCCTTGCGCTGGTTGGCGATGCCCTCGCCCGCCTTTTCCATAGCCTCGGCCTCGGCGGTCGCCTCGGTGACGCGCTTGATGCGGTCGGCCTCGGCGAGCTCCTGCGCGGCAGCGCGCTTGCGCTGGGCAGCGTTGATGTCGTTCATGGAGTTCTCAACCTCGGTCGGCAGTGCGATTTTGGTGATGAGCGTCGACACGAGGGTGAAGCCGTAGGCGGCCATCTGCTCGGAAACAGTAGCGTTGACATCCTTGGCGATGTCATCCTTCTTGGCAAAGACCTCATCGAGCGTGTAGACGGGGATGGAGGAGCGCAGGGCGTCGGTGATGAAGTCGCGCATCTGGTCGACGGGCTCCTGCAGCATGTAGTAGCTCTTGTAGATGCCCGAATCCGCCGGGCCAGCACCCATGTCATAGCTCACGTGGTACTGAGCGGAGACCTCAAGGCCAATGGTCACGTTGTCCTGGGTCTTAACGTCGATGCCAAAACCATTTTTCATGGTGCGCAGACTCACCGTGGCGGCCTTGCGGTCAATCACGGGCACCTTCACGTGGAAGCCCGCGTTGACGATACGATTGAACTTACCCAAGCGCTCGATGATCACAGCGTGCTGCTGCTCAACGACGTAGCAGGCGTTGGGAAGCAACAGCAGCAGGATGATGATGGGAATCAAAAGGCTCGTAAGGGCAGCGATGATACCGGAAAACAGCATGGTCTCTCCTCTGATAGGCACACGTTGCCATTAGGATACCCGTCCAAGGAGATCGTGCATAACAAAAAAGCCCCCATTGCTGGGAGCTCTTTCAATCAATGGTGCGGGCGAAAGGACGTCCGCGTATCCGCTTCGCGGATCCGCACCGGCTTCGACCGCCTGCCGGCGGACTCGTCAACTCGCTAAAAACGCTCCGCGTTTTCTTTACGCTCGCTCCTTCGCAGGTTCAAGTCCCCGCGATGGGCCCATAACAAAAAAGCCCCCATTGCTGGGAGCTCTTTCAATCAATGGTGCGGGCGAAAGGACTTGAACCTTCATGGGGTTGCCCCCATACGGACCTGAACCGTACGCGTCTGCCAATTCCGCCACGCCCGCGTGCTGGAATTAGAATAACGGAGCGCCACCGCGAACGCAAGAACTATTTTTGAAAAAGTTTGCAGGCATTTTCCCAAGCGGCATGCGCGATTGTTTCGGCGTCCTCACCAGTGCGATCGACACGGTCGTTAACCAGCGCGTTTGCCGTAATGGAGATCATTGCGGGCTCGCATTCAAGACCGCGGATGGGCTCCGGAGCCATATACGGGCAATCCGTCTCGAACAAAATTCGATCGAGTGGGGTTGCCGCAAATGCCTCGCGCACGTCGTCGTTGCGCTTAAAGGTGGCGGCACCACCATAGGCGATATAGCAGCCCAGCTCCACAAAGCGCTCCATCGTGGCGCGGTCCTCGCCAAAACAGTGCAGCACACAACCGGCCTGGGGCACGCCCACCTCACGAAGCACGTTGTAGGCGTCCACGTGCGAGGTACGCTCCTGGTCCATGTCCTCGTGACGCAGATGCAGCTCCACCGGCACGTTACGACGCACGGCAAGCTCGAGCTGGCGCGCCATGCAGTCAATCTGCACGTTATGGGGTGCCGGCGCGATATCGTCGTCATAGTCCATGTGGTAGTCCAGACCGATTTCGCCAATACCGGCGCACAAAGGGTCATCAAGCGCAGCAACAACCTGCGCGTGAATGTCGTCGGTATAGTCCGGCGCGCCATACGGATGCACGCCGGCAAGATACTTGATCTGCGGGATATCCTGCATCGGCAGAATTTCGCGCACGAGCCAGTCGCTATAGTCCGTCACGCTGCGCTTGTCGGCGATGGGGTCGAAGACCGTCACCAACAGGTCGATGCCTGCCGCCTTGGCACGCACGAGTGTCTCGGGCACATCCTTGCCCCAGAACGAAAGCAGATGCGCATGTGTGTCGGCAAGCGGTGCCAAGGGCACGGGACAAGCAACCGTCTTCTTTTTCTTGGTAAACGTCACGCGTTCGGCATTAAGCGTCATGGGAAAGCTCCCGAGCCAGGCACACAAAGTCGGCGACGCCGAGCGTCTCGGCGCGCGTGGTGGGTGCGATACCGCAAGCCTCAAAGGCGGCATCGAGCACGTCCTTGGCAAAGCCGTTGGCGCTCATGGAATTGCGGATGGTCTTGCGACGCTGAGCAAATGCAGCGTCAATCACGCGGGCCACAAATTCGCGATCGAGTCCTTCGGGCACCACACCGTCAACACGGTCGATACGCACGACGGCCGAGTCCACGTGTGGCGCCGGCATAAAGCAACGCGGCGGCACCTCAAAGCGACCCGTTACCTGCGCATACAGGCCAAGCTTTGCCGTATAGCCGCCATAGGTCTTGTTGCCCGGCACTGCGGCAATGCGATCGGCAACCTCCTTTTGCACCATGACGACGGCGCGCTTGAGCGCCGGCATCGTCTGGAAAAATTGCAAAATGATCGTCGCCGCCACGTTATAGGGCAAGTTCGCGACAAATACCGTCGGCTCACCGCCCGCAGCCTGCTCAATCTGCTCCGGCGTCACCTTGAGCGCGTCGCCCATGATAAAGCGGAAGTTGGCATAGTCGGCGGCATGGGCATCGAGCACCGGTTCGAGTTCGGGATCGGCCTCGATCGACGTGACGCACGCCGCCTCCTGCAGCAGCGCGAGCGTGAGCGTACCAACGCCCGGGCCAACCTCGAGCACGCGCTCATCGCCCGTGAGCTCGGAAAGCTCGCAAATGCGCTCAATTACATGGTTGTCGATCAGGAAGTTCTGGCCCAGGCGATGCTTGGTCGCAAGGCCAAACTCCTCCAGCAGCTCCCTTGTTGCCGTGGGGTTTGCCAAAGGCGAAGTTGTCATAGTTGCCTCCTTAGCATGATGGCGGCGTCTTGAAACAAAAGGGCATGGACCGTTGCGGCCATGCCCTTACATCTAAACAGCAAATTGCCGATATGGCGCGCGGCGTCTTAGCCCAGACGCGGGAACAGCGGCTCACCCTTCTCGACGGGCTGACCACCGGCAAGCAGGCCCCAAGCGCAAATGCCCTTGAGGTCGTCGCTCGCGGCCTCGTCCTCGCAGGACAGGCGGCGCAGGGCTTCGGCAGAGGTCTGAGGCATGAGCGGCATCAGCAGGTGAGCGGCAATGCGGATGGCCTCGAGCAGGTTGTAGATCACAAATGCCAGCTCGTCAGCCTTAGCCTCATCCTTGGCAAGCGCCCAAGGCTCGGAGTCCTCGATGTAGTGGTTGGCGGCGTGGATGAGCTCCATAACCTCGTCCTTGGCTCCGCCGTAATCGAGCACGTCCATCTTGGCCATGTAGCGGTCGACCAGGCCATCGGCGATCTTTGCCAGCGGGTTGTCGAACGCATCGAACGATGCGGGCTTGGCGGGCGCGCAACCGTCAAAGTACTTGCCGCTCATGTTGAGCGAACGCGAGATAAGGTTGCCCCAGCTGTTGGCCAGGTCGGCGTTGTAGACCTGCTCCATGCGATCGAAGCTGATAGCGCCGTCGGTACCGGGAACGACGTCGGTCATAAAGTAGTAGCGATAGCCCTCGACGCCCAGCATGTCGATAACGTCCTGCGGAGCGATGGCGTTACCGCGGCTCTTGGACATCTTCTCGGCCTTGCCGGTCTCGGCATTGCGCACGGTCAGGAAGCCGTGGGCAAAGACGTGCTCGGGCAGGGCCTCGCCGATGGCCATGAGCATGGCGGGCCAAATGACGCAGTGGAAGCGGATGATGTCCTTACCCACGATGTGGAACTGCGCGGGCCAGCGATAGGCCAGCTCGGCACGCGCCTCGTCGGTGTCGACACCGTAGCCGACGGCCGTCATATAGTTGAGCAGCGCGTCAAACCATACATAGGTCACATGGCCCTCGTCAAACGGAACCTGGATGCCCCAGTCAAAGCTCGTGCGACTCACGGAAAGGTCGTTGAGGCCGCCCTCGACAAAGCTGCGAACCTCGTTCATGCGGAACGCAGGCTCGACAAAGTCGGGGTGCTCGTCATAGAGCTTGAGAAGCTTGTCCTGGAAGGCGGAAAGCTTAAAGAAGTAGGACTCCTCCTGGACGCGCTCAAGCGGACGGTGGCAGTCGGGGCATAGATGCTGGCCGACGCTGCCGTACTCCTCGTCGCCCTTCTGGACCTGCGTATCAGTGAAGTAGGTCTCGTCAGGCACGCAATACCAACCGTCGTAGCTGCCCTTATACAGGTAACCGGACTCCTTCATGCGCTCCCACAGGTACTGCACGGCATGATGCTGGCGCGGCTCGGTGGTGCGGATGAAGTCGTCGTTGGAAATCTCGAGCTTGCTCCAAAGCTCCTTGAAGTGCGGGGCCTGGCTATCGGTCCACTCCTGCGGCGTCATGCCATGCTTGGCTGCGGCCTCGGCGACCTTCTCGCCGTGCTCGTCCATGCCGGTCAGGAACTTGACGTTATAGCCGGCGGAACGGCGATAGCGAGCCTGAACGTCGGCGATGATGGTGGAATAAGCCGTGCCCAGGTGCGGATCGGCGTTGACGTAGTAGATGGGCGTCGTGATAAAGAACGAAGGCTTGCTTTGATCCATGGGGTTTGTCCTCCAGAAAAACGTTGCATACAGAGGATGATTCTAGCGCAAGGGCTGGATATCCTCCATCTATTGCATATCGAGCACCATGGCATAGACATCGCGCTTGCGGCGCGAATACTTCTGAGACAGGCGCTTGGCCACCGCAGAGGCGGGCTCCCCCTCCTCGAGCGCAGTGCGGATATCCTCGCGCAGGGCATCGTCGGGATCCGCTACCGCAGCGCCAACCGGCGCGATGCCGGCCTCCTCGTCCTCGCTCGGCGGCGCGATGACCAGCGCAATCTCGCCCTTTACCTCGCCGCGAGCACGCAGCTCCTCGGCAAGCTGGTCAGCGGGCCCGCGCAAGACCTCCTCGTGCAGCTTGGTGAGTTCGCGGCAGACGGCAAGCTCACGCTGGGGAAAGACCTCCGCCACGGCCTCGAGCGTCGCCACGATGCGATATGGAGACTCGTAGAAGATGAGTGCGCCGGGCACCACGGCAAGGCGCTGCAAACGGCGCACACGGTCGCCGTGCTTTCGGCCCAAAAAGCCCTCGAAGAAAAAATGCTCGCAGGGAATGCCGGACGAAACGAGTGCCGTGACGCAAGCAGAGGGTCCGGGAATAACTTCGACAGGCACATCGGCCTCACGCGCCGCCTCGACCAGCGCCTGGCCGGGATCGGACACGCTCGGCATGCCGGCGTCCGAGGCAAAGGCGAGGGTCTCCCCCGCCAGCAGACGGTCGACCAGGCCGGCAGCGCGGCTAGCGATCACATTCTCGTCGCAACGGACAAGCGGCTTGGAAATACCCAGGTGCATCAGCAGCTTTGACGTCACACGCGTGTCTTCGCAGCAGATGGCATCAGCAGCGGCAAAGGCCTCGCCAACGCGCGGGGACAGGTCGCCTAGGTTGCCGATGGGCGTGCCGACCACATAGAGTTTGCCCGTATGGGCGCTGTTTTGCGTCATATCAACCTATTCAATCATGCCGCGCTCGAGCGTACCGAGCGCCGCGCGGGCGTCCCATGCTGCAATGCGCTTCTCGGTCTTCCACGTTTGGAAGAACCAACCGGCAGCCGGCGCAAACGAAGCCAGCTGGTTGGCGATAAACACGCGCTCGTAGGCATTGCGGCCCTCGGGCGTAACCGACGAGTTAGCAAAGATCGCCGCGCCCGACCATTCGCCCACCAGCACGGGGAACCCAGTCGAAATCGCCTCTTTAAGCTCGCGCTTGTTACGCGAAATCGCCGTCGTCAGCCCGCGGGGGCTCGTGATGTCGAGCGCATACTCGTCGCGGTAATGGTACAGGTGAAGGTCCATGTAGACGTTCTTGTACTTGGCGCCGCGCATAAAATGCTTCCACTCGCTGGGATGCCCCGACGACGAGAAGACGACGATCTTATCCTCGGGCATATACGAACGGACGAGCTCGTAGGCATCGCGATAGAAATTGCGCAGGTAGTGAGCGGGAATGCCATCCGTCATGGTGAAGAGGCTCTTGCGAACGCTCATCTGCGGCGTGTCCAGCAGCTCAATGCCCAGCAGGCTCTCGGCCTCGCCATAGCGATCGGCCAAGCGCTCGAGCACGTCGAGTGCGACATGACGGCCGTTGGTGGACGAATGCCACTCGGCAACAGCCTCCGGCGTGGTGGGCGAATCGTTGGAATCGCCCTGGCCACCGGGCACGGTTGCCAGATCGAGCAGCACGCGGATGTCGTACTTGGCAGCCCACTCAATTGCGCGGTCGATGTAATCGACAACCGATATGTAGGAGGCGTCGGACTCCTGTGAGCCAAAGGCATACCAGGGCACCGGCAGACGCACGGCATTGAGACCGATCTGCGCCATGCGACGAAAATCGTCCTCGCTCACAAACGTCTCGTAATGGCGGCGCATGCGCTCGTTATAGGCGGCGGTACCCATGGCCTCCTGTAGCTCGGCCGCGTTGGATGCACCGGTCGCCGCGTACAGCGACGGGGTCACCCAAGGCTCGGGAATAAACCAGCCAGAGAGATTAACGCCGAGTATCCTCTCCATCACTGCCCCCTTCGGATCATGCAGGTCGAACCCGCATCGTATTGCATAGGATAAGTATCGTTTTGAGTATACCCGCGTGTGCGGACAGGCGACCGAACGGTCTGCAAAGTGACGCGAAAGTGGGAGGAATGTCTGGGAACAGGCGGGCTCGGGATGGTGCGATGAGGTGTGTACGCGCGCCAGAGGCAGGCACCGGAAAGCATGTCCCGTTCCATCGCTCAATAATGGGGCGCATTTTCCGTTAGCAGGCCCAACCGGAAAATGCATCCCGTTCTGAGCGCGGGATCTGGGACGCAGTTTCCGCCAAAGGCCGCAAAAGGAAAGCACGTCCCATTCTGACGCCGGATTCCGGGTCGCGCTTTCCCAAGCGGCCTCAAAGCGGAAAACGCATCCCACTCTGAAGCCAAATTCCGGGACGCAGTTTCCGCAGAACCCTACATAAAAGAAAAGGACCCCTTTGCAGAGGTCCTAGTCAATTCAAGGTGGCGGGGAAGGGAATCGAACCCCTGACACGAGGATTTTCAGTCCTCTGCTCTACCAACTGAGCTACCCAGCCATTTGAGGTGTGCCTTGTTTCAAGGCTTGATTAGTATAACCAAGGACGCGTTCCGGTCAACCGAGAATTTTAAAAAAGTTTTTGAGCACAGCCTCGGTTCTTTAAATCGGCACGTCAGAGGCATCAGCCGGCAGCAAGAAGTTTTTCGCTCAGAGCCGCACGGGCAAACTCACTTGGCGTCATCCCCTCGGCAGCCGCCCGTCGACGAATGGCCTCCTTCATTCCCAGAGGAATCTTGACCGACAGCGTTGCCGTCCCCTCACCTGAGAGTGGGGGCCGTCCATGCACGATCCCACCAACGGTGTGTTCGCCATCCGGAAACTCTCCGCGCTCGTACGACTCGCACCACGCGTCAATCATTTCATCCGTTACAACCTGACCATTAGCGGCCGTATACGTCTTGCCCATCATCGACCCCTTTGCCGAGCCTGTTCAATCTCCTGCCAAAATTTCTTCTGGACTGGAGACAAGGCATGAATGATAAGCCACCCACGGACAAGCTCGACCGCGACAAGCTCCACGCTTCGTCCGTCTGGGAGCCATCCAATCGCAAGCCATCTCGGCGGCTCGTCCTTCGACTCGCGACGAATGCACTCAGTAACCGCAAGCCAAGCGCTAAGCACCTGCTTTTCCGTCAGGTGCTTTTTAGCGTTGGGATGGATCTCAACATCCATGCATCTTCTCCTCCATCTTACCCAATTTCGTATGACGAAAGTCCGCTGTCGCCAATTCTTAAGCCGGCACGCGTTGGAGAGCAGGGATCGAAACAATGATTGAAGGACGCTCTAGTACGGCCCAGGCGCCGGGGCAGGAGCACGTGCGCCAAGGACGAACGCTTTCGTAGCGCGCGAGGATATTGCCGTCGCGATCGATGAAGGCGATGTCGATGGGATAGGCCATAAAACACGTATGGACCGAAGAGCAGCGTGGAAACGCCATGACGAGCGGCAAGCCGTTGGCGGCAACCGGATGCCGTCCCAGCATGCCGCGCAGGCGCACGACAAACGACTCCGCCACCACAAACTCCGCCGGCGTCCAACCCAGCCTATTGAGTGCCCGTGCGTAGGCGATGTAGGACGAAACCGCGGTCACATGACCACCCCCGGACGCCATGGATCGACCGTCACCGCGCGCTCGTGCGACAACGTTGTCGGCGCCCCCAGCGGAACGCCAGCGATGCTGAGAGAAGTCGGCCACGGCTCATAGTGCATGGTGCAGGTGTAGGTCCTAAACGTACCGGATAGGGAGAGCAGGCCACCATCCGATGCCTCCGTGCCTCGCTCGCTCGACACTTCGATCTGCAAGTCATAGCCTTCCATGGCATTCAGAATTTGGGTCTGAACCGTCGCCAAGGCATCGGCAGAGCTTTCGTCGCCCTCCCCCTCCGACGCCACGGCGTGCGCCAACACGATGTCGGGCACCACGCGGTCGAAGCGCGCGACAGCGCTGGCAAAGATCATGACGTTGTACACGATGAGTGCCAGCACCAGCAAAACGGGCGTAACCACTGCCATCTCCACCGTCGCTTGGGCGCGCTCCTCGCGCAGACGCATGCGGATACTCATTACGACCCACCGCCCAGAGCGCCAACCAGCGTGGCGACATCGACGGTGAGTGGGATGGAGCCGCCGCCGGGCAGAGGAATCTCCGCAAGCGTGAACACCGTACCGCTAATGGTGCGTTCGACTTGATATTCCAACGCCTCGCAAAGCGCCTTGGGATCGGTCACGCCCAACGGAATGCCTCGCAGCTTGTCTTGCGCTTGAGAGAGGCCAGCAATGTCAGACCCCGGACTCTTAATGACGTTGGCGGAATCGGTCAGCACCGGCTTTCGCAGGCGCAAGTCGCACGGTTCCAAACCCAGCGCCGCCACGGACGCCGAAACGGTATCGCCGAGCCACGATGCGATGGAGCCCAACGCGCCGCCGCCCCCTCCTAGGTCTTTAATCATCTCGTCCATAAGTTCGTCGGCCGAACCTTGGATATCACCGTATCCTACGAGCAGCCGTCCCCAAACATCCATGACGCCGTCGAGCACGCCGGCAACGCCGCCCGAGCGTTCCTTCAATGTCGAGAAAAATCGCGAAAGCACGTTGTTTTGCGCCGTCGCCTCATCGGGCGCCAGCACCGCGGCAGAGATGGCACCGCGACTGCCAAGCTCAACCGCCGTGTTAAACGAAGAGTTCAGTTGATCGGGGCTGGTCATATCGCCCGAAACCGCAAGGGCGACCACGCCGTTGCGACCGGGCGGCGCGATACGCGGACGCTCACCCGAAAGCGCTTGAATGGCCTGATCGAATGCGCTTCCCGCGCGATCGGCCTCGCCTTCGGTCTGTCGCTCGAGCTCAAGCTCTTTGTTTCGGCATTCGGCGTAGTCTTCCATGGCGTCTTTGAACTTGTCAAAGTGATACTCGAAGCCGTTTTCGATAGAGGTTGAAGGCGCCGCAACAGCACCAAGCGACAAAACGCCAAAATGGCATTTGCTGCATTTATCCTGTCCATCGTAATCGGCAACCGAAGCAAATCCGCTCGGCGTCCCTTTCTTATAGTTAGGGCAGGTCGTCCCGTAATGCAGATACGCCTTGTCATCGTTCACGCTCGTCGGCCACACCGCATCGGTATAGAGTTCCGTCGCCCGAACCTCATCAGAGTTGCGCGGCAGCAGCGGAATATAGGAGGAAACCCTGTCTCCGTTCTCGGTTATATATGCCCGATCGACCTCCGCGTTCGCATAGGTATAAAACGCCTTACGCGCCGCAGACTCTGCCTTCATCTCGACACTCGAGCCCTGGGGCTTCTCATTTGTCAGACGCCAATGGTAGTAGTCCTTCGCGCGATCAAGGGCAACTTGAGGCTCCCACGTAACGCTCGATGAGTAATGCGGATTTTGAACACCGGAAAGATCCGTTAGGCTTTTTGCGCGCTCCCACATACAAGAACAGCTGCCGACCGAGCCCTTGTCAGACCCACCACAATCCGCCAGCCAAGCGCGCTCCTTTGCCTTCGCCGTCTCCTCCGAGGCCTTCCGCAGCTCCTCGGCCGCACGCTCTAAATCATCTGATGTGTCTTTAATGGTATCGGTCGAGATCTCTGACCCTTTGAGCGCAGCAAAGTCCGACTCGGATGTCCTGGGCACGGCAAGCGCCGTACCGGTATAGGTCACACTATCGGTATCCTGCGCCGACACCGCCTGCGTGGCACGCGCGGCGATCAGATACGGCAGAGCCGTCTCGATTTTCTGTAAGCCTTCCGATGCGCTTTTGGCAAACTTGTTGCGCGTTTTAATGATCTCGATCCCGGTGTCGACCATATTGCCGGCAACCGGCTCGGCACCCGGGATGAGGATGGCGACCAGGCCCGTCCCGATCGTGGCAAACCCCGCCAGCCCCAGACTCAAGATACTCGCATCAACCACCGTGGCAGCCGTGTGATAGGACGACACTACGTTGGCACCCGCCAGCGCGCCGCTATCGGCCGCCACCTGGGTGTCCCCGGCACGCGACATGCTCCATATCGCCGCGGTCGACGAAAACAACAATGTGAGCACCACTAGGATGACCACGGCAGAAGAAAGCGTGGTATAGGCGCCGTCTTCGATAAACAGATCGACACCGGCTCGACCCATAAAGCCGCCTCGCTTGCAATGGCAGCTCGGACGGCGCGTCAAAACGCGTCTAGACCAGAAACGCTTAATCCCATGTAGCAATCCACGAATCATAATCTCCCTCCAGCCATTCGGGACGCGATTGATACGAGACATCGACCTTGAGCTCAACGTAGCCGCCCTCGGCGGCACCACCCATAGCCTGCGCAAACGCACCGATCACGGGCAACGGCTTGACCTCGCCGGAAACGGACACGGACGAGACGCCACCCGCACCGGCCCGGCCAAGCTCGATATCCCACGACAGCGGCCCGCCGGCATGAAAGATCGAAACGTTGGGCACTGCGGCAAGCCGGCGGCGGGTGAACTCCTTAAGATCATCGTCCTCCGCCGTCGTCGTGGTCATGAGCCGCGCGGTCTCGGCGGCGGCAGACTCCATGACCGCGCGCGTATAGAGCAGGCACACCGGTTGCAGTGCGAGAAGGATGAGCGTCAGAAACGTCGGCAGCAAAAAAGCGGCCTCGACCGTAGACTGCGCCCGGTCCTCGCACGCGATATCAATACAACGCGATGTCCTTAGCGCCCGCAGCGGCGTCGATAACCGACATCGAGGCAACGCCATGGGATGCCGCCCGCTCGACCAGCGCCGCCAAGCGCCCATCGGTGCCAGCACGCCAAAGTCCCGCAATCGCCAGCACGATCGATAACAGCGCCACCGTGACGATGGCGTATTCCACAGTCGCTTGGGCAACCTCCTCACGCAGAACGCCATGCATTTCACGACCCCTCCTTTGAGCTTATTGTTTGCGGGACCAGGCGCACGGCGCGCAGACGACACGAAGCATCGCCAGTATCCGCAGCAACCGTCACCATATCGACCCAGCCGCGTCCGTCACGCACGATGGCGCCCCACACGTTTCCCTTGATGTCGAGATAGCCGCTCAGAGCAAGTTGCGCCGTGGGTACCTCGCGATAGGAACGCAGCATATCCGCCGCCGCTTCGGTCATCGGTCGGTCCTCGGACCATGCAAGCCGGACCACAATCGCGTTGCCCCCAGGCGAATCCGTCGCAGTGCCAGACCGCTTGTCGAGCGTCCGCAGAAAGGTTTGCGCCGTGACAGCGACATCCGAATCGTCCGCATCTCGCATCTCATCTTTTTGAGACGCCACCGCCGAATCTGAGCCCAAATCGGAGGCGGTCCCAGGACGCTGCTGCCGCGCGGCGTTAAGCCCCCAAAGCACCGCCGCTATCGCCACGGTCAGGCAAGCAAACACCAGCAGCACCCCGACGGGGCGCTCGCCCTCTACAGGCTGTTGATGCCCTCGCTGATAGCGTTCCATAGATCTTGGACCTTGCCCTTAAATGCGACGATGGCGATAATCGCGACCACCACGAGCACGCCGACCAAGATGGCATACTCGGTGGTACCCTGCGCACTCTCCTCCTGCAATAGTTCCTTGGCGCGCTGACGAACATGTGCCGCCCGGCAAAACGCCCAGCCCTGGACCTTGCCAGCAGCGTCAGTCATCGTGTTCATGTATTCCTCCCTACATCATCCCGCCTGCTCCCAGCAGCGGGCCCAATATGGACAGAAGCAACGCCGGCAAGATGAGCGTGCCGGTGGGAATCAGCAGCTTGACGGGCGCACGCTCGATCTCGCGCTCGACCGCGGCGCGATGAGCCGCACGGATCTCGCGACTTTGAGCGGCCAGCGTCTCGGCAAGTGGGGCACCCAGGGCGAGCGCCTGCCCCACCGTGATGGCAAAGGTCTCGAGCGCTCGCACGTCCAGGTCGCGCGCGGCGGCCAACAACTCGTCCTCACGCGTGCCCACGCCCACCTGCCACGCCATGCAGGCGCGCTCAAGGCGAAGAGCCAGCACTGACCGGCGGTTGGCGCAGAAAATCTCAAGCGCCGCATCAAACGAAAGACCGGCCGAAAGACCCAAGCGCACAACATCGATCATCTCGGAAACTTCGCCGAGCGACACTCGCGCCGGGCCGCCCGCTCCAACCGCGCCCTTCACTCGCGCGGTCAGAGCATCGACCACCGAGCGACCCGCGGCAGCGACCAGCACCGCCTCGCGCTTGCAGGCCCCTGCGATCTTGCGTGCATCCGCCCGATCCAAACCCGTCGCGACAAATACACTCAGGGCGCACAGGCAAGCCGCAACTGCAACCGGGGCGCTCATAGCTCCACCCGCATAATGCGCCGGATAACCACCAGGGCAACGGCGTTGAGGGCAAGACCCAGCACCACAGCGCCCGCGCCGGCGGGCGTCGCAAGACCGCGACGAAAATCTGCCGAAAGCAGCGCCAACACCGCGCACATGCCCGCCGGCATCGCCGCGACCATATGCGCAGACATGCGAGCCTGCGACGTCTTAACATCCAGGCGGCGCTTGAGCTCAATGCGCTCCCCCACCATGCTCGACGCCTCGGACAGTAAGTCGGCAAGCGGAGCGCCGGTGCGCTGAGACACCTTAAGCGCCAAGGTCACAAGCGAAAGACCGGGGGCGTCGATACGCACGAGCAAGTCATCGAGCGCGTCGGTCGCCGAGATGCCGCAATCGATCGCCGCCGCCACCCGCAAAAACTCGGTATGCACTGGCTCTTGCGCATGAGCGCCCACAAAGCGCATGCCCTGGGCCAGCGAATGTCCCGAGGCAAGCGACATGGAAAGTGCGGTAAACGCCTCGGGCATTGCCTCTTCTGCATCGTGTTGCTCGCGCCGGCTCTCAAAGCCATCCCGAGCGGCACCAACGGCAAACGGAGCAACAAGTCCCAAGGCAAATCCGAGGGGCGATAACGACACCATCGTTAGTAAAACGCAGCAGACACCGCTCGATAGCAACAGAAACGCCAAACATCCCGAAGCATCCTCGATCACGAGGCCAAGGCGATGCGCCGGAGCCAGCGATGCCCACGAACGGGCGATCTTTTTCAGCAGATCGTTTTCCACCAGCTCACGCGGCAGCTTCTCTGCCACCGTCTCGAGCGCCTGACGTGCCAGCTCCGCCGGCGGTACCTGCGGCACACGAGGTTCCGCCCCGCACGCCGTCGCGACAGAAAGCCCTGCCAAGCCCCCTACGACGAGGGGCACAGCGATCTCCATTCGTCCACCTCCTCTTGTGTGAGCGTCCCCGACCGCAAGCTTTCTGCGATAAACGGCGGCTCGCGGTCAAGCGTCCAGGTGCGCTCGGCGGCATCGAACGTCACATAGCGCTCGAGCTCTACGCCGCCCGATGCGGCGCGTCGCACCCCCGAATACGAGGAGACGAAACGCCTGCCATCGGCGTGGCGCTCGGACATCACGATGCCGTCGAGCGCCATGGCAATCTGCTCCTCGATGAGCTCGCTCGGCAGATCGATGCCATAACGTGCAAGCAACGTCAGACGCACCACGGTCTCCTGTTCTGAACCCGCATGAAGTGTGGTGAGCGACCCGTCGTGGCCCGTGTTCATGGCCTGCAACATGTCGCAGCACTCAGCACCGCGCACCTCGCCCACCACGATGCGGTCGGGGCGCATGCGCAGGGCATTGGTCACCAGGTCGCGGATCGTCACCGCGCCCTCGCCCTCAATTGAAGCCTCGCGCGCCTCTAAGCGCACCACGTGCGGATGATGTGCAAACTTGAGCTCGGCGGAATCCTCGATCGTCACGATGCGCTCGCCGGTGGAAATCTCGCATGACAACGCGTTGAGCAGGGTGGTCTTACCAGATCCCGTGCCTCCCGCAACCGCCAGGTCCTGTCGCAGCGACACCGCGCATGACAACAGCTGCGCATACCAAAGCGGCAGCGACCCCAGCCCCACAAGCTCGTCCAGCGAGCAGATGCGGTCCGAGAACTTTCGGATGGTGAGAATCGGTCCGTCAATCGCCACAGGCGGAATCACCGCATTGACGCGATAGCCCGTTTTGAGGCGGGCGTTGACGATGGGGCTGCGCTCGTCGATACGGCGGCCAAGTGGCGAGATGATGCGATCGATAAGCACACGGATCTGCTCATCATCCTCAAACGCATGCTCGATGGGGTACAAGACGCCGCCGCGTTCAAAGAAAGCCGAGCGGCAGCCGTTGATCATGATCTCGGTAACGGTGTCGTCCTCGATGAGCGGCTGCAACGGCCCCAAGCCCACCACGTCATCCAAAATCTCGTCGATGATGGTTTCGCGCTCGGGCGTCGCGAGATCGGTCGGCTCCTCAACATTGAGCGCCGCCTCCACCGCAGGACGCAATTCCGAGCGGGCAAGTGCCGGGTCGATATAGGCGCTGATACGCGCCACTTCGTCGTAACCCATGCGGTCCATCACGGCGCGCTTGGTGCGTCGTTTCACCGCGCGGCGACGCCCCGCATCTACAGGCGCTGCCGCCGCTGCAGCGCCGGCAGCCTTAATCCTCGTTTGCAGGCTCATCGCTGATCACCCTCGCGCGACCAGGGAAGGCGGATACGCGGGCGTTCGGTACGCGTTGCACGGTCGGCGACCATATCGCTCCAAGGGCCGACGGCGCACCCCAGTTCCACGAGCATCTCGCGCGTGGCCTCGCGCATGCTAGTCGCAAAAGCACTGGTCTGCCCCACCGCCTCGTCAGCGCGCCCAAACGCCATGAGCGCGGCGAGATCCTGCCCGCCATCGGCGATACGAATCTTGGAGCTCAACGCACAGGCAATCTCAAAGCGCATGGCGACGTCCTCGTCTGCCCCGCGCGCACCGAACCGGTTGAACACGGCGCTCATGCGCGTGCGCGGCACACCTACTCGACTTGCCAGTTCGATGACGCGCGACGCCGATGTCGCGGACGACACCGCCGCATCGCCAACGACCAGGCAACGGTCGCTCGCCGCCACCGCAGCCGCCACGGCGTCGCCCCAAAAGACCGAGGTATCGATAAAGACCACGTCGGATTCGCGACGCAGAACATCAAGCAGTAGCTCCACCGGACGCGCCATGAGCTCAGCTTGCTCGGGCGCCGCGACGGGACCCCAGAGCGTAACGCCCGGCGCCACGCGCATCGATGTGGCTACGATATCCGGCTCGGTGAGCGTGCCCGCCGCCGACGGCTCGATAAGTGCCGCCATATCGCGCGGAGCATCGACGCCTAACAAGTCGTAAAGGTTTCCAAACATCAGGTCCAGGTCGAGCACGGCGGCACGCAAGCCCAACAGCGACGATGTGTGTGCCATGGTGGCAACGATCGTCGACTTGCCGCAACCGCCCGAACCCGAAATGGCGCAGATGACCGGAGCTCGATGCGGCGAAGCGGCAGCGTCTGCCGGCGGCATCGGAGGCGGCGGGGCGGGCGTCGGTGACAGCGCCCCCGTCTCCCCCGCCGCAACCACACGCTGCGTCCAAGCCGGCATGGCAGCTTGTTCGGTCTGCGAGGCAGGCTCGTTCTGCGCAATCTGCTCATGCTGCATTAGCGACAACTCGCCGCACCCGGCAAAGCCCTCAACTTCGTCGAGTTCATCCACCAGATTCACGCCGTGCACGTATCCCATATCTACAGCCGGGGAGTCGCCAGCATGCTGCGCCGGCCCTCCAGCGTCATCGCATACAAGGGGGTTCCGGGGGCGCCGACCATGCTCGGCTTCCGCTTTTCCATAATCATCAACACGCGGACCTCTTGTAGCGCGAGGCGCCCCGGGTTCCCTATCAACAAAAGCATCGGGCTCAATCGTCATGTGCCGATCGGAATCAACCGCTCCCTCGCCCGCGCGCCCGTTGCCGCATACACTGTGCGCAGCGATGACCTCGGTCGCCCCCGCGCGAAACAGCCCCTCGATATCCGACGGATCGAGCGCTTCTATCAACACGACCACGCGACTCACGCGGCCTTCGGCCGTCAGGCGCGCAACAGTCTTGCGCACATCTTCGGTATCAAACAGAGACGCCGCGATGATGGCATCCCCGCGGCGCGACGGAAACGCCCGCGCCATGGAAACCAGCCCGTCCAGGTCACCCACGCGAAGCACCTGTGCACCCGCATCACGGCCCTCGACTTCCCGCTGCAACAGCCCGTAATCGCCGCACGCGCAGCACGCAAGCCAGATCGCCTTCATCACTCGTCGCCTCCGCTCTTTTTGCCGCGCGCCGTGGCGGGAATCGTCAAGCTGACCGTTCCCTTGCCCGAGGCTCCCAGCAGTTCCTTGACGTCTTCGGGGTCAGCCGCCAGCGTCACCCATTCGATCTTGCCCTCGCGCGTGGAACCGGAATCCTCACTGGTATCGATCACGTACGCGCCGCACAGCCGATCGGTTACGCCGTCTTTTTGCACGTACACGTCCACGTAGCTGCCCACGCCCGCAGCACCGCCGACCGAGTGCTCGGCATCGACCGCCACCGAAACGGCGACCTTACCCTTAGGCACCTCGAGCATGTGGCTCTCGGCCTTGGTGTAGACATTGCAGATCACGGCGTTTTTGGGAATACGCGAAGTCGTCACGTCGCCGCGCACCTGGCGCAGCTCGGTCGCCGCGTCACGCGGCAGCAGACTCGTCAGCCACTCCTGGGTTATGACATTGGTCTCATCGAGGGTCTCGCCCACATCGATATCGCGCGCCGCGACGCATACCTCGACGCGATCGCCACCGTACTTGGCCAAGGTCTCAGCCTGGACCTGTTCGGCTTGCGAGCGGATCGACGAGCCGTAAACCATGCAGAGCAGAGCAGCGAGCACGCCCGCGACCAGACTGATGGCGATGCGCTTGCTCTTGTTCACGGCCGCTCCTCTCATGGCAGTGCCGGGCGAATGCCCGTACCACCATTGTCTGGGCGGCCAGAGTGCAAAGCGGCGCAATCGCAATCTTGGTTTTCGATGTCAAACCAATCGCTGACCAAAAGCTGACCAGCCCGTCAAGCTCGTGGCAAGGTTTTGATCAGCACGTCAGCAAACTGCATGTTTCGAGGCTTTTCCGCAGCAAAAAAGCCGTCTCCCGAACAGTTGGGAGACGGCTGTCATAGGAAAAATCAATTACAGATGGACATCGGGATCGAGCATTTGAGCACTCACGCGCATGGATGACGCCAGGTTTTGGAACGTTTCCAAACGCAGGCTGTCGATCTGCCCGGCGTCCTCGGCCTCGCGAACGGCGCAACCCGGCTCATGGGTATGCGTGCAATCGCCAAACCGGCACGCGCGCGATGCCTCGACAATCTCGGGGAAGGCGCGCGCCAGACCCCGCTCGTGACCCACGAGCGGTAAACTGCGCAGGCCCGGGGCATCGGCGATCACGCCGGCGTCGCCCGGCAGCGCCACCATCACGCGCGCGACGGTAGTGTGACGGCCCTGGTCGTCGCGTTCGCGCACACCGCCGGTCGCCAACGTATCGTGGCCCAGCAGCGCATTGAGCAGCGTCGACTTGCCGGCACCCGACTCGCCCAGAATCATGGCGCAGCTCCCGGCAGGCACGCAGGAACGGACCTCGTCCAGGCCGCGGCCCTCGGCAGAGGACGTCACGATCACGCGCACGTCCGGACCCACCAGGCGGCGCACGCGATCCAGATCGCGCTCGAGCTCCCCGGCATCGCAGCGGTCAGCTTTGGTGAGTACCACCACCGGTTCGGCATCGCAGTCGAGCGCCAACACCAGCGAGCGCGCCACGCGGTCGAGCAGCACCTCGCCGGCACCGAGCGCCTGCACGATTAGCACGCTATCCACGTTGGAGCAGAGCACCTGGCGCTCTCCGCGGGCACGGCCGCGCCAACGCTCAAAGCTCGTACGGCGCGGCAGCACGCACTCAATCACGCCCATATCGTGCCCGGGAGCGCGGCGCACCGCCACACGATCGCCCACGGCGGGCAGCAGGACCTCGTCCCCACCGCGCGACTTGGCAAATCCCACGGCATGCTCGGCGCGGAAGGTATCGTCGGCAGTCGCCACCAGTGGAAACCCGCGGTCCAGGCGCACCACGGCGCCAAGCTGCATCTGCTCGGGCTCCTCGACATGCGCGCAGAAATCATCAAAGGCAGCCTGCTGGGCTTCATCGACCGGCAGGTCATCAAACGCCGGAACGTCCCGCAGCGCGTCAAGCCCCGGTACACTCGCCAGCAACTCCTCAGCAGATGCGGGAGCCTCGGTCGCGAGCTTCCGACGACGATCGCGCTTAGCCCGCGCCCCCGTCGTCTTTTTCTTCGCCTTAGCCTTAGCCTTGCCCACAGATGCCTCCCAGCACAAAACCACACAACTGAGCAGGTATTTTACCCACAAAAAAGAGTCGGTCGAGCAAACGCTCGACCGACTCACATACTTTCCCTCAGCCAATGGTCCCGCGAGGTTATCCGAAGGCCCGCCCGCCGGGAGGGGTTTCTTCCGAGCGATCCCGCAGCGCGAAGCGCGAGGACCAGCGAGGAAGAAACCCCGCAGGCAGTCGGGCCGGTGGGAAGGATGGCCTTTCGACCTACTCCTTCTCGACCGCGCGCATGATCGCCTTGTAGATCTCCATCAGCGGAATAATCAGGAAGGCAAGGCCCAGGGCAGCGACAACGCCCTTGAGCTCAAGCGTCACAGGGCCAAAGAACATCTCGGCAAGCGTCGGCTGCACGGTCACGATCACCGTCAGCACCAGCGCCAGCGCGGCGGAAGCCCACAGCCACTTGTTCTGCTTCTTCATGGTGAACAGCGACGCACGACGGCTGCGCATATTGAAGCAGTGGAAAATCTCGACCATGTTGAGCGTGATGAACGCCATCATCACGCCTTCCTCGTCGGCATTGCCGGCGATCATATCGGCGATGTGGATGTAGCCCATGTCAAAGTACACGCCCACAAAGAAGCTCGCCAGCACCAGCACGGTGATGATTAGGCCCTGGACCACGCAGTCCAGACCCATATGTCCGGCAAAGACGCCGTCCTTGGCGTTGCGCGGCTTGCGCTTCATGATGTCGCCCTCGGCGTCCTCCATGCCCAGCGCGAGCGCAGGGAAGCAGTCGGTAACCAGGTTCACCCACAGCAGCTGCACCGGCTGGAAGATGGTAAAGCCGATGAGCGTGGCGATAAACACCGAGAAGACCTCGGCAAGGTTGGCCGAAAGCAGGAACTGGATGACCTTGCGGATGTTGTCGTAGATGCGACGGCCCTCTTCGCAGGCACCGATGATGGTGGCGAAATTGTCGTCGGCAAGCACCATGTCGGCGACGTTCTTGGTGACATCGGTACCGGTGATGCCCATGCCAACGCCGATGTCGGCGCGCTTGATGGACGGGGCGTCGTTGACGCCGTCGCCCGTCATGGCCACGATCTGGTCGCGCGACTTCCAAGCCTCGACGATGCGTGTCTTGTGCTCGGGCTGGACGCGGGCGTACACGCCGTAGTCCTCGATGTGCGCGTCGAGTTCCTCGTCGCTCATGCGATCGAGGTCGGCACCGGTGATGGCATGGCTGCGATCGGTGACGATGCCCAGCTGCTTGGCGATGGCCACGGCGGTGTCGATGTGGTCGCCCGTGATCATGACGGTGCGAATGCCAGCGTCGTGGGCCTCGCGGATGGCTTCGGCGACCTCGGGGCGGACCGGGTCGATCATGCCGGACAGGCCGCAGAAGACCAGGTCGTGCTCGAGCGCAGCGGGGCTGCAGTCGCTCGGGACCTCGGTGTAGGTGCGGCTTGCCAGCGCCAGCACGCGCAGAGCCTCGTCGGCCATGGCCTTGTTGGCGGCCACGAGCTCGGCGCGACGCTCCTCGGTCAGCGGGACGACCTTTTCGCCCTCGTAGATATGGGTGCACAGGCCGATCACCACGTCGGGCGCGCCCTTGGTATACTGCTCGTACTCGCCATCCAAGGTCTCGACGATCACGGACATCATCTTGCGGCCCGAGTCGAACGGGGCCTCGCCCACGCGCGGATGCTCGGCAGTCAGGCCGGTGAGGCCAGCCTTGCCGGCGTCGTTGACGAGCGCGCACTCGGTCGGCTCGCCCACGGCCTCGCCCAGCTCCTCGTCCCACTGAGCATCGGAGCACAGCGCCATGCCGGCCAGGAACTTCTCCTTGGGCGCAGCGAGCTCGTGCTTGACGACGGTCATCTTGTTCTGGGTGAGGGTACCGGTCTTGTCGGAGCAGATGGTCTGTGTGCAGCCAAGGGTCTCGACAGCAGAGAGCTTGCGGATAATCGCCTGGCGCTTGGCCATCTTGGTCACGCCAAGCGAAAGGACGATGGTCACGACGGCAACAAGGCCCTCGGGGATGGCGGCGACGGCGAGCGAGACGGCAACCATAAAGGTGTCGAGCAGGGCAGTCGGATCGGTAAGGACGTTGCCCACGCCGTGGCGGAGGATGTCAACGCCAAAGATGACGACGCAGATGACGATCACCATGATGGTGAGGATGCGGCTGAGCTCGGCGAGCTTCACCTGCAGCGGCGTGAGCTCTTCCTTGGCCTCGGCCAGGGCGCCGGCGATCTTGCCCATCTCGGTGTTCATGCCGGTGCCGACCACGACGGCGCGACCACGGCCGTACACGACGGTGGAGCCCATATAGCACATGTTCTTACGGTCGCCGAGCGGCACGTCGTCGGTGCCGGCGGCGAGCTCGATCACGTTGGCATGCTTCTCGACGGGCACGGACTCGCCGGTGAGCGCGGCCTCTTCGATCTTCATCGTGGCGCTCTCGAGCACGCGGCAGTCGGCCGGGACGGAGTCGCCCGCCTCGAGCATGATCACGTCGCCGGGCACGAGCTCGGCGCTCGGCAGGTGCACGAGCTTGCCGTCGCGTAGCACCTTGGACTGCGCCGCACTCATCTCCTGCAGGGCCTCGAGGGCCTCCTCGCTCTTGGCTTCCTGGACCACGCCCAGCACCGAGTTGACGATAACGACGAACATGATGATGGCAACATCGGCAAAGTCGGGCTCGCCCTTGACCATGCCCGTGAGCGCACTGATGACGGCGGCAACGATCAGCATGATGACCATGGGGTCGGCCATCTGTTCAAAGAAACGCTTCCACAGCGGCGTCTTCTCAGCTTCCTCGAGCTTGTTAGGGCCTGTCTTGGCGAGGCGCGACGACGCCTCGTCGTTGCTCAGGCCGAGGTTCTCATCGACACCTTGGTCGCTGAGCACCTCCGCCGCGGCGGACAGGTATTCCTTTTGCATATAGAGTCCCCTCCTGGGATTCGGGCCACTCAGCAGATTGATGCCCGATCATAATTCCCAGGAGAAGGGCAAGGGCTCATCAAGGCTGCCGTGCTGAGCGGCAGTTGATAGTGGAGCTATGGTACCCCAAAGCGACGCGTCTAGCCAAAACAATCCATCTGGAAATATGGTCCCACCGCAACGGTGCAGACCATGTGATGCTCAACATTGATAAAACGTTTTTTCTTCGGCACATCGTCAAACTGAAATATCGCCCAGATAGCAGCGGTTAGAGCGGTTGGTAAAGATTTTTCATATACCGTTTTTCTCGCAAAAAATGAACTTCTAATTCGGCATACGGTCGATTTTATGGGGTATTCGGTCAGCATTTCGTTATAATCAACACGGTTTATTTCTTATGGTTTATCTATCAGCGCAAGACGATGTCAGATGGAGGTCTGAATGTACAAGCGCACCAAGATTGTATGCACCATGGGTCCCGCCTGCGATAGCGACGAGACCATCCGCGAGATGATCAAGGCGGGCATGAACGTCGCCCGTTTTAACTTCTCGCACGGATCCTACGACGAGCACCACGGTCGCATCGAGCGCGTCCGTCGTATTTCCAAGGAGCTCGGTCTGCCCGTCGGCATCCTGCTCGACACCAAGGGCCCCGAGGTCCGCACCGGCCTTCTGGTCGATGGCAAGAAGGTTGCCGTCAAGACCGGCGATAAGATTGTCGTCACCGCTCAGCCCACGTCCGAGGATTTCCACGGCACCGCTGAGCACATCTCCCTCGACTACTTGGCTCTGCCCTCCGAGGTCGAGAAGGGCTCCCTCATCCTGATCGATGACGGCCTGGTTGCCCTCGAGGTCGAGTCCGTCAGCGGCCAGGACATGACCTGCGTCGTTAAGAACGACGGCCTGATTGGCGAGCGCAAGGGCGTCAACATGCCCAACGTCAACATTTCGCTGCCCGCCATCACCGAGCGCGATCGTCAGGACATCCTCTTTGGCCTGACCGAGAACATCGACTACATCGCCGCTTCCTTCATCCGTGACGGCGAGTCCGTCCGCGGCATCCGCAAGCTTTGCCGCGAGAACGGTGGCGAGCACGTGACGATCTTCCCGAAGATCGAGTGCGCCCTGGGCGTCGAGAACTTCGACGAGATCCTCGAGGCTTCCGACGGCATCATGGTCGCCCGTGGCGACCTGGGTATCGAGATCAAGCCCGAGCTCGTTCCGCACATCCAGAAGGAGATCATCGCCAAGTGCAACGCGGCCTACAAGCCCGTTATCACCGCTACGCAGATGCTCGACTCCATGCAGCAGAACCCGCGCCCGACGCGCGCCGAGGTTGCCGACGTTGCTAACGCCATCTACGACGGCACCGACGCCGTTATGCTGTCCGGCGAGTCCGCTGCCGGTAAGTACCCGGTCGAGGCCGTTAAGATGCAGGCCAGCATTGCTCTCGAGACCGAGAAGTACCTCCCGGCCCACGCTCCGCTCGAGGTTCCGGCCGACGCTCACGGCACCCGCGTCGTCAACAACGTTGTGGGTATGTCCGCTGTGAACATGGCCACCACCGTTGGCGCCAAGTGCATCACCGTGCCGACGACCACCGGTCGTACCGCTCGCCTGATCTCGCACTTCCGCCCCAACATGCCGATCTGCGCGTTCTCCCGCCACGAGTGGGCCGTCCAGCAGATGATCATGTACTGGGGCGTTATCCCGCACCAGGCCGAGATTACCCAGGGCACCGTCAACGGCACGATCGTCAAGGCGATCGAGACCGCTAAGGAGCTCGGCTACGTCGAGGCTGGCGATTTGACCGTCGCTACCGCCGGCGATCCCCGCATGAGCGTCCAGCTCGAGGACAAGGTCTCCTCGACCAACGTCGCTTACGTCGCTCAGGTGCGTTAAGTCGTACTTGCAAGCATGTTTGCATTGCAAAGGGCCCGGAAGGCTTCGCCTTCCGGGCCCTTTTTCTGTGTCAATGCCGGCACACGGCAAAACACGCACCCATTTCTTTACCAAAAGCGCGAAATCCACCTTTCGAGGCCCAAAAATAAAGTCCCAAGCGCTAAAAGTGTTCGCCCGATGGCGAAACCACACCTTACCCGACGCTGCTAAATCGTTTTAGCAAGAGCCAGATCGACCGCGTTTTCGGAAGTATGCGGCAAATTCTGAGACCTCCGAGCACACCCCGTTTTTTCGCAACAAAATGCCTGATAAACTGGCCTCAAAAGCCAGGTCTGCTCACAGGGTTCAGATTTTGCCGCATACTTCCGAATTGACGCTGGCATCGCACGGTCCAAAAGCACATTTCGACCAGGAGGATATCATGGACCTGACGCTATGCGGTCAATCCGCTTTTTACTATCACCGTATCCCGCCGCAGGTATTAGGGCTTTACCCCGCCATTAGCCTTGGCAATATGGATCGCAAATGTTGCGGCCTCGGAAGTCATGCAGTTGTAAAAGACCTGCTTCACGCACCGCTTCACAGGCTTGTATTCACTCGAGTACAATCCGGGTCGCGAAGCCTGTTTAAATCGCACCTCCTGACCCAAGAGCCGCCTCCCGGGTCGTTTAGGCAAACTGAACATGGATTTGATGTCACGTCGCCCGAGTTTACGCTGCTCAGCCTTGCTACGCAGGTCTCACGCAACCAGTTACTCATGGCTTGCCACGAGATGTGCGGCTCCTTTGCAGTGTTTAAGCCCTGCGAGCGAACGCAACAACAACTCGATGAAGCCATTTCGCTTAAGCTCATTCCACCCAACTGCGGTTGGGAGCGTGTTGTCGACACCAAGGGCAATGACACCAATTTGTGGAAGCGCCCGCCGCTCCTCAGCGCGGCGGATATCGCCGCGTTCGCCAAGCAGGCTGCAGGCCTGCGCGGCGTTAAACAACTGCGCTGGGCGGCCGAGCACATGACGGGGCAGACCGCCTCGCCCTTCGAAGTACAGACCTCCATACTTGTCTCGCTCCCCCGCAACGAGGGCGGCATGGGTATCAACATCGCAAACAACGTGCGCATCCCACTCAGCGACGCCGCGCGCTCACTGTATGACAAAACCTGCTGCTACGCCGATATCCTCATCGAGAGCAACACCGACAGCATGGGCGTCATCTTGGAATGCCAAGGCCGCTCCGCCCACGATGGCGAAGCCGCAAGTCTCTCCGATGCCGAGCGCACCACCGCCCTCACAAGCATGGGCTATGACGTTATCCAGATAACCTATGAGCAAATCAAAGACACGAAGAGCTTTAACAACATCGCCGAACTCATCCATAAAAAGGCAGGGCTCCCCTACATCCCAAAGACCGATCAGGAACGCACCACCGAAGATGCCCTGCGGCGGGAGCTATTGGTCGATTGGGATGAGCTGTTCGCCGTCAAGCCGGCCAGCTAGCAGCTAGCGATCAGGGGGACTGCGGGAACGTCAGAAGCAGCAACGCGAACCGCAAATCCCGCCTCGGTTAGCTCGATGACCTCGGTAAACGTTGCATCGAAAAACTCCTCGGTTAGCAGGCGATACGGCGGATGATCGGGCTCGCCGGGGTTTTCGCGTACAATCTCGTGCATGACGCCGATAGTCTTGAGCACATATTCTTTATGGATGGGATACTGCCCAAAACGCGTCGCAGCGGTATAGAGGCGATCGGTCGCACGCGGAATGGAAACGATGCCCAGCGTCTTGCCAAACCAGTCAAAGTCGCCTTGCTTTTTAATGCGGAATTCCTCGCACGGCTTGCCGCCGTGCGCTTCCAGATACTGGTTCACACGCGTGTTCCATACCGTGTCGGCCACCAGATGCGACCAGACGCCCAGCGTTAAATCGAGCAGCGACTGCGCCACATCTTCGGACGCAAGCGAGAACTCACAGGCGCCGGGACCGACAACCGGCTCGGCATCCCTGTAGCGCTGAGGATAGTGCACGCGGTTCAGTCGCTCGCGCTCCTCGACAATCGAGGTAGCCTCAGCAGGTTCGCCCGCGGGTGCGCCTTTAAGCAGCGGCGCCACATAGGTATCCCAGAACTCGTGCTCGCGCGGCTTAGGGATAGGCTCGGGGTTTGCAAAGTGTGTAATGCGATACGGAATGGGATCAGCGATACCAGGGACCATATAGCCCACGAAGATATCCGGAACCACGCAGCCAAACAAAAAGGCATTGCGGTCGCGCACGCTATTGGCAAGCGCGCCGGTGCGCTCCAGCAAACGCTCCGTTTGAGCGATATGAATGTTCCAACTTGGCATAGCCACCCCCATAAAACCTGGATAACTATACCATCACGGCAAAGCCGCGCGGGCCGCTACGCACGCTCTACGCAGCAACTATTCCGCAGCGCCGCTCTCGGTTCCATACGACGACACCGGCACCTCGACCACATGGTGATATCGATCGATATAGATGGCGCGGGCACCCAGGCGTCGCACCAAATCTTGATGGTGCGTACTCATCAAAACCGTCTTACCGGCAGCAACGTAGGTCAGCAAAAAGTTGACTACGATGTCGCACGAGTCCTCATCGAGCCCGTTGGTGGGCTCATCGAGCACTAGGATATCGGGGTTCATCGACACGACCGCAGCCAGCGCAACGCGCTTCTTTTGCCCGCCCGAAAGCTGATAGGGCGAGGCATCGACCAGATCGGCAACCTGGAACAGCTCCATGGCATCGCGCACGCGGCGCTCGAGCTCGTCTGCCGGCAGCCCCATCTGCGCGGGACCAAAAGCAACTTCCTCGCCCACCGTAGCGCAGAACAGCTGCGCGTCGGCATTTTGAAACACAAAACCTACGCGCTGATGAAAACGCTGAGCGGCCGCGGAATCCTTGAGATATGCCGCATCGATCACGTGCCCGTCAAACAGGTACGCACCCGCGTCCGCTAGTTCAAGACCGTTGATAAGGCGCATAATCGTCGTCTTACCGCAGCCGTTGGGACCGAGTAGGGCAACGAGTTCACCACGATCGACCTGCAGCGACACACCATCGACAACCGTATGCCCCGCATAGGAGAACACCACGTCGCGAAACTCGATGAGCGGCACGCTCTTGGCGCCAGTAGCACCGCTCGCGCCCATCACGCCATTCGTATCGTTTGCCAAAACGTCGCCCTTCCCTATCCACATCGACGGCTCGGCCGCCCGCGCTACAGCACCGCGCACAACGCGGCGAGCAGCACCACGACGGCCGCATAAACCGCATCGCGCCAGCCAAAGCCGCTCCGCCCGGGCGCCGGGTACGCACCGGCAAAGCCGCGGCAGAGCATAGCCTCGTCCATCGCGTGGCTGCACTCCATCGCCTTGATAAAGGTCATGCCCATGATACCCGCGATCGAATCGGTACGCGAAAATCCCTCAGGCGCACGGCCAACGCTGCGCAACATGACCGATTCGCACAGATCGTGCGCCGTGCATCCCAGCACCTCGATATGCTTGAGTGCCATATCAAAGGTAAAGATGACCTCGTCGGGCAGGCGCAGCATCTTAAGCGCCGCCGACATGCGACTCCAGGTGAGCGTCCACGAAACGCCCAGCACCAGCGACACGTTAATGAACGTCTTGAGTGCAATCTTGAGCATGGCGCCCGTGGCGGAAGCACCCAGCAGCAGGGCAGGCAGCGCCAAAACCACGGCAAACCCCGCGGCAGCCAACGCCGGCACAAAGGTAGCGCACAGCCCGCGTACAGGGCGCACCGCGACCAGCACCAACGCGATAGCCGCCATCAACATGAGGTACAGCGGGCTCTGCGTCAGGCACACGCACAGAACGCAGACGAACATCCCCACCAGGCGCACCGGAGCCGAAACGCAAGAAAGGGCACGGTCGACCATCGACCCGCCCTCGTGCGCGCCTCCACCCAGGCGAACCCGCTCAAGCAGGCTCGCCAGGTGCAGGACATTCTTTTGCATTACACGATGCCGAGCCCCCGCGGGCTCGTAACGCTGCTCGACCGTAAGCCAGCTAGGCAGCTCGGCTATTGCCATGAGCACCGCTTTCCTTGACCGTCAGCGAGACCAGGCGGAATGCGATGGTCAGCACCGCCACGCCAATCACGCCCGAGAGGATATACATGGCAGCCTGGCCGGCAAAGCCAAGACCCTGCTCCTCGGAATAGGCCTGCAGATAATCGCCCGTGGGCAGGGTGTCGGCAAAGGTCGGGGCATCGAGGCCGACCGAAGCCTGCAGGCTGTCGTCGCCAGCCTCCTGAACGGCGGTCGCGGCGCCCTCGGCGTCCCACTCACCCCAGGCGTCACCGGTGGCGAGCAAGCCGAGCGGCGTAGCCACGACAAGCACGGCGACCAGAATGAGCGTGGGAATCAGGGAAGTCTTCTTGGCGGTACCATCGGCGGCAAGCTGGCCATCGGCAGCAAGCTGGCCATCGACAGCCTCGGGCCCGACGATAATGCTCGGCGCCGTCTTCTTAATGAAGCCGTAGATGGCGGACGTCGCCACGCCCTCGATCACGCCGGCAACCAGCATATGCGGGATCAACATGGCCGGAATAGCCACGGACAGCGGGAAGGGGCAGTACAGAGGGGCGCCCGAAGCGTTGGTGAAGAGCATCGGCTGAATACCAAACTCGATTGCCGCGCACAGGGCCGCCAGGCACAGGCCGACCCAACCGCTCACGATGGCAGAAACCGAGGTGCCCCAGCTCTTGTCGTGCAGACGGCTGTTGAGCGCACGGAACACGATAGCAGCGACAAACGGCAGCACAAAGGCCATGTTAAAGCAGTTGGCGCCAAACGACAGAACGCCGCCGTCGCCAAACAGCAGCGCCTGCAGCGCCAGAGCGACCGAGACAGCGATAGCCGCGGCCTCGGGGCCCAGCAGCAGCGCGATGAGTGCGCCGCCGACGGCGTGACCAGTGGTACCGCCGGGCAGCGGAACGTTGAACATCATGAGCAAGAAGGAGAATGCGGCGCAGATGCCCAGGAACGCCATATGCTCGCGATCGAGCGTGGCGCGCACCTTTTTGATGCAGTGAACCCATACGGGCACCATCGCCACCGCCATAACGGCATCGGTCTGCGGGGACAGATAATTATCGGGAATATGCATGAGCCCTCTCAATCAGAACGTTGTGTGTTACGTTTCCAACAATCCGTAACACCGACTCTGCATACTAACAAAAAGGCGCACCGCCCACAACGCAGCACGCCCTTGCAATACGTACGTTATTAGCCCAGGTCCACGCACCGCCCAATAAAGGGCCCATGCACTCCCAACTTTCCGGTCACCCGGAAGAAGGTGCGATCCGCTCGCAACAAGGTTAACGCAGGAACCCGCCCCCGAGAGGGGTTTTCTAAGGCAACATCCCGCAGCCGCGAAGTGGCGAGGACGTTGCCGTGAAAACCCCGCAGGGGGCGGGTTCCGAACAGCAAAGATTACGAGCGGACTTCGCCGTTTACGCCTTTGCATACCTTGGTGACAATCTTCTGGTGCGCTTTCTCGACCTCTTCGCTGGTGAGCGTGTGGTCGTCGGAGCGATACGTAAGCGCAAAGGCCATGGACTTTTTGCCCGCTCCGATGCGGATGGGATCGCGGTAGACGTCGAACAGGCGCACGCCCTCGAGCAACTTACCGCCGGCGCTGGTAATACGGCGCTCAAGATCCTCGCAGGTCACGGCATTGTCGACCACAATGGCAAGGTCGTGCTCAACGGCCGGGTACTGCGAGAACTCGCGATAGTTCTCCTGGTTGCGGGCGCCCTTGATCAGCTTGTCCAAGTCGAGCTCAAAGGCAACGACGACCTCATCGATGCCCATCGCCTCGCGCGCCTCGGGGTGAATCTCGCCGACCCAGCCCAGCACGGTTCCGCCGGACAGAACCTCGGCCGCACGACCCGGCTGCAAGAAAGCGTAGCCCTCGCCCTCGACGGGACGGAAGCGAACCTTCTCGATGCGCAGCTGGGCGAGCAGCTCCTCGACAATGCCCTTGCCAAAGAAGAAGCGCAGCTTACGGTACTTCATGTTCCAGGACTGCTCGCTCCACTGGCCCGAGAGCACACCCGCCACGGACTTGGTCTCCTTGGGCAGGCTGGCGTTCTCGCGACCGTGGAACAGGCTGCCGACCTCGTACAGGTGCACGTTGGGCGTACCGTGCGCCTCGTTGTAGGCCACGGACTGCAGCAGGCCCGGCAGCAGCGAACGACGCATCTCGGTCTGCTCGGCCACCAGCGGGTTCATGAGCACCACGGGGCAACCGCGGCCCTCGGTGGACATACCGATCTTCTCCAGGTCGCCCGGGGCGGCAAAGCCAAAAGTCGTGGTCTCGTTGAGGCCGCAGGCGCGCAGGATCTCACCGACCTTACGGGTGAGCTTCTGCTCGCGGGTCAGGCCGCCGATGTGGTTCTTGGCAGCCGGGATGGTCGCCGTCACGCGGCCCATGCCCCACAGGCGCAGGACCTCCTCGATCAGATCGATCTCGCGCGGCAGGTCGGGGCGGAAGCTCGGCGGAGTGACCATAAAGTCCTCGCCGTCACGCTCGACGGTGCAGCCCAGGCGGGTGAGCGAACGCTCGATAAAGTCGGGCTCGATGTCGGCACCGCAGATGGCGTGCACGCGGGCCAGGCGCAGCTTAATGCTGTCGATGGTCTTGGGCGCGGGGAAAACGTCGACATAGCCGGGAGCAACCTCGCCGCCGGCGATCTCCTCGATGAGCGCGCAGGTAACGTTGGCGACATCCACGCAGCCGGTCTCGTCGACCTGGCGCTCAAAGCGAATGGAGGCGTCGGAGATCAGCGACAGATCGCGGCTGGTGTGCGAGGTGCGGCCGGCGTTAAAGCAGGCGCTCTCGACCATCACGTCGACGGTGTCGTCCTCGATCTCGGAATCCATGCCGCCCATAACGCCGGCCAGCGCCACGGGGCGCTCGCCGTCGGTGATGAGGCCCATGCCGGCGTCGAGCACGCGCTCCTCGCCATCGAGCGTCGTAAACTTCTCGTCCTGCTGGGCGGCGCGAACCACCACGCGGCGGTGGCCGTCGCGCTCGGCAAAGGTAGACAGGTCAAAGGCATGCAGCGGCTGACCGGTGAGCATCATCACGTAGTTGGTGATGTCGACGATGTTGTTGTGCGGGCGCACGCCCAGGGCGTTGAGGCGCTTGACCATCCAGTCGGGCGACGGGCCGACCTTCACGTTACGCACGATGCGGGCGACGTAGCGGTCGCACAGGCCCTCGTCGGCGATCTCGACGGAAAGCTCGTCGTCGGTCGCGCGGCCGGTCTCCGCCTTGATGGCGGGCAGCTCAACGTGGAAATCGCGGTCGAAGATGGCGCCGGTCTCGCGGGCCATGCCGATCATGGACAGGCAATCGGGACGGTTGGGCGTGATCTCGCAGTCGAGCACGGTGTCGCTCGAGCCCACATACTCGGCAAACGGCATGCCGCAGGGCGTATCCTCGGGCAGGATCATGATGCCGGAGTGGTCGCCGCCCAGACCGAGCTCGCGCGCGGAGCAGTTCATGCCCATGGACACGACGCCGCGCAGCTTGCTCTTCTTGATCTTGATGTCGCCGGGCAGCTCGGCACCGATCATGGCCGTGACGATGTGGTCGCCGGCCTCAAAGTTCTGCGCGCCGCAGACAATCTGCAGCGGAGCGGGGTTGCCGTCGGCGTCGAGGTTCTTGTCGCCCACGTCGACCGAGCACACATACATATGGTCGCTATCGGGGTGCGGGGTCTTGGTGAGCACCTTGGCGGTCACTACATGGTCGAAGGACTCGCCCACGGTGTCGATCGCCTCGACCTCGGTGCCGGTACGGATATATTCGTCCGAAAGGGTCTTGGGATCCTCCGGAATATCGATCATGGTCTTGAGCCAGTCGTAAGAAACACGCATCTAGCTCTCCTTTCATACTGAAAGCCTGCGAAGAGATGCAGGTGGAAACTTCAACTTTGTGAACATTCCTTACAAAGCGAGGGTTGTCCAAGTGCGGCAGATCGGCCCGAAAGAGGAGTGCCGCGTACTTTGGTACGCAAGCGACGAATGAGCGCCGAGGTGCCGTGCTTGGGCAAGCCGCAGCCTAGAACTGATTCAAGAAACGCATATCGCCCGTCATGAGCGTTCGCAGGTCGGGCAGGTCGTAGCGCAGGGCCGCGACGCGCTCGGCGCCAATGCCAAAGGCGAAGCCGGTGTACTTCTCGGGGTCGATGCCGCAGTTGATCAGGACGTTGGGGTCGACCATGCCGCAGCCCAGGATCTCGATCCAGCCGCTATGCTTGCAGAAGTTGCAGCCCTTGCCGCCGCACACGTGGCAGCTCACGTCCACCTCGCAGCTGGGCTCGGTGAAGGGGAAGAAATGCGGGCGGTAACGCGTCTTGCGATCCTCGCCAAACATGCACTTAACAAAGTAGTCGAGCGTGCCCTTCAGGTCGCCAAAGGTGATGCCCTCGTCGACGACCAGGCCCTCGATCTGGTTGAACTGCGGCAGGTGGCAGGCATCGGCCGTGTCGGGACGGTAGACGGTGCCCGGGCAGATCATGTAGATGGGCGGCTTTTGCGACTCCATGGTGTGGATCTGCACGCCCGAGGTCTGGGTGCGCAGCAGCACGTCGGACTCGCCGTGGGCGTGAGCCTCGGGGTGCGCGACGCTGCCGGGGTTGTTGTCGACCACGTAGAAGGTATCGCGGGCCGAGCGGCTCGGGTGATCCATGGGGGCGTTGAGCGCGGTGAAGTTGTAGTAGGAGGTGTCGACCATGGGACCGGACTCGACGGTATAGCCAATACCGCAGAAGATGTCCTCGGCCTCCTCGATAATCTGCTTGATCAGGTGCTGGTGACCGATCTGCGGACGGATGCCCGGCAGCGTGATGTCGACGGCATCGTGCTCGAGTGCGTGTTTAAGGGCGGCGGCCTTCATCTCGGTGGTGCGCTCGTCGAGCATGCCCTCGATCAGCTGACGCATCTCGTTGGCGCGCTTGCCCATGACGGGGCGATCCTCGGGAGCGAGCTTGCCCATCATGCGCATCAGGCCGGTGATGCGGCCCTTGCGGCCGAGCAGCGCGACGCGCGCGGCCTCGAGCTTCTCGGCGTCGTCGGCGCCTGCGACGAGCTCCTTGGCCTCTTCCTCGAGTTTGACCAGATCATCAATCAGACTCATGTCTTCCCTTTCGTCTCTCGCGCTCCCCGCTTGCCGAGGCGACTACCGCCGCCTGACGTTGCGAAAACGCGGCCCGGTTCGGTAACAAAAAACCGCCCTCGGGCATGTGCATTGCCCAAGGACGGTTGAATTCCGCGGTACCACCTTGTTTGACGCGGCGGATGTCTGGCCCGCCGTGCCCACTCTGCGCCCCTTATCGCGAGGCTCACGGCTTCCCTACTGGGGCTTCGCCGCCGCTGGCCGCGTGCCCGTTGAGGTCGCTGCTCGGGAGTGAACGCTTGGCCCTTGTCACCGCAGGAAGGCTTGCAGCCCATGACCTTCCCTCTCTTGCCGGCGACGCGGCGGGCAAAACCCTCTCCGTCAACGCATTGGGCTACAGGATACCACATTGTGTGGGCGTATCGCCGCGTTCCGTTTTGTTCGTGCTGGGTACAAGGCAGGTAGCTGTGCAAACTGGCCGCGCGCCCACCCGAAGCGCTCGGCTCACGAGATCAAGGATATGGTATGGGAAAGAAACTCGATAAGAAGGCCGAGCCCGCAGCGGGCAAGACATCCAAAGGCATGAAGGTCGATAAGGCCGTCAAAAAATTCCGCAAGCTCGAGGGCAAACTGTGGACCCGCGAGTACCTGCTCAAGATTGCCGAGTTCGATGGCGCGACCATTGCCCCCGCCAACGGCGCCGCGGCCCGCGCCGATGCCATGGGCACCCTTGCCGGCGAGCACCACAAGCTGCTGACCAGCGAAAAGTCTGTCGAACTTGTGCGCTCGCTGGCACGCGAGACCGTCTCCGGAGGCAAGATCGACGACCCGCAGCTGCTCGACGAGATCCGTGTGCTCGGCCGCGACCAGCGCGAGGCAAGCGCCATTCCCACCGAGGAGGCCGAGGCCTGGACCAGGCTCACCTGCGAGGCCGACGCCGTGTGGCACAAGGCCAAGACGGCCAATGACTGGGCGAGCTTTGAGCCCTATGTGGATAGAATCGTCGGCCAGCTTAAGCATCAGGCCGAGCTCATGGACCCCAAGCGCGACCCATACGATGTTTGGCTCGACCAGTACGAGCGTGGCCTTTCCGCCAAGAGCTTCGACGCGTTTTGCGATGAGGTCAAGGCCACGGTCGTTCCGCTCGTGCACGCCATCGGCGAGCGCGGCCAGCAGCCAGCTGCCGACTTTTTGCACGCCCGCGTGCCCGAGGCTGCCCAGCGCGCCATGAGCTTCGACCTTATGAAGCTCGTCGGCCTGGACCTGAACGACACCACGCTTGCCTTTACTGAGCACCCGTTTAGCGAGGGCTTCTCGGTGGGCGACGCGCGCATCGCCACGCACATCTACGAAGACGACTGCATCTCCAACGTCTACAGCATCATCCACGAGGCGGGACACGCCATGTATGAGCTGGGCGTCAATCCTGCCTATGCGCGCACCTGCCTGGAGGGCGGCACCTCCATGGGTATCCACGAGAGCCAGAGCCGCTTTTTCGAGAACACCGTTGGTCGCAGCCGCGCCTTTATGGGACCGCTGCTCGAGGTGCTGCGCCGCCACGCACCCGAGGTCTACGGCGACGTCGACGAGGACACGCTCTACCACGCCGTGAACATCGCGCAGCCGTCGTTGATCCGCACCGAGGCCGACGAGCTCACCTATCCGCTGCATATTATGGTGCGCTACCAGATCGAGCGCATGCTGTTTGCCGGCGAGGCCACGGCCAAGGACATCCCCGCGCTTTGGAACCGCTTTATGAACGAGTACCTGGGCATTCCCGTTCCCGACGACACGCACGGCTGCCTGCAGGATACGCACTGGAGCGGCGGCTCGTTTGGCTACTTCCCCACGTATGCACTGGGTAGCGCCTACGACGCCATGTTTGTGCCGGCCATGTGCCGCGACGGTGTCGACCTTAACGGCGCCTGTGCGAGCGGCGACCTGGCGCCCGTCCGCGCCTGGCTGGGCGAGCGCATTTGGCAGTGGGGCCGCGCCAAGGACGCGCCGGAGCTCATCAAGGGCGCCTGCGGCATGGCGTTCGATGTCCGCTACTACTGCAGCTACCTGCAGGACAAGTTCACCACGCTGTATCAGCTGTAAAGCTTAGGCGACACGCCAACGCAAAGGGGGCGCCGCGGGTTGGTTCCGCGGCGCCCCCTTTTCATCTAAGCCAGAGACCCGGTACTTGGGGACGTTCCTTTCATGCCGGCACAATAGGAACGTCCCCAAGTGCCGGGTGAAATTGAACGTCAGATTGCCGCTTGGGGCCGTTTGCAGCGTCGAGCAGTTACGCGGTTTGGTAAAACAGCGTAACTAAAGAGCTTCCAAAGCACTTGCGATGCGCTTCATGGCGGCATCGGCGGATGCTTGGTCGGGCGCCTCGGCCAGCACGCGGATAACCGACTCGGTTCCGCTCTTGCGCACGAGCACGCGGCCCTCGCCTGCCAGCGCAGTCTCGGCCTCGGCGATGGCGTTCTGCACGCCCATGTTCTCGAGCGCGGCGTCCTTATCCGCTACGCGCACGGCAACCTGCGCCTGCGGCAGCAGCTTGCACGGAGCCGTGAGCTGCGAGAGCGTCTCGCGCTCGGCACGAATCACTTCCATCACGCGCAGCGAGGTCATAATGCCGTCGCCCGTGCGCTCGATATCGCCAAAGATCGTATGGCCCGTCTGCTCGCCGCCCAGGCTGTAGCCGCCCTCGCGCATCTTGGCATACACGTGACGGTCGCCCACGCCGCTGGTCACGGCGCTCAGTCCGGCAAGCTCCAGCGACTTGACCAGACCAAAGTTGCTGGCGATCGTCGGCACCACGGTACCGCCCGAAAGGCGACCGTGCTTGTTCAGATACACGCCACACACGTACAGGATCTGGTCGCCGTCTACCACGCGACCGCGCTCGTCAACGGCCAAGCAGCGATCGGCATCGCCGTCATAGGCAAAGCCCACGTCCAGGCCCTGCTCCACCACGTGGCGCTGCAGGCGCTCCATATGCGTGGAGCCGCAGTCGACGTTGATGTTAAAGCCATCGGGCGCGGCGTTGATCGCGCGCACGTCGGCACCGAGCGCGTCAAACACCGGCTTGGCCACCGAGGAAGCCGAGCCGTTGGCGCAGTCGATACCGATCTTGACGCCCTGCAACGAAAAGTTCGCGCTGGCGATGAGCGAAGCGATGTAGCGGTTGCGGCCCTGCATATAGTCCACCGTGGCGCCGATGTAGTTGCCCGTGGCCAGCGGTACCTCGCTCTTGCCATCGATGTAGTCTTCGATGAGCTCCAGTACGTCCTCGTCCATCTTAAAACCGTCGCTATTGACGAGCTTAATGCCGTTATCGCAAAATGGGTTGTGGCTCGCGCTGATCATGATGCCGCAATCGAAGCAGCCTTCCACGGTCTGATGCGCTACGCCCGGCGTGGGGATCACGTGCAGCATATAGGCGTCCGCACCGCTCGCGACCAGGCCACTCACCAGCGCCGCCTCGAACATATAGCTCGAGCGACGTGTGTCCTTGCCCACGATGACGCGCGCCTTGCGCTCGCGGTTGGCGCCGTAATACCAGCCCACAAAACGGCCAATCTTATAAGCGTGCTCTACCGTCAGCCCAACGTTGGCCTCACCGCGAAAGCCGTCGGTGCCAAAGTACTTCATGCGCTCTCCTTACAAAATAGGGGCGAACAGATTGTCTGTCCGCCCCAAAATGGTACTCGATTATCTGCGCTACCAGAAAAACCCTACGCCGCCGCGCTGTCGCGAGCCGCCTGGCATGTAGGAGTCTGGCGCAGCGTAAGCGGCTTGTCCCCCGCCTCGGCCGACGTGGTCAGCGTATACGTGATCGTCGTCGTCTCGCCAGCATGCAGGTCAACGGTGCCCGAATAGAAGGGGATTCCATGCCACGTAGCGGCGCCAAGACCAAACTGGGTGCCCTCGACGGTCAGATCAGTAATGTTGCCGCCCGTCGGTGCAAACAACGAGACATTCAGGCGTTCGTCGTCACGCGCGGCATCGGGTGCGCTCGCCGCAACGTAGTTGGGCAGCTTGCCAGCCTCCTCCTGCGTCATGATGTTCGTCAGGGTAACGGTGATGCGATAGGAGCACGTGCCGTCGCCGTTCTTGACGCCCTGGCCAATCTGCGTGTCGGCGTTCAGATACCAGTCGAGCTTGGAGAAGCTCAGGTTGTTAAAGTAAACGCCGGCAACGGGATCGGCACTCGGATCATCCGGATCGGGCAGCGAAGCGTCAATGCCCGTCTCTTTGATGGCATTCTGCTCATCATCGTTTCTCATCCAAGCAATCAGACGACCCTCTTCGGCACCGCGCTCGAATGCACCGACAAGCTTTGTAACGTCGACGTTGCCGATGCCACCGAGAATCTTGTCGAAGGCAGCGCTGGCGACGGATGCAAAGATGCCGTCCGACTCCTCGACCGGATAGTTCCAGTACACATCGTGCATGAGGACCTTCGCCGCGTTGGTGCCGTCGACAACCGTTCCGTCGGGCAGCGAGACATTACCGACGAGGCCCAGCAGATACTGCAGGAACACCGGGTCGATACCCACGACGCCGTCAACGTCCTGCCCATACTGGGACTTCCACAGCGCGGCGACACGCTGCGAGTTGCGGGGCCAATCGGGCGAATACGCGTTACCAGAGTTGTACAGGTTACTGTGGTCGCCAAACAGTGCCTCGTCCTCTTCGTCGACGCTCTCAACCGCCTCGTCTTTGCCAAGCGCAATACATGGAACAAACTCGCCAATCGACATCTGGCCGTCGGTGACCGAAATCAGGCCCTGCGAACCGCCAAAGCCGCCGCAAGCACGAATCTCGACGTTGTTCATGGCGTACACAAGGTAGTTGCGCGTCTGGCCGTTGGCACCGAGCATCTGGGGAAGGACGGGGGCGACCTTCTCCGCCGCGTCAACCGCGCCGTTGAGGGTGGCAAAGCCGTCCTTGGCCTTATCGACCAGCTCGGTCACCTGGGAAATATGAGTATCGCCAATGCCCTGGACCTTCTCGTTGGCGCTCTTGAACACCTTTGAGCTATCGGAAAGCGAATCGGCAACGGCCTGCAGCGCGGACACGTTAATCATGCCGTCCTGAAACAACTTGCCGGGCGTGGCCTGCGAAAGGTTGTCGGCCATGGGAACCAGCGCGTTGCTCGAGACATCGGACAGGGCGTCGATCATGGTGCGGGCCGCATTGATGTCGCCGCCATACACCGGAATAAACGAAGCCGCCGTCCACAGCGGGCTCGAGGTCTCCGCCTTCATGCTGTCGCAGAGCTCATCGATCTTCTTCGCGTCGTCAGGCAGCGTCGAAAAATCGCCCGACGTGACCTTGTCCTTAAGGCCACCGACGATCTCGACAGCCTCCTTCGCTTCGCTCTTTACGGTCTTTGCCGAGTTAAGCAGCATAAAGCCGCTTGCGCCAAGCGCAACGAGAAGCACCGCGACCACAGCGGCAACAATGGCGCCGGTGTGACGCTTTTTGCGCTCGCCCTTGCGATGGCGATGACGGACCAGACCGTCAGAGGTCGAACTCGACGAAGCGTCGCTACCGTAGTTCAAGCCAAAATCGTAATAATCTTCCTTGGAACCCGAGCCCGCAAACTCGGCACCGCTATCATCCAGGCGGGCGAACGTGCCAGTCTCGGAGGCACCGGTGTAAATCGTACCAAGGTTACCCGTAAGCCCCGCGCCACCGGCAGAGGGAGTATTGTTGGCGGCCTTGCCGGCATTAACGTTGCCGGCGGCATTTGCGGCGTTGGCAGCACCTGCGTTGTTCGCAGGTACCGAAGGAGCCCCGCTCGGCTGCGACGCGGAGGTTGCACCGCCCGCAAAGACATTCCCTCTTGCACGGCCGGTCTTTTTTGCCTTTTGAGACTGCTCGTACAGAGCGGTAAACATCGCCGTCTCGCCCGGGGACACGCGCTTACCGGAACCGCCCTGTCCAGCGCCGCCCGGCGTGCCGGCCTTACCAGCCCCGTTCGGACGCGGCGGAACTGCAGGACGGCCGCTATCGCTGCCCTTAAAGTGATTACCAGCCATAAAGAAATCCTCGCAATTGAGTCGCAATGAAAAAGTCCATAACGTTACTAGTTTATGGCATTTTGAGCATCGACAGCTAAACTCCAGACACGGACATCAATTGGCGAAAATGCGGCACAACACCTTTTCCGTCTTGGCAGCGGCGTGAGCTATACCGTCAAAAACACCATCGCGATAATCATGGCAAAACCCGCCAGGTCGGTGGGCAAAAACACCGTGCCCAGCATAAGGGCGCTGGTGATGGTGGCCGAAACCGGCTCCATGGTTCCAAGAAGGCTCGCGCGCACCGAGCCAATCTCCTTAACGCCCTGCATGTAGAACATATAGGCGAAGAACGACCCCACCACAATAAATATCGCGAGCGCGCCGACACCCGAGGGGCCGAGCGCCGGCATATGCGCCCACGGCTGGGTAAAGATGCTCATCACGATTCCCGCCGAAAGCATGGCCGAGCCCGTGACGACCGAGCTGCCGTATTTGTTGAGGATTCCGGCAGGGATGATTGCTATGCAGGCACCGCCCACTGCGCACAAAAGGCCCGCGAGCAGGCCCATTGGCGAGATACTGAGCGTACTAGGGTCGCCGCCCGTGGCAATTAAAAACGTTCCGCCTAAGGCGAGCAAAATGCCAAGCGCCTCGCGCGTGCGCGGCAGTCGATGCGCGGTGACGCAGGCATACCCCATGACGACCACCAGCTGCAGACACTGAAAGACGGTCGCGGTGCCCGCGTTGGTCAGGCGCACGGCTGACAGATAGCAAAGCTGGTTGAACAGCAGGCCAAAAATCGTAAATAGGATGAGCTGCTTGCGATCGGCAGGGGTAGTCCACAGCTTGATCAAGCGGTCGCGGTCTTTTCTGAGCACGACGAACATAAAGAGCAGGCCAGCGATAACTTGGCGCACGCTCATCAGCCAAAACGTCTCGATATGGCACACGTCAAAGAGGTAGCTGGCGCTGGTGCCGGAAAAACCCCAAAACGTACCGCCGGCAAACGCGGCGAGTGTACCCAGGGCCATCTTGCGCGTCTGGGCGTCGTTGAGGCGGTCGCGCCATGCGCGGCGGGTGCTGCGGCTCAGCTCGTCAGTTCCCTCGGGCACGACAAAATCGGCCGCCGCCGTCACCGGTACCGAAGCCTTTTCGCGTGCATGCTGCGCTGCGCGCTCCTGTTCCATTCCACTCCCCCGAAATCAATTGGCAACAAAGCGCTCAAACTGTAGCACGAATATCGGCATGAAAAAGCAGACGATTCGGAACATCTATAGGCGTCCAAATTGCAGGGACGAAAGGCACAGACGCGCTATGCCGAGCGGTTGGAATCGTCGAGGACGTCGGGGTCGGCTTCCGCACTATCCTGGGCACGATCGTCATCGCCTGGGTCCTTGGCGTCGTCCTGACCCTCCTGCTCGCGACGGCGCTTTTCGCGAATCTGCTCCACGGCAGCACGCAGGGCGGCCTCGTCCTCGGCACGCGCCACATCTTGCGTGGCCTTAACCATATGGCGAATTTCGAGCACCAGCAGCGCGATCAACGGCACCACGATAAACGGAAAGAACAGCAGCGGATTGGTGAGCAGCGACACCACAACGCCCAGGCCTGCCGAGACAAAGACCACGCGGCCCACAACATCGGCGGCGGGCACGGGTGCGGCGTCCTCGACCGGATTGGCGTCACCCTTGGTGTGGTAGACCGGCGAGCCGTCGGACGCGGCCTCCACGGATACGATGCGGTGCGTGTTGAGCGAACCCTCCAGCACGTCATCGGACGAATGGAAGGTGATGATATCGCCCACCTGGTAGGCCTGGCTGTTGTCGGTATCGACGACGATAAACGAGTGCACGGGAATCGCCGGCTCCATCGAGCCGGTCAGCGTACGCATAAAGCCGTAGCCCATGATGGTGGGGATCTCGCCGGCGGGCGTGAACACCGTGCGCAGCAGCACCACAAAGGCGACGAGGATCACCACAGTCGCCAGCACGTTGATCACGCGGAGCACGTGCTTCATCACTTGTCGTCGTCCTTTGCGGAAGTCTCGGGGTCGGCAGCGACCTCGGCCTCGGTGGCATCCGCCGCAGAAGCGCCATCCTCGTCAGGCGCGGTGGCCACGCCCTCGCCAGCCTCGCCGCGCAAGCGGGCCAGCAGATAGCGCGACAGGCTGTTGCCCTCGGCGCGGCGCTCGGCACGCTCACGGTTGCGCTCGGCCCGCTCCAGCTCTTGCGCCAGCGCGTCCAGGCGCTGCTGCATCTCCGCGCGAGCAGCTTCGACCTCGCGCTCGCAAGCGGCACGGACGGCGGCGACCTCCTGCTCGATGCGCTCCCCCGCCTCGAGCTCGGCCGCGGCAATGCGTGCATCGGCGTCGGCACGGGCCTCCTCGGCGGCACGCGTGGCGGTGTCGCGCTCGGCGGCAGCGGCGGCGACCTTTTCGTTGGCATCCACCGCAGCCTGCTCAACGGCAGAGTCGGCGGCAACGCGGGCAGCATCGATTGCGGCATCGGCGGCCTGCTGGGCGGCGGAGACCTTCGCCTCAGCCGCGGCAACGGTGTCGGCGAGCTTCTGGTCCGCAGCGGCTGCCGAGGCGTCGGCCGCCTCCTGCGCGGCGCGAGCATCGCGTTCGGCCGTCAGCTGCACTTCCTCGATCTGCAGCTTGGCGGCGTCCAACTTGGCATGCAGCTCGGCCATCTCCTTGGCAGAGGCCTCGCGCACGGCGGCGAGCTCGGCCGCAGCAGTGTCCTTGGTGGCCTGCAGCTCGGCAGCGTCGGCCGCCGTCTTGGCGGCCAGGGCCGCAGTAGCATCGCTCTTAACCTGCGCGACCTGCTCGGAAGCCGCCTGCTCGGCGGCAGCAACCTTGGCGTCCGCGTCTGCCCGGGCGGCAGCCACCTCGGCATCGGCCTCGGCGCGCATCTGCTCAAGCTGCGCCGCCGCGGTCTCACGCGCCTCGACAGCGTCGGCCTCGGCAGCCTTCTTGCCCGCCTCGACATCCTCCAGCGAGCCGCGCAGCTCCTCAACATCAGCCTCGGCCATCTGAGCGCGCTGTGTCAACGCCAGCTCGCGCGTCTTGGCCTCGTCCAGTTCATCGGCCAGATCATCGCGCTCGTCAGTCAACGCGTGCGCCTGCACCTTCCAAGACTTGACCTGCCCCTGCAGCTCCTCAATCTGCTCGCGCGCCTCGGCCAGCGCCTGCTCGGCATCGAGCTGGGCCTGCGTGACCTCCTCCACAAACACGCGGCGGACCTCAACGTCGGGAAGGTCGGGGCTATCGACCTGCACCTCTTTAATCTCTTTAATAAACTTGGGCGCCACCGGCGCGTGTTGCACGCTCTCGAGCTCCTGCAGGTTGCGCTCATCATCGGTCAGGCTCTTAAAGACGGTGTAGTTGTTGATGAGGTTGGTGTACATCTGCACCATATACTCGTCGTCGAACGCCAGCGCCTGCTGCTGCACGTCGATGTTGTAGCCCACCTTGTCGTAGCGCTCCATAAACTGCCACAGCTGGTAGCACTTGCGGTAGTTGGGGTCCTTCATGATGAGGTTGGTGCGCTGAATGGGGCTGCGGACCGCGCTGCACCCGTTCATGATCTGGCAGAACGACGCGCCGCGCAGCGCCATGACCAGGCGGCGCACGCGGTCGATGCGCATAAAAACGTCCATGTTGTCGGCGTCGTTCTCGGCAAAGCTCTGGCGGTTCTTGACCGTCATCTCGACGTTGTACTCGATCTCCTCGTACGCATCGTCGATCTTGCTGTGCATCTTAAAGCGGTTGCGGATCTCGTTGCCCGTCGACCAAAAGATCACGTCGGTACGCTTATCCACAAACGTCAGCAAGCGCTGAATCAGATGGTAGATAAAGCGGTTCTCGTACAGGTCGTACGTCTCGACGGTATTGACGTTGAGGATGCGCGTGGGGTGGACGCTGCCATCGTCGCTCGGCGCCAGGAACTGCGTGTTCTGGCTCAGATGACGGACACTGTCGGCGCTGATCTTTTTTGCGAGCGAAACCGGCACTACCTCTTCCTCGGTGGTGATGAAGCGGCGCGGCTTTTCGATAATGGTGTTGATGGCGTCGAGCGAGTCCTCGATCATGCTGATCCATTCCTCGTCCACCACCTTGACGAGCTCCTCGCGCTGCTGCTCGATCGTGGTGCCCGAGGCCTGCGCCATCTCAAACAGATAGCGGAAGTAGCGGCTGTCCTCCTGGATGGGCTCCATCTGCTCGGAGAAGCTGGTATAGAGGTCCTGAATGGTCTCGGACATGGGTTACTCCATAGATTGGATCGATCGGAAAGGGGCGGGGCGACATCACGCCGCCCCGCGCTTACAGCATTAGTAAAAGTTCTGGATCCGCTGCAGGTACATGACGGAATCGGGCAGGCCGCCCTCGCCAAAGGTCTTCTCGATGTACTCGATCAGGCCCTTCATCTCGTCGCGCACAAAGCTCACGTTCATGGACTCAAACTTCTTGAGCACCTTGCGGGCGATGATGTAGTCCATACCGCCCAGCTCGGTGCCGCCGCACGCCACGTACACGGGGATAAAGTCGTACATCTGCTTGATGATACGGTTACCAAAGGCCAGCTTAAAGCGGGTCTGCAGGTACTGGTCCAGCTTGTGCATCTTCTGGAGCAGCTCGTCGTCGATCACGTACTCGACCTTGGCCTTCTGGAACAGATACTGCAGGTGGTCGGCCGTCACGTGCACGCGCTCGTGCGGCTCGCACTCAAACGCATCGGCGCGCTCGTTGAGCTCGATGGGGATCGCGCGGTCGTATACCTTGTCCGTGATGGTAAAGGTGGAGTCGTCGTTGTTGGCCGTGCCGATGAACCACAGGCTGTCGGGGATGGTGAGCTTGCCGTCGTGCAGAGCCTTGGGATCGGCGGCCCACTGGGTGGGGACCAGATCGAGTACCCACTCGTCGTGGCTGGGCATCTCGAGCACCGACAGGATCTCGGCAAAGTAGTACTCCACGCGGGCGAGGTTCATCTCGTCGAGCACGATCATGGACGGGTCCTGGCGCAGGCCCGCCTCGTACACGGCGCGGAGGAACTCGGTCTCGTTAAAGCGCTTGGAAAACTCGTTAAAGTAGCCCAGCACCTCGGTGCGATCGCGGAAGCTCGGCTGCACCGACACGATGGTCGCGGGGTTATCCAGATAGCGGCTAAAGCTGTAGGGCAGCGAGGTCTTACCAGTACCCGAGATGCCCTCCAGGATCAGTAGCTTGGAGGCGGCCATGCCGGCCACAAAGCGGCGGATGACCTCAGGCGTGTAGTAGAGCTTCATCTGGCTGCAGGCGAACGCGCGGAAGCTGTCGACAAAGTCCTCCAGCGAGATGGCATCGTCGTAGGCCGGCGATTCCCAGTCGCGGTACTTAAGGTCCACAAGGGACAGCTTGGGGAAGCGGTTGGCCTGGGCGATCTCTTTTTCCTCGGCAAGGGTCTTGGCCTCAACGGTGGCCTTGGCCATGGCGGCCGCGGCATCCTTGACGCCCTCGCCATCGAGCGCGAGCGACGCGTTGCCCGACATGACGGCCGTCGCCGCAGCGCCCTCGCCAGCAGCCGCACCGGCGCCCGCAGCGGCGCCCACCACGTTGCCCACCGTGGGCAGGTGGTCGTCGGCCAGGGCCGAGGCACCCACGTACGGAATCTGCTTGGTACCGCCCATGGCATTGACCTTGAGCGCCAGCAGCTTGTTCTTCTCGTCCATCAGGTCGAGCACCTGCTTGTTCAGGCGGCCGATCTCGCGATAGAGCGCCTTGTTGGACGTGTCGTCGCGATGCAGGCGACGGTTGATGCGGTAGTGGTGGATCAGAATGGCCACAATCAGCACGGGGACTGCGATGAGCATGGCAAACAGAATGACCGCGCCGATCTTGCCCACCAGGTCAAACGTGGTGAAGTAGGTCATAAAGATGTTGAAGTACTCAACCCAGCCAAACACCAGCAGGTTAAGGATGGAGCTCACAACGGCAACGACGTTGTAGACAACCTTTGCCAGCAGCTCCCAGGCAAATCCCAGAAACTCACTCACCGTCGGTACCCTCCTGCTTGGTCGCGTTCATCGCCGCCTCGGCCTCGGCCTTCAGACGACGGGCTTCCTCGAGCTTGGCCTCGGCCTGGGCAAGCTGCTCGGCGGCGTTATCGGCCGTGACGGTAGTGTCACCCTTGCCCTCGGCGTCCACGATGGCAGCCGCGGCGGCCAGGCGGTCCTCCTCGGCCATAGCGCGCTTAAGGTTCATGCCCACCACGATGAGGTGATACACCTGGTAGATAAAGAACAGCAGCATGGGCAGCACGATCACAATGAGGAAGCCCATGGAGCTGGACAGGAAGTCCATGACCTTGCCCATCTGCGGCAGCGCGAACACGTACTTGCCCACGATATCGCCGTCGCTGATGATGTGCGTATCGGCCACGTCGTTGTTATCGCCCTTGGTGGTAAAGCTGCGCATGCCGTTGACCTCGTCGATGGCGGCGATGCGGTGCGTGTTGAGCGCGTACTCGTTGTCGATAATGGTGTGGAACGTCACGATGTCGCCCACCTCGAGCTTGGAGGTGTCGCACTTTTTGGTGACGATGAGGTCGCCCTTGTTAAACGTGGGCGCCATGGAGTCGGACTGTACGGCGAGCGGGGTGAAGCCGGCGATGTCCGAGACGCTGCCGTCCTCGCGCGTGGCGAGCGTGGTAAACGCGTACAGGGCCGCCACCAGGATGATGATCCACATGACGACGCTCAGTGCGATGGATGCGGCCTTTTTAACAGATTGCATGATGTCCCTTACTACCGTGTCTGACTAGGTCGTGCGCGGCCCGATGGCCGCCGTGCATATCTACTGTTCCTCGATGCCCTCAAAGCGCATCGAAACCGAATAGTTAGCTCCCTTTAGCATATTAGTGCAATTTGGGTCCGTTCCCTCGAGCCATATGCGAACGGTTACCGGCTTGTCCGTATCTTTTATTAGGTCGAACATGTCGCTGGCCGCGTTCGCTACTCCCGAGTCGAGCCCAAAGACGGTGGCCGAACCGGACGAGCCCCCGCCTCCGTTGGGGTTGTAGACCCAGGTGTGGCCGTCGGCGGTAAAGCTCATGCGCATGGCGCTGGCCATGCCCTGCGTGTCGGAGCTAAATCGCGTGCCGGACGCGCCACCGTCGCCGTCCTGCCCGGTCAGGCGAACGCGCAGGTCCGTACTGCTCATAAAGTGCAGCGTGAACTCCAGGTAGACACCGGTGGCGGGGTCAGCGGTGGAGCCGTCCTCGAAGGTGAAGGTCTGGTAGTCGCTCGTGGTGACGGGTTTGAGCTTGGATGCGTCGATGTCCACGCCCTTTTCGCTGGCGATGCGTGCCGAGATCTGGTCGAAGCCCAGGCTGTGGACGTATTCGTCGAACGTGGCATGCTCGTCCAGGTCAAAGCGCAGCGAACCGTCGGCGTTGGCGTCGATCATGAGCATGCGGGTTTTGGCGCTATCGGCGATGGAAAACCAGGCAAAGGTTGCCATAGCTATCGCCACCAGGGCAAACAGTACCAGTACCACGGTGGTGGTGAGCTTGCGGCGCAGGTCGGTGTCGGCGGGCGCGGCGGCGTTGGGCTTGCCGGTGGCGGGCGTGCAGTTGGCGGCGGGTTGCTTACGCGTCATGGCTACTCACCGTCCAGGGTCGCAAAGAGGGCCAGGTGCAGGGTGCCCGGGTCTTGATGCAGGTAGTCGGCGCTATCGGGGTCGGTGCCCTCGATGTAGTAATAGATGTCCAGGCGATAGGTCTGGCCAAGCCCCAGTGTGGCGAGCGTGTTTTGTGGGCGCTCGGCCGTCTCGCTCGTGTCCAGCGTAAAGGCGGCCGGGTCCTGTGTCACGTTGGCACCGCAAGCGAGCTGGCCGTTTTGCCAGCCCAGGAGCATGCCCTCGGTGTAGCCCGCCAGGCCTGCAGGGACAGTCGCCGGGTGCTCGGCGCGGTGACCACTATCGGAGCCGTCGAGTTCAAAGATGTTGGTGGCAAGCACCTGGTTGCCGCTCGAGATCTTTATGCCCACGCGAGCCGCGCGCAGCAGCTCGGCATCGACACCCTGGGGAACCAACGACTCGGCCAGATACAAGCTGACCTTACCCTTTACTTTGCTGGCGCCCGTTCCGGTAATGGTGGGGCGCAGATTGATCCAGCCGTGGTAGAACGCGGAGCCGTTGTCTTTTGCCTGCTCAAACACCGTGGCATCGCCGGCGGAGTTGTTTTGCGCGCAGGCAGCAAAGCCGTTGAGATCGAAGGTCGAGACCGGATAGAGCGTCACGGCGCCAGTCGCATTGGAAGTCAGGGAAACATCACCCTGCTGCGACCAGCTGCCGCGATCGGCGTCGCCCAGCTCCAGCACCAGCTTGGACGTGTCGCTGTGCACGCTCACCGAATTGGTGTTGACCTTCATGTTGTTGGTAAACCAGGCGTAGGTCGCGGCGCCCAAGGTGGCGGCGAGCGCCACCATAACGAGCGCGATGTAGGCACGCGCGTGGCGAGCGTGGCGGCGGGCGGCAGCGCCCTCGAGGACCTGGCACTCGGCGGCTACGCTGGAGGGAACCGCGGGGCTCTCGCTCTGGGTTTTGGCCTCGCAGCTATCTGCTGGCATGCGCTTCTGATCTTTCACGTCGCTCGCCCCCTTACGCCTTGGCCGCAGCAAAGGCAAGCTGCAGCACCACATCGCGGGCCTGGGCCTCGTCGATGCAATTGGCGTCGCAGCCTTCCATGTATACAACGTAGCGAACGCTTGCCACCTCGTTGGCGGCCAGCGTGCAGATGGGCGTGGCGCCCGCGCGCGGCGTGGGCGTGTCACCGGTGCCATCCATGCTGTAAGAACTAATAGCGCGGGCCGGGTCGGCGGTGTAGCTCCAGCCCGAGGCGGCACCCGCTACGACCGCGCCGTCCTGCGCCGTGGTGCGCCTGTTGGTGGCGCCTGCGGTATTGCCCAAGTCGTCACAGGTAAAGATATGCGTTTGCGTGCCCGACGCAGTCGTGATCACCAAGCCCAGGCGCAGTGCGGCCAGCAGCTGCGGGTCGCTCGTCATGCCCATCTGGCCCTGGTACAGGTACACGTTGAGCGCGCTATCGCTGCCCTTAAGGTACAGCGTGCCCGAAAGGGCGTAGTCGTCCAGCTGCGCAGTGCAGTCGGCATAGTCGGTCGTGATACCCGCGGCATTTTGGAAGGTGCCGCGCCAAAAACGGGAAAGGTCTGCCGTCGAGATGGGATAGAGCGTTTTGTCGGCGGCGGCAAGCGTTGCCGTTGTGTCCCAGGGCCCGTTGGCCGAAAGGCCAATCTGCAAGTCGGAGCCCTCGTCGCTTACCGTGTGCGCCACGGGCGTCACGTTGGTGTAGCGCGAATTGCTAAACCAGGCGTAGGTGGCGGCGCTCAGGGCGGCCACCAGCACCAGCATCCATGCGGCCGCAGCAACCATGCGACGGCGCGAGCTTAGGACATCTTTGATGTTCGATGCACTCATCCCTGGCCCCCTTACGAACGCTTGCCGGCAAAGCGCAGCGCCAGCGATTGCAGGCTGGTGGTGGCCAGGTTGTTGGTGCAGTCGGGGTCGCAGCCTTCGAGCCACACGTATACATCCACACGCACGGGCGTGCTACGGTTGGCTCCCTTGGCAGCGGCGGGCAAGCTGCAGATCTTGGTCGTAGCCTCCTTGAGGCCCACGATACCGGTGTCTTCGTTGTAATCGCAGAAGTGTGCGCTGGTCAGCTGGTCAAAATGGACCGTGGCGCCATCGGAACGGGTGCTGTCGAGCACCAGGTGGTTCTGCTCGTTCTCGCCGGCATCCTTGCCGTCGAGCGTGTTGTAGCGCGCCTGGGGATTGTGCTCGCCCGAGACCTCAAAGATGTACTGGCCCGTCACGGTGTCGCCCTGCCCTGGAGCATAGGTAACCAGTCCCACACGCAGGGCGGTGGAGATGGGGTTTGCCGGGTCCTGCTCGGTAAAGTCGATGCCTGACAGGTACACGTCGGTCGCGGCCGAGTTGGTGGCCAGGTACAGGGAAGTCTTGTAGTAATCGGAATGCTCGGCGGCACCAAACATGCTGGCAAACAGCGAGTCCTGCGTGGTTCCGCCGGTAAAGCCCGTTACCTTTTGGAAGCCGTTGAGTACGTTGTCGGTCGAGACGGGATCGAGCAGGCCCGCAAAGCTCAAACCGGCGTTGGTCTTGTACTCGCCGTCGTATTCGTTGGAGATAAGGAAGGTCACACCCGTGCCCGCGGCCATCTTGACGTCGGTGATATGGCGGTTGGCGTTGTAGATGTACCAGGCATACGTTACGGCTCCGGCAGCAGCAAGCGCCACCAGCAACGTGGCGAGCATGCGATTGAACTGTTTTCGCAGCGACTGCGCGTCCGACATGCCCCTCCCTCATTTGCCGCGTTGTAAACTGCCTGGGCACCATTTGCCCATAATGGAGTTATTTTACGCGAACGTGCAGTTCATCGGGGGTACAAACGGGACTTTTCGCGTGCTGTTCGCGCTGCGGCGGGCTCCGATGGGGCCACAAATCACCAGTTTTTTAAAATAGTTCTTGCCACCGGGTGGGAGCTCCGTTATATTATTTCCTGCGCACTCGCGCACCCTTGATCGGGCGTTTAGCTCAGGGGGAGAGCGCTTCCCTGACACGGAAGAGGTCAGAAGTTCAAATCTTCTAACGCCCACCAAATGTTCGCAGCTCAGAGGCTTCGCCTCTGAGCTGTTTTGTTTTACGCCGCCAAGCCAAGAGGGCGTCGCGGCACCCAAAACCGCTTCGACAACGCCAGCAACCACCCCAACCAAGCCCAAAGCCGCCCAAACAACCCCAGCGAGCGCCCCGATCAGGCCCGAATGGGCCTCGCAGCCATATCCGGGTGACCCCCGCAAATCGAGGGTGAATGGTTTCCCGCGAAGTGAACGAGCCAAAATGAACCCTCGGATCATCGACACTTTTGGCGGCTCATTTCCTGCGGTTTTGTCGTTAGAATCCTGCGGTTTTGGCGCCAAAAAGTGTGGATGCTTCGGGGGTCCAAAAACACTCGCTCACTTCGCGGGAAACCATTCACCTTCAATACGGCAGCACCCCCTCCGCCGCCAAAGGCCCACTTACCAATGCTGACGTGCCTCAATAACGGTCTGCCAGAGCTTAAACCGCTTTGTCTCGGCGCGCGCCTGTGCCAAATATCGCGCTTCCTCGGTCATGGGCTTGTAAAATATGGGACGCTTGCGACGATGCAGCTTGCGCCGGACGCGCTCGCACAGGCGAACGAGCTTTTCGTAGTCGCTCGCCTGGTCAGTCGTCACCGTAAAGTACGCGACCCCATTGAGCATCTGCAGTTCGTTGCGGCGCTCGGCATCCTTGTGGATTTTCTCGCTTCCATCATGGATGGCGTCGCTGTCGTAATCGACCAGCGCGGTAAGCACCTCGGGCAGCAAGCCAGCCCTTACTTTATCCAGGCCCACCTCTGCTTTCGCCGTAAGCGTGATGTCGGGCGTGCGCTCCAACACGCGCAGCTTGCGGTTGCGCCCATCGTTGTAACCGTCGCGAATGAAGTACTTCTTGTTCAGCTTGGCCTTGCCTAGCGCAAGCCCGCCGTAATGCGCAGGCAGCGACATAAACATGCAAAGCCCCGACTCCCTTGGAGACCTTGAACCCTCTTCCACGTACGGAAGCAACGCCTTCGCCTTGGCGGCGCCTCTCACCTTTGACACCCGGTCAAGGTACGCCGCAATGTGCTCCTTGGTCGTGAGCTTTCCATCGCGCATGCCCGCATCCCTGCTGGTCACCCCGCCGGGAGCAAGGTTGTCCAGCCGGTAGTCCGATGTCATGGCATAGCCGGCATAGATGGCCGCCGCCGCATCGCCTTCATGGGCGGCCTGCAAATACGCCAGCTCGGGAGAGCACACGTATGCATCCAGGTCGCCTCTCCAGTGGCCCAGCGAGATAAACGAACCCGCGGGGAGCTCGTTGGTGCACAGGTGCGTCTTAACGTGCTTGGTCCGCCGGCGGTCGGCGCGCGTCGGCACCAGCAAATCCAGCGTTTCGATTCCCAGGTCATAGCGATCGATAACCTCCTGCGCCTCCTGGTCACAGAGCGCGCAGGCGCCCGCGATCGACACGACCTCTGGTTCCGAATCCCCAAAGCGCGGGTTCGGGATGTGCGCCAAAAGCGCCAGCGCAGCGTTATGTGAAACGATAAAGTACCCCATGGCGCGAAGATAGCACGCGCGTCGGCGGCGGCTCGCGACCCTGGCGAGTTTTCGGCAAACGACCAGCAGTTTTTTGCCGAGGCGCGTCCAAAGTGTTCATTCGTCGACGTCTAAATGCAAATCCGTCAAGCTTTTGGCAAGGTTGCCGCTCAACTGACCAAAAGCTGACCATTTGCTTGCCCATTTGCTTGACGGCACGCACTCGCCAAAATGCTCCGCGACTTCTCGGACGGTCGAAATGCTCGTTTAGCGACCACGCACCCGCCGCTGGGGTATCCTTGGAGCACATGCACCACAAGCCGCACAAAGGAGCCGCCATGCGCACCGAGCTCGATGTTCCCTTTTTGCACAAAGACGAGGCCAAAGCCCTGGGCGCCAAGTGGGACCGGATCAAAAAGATCTGGTACGTGCCCGATGGCGTCAACCCCGAGCCCTTTGCCGCGTGGCTGCCCGGCGTGGATCGCTCCGACCCCAGCGCACCCTACATCTACCTGGTGCTGGGCAAGCGCGAATGCTGGAAGTGCCACGAGCAGACGACGGTCGCGGCCTTTGGCATTCCGTATCGGGTGGCCGAGGACTCGGGCAGCAAGGCTGCGCTCAGCGCTGCGCTTGCCATGGACGACGTGGGCCACATCGCGATCGACACCGCCCGCGCCAACGCCGTGGCCATCGTCCCCGCGCTGGGCTGCGTGCCGGCCGAAATCCGCGACTACCTGCGCGAGCGCTGCGGCTACAAGCCCGTAACGTCGCGCACCACCAAGACCGTATCGCTCTCCAGCACCTGCGCCGGCTGCGGCGCGCTGCAAGGCAGCCATTACCTGTTCGAGGAGCCCACGTCGCCGTTTGCACTCACGGCCATCAACAAGCTGCCCGCGCTGGAGTTCGTGCGCGTGGAAGTCGCCGGCGTCTACGGCATCCCCGACAGTCAGGACAACTTTGACCAGGCGCTCTTCACCTGGGCACGCGACCACCACACCCAGTTCCACAAAACCCTGTGCGAGGGGATTTACCTGTAGGGCAAAACTCGAAAATCGAGTCCAGTTATCCTCGGAAATCGAGTGTGGAATTCCTCGAAAATCGAGTATGCGCAGGTAGCTGAGTTGCGGGCTCGAGGGATTACAGCCCCAGAATATGTTCCAGATAGCCCTTGTTGAACCAGAACGATTGCTTGGTCATCCAGCGTCCGTCGGGCAGCTCGTAGGCGTTCCTCGTAATATCGCCGATTTCAGTTCCATCGGCGAATTTGTACGCAGCTTTTGACGTATGCGGGCGAACATGAACAATTGGATTGTCGGCCATACCGGGCAGATTGTTGGTCACCTTGAGCTTTCCGCTTGCATCCCGATACGGATTGAGCTCAACGCCCTCGCGAATGACCTTTCGCATCTCATCCCAGCAGGCCTTTGCGGGACCCTCGATTTCGTTTGCCGGCATTGCCCAGAATAGGCAGCGGTCAAGACGCCACTCCCCCTCGTGGTCCTCACGGAACACGACAAAGAAGAAACGGTTGGTCTCAAGGCGCGCACGGAAGGAAGACGTCTCCCACTCCTCGTTGATTAACTGCTTAAACTCAAACGGAGGGAAAGACATTGCCTGCTCGATGTGCCCCCTCTTATTAACGCGACAAACACGGACGTTAATCCCGGCCTTAACGAACTCCTCGGCGGCATTGCTTTTAATACCGAGCATACGATAAACGAGCGTTGTCCATTGCGCTTTATTGCCCGTGTACTCCAACCCGTACTGCTCCGCAATTTGGCGATCGGTTTCGCCATAGTGACGCTCGATAAGACCAGTTACGCAGCTTTCGAAATCCGTGGACTCGTCCGCAGCCCGAACGATGCTCTCGCCAACACGCGGGGCACCGAGCACGTAGGTATGAAGCACGTAGTCCATATACGAGCGCTTGAGTGAAAAGGCGCGACGCTTTGCGCGGCGGCGTTCAATCTCGCCTGTATCGGTATTGAGATGCTCGTAATACTGGTCAACCCACATCGTCGCTTCGGTTGCGCCCTTTGTGCAGGCGCCCAAGTAGGTCGTCATACCCTCCGACAGCTCATCCGCGCGACCATCCTGAATGTACGAAATGATCTTCTCGTAGTCGGCGCGAATGATTTTCATGTCCTCTTCGGGCAGATGAACCATAACTGCACGCTCAATGCGCTGGTCGTATTTGTCGATCGAGCGGTCGCGGCCGTAGTAGATAAGCAGGATATTGCTGAGCTTGGTCTTAAGATGCGAACTATCGTAATCGAGTGACACCGGGCGATCGTAAGGAATCATCGTCAGAACGAGGCGCTCGCCGGCAGATTTGCGACCGTTCTTGAGCACATCGAAGCACGTTGCCTTGAGTTCGACGCCTGCCTCGGGAAAATCCGGCCGATCATCGCTGTTGGCCTTGTAGCCAAAGTAACGCTCCTCGATAAGGGTTCCCATGCCACCCTTGTACTTCTTGGACCCGAAGTCCTTGGGCGCACTCTCCCCCTCCGGCGCAATGCAAAGCTCAAGAATATCGCGAAACGTCATGCCGTCAAGATTAGCAGCATAGCGTTCAATGCTTGAGGGGTCAGAAAAATCAGTATCGTCAAGCATGCGCTTGAAATCGAGGTGCTTCTTTGACATGGTGTACCTCCGAAAGTCGCCGTTAGCCCCATGGTAGTTCAGAGCAGCATTTTCCTCCATGAAATTGAGGGCTTGATCTTGTCCGCTCGATCGGTTATTGTTGTGAGCACCATAAACGGACACAGCAGCGATTGGAGAAACGTGTCTGAGATTAACATTGCCGAGCTTTTTGCGGGCGTCGGCGGATTTCGGCTGGGCCTCGAAGGCTATGCCGACCCGCGTCATCCCGAGTTTTACATGAAGCCCGCCGGCCCCTTCCATACCATTTGGGCCAACCAGTGGGAGCCGCCCGGAACCAAGTCCCGTCAGTTCGCAGCCCGTTGCTACATGGACCGCTTTGGCGAAGATTCCGTTGTCAACGAAGATATCAATAAGGTATTGGAGCAGGCTGAGGCCGGCGAGATTGAAATCCCCGACGTACAAATGGTCGTCGGCGGCTTCCCCTGCCAGGACTACTCTGTTGCACGTCCGCTCAATCAAGCGCACGGTATCGAAGGCAAGAAGGGTGTCCTTTGGTGGGACATCTATCACTTTCTCGAGATGAAAAAACCCCGCTTCGGTCTCTTTGAGAATGTTGACCGTTTGCTCAAGTCGCCCGCATCTCAGCGCGGTCGCGACTTCGCCATCATCTTGAGCTGCCTCGCCGATCTCGATTACACCGTCGAATGGCGTGTGGTCAACTCTGCGGAATACGGCTTTCCCCAGCGCCGCAAGCGCGTTTACATCTTCTGCGAGAAGAACGCCAGCAAGGTCGATCTTGCCAATCGCATGCGTAACGGCGTTATGGCAAAGGCCTTCCCCGCCATCTATCCCGACGAAATGGCCGAGCTCGATGTCCTACCTGATCCTTACGAGAACTCGACTCGCTTTGGCGTTGGTCAAAAGACATCGCAGTTCAAAAACGCTGGCGTCATGCAGGGCTGTCATGTTCTGACGTGCGACTTCACTGAGGACTATCACGGCGAGCGCCGCGTGCTTGGCGATGTGCTTGTCGATGAGGCACTTGTTCCAGAGCAGTTCTACATCTCTGACGAAAAGCTTCCCGACTGGCGCTACCTTAAGGGCAGTAAGCGCGAAGAGCGCACCAATAAGAAGACGGGCTTTACGTACACGTATTCCGAGGGAGCCATGAGTTTCCCGGATGCCATCGATAAACCGAGCCGCACGATTCTCACGGGCGAAGGCGGGACGGGAGCCAGCCGTTTCAAGCATGTCATCGAGTGCCCCGACGGTCGTTTCCGTCGCCTTGTCCCCGACGAGCTCGATCAGCTCCAGGGATTCCCGAAGGGCTGGACCGACACCGGCATGACCGATGGCCATCGAGCCTTTTGCATGGGTAACGCCCTGGTCACGGGTGTCCCCCATCGCATCGGCGAGGCCATGGCTGAGGTGTACGGGTTGTAGCCAAACCGCTTTTTGGCATAAACAAACGAGGGCCAGTTCAAGACTGAACTGGCCCTCGTTTTCTATTCAAACTACTGTAGCGCTTGTACTACTTGGAATCAGGAACGATGCCGACCAAGCTTACGGTGACGTCAAAGGTCGGAGCAGCGGTGTTCTTGTCCTGCTCGGACCAGTTTTGGCAGTCGGAGTCGGTACCTTCCATCCAGATGACGATCTTCATGTTCGTACCATCGTAGTCAACATTCTTTGCGATGGCTTTCGGATTTGCTCCAGCAGGTTTGGAATAAGAGTCGCTTGATCCGGTGGCGGCCCAATCGCCGCCGTTCTGGTCAATCAAACTCTTGCCGGCAACATGCGCGTATGTCGGCGCTTGCGTTGCCGTTCCTTCGGCTGCGACGCAACTCCAACCGGTTGTTGAGGAGGCATCGTTGCCATGCTCAGTAGTCGAAGGTTCAACGGGAGCATAAACGACCTTAAGCTCGTCATCAATAACAATGCCGACGCGCAGGCTACCCTTAATCTTGTTGAACCATTCCGTTGTCGCGCTGTCGGAGGGCTTGATGGTGACAGGATTCGTGCCGTCTAGATAAACATCTGCGATACCCGTGTTCGTCACGGTGTAGAGAGTGTAGTCGGCGGCGACGTAGGCATAGTAGGAATCGGTGCCGCTCGTCAGCGTGTACTTGCCGGTAGCGTCCGTGTTAGCCTTCTGGTAACCGGAGACATCGGTGCCCTGCCAGGACTTGGGAACAAACCACGATTGCGCATCGTTCGTCGATGAAGGGCTGATTTCGTGACCAGTGGAGCTGGCAGTGGTCTGCTTGTCCGAACCGTCATGGGTAACATCTGCACCCTTGGCAATCTGCAGCACCATGCCATTCGCTTGCGCGGAAATGGTACTCGTCGTTGCGTGAACCCTATTATTGGCGGCAAACCATGCATAGGTAGTTGCAGAAAGCGCCACCGCTGAGACGACGACGGTCAGCGCCGCCCCGATAAGCTGAACCTTAAGCCTCTTTACTGAATCACGCATGCCCGTCGCCTCCCTTCGTTAAGAAAAGGGCAGGATCCCGGGCTGGGAACCTGCCCATCACAAGCCATAAATCGTAGTTGCGATTACTTGTTGTCCGCAGTAGCAGTGAACGTAATGGTCACGGCATTGGTAGCAGTGAGTTTTTTGCCCTGAAGATTCTCGGTGGTTACGTTGGCATCCTTACCCTCATAGTAGAGATAAACCTTCAGCACCGTATCTTGATTGGCGGTAACGTTGCCATAGGAATCAAAATTATCGGAAGCGAGCTTCTTCTCAAATTTATCGCCCGCCGCGTTCAGGCCGTATACCTCCCATTTGTTTCCATCGGCACTAGTAACAAGAACGCGCAGGGCCTTCTTCAGGCTCGGTTCTTGAGTAGTGTCGGTAATACCCTCGATCTTTTCGACAAGAATATTAGAAAGGTTCTGGCCCTTTGAGCTGACATTGTAAACCTGCTCGAGAGCATATCCGCCCTTGATGGCGGCGTCAGTTGAACCTGCGTCCGCATCTCCGCCCTTGCACTCGAACAAACTGCCCTTAAGGGCGCCATCATCGAGCTCATTACCATAACCGGACATCCAAATACCTTTTTTCGCCCCAGTTTCCTCGCCATAGGTAGCGGGGAAGAGCGGCTTGGTGCCAACCCCAGTAGTGGCCGACGTGGCATCGGTGTCTTTCGCACCCGTCGGGCCATTCGCAATCGTCATAAACGCCGCGTTCGACTGAGCGGAAATCGTGCTCGTCGTTGCCTTGACGGTATTGTTCGTCACAAACCATGCGAACGTGGCGGAGCCGAGGGCTACGGCTGCCACGAGGACCATGGCGATGGCGGCGCCCATCTGCTTCTTTAATGCCTTGGTATCCATACGGACCCCTTTCTTTCCCCATTCATCCCAGATGACCCTCGAGAAGCTCGGAAGGGGAGCCCGCGCTTTCGTGTTGGATGTTGCTTGCCCATCCTTTAGACATGGAATTGAGAATACCATAATTCTTACGATTTCCTTATGAGTTTTCGGCAGCCTACATTCCGGCGGATTCATAGGTCTACCTCGGGTTGTATGTGGTGCTATGTGAACATCGTTTACCTTATTTGATCTCTCTCCCGCGCAGTCATAAGCCCCTCTTAAGCCTTGCGACCGCAGCGCCATGCCAACGCACACATTCGCCCTCCGCCGAGCTTCGCCCTAGCCCTTCCCCACCCGCTATACTGATGTAGCACGTGTAATTTCTGCCTGCTTGTGCGGGCTATTTGCCGGGAGGACTCTATGGCTGCCGCCAATCAACCCAAGGGAAGCGTTTCTACCGGATCGATCAAGCCGGTGACGCGCAAGGCCGTTCGTTGCCAGCGCGAAGTCGCCTGGCTGGTCACGCAAGCGGCCGGCAAGCTCGTCGCCACCACCGACGACGTCAACGCGCCCACGCCCAGCTTTGTGCTGGCCGCGGCGCTGTCGTTCGCCCGTGAACAGGAGCAGGCCGCACGTGACCGTGGCGCCGTGATCGACTACAAGGCCGTCATGGGCCCCGACCTTGCGAGCTTTTGCCAGGCTGCAGGGCTGCCCGCAGCGCCCAACGCGCTTTCGGACGCGGGCTACATGTTCACGCTCTCGGGCGCGGACCTCATCCGCGACCTCTACGCCTACTGTAGCGACCTGGGCGAACGCACGGGTGACGCGGCGCAGGTCAAACCGGGCTACGCGATCAAACTCGCGCTGCGACTGTTCCTGCTGGACGCCGCCGCTGGCGACGTCACCTCTCCCAAAGACAACGCCTCCGCATAACAAAAGCGCCGGGCCGGAAAATCGATTCCGGCCCGGCGCTTGTTCGCTCTACTTGTCCCCGTCCCCTGCGGGCGAGTTCTTTTGGTTGCGGCGGTTGCTCCAGGTCACGTTGTGTTCCTTGTAGTAATCGGGCGCCTCGTTGCCGCTCGCGCTAATGGGGTCGTTGCCGGTCAGGGTGTCGGCAATATCCTGCACAAACTTAATGAACAGGCTCGAGTCGTCGGTCTCGGACGAATCAAAGTCGAAGCCAAACTCCACCGCGCCGCCGATGATCTTGTCCACGCACTCCGGGTCGTCGCCGTCCAGCCAAATGACCACGGTGTACTTGTCCACGTCGCCCACGCGGAAGTTCGCGTGGCTAATAGTTGTCACCACGTCTTTGGACGCAAACGGCTCGGTGTTGGGCTCGGGATTGCCGTCGGCCGCAGTCGCCGCATAGGTCGTAGGCTCGCCATTGCGATACACGCGCACGCGCGCCGCCTTCTCCACGCCTTTGCTGGCGCTGACCACCTTGAGTTTGGCGCTGTAGCCCAGATCGGTCTTGCCGGCGTTGCGGATATAGAAGGTGTACGCCACATAGTTCTTGCCGTTGTGGCTGCCGTCGACGCTATCCAGGTTGTCGGGCAGGTCGTCGGCGGCGATATTGGTGCCGTTGTCCACGGCGTCGGCCGCCAGACGCGCAGTGGCGTTGTTAAAGTCGCCGTTGTCGGCAATGGCCACGCCGCGGCGGAACAGCTCCAGGCGGTTGAGGTTGATAGTGAAGTTGCCCATGTTTTCCTGCATAAACGACAAGGCAAACAACACACCAAAGACAAGCGCCAGCACCACGAGGGCCTTTTGCAGCTTGTCCATGCGCAGCAGCGCCGCGCCGATGCGCTCCATGCGGCGCTTGGGCATGTACATGGACACGACCGCGTCGGGATCGATGTCGTCGAGGTCCTGGTCGGCCAGCGCCTGCTCCAGCTCCTCAATGCGCACCACGCCGCGCAGGTTGCGCTTGGGCTTGGGCTTGCGTTTGGGTTTGCCAAAGCGCTTGCGGGAGGCGGGAGCCTGCTCGGGCACGGAATCCTCGCCGGGCACGCCCTCGGCATTGGCGCCGGGCGCATCCTGCGACGCGTTCTCGGCCTGGCCCTCAGCCAAATCCTCGGCAGCTTGATCTTTGTTGTCGTTACGCTTGAACAGTGCCATGGCGATCAGATCTTATATTTGGTGCGAATGTAATCGACATATTCTTTGACGAGCTCGCGCTCCATGTCGTCGGCGTAGCGGAACTGCAGGCCGCAGACGTTGCGGTACAGGCTGCCCTTGGGCGCGCGGCGCACCCAGCACACAATGCCCAGCTGCTCGGGCAGCTCGTGGCGCTCGCCCTGCAGGCGGATCGTGGGCATTTGCACGGCCAGGGCCTCGCCCACATCGGGATAATCGTTGAGGTAGACGGCCAGGCCGCCGGCCGAGACGTCGATGGTCATGGCGTCCTCGGGCTCGGGGGTCGGCGCGTTGTCGCGCTGGTAGGTCAGGCGCATGGCGACCTTAAAACGCTCGTCGCGGCGCTTGACAAAGGTGCGCTGCTCGGCGACTTTGCGCATTTTCCAGTAGGTGCGGATGCCCTTTTTCTCGACTGACTCGGGGTAGCCGGCGAGCACGAACGTTTCCTCGCCCACTTTGTATTGCAGCAGCAGCTTTTGGTTTTCGTCCATGAGCAGCGGCTTGCCGGCGAGCATGGGCGCGCTCATAAGAAAGTACGCGTCGTCCAGGTTCTCTTTGTACGTGGCGAGCATGTTGAAGTCGGTTTTTTGGCCCATGGGCACGTCGAATGCCACCTGAAGCTTGGTCCCCGGCGTTATCTGTTGCTCTGCCATGTTGTCTCCCCCAGTCGCGGGCGCCGATATCATCGTCGTGCGCGATGCACATTGGGCTATTGTAACTGCTTTGCTGCGGGTTTCCATATGCAGCGCGTGAAATGGCGGGATGCAGGGCGCGGGTGAACGCGCAGCTGCTCCGCGCGCGGCATTAATCTGACAGCGATGCATGCCCCCGACAGTCCGTCTGTCTATCTCTCAGCCATCTCTCATTTATCTCTCAGCTTAGAGATGAGTGAGAGATGAGAGACAAAAATGCCGTTATCGGTTCAAGCAAATCACGTTTGCGCAGGTAAACTCATGTATACGGGAACTTTGACTCGATCCCTAGCCACCTTGCAGCATTGTTATCTCTCATATTTATCTCTCGTCTTTCAGCTATCTCTCGTGTTAGTGACGAATGAGAGATGAGAGATGCGTGAGTGATGGACGAGTGTGATTTTTTGGACGGTCGGAAAATCCCTCAAATAAAAAACGGGGCCGGCCTTACGCCGAGCCCCGTTTTCAAACGGTCAGTTAGTTATCCAACGCGCGAGCATAGCAGTCAACATTACGCCGCCGCGAACACTCCCAAGCCCGTTCCGATGATGCAGATTGCGAAGATGCCCAAGATGATCCAAATGGTCTTGACGCCCTTTTTATAGAGGGCAACGCAAGCGAACGTTGCCAGCAAGGGCAGCAGACCGGGGAAGATCGAATCGAACAGATCCTGCAGGACAATCTCCGAACCACCCACGTCAAAGGTCAAAGCCGTGGACAGCGAGACCTGTGCCGCAATCATGGCGCCGATAACGGTCATTCCGAGGACACCGGCAGCATGCGTCATGCGAGACATGAGGTTGCTCTCTTCGGACTGCTGCAGGAACTTGGTTCCCAAGTCGTAACCCAGATGGGCGGCGACGATACGCGTTGCAAAGTTAATCACGGAGTAGATGAGCGCGTACACGATGGGGCCGAGCGGGTTGCCCGTCGAAGCGATGCCAATACCAATGCCGGCGGCAACCACGCGGAACGTACCCCAGTAGAACGAATCGCCGATGCCGGAAAGCGGTCCCATGAGGCCGACCTTCATGGCGTTAATCGAGGACGTGTCGAAGCTCTTATCGGCAGCCGCCTGCTCTTCCATCGAAACCGTTAGGCCGGCTACAAACGGAAGCACATGAGGCGTGATGTTAAAGAACTCGGTATGGCGATCGAGCGCCGCATAGTAATCGTCGTCGTTGGGATAGATCTTTCGCAGGGGCTTCTGAATGGTGTACATGAAGCCCATTGCCATCATCTTGTCGTACGACTGCGAGCACTGGCTCGTAAACTGGCGAAGGAACATGCTCCGATACATATCGGGAGTCATAATCGCGTCCTTCTTGGCCTCTTTGAGGTCGGTGTTCTGGATAGCCATTAGAAGTCCTCCTCTTCATCTGCAGCAACCGTCTGCGGACCGGACGAGCCCTCGCGGAAGGCCAGGAGCAGCGCGACGCAAATGGCAGCTGCGGCGACGCCGACCACGTCCATCTTGAGGTAGATGACCATAATGAAGCCCAGGAACAGCCAGGGAAGGAGCTTGTTATCGCCCATGGTCCTGATAAGAAGAGCGAAGCCGATGCAGACCATGACGCCGGACGCAACGTTGAGGCCGTCCATCACAAACTGCGGAATCGCGTTGAGCGCATTGTTGATAAGGTCGGCACCAAAGAACAGCGAGCCAAACACCAGCAGTGCAGACGGAATGCCAATCGACAGCGGCACGATGGTCAGATGGTACAGATTCGCCTTGGCAAGATCGCGATTTGCCAGAGCGGTCTCAATCTTCTTGCAGGCAAAGGCACCCGGAACGGCGTAGCAGAAGTTGCGCCACACCTGAAGGAAGACGGAGACGGGAAGGGCGAGCGCGACTGCAGTTGCCGTGCCCGTACCCGTAATGACGGCAAACGCGCAGCCAAGCACGCCGGAGGCATAGACCTCGGGAGGAACCGCCGCGCCGACCATGATGGCGCCCATGAACATGGACTCCAAAGCAGCGCCGACGATAACGCCCTGCTGGACATCGCCAAGGATCAAGCCGACAAACAGGCTCGTAAACAGCGGACGACCAAGCATCGTAATGCCAAATAATTGCTCGTCCATGGACGCAATAAATGCGACCAGTGCAACTAGAAGATACTGGACAACCATTTCGATCAACCCCAGAAACAGGTCTGCAGGCGAGGCATTCTGCGCAGCTCGCCTGCAGACAACCGCAGCAATTTGAGAGGATTAGTAGTTCATCTGGTGATAGTAACGACGCGTGGTGAGCGGGTGGTTACGGACGTGCTCGAGATGGCAGCTCAGACGCTCGGTGATGGTGTAAGTGACCATCGGGGAGACGATCTTGCGGAACTCGGGGTCGCTGAACGGCAGCTCGACCTCGGCGGTGTCAAACTTGTTCACGCGGACGTTGACGCCCTTCTCGTCGGCGAGCATGTGAGTGAAGTTGTCCACGCGGTCCATGAGCTTGCGGGTGTCGTCCTCGCCGTAGAGCATGATGAGGCTCGTGCCCTCCTCGCACAGCTCGATGGTGCCGTGGAAGAACTCGGCGGCGTGGATGGACTTGGTCTTGATCCACTGCATCTCCTCGAGGATGCACATGGCGTAGTCGTAGGCCTCGCCCCAGAGCATGCCGGAGCCGATCACCATGTGGTAGTCGGTGTCCTTGAAGTCCTCGGCCATGGCGGCGCAGCGCTCGTCCTGGGCGTCCTTGGCCTTGATGAGGTACGGGGCGATGTTGCCGAACTCCTCCATGAAGGTGTCGTACTTGGGGAAGGCGCCGGCGTTCTTGAGGAAGCGGGCGACCAGCGTGATCTGGTAGGTGTAGATGGCCTCGCACAGGACGTCGTCCTCGGCGAAGCTGAAGAACTTGTAGTCGGCGTACTCGGTGGCCGGGGTATTGTCGTTGGAGACGTACATCAGCGTGCGGGCGCCCTGCTCCTGGCAGAACTTGGCAGCCTCAATGATCTCGGGGGTGGTGCCGGTACGGGTGGAGAAGACGCAGACAGAATCCTTGTTGAAGGTCTTGGGCGGGCAGGCGAGGAACTCTGCGGCGATCTCGCAGTGGACATCGACGTCGGCCGTGGTGGTCTCGACCCAATACTTCATCGGGAGCGTGTGGGCCCAGGTGCCGCCGCAGCCGATGAAGAAGATGTTGGAATAACCCTGCTCGCAGACCTCGTCCACGGCAGCCTCAATCTGAGGACGGAGAGCGAGGGCATCGCTCACAACCTTCTCGTAACGAGGCTCATCGAAATTGAACATCCCTTACTCCTAACTCACTTAGATGAACCCTTCATTCATCCCATGACGTTATAATACTTTATATAACTAACTATGCAAGAACTATTTCAGATTTTTTTGATTTTTCTTTAATAAAAAGCCCGCCGATCAAATGATCGACGGGCATAGGCATAGAGCATTGGTTCAATAAATGCCGAGCATCAACGTGTTTCCGGCTAGAAAACGTCCTTGGCAAACACCTTAGCGTCATTGGGGACCTGACGGATTTCGATGGCCACGCCATCGCCCAGGAGCTCTTGGATATGCTCGGCATCTTTCTCGGTCGCAAAGATCGCAGGGGTCGGATGAAGCGTGGTCTCAGGGGTCTTTCGAGTTCCGCCCAGATTGATCTCTTTGATGTCTTTGCAACCCTTAGCGAGACGATAGACATCTTCAATCGTCTCAGTGATGATAAACAGCGAATACTTGTCGGTAACGCCGCTGTTGAGCGCCTCGATAGCAGCGTCAACATCCTTGATGACGAGTTTAACGCCGTTGGGGCGGGCGAGCCTCAAGGCCGCCTTCCTCATGTCGTCTTTTGCCACAGCATCGCTGGCAAGCAAGATGCAATCTACATCCAAAGCGTGAGTCCAGGACATGGCAACTTGGCCGTGAATCAGTCGGTAATCAACTCTCGTAAGCTTAATCATCGTTATCATCTCCGCACGTGATAAAGGGAATGACAGGTGTGGCCCCTAGCAAGGGCTCGAACCAGAACTAACTAGAACTCTTCTTCCTCGGCGCCGGCAAGCATGTCCGCCGCCTCGCAAAGCTGAATAAACGAACGCGATCCCTCGACCGCGGCTTTGGCCTTGTCCGCATCCAGGGAGTCCAGCTGTGTAACCATTTCCACCAGCAGCGGCAAGTTCATTCCAGCGATTAACGTAAACGATCCGTCGGTCTGCCTCTGAATGAATTCGTTGTTTACAGAGCCGCCAAAGATGTCAGTCACGACAAACCAAGAGTCGGCAGGGTCCCTCGTCTCCATCCATGCATCAATCAACGCCGCGACGTCCCTTGAATCGTCATCGACATAGGCGCACAGGCACTCGATTCGGTCGTTGGTGCCCATCAGAATCTCCAGAGAGCTTTTCATGCCTTGGGCGAGATAACCATGACTCGCTAGCAATATCTTATTCATAGTTCTCCAATACCAATAGGACGTACTATATTGTCATAACAAAGTATATTAGCAATCTACCCTACGTGGTGTGTCTATTTTCCAAATCCGCGAACGGTAACAATTGGTCGGTAAATCGACCAATCTATCTTTAATTTACAAATAGAACTTCAGTCGCTCGGTGCAGTACACCTGACGGGAGATGAAAAGCGGCTCGCCACTTGGAGCATAACGTCTATCGACAAACAGAAGCAGCGAAGAGTCCAGCTCCACGTTAAGGTATGCCGCCTCGAGCTCGCTCGCATAGCAGACCTCGAGCGTACGCGTGTTGGGACCCATCTTGATCCCCTGGCGATCGAGTACCGCCATCAGTGAATCATCGAGGGACTCATGCTCCAAAAAAGAAAGCGCAGCGGAATAGCTATTGGTTTCCAGCATCGTGGGCTTGCCATCCACAAGGCGCAGACGACGGCTACGCAATACCTTTTGGGTATCGTCTACGCCCAGGAACTTCGCGTCTCGCAGACTTGGGAAGTCCCAGCCCATTTCGAGAACCCTGGTAGACGCCTGTTTGCCCGCAAGCTGGCACGAATGGGTAAAGCTCTCACGGTCGTCCGCGGCATACATCTGCGTGTCCGACGAAACGAACGTGCCCTTGCCGCGGGCCCTCTCAACAAGCCCAGCATCTTCCATTTCTTTAATTGCGGAGCGAACCGTTATTCGGCTCACACCAAATTGCTCGATAAGCTCCGCCTCGGTCGGAAGCTTATCTCCCGGGCGGTACGTGCCGTTGGCGATTGAATCAGAAAGCGCACGAACAATCTGTTTGTACAGGGGGATAACGCTATTTGCCTCAACCATATCAACCATACCTTTACAAGGAATCAGCAGCCTATAGATAAATGACTTATATTGTATTAGAACTTTTTAGCACTCCACGCCATTTCCTATAATGTTTTAGCAAACGAGGGGTTATTTTGCGTAAGCGGTGTAGAGTCCATCCATTTCCGCATACAGCTTCAATCTGATGGCGGTATATGCATCCGATAAGCCGATTGATTTTTATCTTCTACCTGTCTCACATTCATCCCTCGTCGTAGAGATGCATGTGAGGTGAGAGATACGTACTTGACGCGCGAGCGTGGATATTTGGACGGTTTTTGGGCTTTTGGCGGCCGATTTCGTCCGAAAATCCACGCTCATCCGGCAGATTGGTCGAGGGCCCCATATGGGTATACTCTCGAGGATTCGACTCGATTCGCCCCCGCTGGGGCGTCAAAGGAGGCTGCATATGCCCACCACCTCAACTGACCCGCGTGCCGCTGCCGCCGCGCTGCTGGTGCCCGGAACCACCTGCCACGGCTTTGCCGTCGAGCGCTGTGAGACCGTGCCCGAGCTCGACTCGGACGCTTACGTGCTGCGCCATACCACCTCGGGCGCGCGCCTGCTGTACCTAGCGTGCGACGACGAAAACAAGGCCTTTGCCATTGGCTTTAAGACGCCGCCGGCCGATTCCACCGGCGTGTTCCATATTCTTGAGCACTCGGTACTGTGCGGATCGGCCAAGTTCCCCGTCAAGGAGCCGTTTGTCGACCTGATCAAGAGCTCAATGCAGACGTTCCTCAACGCCATGACCTACCCCGACAAGACCATCTACCCGGTCGCCACCACCAACGAGCAAGACCTGTACAACCTGATGGACGTGTACCTGGACGCGGTGTTCAACCCGGCCATCTATACCAAGCCCACCATTTTTGAGCAGGAGGGCTGGCACTACGAGCTGGACCTGCCGGAGGGCGCTGGCGGCGACGGCAGCGCCGCCAGCCTGCGCGAGGGAACGCTGCGCTATAACGGCGTGGTGTTCAACGAGATGAAGGGCGCGCTGTCCGACCCCATGAGCGTGCTGGACGACGCCGTCAACGCCGCGCTCTATCCCGACACCGCCTATGCGCACGAGAGCGGCGGCGACCCACGCGCGATTCCCGCGCTCACCTACGAGCAGTTCCTGGATACGCACGCGCGCCATTACAACCCCTCCAACTCCTACATCACGCTCTACGGCGACCTGGACGTGGACCGCGCGCTGGCCTTTTTGGACGAGCGTTATCTGTCGCAGTCGAGCGCCGCGAGCCGCCGCATGGACGCAGCCGTTGCCGCTGGCGAGGACCCGTCCGCGCTTGCGCCCAATCCGCTGAGCGTACAGGCACCCGTGACCTGCGAGTACAAGCGCGTCGAGATGGCCACCACGCCCGAGAACGCCCTGGTGGGCCTGGGCCTAGTACTGGGCAGTGCACTCGACCGCAAGCGCACGATCGCGGCGGACATTCTGTTCGAGGCGCTGCTTGGCTCCAACGAGGCGCCTGTTAAGAAGGCCATTCTGGCCGCCGGCCTGGGCGGCAACGTGGTGAGCTACACCGCGGCCGAGAGCCTGCAGCCCTACGAGCTCATCATGCTGCAAAACGCGCAGCCCGGCGTGGCGCGCGAGCTGCGCCGCGTGTTCCAGGACGCCTGCCGCGACCTGTGCGAGCACGGCGTTCCGCGCGAGCGCCTGGAAGCCATCATCAGCAGCAACGAATACGACCTGCGCCAGCGCGACTACGGTATCGCCGACGGCGTGGCCATTGCGTGCGACGCGCTGAGCACCTGGCTCTACGATGACGACGCCGCGACGCTGGCGCTCAAGTACGGCCCGGTGTACGAAGAGCTGCGTGGCGAGCTGGACGGCAGCTACTTTGAGAACCTGCTGCGCGAGCTGGTGCTGGAAAACGACCACATGGCGCTGGTCGAGCTGGTGCCGGTGGACGCCGCCGAGGGTTCGGAGGGCGCCGAAGCTGCCGAACTGGCAGCCAAGCGCGATGCCATGACCGATGCCGAGCTTGCCGACGTGGTCGAGCGCACGGCCGCGCTGCGTGCCGCGCAGGAGGCCGAGGACACACCCGAGGACAAGGCCACGCTGCCGCGCCTGCGCGTGTCCGACATTGGCGAGGCGCGCCCCGAGCCGCCGCTAGTCGTGGACACGACCGCGCCCATCCCCTGTCTGCGCCACGGCATCCCCACCAACCGTCTGGCCTACGCCATGCAGTATTTCGACCTGAGCTGCGTCGCGTTTGAGGACCTGCCCTATGTGACGCTGCTCTGCCGCTTGCTCAAGCAACTGCCCACGCGTAAGCATTCGGCCGAGGAACTCGACAACCTGCTCGCCGGCAAGCTGGGCTTTTTGAGCTTTACGACCGAGGTCATGACGCAGCCCAACGTGGACGGCGTGCGCCCCTACCTGCTGGTGAGCGCCGGCGCCCTGTCCGAAAAGATCGACGCGCTGGCGAGCCTGCCGCGCGAGGTGTGGTCGAGCACGCTGTTGCTCGATGCCGACGCCGACCGCGTGCGCGACGTGCTCACGCAGATTCGCATTGGGCTTGAGCAGGGCTTTATCAACAACGGCCACTCGGCGGCGCTGGGTCGCGCGATGAGTTACAGCTCGCCTTCGGCCGTGGTGCGCGAGCAACTTTCGGGCGTGGACTTCTACCTGTTCCTGCGCGATCTGCTCGAGCACTTTGACGAGCGCCTGGACGACCTGCGCGCCAAGCTTGCCGAGCTGGCGGGCCGCATCTTTGTGGCCGATGGCTGCCTGGCGAGCTTTACCGGCAGCGACGAGGACTTTGACGCGTACTGGGATGCCGCGGGTAACCTGGGGCTGGACGCTGGCGACGACGTCGATGCCGGCCGCGACGCGCTCGTGGTGCCGACGCCGCGCGACCGTCACGAGGCCTTTGTCATTCCCAGCGACATTTGCTTTGCGGCAAGCGCGTGCGACCCGCGTCGTCTGGGCATTGACGTGACGGGAGCCTGGGCCGTGGCTGCCAACGCGCTCTCCTACGACTACCTGTGGAACGAGATCCGCGTGAAGGGCGGTGCGTACGGCTGCGGATTCCGCGCAGCCGGCGAGCGCCAGACGGCGTTCTATACCTACCGCGACCCGGCAATCGACCCCTCGATTGAGCGCGTGGCGCGCGCAGGCGAATGGCTCGGCAGCTTTGAGCCCGACGAGGCCGCCTTTGAGGGCTTTATCGTGAGCTGCGTGAGCGGCATGGACGCGCCGGTGAAGCCGTACGCGCTCACCAAGCGCCGCAACACGACCTACCTGGCCGGGCTCGATCCGCACGCGCGCGAGGAGCGTCGCGCCCAGATGCTCGCCGCCACGCCCGGTGAGCTGCGCTCGCTCGGCGCCGACGTGACGCGCATTGCAGCCGAGTCGCCCACCTGTGTCTTTGGCGGTCGAGACGTCATCGCCAAGAGCAACGCCGGCTTTAACGTAGTCGACCTGCTGGGCTAACCACAACAAGCAAAACCACTACAAAGGGGACAGGCCCCTTTGTAGTGGTTCGAACACTTGTTCTATACGTACACATGTTCTATAGTATGGGTGATTGCATCGGATCTAAATTGCAACTAGAATATAGTTGCAGAATGTGAGGCGGGATGACTCGAGCCGATAAACTCATCGCCCAACTGTTTAGCTGCCCTTCGACGTATCGGTATGCCGATTTTTTAAAAGTCATGGCCTCATATGGCTTTGAAATGGACAGCAAAGGCAAGACATCCGGATCGCGCATTCGCTTCTACAGGCCCTCAGATGGCAGGATGTTCGTGATGCACGCGCCTCATCCATCTGACGAATTGACAGCGGGGACAATTCGAAACATCGTTCGATTTCTGCAGGATGTCGGAGGCAGTCATGAGTAACGTTTTGGCATACAAGGGCTATTTCGCCCCAGTCGAGTTCGATGCCGAGCAGCATGTACTAACAGGTATGGTCGCCGGCATTAGGGACGCAATCGTATTTGAAGGCTCCACGGCTGAAGAAGTGGAGCAATGCTTCCACGACGCCGTCGACGATTACCTTGAGTTTTGTGCCGAAAAGGGCAAGGAACCAGAGCGGGCTTTTAAGGGCTCGTTCAATGTGAGAACAGGCTCCGAGCTTCACAAGCAGGCAGCACTGGCGGCGGCAAAGAAGGGCGAGTCACTCAATAAGTTTGTGACCGAAGCAATCGCCGCGGCGTTATAGCGTTAACGCATGGGCCAAAACCACCACAAAGGGGACAGGCACCTTTGTGGTGGTTTCGACATTTGCCCAAATAAAACCTGCCAAAATAAACCTGTCCCTTTTTGGTAGGTTTGGGAGAGGAAGCCGGGATGGACAAGGCTGAGTTGCGGCGGGCGGTGATTGCTCGGCGTAATGCTCTTGATTTGGACTTGCGGGCGGCGAAGTCTGCTGATATCTGTGCGCGGCTGGTTGAGCTGCTGGGCCGCTTGGATGCCGCGGCGCCGCACACCGTTGCCGTCTATGCCGCGATGGGTTCCGAAGTCGACTCAGCCGCGTTTGCCGCAGCTGCCGCCAAACGTGGCTGGCGCGTGGCCTATCCGTGCATGCTCTCGGCAACAGACGCCGCAGCTTGTGGCCAGCGCATGTGTATGCGGGCAGTTGCTGCCGGCGACGCGGACGCGGCTCCGTTTATCGCCCACCCCACGCGGGCCTTTGCGGCCACGGACATCGACAGCAGCCGCTTCCCTATCGTGCCTGCCGAAGCTCTCGACATGATCGTCGTGCCGCTCGTAGCATTCGACCGCACCGGCATGCGCCTAGGCTACGGCGGCGGCTGCTATGACCGCTACCTGCCCATGCTCTCGCCCGTATGTCAAATCGTCGGCATCGCCTTTGACGAACAGCACGTCGACCACATCCCCACCGATGCCCACGACCTGCCGCTGCCCAACATCATCAGCGCCTAATCGCCGCCACATCAGCCACGGCTACAGCAGCACCATCGCAGTCTAGTGCTCCTCGCCGGCGCGGGCCAGGTCGTAGGGCGTGGTCTGGTAGACGTAGTAGTTGAGCCAGTTGGTGTAGAGCAGCTGAGCCTGGCTGCGCCAGACGTTGCGCGGCTCGGCGGTGGGATCGTCGCCCGGGAAGTAATGCGCCGGCACCTGAGGGTTGAGCCCGCGCTTCACGTCGCGCTCGTACTCCAGGCGCAGCGTGTCGGTATCGTACTCGGGATGGCCAAAGACAAAAAAGCGGCGGCTGTCGGTCGACTTGACGATATACAGGCCTACCTCGTCGGACACGGCCACGACTTCAAGCTGCGGCTCGGCCTCCACGTCCTCGCGGCGCACATCGGTGTTGCGCGAATGCACGGCATAGAAGCGGTCGTCAAAGCCGCGGACCAGCGGGCTTTGCGGCTTCACCAGATAATGCTCAAATACGCCGCTCGCCTTTGCCGGCAGGTCGTACTTCTGGATACCGTAATGATGGTAGAGCCCCGCCTGCGCGCCCCAACAAATGTGCAGCGTGGAGTGCACGTGCGTGGTGGACCAATCCATGATCTGGCAGAGCTCGGGCCAGTAGTCGACCTCCTCGAACGGCATCTGCTCCACGGGCGCGCCCGTGATAATCAGGCCGTCGTAGTGGATGTCGCGGATGTCGTCGAACGTGCGGTAGAACGTCTCCAGGTGGCCGGCGCTCACGTGCGTGGCCTCGTGCGTTTTGGTGCGCAGCAGGTCCACCTCCACCTGCAGCGGCGTGTTGGAGAGCTTGCGCATGATCTGCGTCTCGGTGGCGATCTTGGTGGGCATGAGGTTGAGGATGAGCACGCGCAGCGGACGGATGTCCTGGTGCAGCGCGCGGTACTCGGTCATGACAAAGATGTTCTCGCTCTCGAGCTGCGCGGCGGCAGGGAGGGCGTCGGGGATGCGAATGGGCATGGATGCTCCTTATGAGTCAGTTGCAGCTATGGTACAACGACCGGCCCCATCCGCGCGAGCACATCGCCCAGCGATGCCGTCAGCGGCCCAAATCACTCCAAAAGTAGAGATTACGGCATGTCCCAAAAATCTGTGGCGCTTTAGCCTAGCAAAGTGGCAACAGGACGCTACAATGGTTCGACGCGAAAAACTCGGCCGAAAGGATACATATATGTACCAGACGCGTAAGATCGGTGTGGTCGGCCAGGGCCACGTAGGAGCACATGTCGCCAACAGCCTGCTCATGCAGGGCATTGCCGATGAGCTGTACCTGTGCGATATCAACGAGGCCAAGGTGACGTCCGAGGTCCAGGACCTGCGCGACTCCCTCTCGTTTGTCCCGTACAACACCAAGATCGTCAACTGCTACGACCACTACGAGGAGCTGGCCTGCTGCGACGTCATCGTCAACGCCGCCGGCAAGGTCGCGCTGGCCGCCGGCAACCGCGACGGCGAGCTGTTCTTTACCACCGACGCCGCCCGCACCTTTGCCAAGCGCATCGTCGACGCCGGCTTTGACGGCATCTTCGTGAGCATCTCCAACCCCTGCGACGTCGTGTGCACCGAGCTGTGGCACCTGACCGGCTACGATCCCAAGAAGATCATCGGCTCGGGCTGCGGCCTGGACTCCGCCCGCCTGCGCACCGAGATCTCCAAGAAGGTCGGCGTGAGCCCCAAGTCCATCGACGCCTACATGATCGGCGAGCACGGCTTTAGCCAGCTTGCCGCCTTTAAGGCCGCAACCATCGCCGGCAAAAACCTCAACGAGCTTCAGGCCGAGAACCCCGACAAGTACGCCTTTGACCACATGGAGGTCGAGGAGCTCGCGCGTAAGGGCGGCTATGTGACCTACCAGGGCAAGCAGTGCACCGAATACGCCGTCGCCAACTCCGCCGCGCGCGTCTGCGCCGCCGTGCTGCACAACGAGCACGCCGTGCTTTCCGCTTCCACGCTCATGACCGGCCAGTATGGCGAGGAGGGCATCTTTACCTCCCTGCCGTGCGTGATCGGTGCCGAGGGCGTCGAGGAGGTCTACACGCTCGACCTGTCCGAGTACGAGCTCGAGGGCTTTCACAAGAGCTGCCAGCACATCCGCGACAACATCGCCCAGCTCGACTGGTGGGACACCGAGGCCTACGACGCAAAGTAGTTCGCCGGTTGACGCGGCAACTCGCTCATAACGGACGCAATGCAGGGCGGGCCGTGCCGGAAATCCCCGGCACGGCCCGCTTTTTTGGCTCACGCGACACGCTCGCAGATTCAGGTCTAATACTTTTCCCGCAAAGTGAGCGAGCAAAATCGGACCCCCGAAGCATCGACACTTTTCAGCTGCTATTTCCTGCGGTTTCATCGAGATTTTCCTGCGGTTTTGGCGCCAAAAAGTGCGGATGCTTCAGGGGTCCAAAATAGGTCGTTCACTTCTGGGGAAAGTATTTGACTTCGTTATCAGACAGCTGGGACGGGGTGCCGCGACGCAAACGGGACCCTCGTTTGGTGAAGGCCCCGTCGTAAAAGATTGCTTTCCCAGCTACTTAGTACTGCTCGATGCCCATGTAGCGACGAACCTCGGGGCTGTGGTCGAACACCTTGCCGCGAGCGGCGCGCAGCTCGCGGCTCATCGCGTAGAAGAAGATCGGCTCTAGGAACGAACGCACGCTGGCGGGCACCTCACCCACGCCGTACTCGAGCGCATCGAGCACCATGACCGTATCGGTATGCGTGTTGAGGAATGCGAGCGCCCGCTCCTCCATGGGGCGACACTCGCCCGATCCGAGCTGTACAAAGTAGAACACGCCGGGCTCGGTGGCTTCGAACGGGCCGTGGAAGTACTCGCCGGAGTGGATGTAGCAGCAGTGCTGCCACTGCATCTCCATGAGCGAGCAGATGGCCATGGCGTAGGTCTGGCTAAAGTTGGGGCCGGATCCCAGGATGTAGAAGAACTCGTGCTGCTGGCAGAGCTCGGCAAAGCGATCGCCCAGCTCGGCATTAACCTTCTCGCGGGCAGCGGGCAACAGCGCATCCATCTGCTTAAGGCCGGCGTACATATCGGCGAGCGCCTCGTAACCCTCCTGCTGGTGGAGCAGTTCGGCGGCGATCAGAGCGCCGATGCCCTGCGGCACCTCGGCCTGCGACACGCCCTCGCCCCAAGGGTAGACCCAGGTGGTCCACTTGCCGTTATCAATCTTGGAGCCCTCGCAGTCTGTCATGGCCACGACCTCGGCGCCGGCTGCCAGCGCCATCTCGCAACCGTCGACGACCTCCTGCGTATTGCCGCTGTGGCTGCAGGCGATGACGAGTGACTTCGGCCCTAGGCTCTTGGGGGCCATCAGGCAAAACTCGCGCGCTGTGTAGACCGTCGAGGTAAACGTGGTGGCCTCGCGCTTGAGCAGTTCGTTAGCCGGCATGAGGTCGATCATCGAACCGCCGCAGGCGATCCAAAAGACATTCTCGACCTTGCCCTTGCGCTCGATGATTTCCTGAATCAGATCGTGTGCGTTCACGGTGACGCTCCTCCTTGTGTGGCGGCTTTGAACGACAGCAGCTCGTACCTACGGTCGTTCTATGTTGTCCTATTTATACCACGCAAAGCTTCACCGGTGAAGTCATTTCGGCAAATTTGTTCTATGTTGTTCTATCTATGAACGTTAGATGTCGAACACGTAACGCGAGCCCACGATCTTTTGGCGCCCGAGCAGCAGGGGGCGCTCGTCTGCATCGGTAAAATACGCCTCCATATAAAAGAGAGGCTCGCCGACCGGCACCTCCAGCAGCGGGGCCACCTGGGCATCGGCAAGCGCGATCTCCACGGTACAGGGGTCGGACTTGAGCGGCGCGCGGCCCGAGTGGTCGGCAACGAGCGCAAAGATCGAGTTATCGGTGAGGTCCTCGGCGGCCAGCGTCTGCAGGTAGGGATGGTCGGCGAGCACAAAGGCGTTGTTCTCGAGCATGACGGGGATGCCGTCGGCCGTGCGCACGCGCTCGACCACGATAAGCTCACTGCCGGGCTCCACGCCAAAAAACGCCGCGTCCTCGCGCGTCGCCGCAACCACCGTGCGCGACACCAGGCGCGCTCCGGCCACCATATCGTTGGCAGCACAACCCTCAGTAAAACTCTGGACGTCACCCTTCTGGTGAATCTTGCGCTTGAGCTTGGGAGCGCACACAAAGGTACCCCTCCCCTGCTGGCGGTTGAGATATCCCGCGCGCGACAGCTCCTCGATGGCGCGGCGCACGGTGATGCGTCCCACGCCGTAAGACTTCGCGAGCTCCATCTCGGAAGGAATGCGCGAACCGGCCGCATACACGCCGCGCGCGATCTCGCCCTTCAGGTCGTCCATGACCTGCTGGTACAGCGGTACGGCGGACACGTCGGTGCGGCCAGCTTTATCGTCGGTTGCCATCGTTACGCTCCATCCCGCGCATGCTCGGACTCAAACTCTTCAATCGCCGCCATAAACTGCTCGCCAAAGGCGTCGGCCTTTTTCTCGCCAATGCCGTTGACCTGGATAAGCTCGTCGCGCGTCTGCGGGCGCAGGCGGCACAGGCCGCGCAGGGCCTTGTCGGAAAAGACCATGTACGGCGCCATCTCGAGCTCGGCCGCGATCTCCTTGCGCAGGGCGCGCAGGCGCTTGAACAGCTCGGCATCGTCGCCCACGCGCGGGCGCTGATCCAGCTCAGCCTCCTCGCGCAGCAAATCCACCGCACGGCGGGCGCGAGCCGAGGCCTTGCGCTTGGACGCGCGACGCTTAACGGTAAAGGCGAACGCCCCATCCTCGACCTCGCCGGCACGCGGACCCAGTCCCACGACCGGGTACTGCCCCTGCGAGGTGGCCAAATAACCGCGGCCGCACAGCTGGCCGATGATGTCCTTGATGCGCCCGACCGATTCGCTCGACAGCTCACCGTAGCCGCGGTCCTCGTCCAGATGCATCTGGCGAATGCGCTCGGTGTTGCCGCCGTGAAGAACGTCGGCGATCAGCGACTTGCCAAAGCGCATGGGACGCGTGGCCACATAGCGCACGGCGGCGCGGGCCATATCGGTGACGTCCTCGACCTCGAACTGCGTGAGGCAGTTGCTGCAGTTGCCGCAGCCCTCGGCTTCGTCCGTGGCGGTGGCGCCCGCACCAGCCGCAGCAGCATGCTCGGCCGCGGCCTCGTCGCCAAAGTAGCGCAGCATATATTCGCGCAGGCAGCCGGTGGTATTGCAGTAGCCCTCCATCTGGCTGAGCAGACGATATCGATTCTGGAGCGCCCACGCGCGTTGCTCGTCGTCAAGTGCCTCGTCGGCAGCATCTCCGCGGTCGATCAAAAAGCGGCGCATGCGAAAATCGTTGCCGTTCCACAGCAGGTGGCAGCTGGCCGGGTCGCCATCGCGGCCGGCGCGGCCCGCCTCCTGGTAGTAGGCCTCGATGCTCTCGGGCACGTTGTTGTGAATCACGTAGCGCACGTTGGGCTTGTCGATGCCCATACCAAAGGCGTTGGTGGCAACCATCACCTGGATGTCGTCGTCGATAAAGGCGCGCTGGCTTTGGCGGCGGGCGTCATTGCCCATGCCGGCATGGTAGCGGCCAACGCGAATGCCGCTGGGGCCCAGCGCTTCGGCAAGATCGCCTGCCAGCGCATCGACCGTCTTGCGGGTCGAGCAATACACGATGCCGCTCTCGCTCGAATGCGCGATCACGTAGTCGCGCACCCAGGCGGTCTTGGCCTTGTAGCCCATCTCTTCGCAACCAAAGTAGAGGTTCTTGCGATCGAAGCCCGTCACCACCGTCGCCGGGTTTTGCAGGCCGAGCATCTGCTGAATGTCCGCGCGTACGCGCTCGGTCGCCGTGGCGGTAAAGGCCGCCACGATAGGGCGTTGCGGCAGGGAATCGATGAACTCACGAATCTGCAGATAGGCGGGGCGGAAATCCTGGCCCCATTGGCTCACGCAGTGGGCCTCGTCAATGGCCACGAGCGGAACGCCGATGCCGCCTTCGGCCGCAGCTTCCTGCGCAAAGGCCAGAAAGCGCGGCTCGAGCAGGCGCTCGGGCGCCACGTACATAAGCTGGTAGCGGCCCTCGCGCGCCCGCTTGAGCACGGTATTTTGCTGGGCCGGAGTAAGGCTGGAGTTGAGATAGCTGGGTCGCGCGCCCGCCGCGAGCAGCGCACGGGTCTGGTCCTCCATAAGCGACAGCAGCGGACTCACCACAAAGGTAATGCCGGGCAGCATGAGCGCGGGCACCTGGTAGCAAATGGACTTGCCGGCGCCCGTGGGCATAACGCCCAGCGCGTCGCGGCCAGCAAGGATCGCATCGACCATGCGGTCCTGCCCCGGGCGAAACGAGGTGTAGCCAAAATAGGCGCCGAGCGTGTCGAGCGCCATCTGCTGCATGCTATCGGTCATGGTTTCCTAACGTCCAAGTCATCTGCCGCCGATTATACGCCGCCACGCGGACCAGTGCCGCACGGCTGCCGGCCACGGGCGATGCAATCCGAAGGGAACGAGCGTGGATTTTCGGACACTTTCCGGATGAGCGTGGAAACGTCGCTGGTTGCGCATAAGTCAGCGAAAACGCCCCTAAGCGAGCAAGGTGACGTGAAAGAGGAGGGAAGCGTACTTCGGTACGCGACCGACGATTGAACGTCAGATTGCCGCTTAGGGGCGTTTGCAGCGTCGACCGGTCCGCCGTTCGTTAGAACGGCGGAACCAAAGGCGCAGCGTCGAGCCGTTGCGCGGTTTGGAAAACCGCGCAACTAGAGCTACATCACCATAACGTAGCGCGATCCCACGTAGTACTGCTTACCCATCAGGACCGGCTCGCCATTGGGGCCGATAAAGCCGGCACGCAGATTGAGCAGTGGATCGTGCGGAGCAATGCCCAACTCGGCCGCCTGCTCGGCGTTAGCGCGAACGGCCTCGACCGTACGGTAGCCAACCGAGACAATCGGCGTTCCGCCAACACGCTCGACCTCGGCAAAAATCGACTTGTCCTCAAGATCGGCCGTCAACAGCTCACGATATGCGTCAAAGGGCACAAAGATGTTCTCCTCAAAGATGGGCTCGCCGTCGGCCGTACGCACGCGCTTGATATGCAGCAGCAGCGCATCCTTCTGCAGGCCAAAGAACTCCATCTCGTTTTGACGCGCCGGAACAATCTGGCGATCGACCACATGCGCACCGGCCTTCATGCCATTGTCGGCACACAGTGCAGTAAACGTCTGCAGCGTCGAGGCGTGAAACTGACGGTTGATGTGCGGCGTGGAGACGAAGGTGCCACGGCCCTGCTGCTTAACCAGGTAGCCATCGGAGCACAGCTCCTCGACGGCTCGGCGCACTGTAATGCGGCTCACCTCGTACTGCTCGGCAAGCTCGAGCTCGGACGGAATACGCTCCTTGGGTGCATAAACACCTTTCTCGATCGCATCCTTGATTTCGTCGTAAATCTGCTGGTAAAGCGGTGCATTTTTGGGCGCAGGCATATCTAATCACTCTTATCGAAATATCGAAATAACTAATACGTATATAACGTCTTTTTATATGTTACCTCAGTTTGATAAAACGATACACCACATACAGCAAATCCTTACTTGCCGTCGTCCTGCTGCAGACTATCCTGCTCGCTGAGGCGCGCCTGCCTGCAGGCCATGCGCGCGGGCTTGTCGGGATCGGGTACGGCCGTGGGCATGGGCTCGTCAACATGACCGCCCCACCAGCCGCCCACAAAGTTGAGCGTGTGGAACACGTTGATCACGGCGCCGGGATCAATGTCGCATACCAGCTTGATAATGTCCTGACTCTCGTAGGTCGAGACAACGGCGTGCAGCAGGTACATCTTTTCGCGGCTGTATCCGCCGATGACCTCGGCACAGCTAATGCCGTGCTGAAAATGGTCAACATAGGCAGTCATGACCTCGTCTGCCTTGCGCGTCGTGATCTGCAGCGTCACGCGGTCGTAGCAACGATAGAAGCTGTCGATGGTCTTGGTCGAAATAAACTGGAACACGATGGAGTACGCCGCATTGTCCCAGCCAAACATAAAGCCAAAGATCGCCAGGATAAAGCAGTTGAAACCAAAGATAACGCCCCAGATGGTCTTGCCCGTGTGGTTGGAGACCCACAGCGCGATAAAGTCGGTGCCGCCGGTAGATGCGCCGGACTTGAGCGCGATGGCAGCGCCCAGACCCGAGACCACGCCACCAAAAATGATGAGCATGATCTTGTCGCCCAAAAACGGGGCGAAATGAAAGATGTTGAGGAACAGCGATGAGAGCACAACTTGCATCATAGAGAAGATGACGAAGCGCTTGCTAATGCCGCTCCAGCATAGGAGCGCCACGGGGATGTTGAGCGCGAGCATACCGAGCGAGATGTCGATGTGAACGCCGCCGAGCGAGGTAACGCGATCGAGCAGGACCGCGACGCCGGTAAGACCGCTCGGAAGCAGGTCGGCGGGCCGAATGAACGCCTGGATCAGGAATGTCTGGAGAACGGCGGAAATGGTGACCGCCACGGCGGTGATGGCACGGCGGACGATGGTGAGGCGGCCGAGCACGAGCACGCGGTCCGTGAGCTGGTCGATGGCGTTCGCCACGTAGGCTCCCTTCGAAGGCAGATGTAGTTGTGGGGCATGCCGGCGATTGTAACATGGAGCGTGCGGGGGCGCTTCAATTCACCCTCTCTCGACAACCATCAGAAGGACCGTGAGGCCGCTCAAAAGAAAAACGCCGTGAAGAGAGCGATCCCTTCACGGCGAATTCGGCGTTTGCCAGGATAAAACCTGCCAAAATAAACCTGTCCCTAAATGGCAGGTAGGATGTCGGTCAGGTTGTCGATGACGACGTCGGCGGCGGACTGATCCAGGTCGACGCCCTCGTGCGGACGCAGTGCCAGGACACGGGCGCCGGCGCGCTTGCCGGCCTCGATGCCCAAAGGCGAGTCCTCGATAACCAGGCACTCGGAAGGCTCAACCCCCAGCGCCTCCATGGCACGCAGGTAGATCTCGGGGTCGGGCTTAAATGCACTGCACTCGTGACCGCTGATGGTGTAGTCCAGCACGTCGGTGATACCGGCAATCTCCACCAGCTCGTCAATGAGCTCGCGATAGGACGAGCTCGCGATGGCACATTTCATGCCGCGCTTGTGCAGCTCACGCATCACCGGCTCCGTCTGCTCGTTGAGTAGCTCGGCATACGGAACGGGATGGTCTGGGCTGTAGACCTGCTTGTACTCCACGCGCAGGCGCTCGCGCAGCTCAACATCGTCGGGCACCAGCGACTTCCAAATGGCGGGCTCGTTAGACCCCGAAAGATCGGGAATCTCGTCAAAGTGGAACCCCTTCTCCTCCATAAACGCCACGCGACGACGGTTGTAGAACCACTCGGTATCGACCAGCACGCCGTCCATATCAAACAGCACTGCCTTGATCATACGCATCTCCTCCCACCTGCCAAAAAGGGACAGGTTTATTTTGGTAGGTTTTATCTGGGGTTTTATGACGCAACGGACACGCCCCCAAAGCAAAAAGGGGACGGGGCGCAAACCCCATCCCCTCTCAATCAACCCGTAAGGTCTACTTACTTGTGATTAGTAGGAAAGCTTCCACATGTAGCGACGCATGGTCAGCGGGTGCTGACGGGCCTCGGCGATCTGGTTGCCGTACTCGCGCATAACGGCGAGGTGCAGCAGCGGGTTGAAGTAGGTGACGACGCTCGCGGGCACGGCGTCGGCCAGGCCGTAGTCCTTGGAGTCGATCAGAGCGACCTTGGCGCCCATGCGCTCAAGGAAGGTGAGGGCGCGAGCGTCCATCGGACGGGTAGCACCATCGGACATGAAGAAGACGTAGGGCTTACCCTCGGTGGAAACCTCGAACGGGCCGTGGAAGTACTCGCCGGTGTTGTAGGCGGCGGCGTCGATCCACTGCATCTCGGTGAACAGGAAGGCGGCGTGAGAATAAGCCATCTTCTCGGAGGCACCGGAGGCCATGAAGTAGATCATCTTGTCGTCCTTGAAGTCCTCGGCGAACTTCTTGGCGAGCTTCTTGCAGTGCTGAGCGGCGTTCTCGCAGAGATCGAAAACGTTGGTGAGGCCGGTGATCATGTCCTCGTAGTGGTCATAGCCCTCGGTCTGCTGAAGGATCTCGAGAGCAAGAGCGATGGCATAGCCGGGCTTCTCGCACTTGGCAGCGTAGTTGGCGTGGAAGCCGTGGACGATGACGTGGTCGGCGTCGACGGTCAGAGCGGAGCCAGCCTTGTTGGTGAGGGAAACGACCGGGCAGTTGTGCTTCTTGGCGGTCTTGTTGGCCTCGACGGTCTCGGGCGTGGAGCCACCGAGGGAGCAGGTGATCACGAAGGTGTGCTCGTTGACCCAGGAAGGCGTGTCGTAGTTGAACTCGTTAGCGGTGAAGATCTGAACGTTCAGCTTGTCCGTGTTGTTGGCCAGGAAGTACTTGGCGGGGTAAAGGTCGGACATGGAAGCGCCGCAGCCGACGAAGGCAACGCTGTGAATCTCGTGGTTGGACAGGACGTCAGCGACGATCTGCTTAGGGAGGTTAAGGTCGATCTCGTACATCTGACACATTCCTTTCGATTTTTTGCGGCGCCACATTGCCGGACGCTCGCAGGGTTACCGTGATATGAGCCGAGTCGCCGGCCCGTTGAGGATGTGACAAAGGGACTGTCCCTTTGTCACATTAGGGATGGAAGCCTGCCTGGGGTATGGGATGCCAGGCAGGCCCCCGGGGGAAAGCGCTGGGTCGCGACTAGGCCAGGATGCCGGCCGCGGAGAGGGCGATGCCGCCTACAATGGCGATCACGAGAAGCCAACCGGTGTTGACGTTCTTCTTGATGAGCCAGTACATAAGGCCGGTGAGGCCGAGGGAGATCATCTGGGGCATCATGCCGTCCAGGATGTCCTGGATCACGACGGTGCCATCAGCGAACTGCAGCGGGGTGGTGGCGCCGATCAGCGTGGCGATCATGCCGCCCACGGACATAAGACCCACGATACCGCAGACATACATGAGCTTCTCCATGAGGTCGCCGCCCTGGAGCTTGCTCAGGTACTCGTGGCCACCCTGGTAGCCGATCTTGGCTGCGAACCAAGTGATCAGCACGGAGGGCACGATGGAGATGAGCATGGCCAGGATCGGGCCCATGATGGAGCCCTGCTGAGCCAGCTGAACACCCAGGCCAAAGGCGATAACGCGGATGGTGCCCTGGAAGAAGGAGTCACCGATGCCGGAAAGCGGACCCATGAGGGAGGTCTTGACCGCGTTGATCGAATCGGGATCGAAGTTCTCGGGATCCTTGGCGTACTCCTCCTCCATGGAGGCGGCGAGGCCCAGGATGAAAGCGCTCGTCTGCGGGGTGCAGTTGTAGAACGCCATGTGACGGTGGTAAGCCTCTTTCTTAGCGGCGAGCTGCTTGGGATCGGACTCATCCGGATAGAGGCGATCGAGCGTGGGAACCATGCCGTAGAGGAAGCCCATGTTCATCTGACGCTCGTAGTTCCAAGAGGCCTGGATGGCCCAGGAGCGCCAGAAGAACTGGCTGACCTTCTTGTTCAGGGACACGTCCTTGGTTGCGGTTGCCATAGTGTGTTCCTCCTTAGTCTTCGTCGTCTTCGAGCGGATCGTAGTCGGAATCGACACCGGCGGCTGCATGGGAACCGTTGAACTTGAAGCCCATGAAGACGACAGCCAGGCACACACCGATCAGAGCGACCGCGATGACGGACAGGTTGAGGTAAGCGGCGAGCAGGAAACCGATGAACAGGAACGGAGTCATACCCTTCTTGATCATCATGGTGAGCAGCAGGGCCAAGCCGTAGGCGGTCATGATCTTGGTCGAAACGTTAAGACCAGTGGACAGCCACTCGGGAACCATGTTGACGATGGCCTGAACCAAGTCGGTGCCAACAAAGACGGCGAGGAAGATCGGCAGGAAGTACATGACGGCGTACAGACCGGAGCCGGCGCAGATGTGCATACGGTAAGCGGTCTTGAACTTTCCGTTATCGATCGCGCTATCTGCCACATGGGTGAGGGCGGCGATGATGGAACGGAACACGATGCCGAGGAGCTGACCCAGGACGGCGACCGGGATGGCGATCGTCATGGCGGTCTCGGCGGAAGCATCGGTCAGGCACGCAAAGGCAGCGGCCACGATGCCGCCCAGGACCATATCGGGCGGAACGGCGGCGCCGACCTGCACCAGGCCCATGGACACGAGCTCGACGGCGGCACCGACGGCAAGGCCGGTGGGCACATCGCCCAGCAGCAGACCGACGAGCGTAGCGCCAACGAGGGGCTGCTCGAAGTTAAGACGACCGAGCAGGCGGGAGTCCCACATGCAGAACACGCCGACGAGGCCGACGAGCACCGCACTGATGAACGTATTCATACCCTTCTCCTTTCAGTCAGGCAAAAGCCTGGTTGATTACAGCTTGGCGTCGATGTCGACGCTCTGATACGTAGGGGTCTGCTGGACGTAGAGCTTGATGCCCATGTCGAGCAGCTGGTTGACGTCGGCCTTCTGGGTGGCGTCGAGGAAGACGGAGCTGTCCTTGCCGCCAATCTGATCGGCACCGTCGTGGTTGGCGGTGGCGCCCAGGTTGATGGCGTCGAGCTTGTAGCCCTGGCAGAACTGCAGCATCTCGGCAGTGTTGCCAAAGACGAACATGACGCGCTCGCCGAGGGTGTTGAGCTTGTCCATCTTGGCGAGGGCACGCTCGACGGTGAAGACGTTCAGGCGCACGCCCTGGGGCTTGGCCAGCTTAAGAGCGCCCTTCTTGATGTCATCGTTGGCGGCAGCGTTGTCGACGACGATGATGCGCTCGGCCTGAACCTTGGTGGTCCAGGTAAAGACGACCTGGCCATGCAGCAGACGGTAGTCAAGACGTGCGAGGACGATCTTGGCGGGACCGGAGCTGTGACGGGACGCCTTGGCCTTCTTGGCGGGAGCCGCGGCGACCTCGACCGGTGCGTTGGGGTTGGTCAGACCGGTGCGGGCCTCGTTGATGAGGGCCGCGAGCTCGGTGCCCTTGACGGGGGCGGGGCTCATAGCAAGCGTGAGCGCCAGCGGGATGTTGAAACCGCTGACAACCGTGAACTTCGTGCCGTTCTTGGAAAGCTCGACCATGTTGTTGTTGACCGAGCTACCGAGCATATCGGTTAGCACATACACGGTGTCGTCCGCGTTGAACGTGGCGATCATAGCCTCAACCTTATTGGTGATGGGCTCCTTGTCGTCACGAGCAAGCGACACGACGTGGACGTTCGACACGTCGCCGAGAACCATCTCGAGCGTGTCTTTGGCGCCTGCGGCCAGGCCGCCATGAGATGCGAGAATGATCTGATTCATCTTGCCTCCTCCTTTTCGTTATGGTCATTATAACGTCTTATACGTTGCTTATATTGATAATTAGTATATAAACCGTTCGCGGGTGAAAAACGACCGTTGGCGGGTTTAACGTACTTGAAACGTTGGGGCTGGGCAGGCCGGCACTGGCGGGATAACCCCAAGTCGGACCCTGCGCGTAATCCCCTATCGCACGAAGTACCAGGGGCTTTCCTGCACGGTGGGCTCCAGCGCGATGCCGGTGCGTTCCTTAAACAGATCCATGTCCTGCGTTTTCTCCGTCCACCACGCGTTGGGCTTAAAGGTCATGCTCTCAGCGACATGACCGACAAATACACTGTTGCGCAGCTTGGAGAAGTCGGTGTTCATAATCAGGATGGACATGAGCACCAGCACAATACCCAGGACCTTGATCGCGCCGGCGGACTCGGCATAGACACCAATGCCCACCAGTACGGTGACGACCGTCTCGAATGACATTACGACGGGAACTTTCGACGTCTCGAGCCCCATGGACAGACCCTGCATATATAAGATGTAAGCCACGGCTGTGGGGATGAGTCCAAAGCCAAGGAACAGCAGCAGCAGCTGTGGCGACATTGCCGCGGCGACATCCGGCCACGGAGCCGCGATAGCTGCCATAACCGCACCGCCAAAAACAAAGCCCCAAAACGTGACAGCCAGCGGGTGGACCGTCTTGGTTGCTATCCGGCTAAACACCGCGAGCGACGCACCACAAAGGCCTGCAATCACGCCCGACGTGACGCCCCAAACCGAAAAATGAAAACCGGAAAGGTCGCCATTGGTCACCGCAAGCACACAGCCAACGATGTTAAAGACAATGGCAACGAGCTTGTTGAGGGTCACGTCCTCGCGATAAAGGACGCGGCCGAGCGCGACGCCAAACACCGGCGACGTGTAGAGCAGCACCGATGCCGTGGACATGCCCACCTCGCGCATGCACTCGTAATAGCAGGTGTTGGCGGCAGCCAAACCGACGATACCGACAAGCGCGCAGGAAACAAGCTCTTTAGGGCTTGCCTTGAACAGGGTCAGCGGACCCTGAACCACGGTAGACCCCTCACCCGGACGGCAGCCCATAAACATCAGGACCGGCGCCAAGATAAGCGCTCCGACCAACAAGCGAAAGGCAGCCATGCTCTGGGACGAAACGCCCATGGCCGAGATGCCGTTTACAAAGATTCCGATGCTGCCCCACATAAGCGCGGCGATCAGCACCAGCACATAGCCCAGATTGCTCCTCTTCAACGCAGCCTCCTCAGTATTATTTCCAATATGTTTCATGCTACGTTATAGTCGTTATATACATTTTTCAAGGCACAAATCGGCGAACGGGAAATCTCTCGACACAAGGAGTGTCCCCAACTGCCGGCACAAAAGGAACATCCCTAACTGCCGGCAGAAAGGGAACGTCCCCAAGTGCCGCTCTAGCAGTTGCGGTGAAATAGTTCTCAAACAGAGGCTTCACACTCCCAAACAGGAACTATTCCACCGCAACTCATGAGGGGTATTGGGCTGTTAGGCCGCTCTATCCCTTAGTAATCCAGCTTCCACATGTAACGGCGCGTCATGTAGTCCTTGTGGGTGACGGCGGAGAGCGCACGCATGTAGACGTTGTTGAGGATCGGGGCAAAGATCAGGTGGTTGAAGTACTCGCTCACGCTGTCCTTGATGTCGTTGAGGCCGAGCTCCTTGGCGTCGAGCTGGTAGACGCGCTCACCACCGTACTGGTTGACAAAGCGAATGCCGCGCTCGTCGTTGCAGCGGCTGCGGCCGACGCTGATGAGCTGGAACAGCGAGGTACGCTTGTCCAGGATCTCGAAGGGACCGTGGAAGAAGTCGCAGGTGTTGATGGTGCAGGAGTCGATCTGCAGCATCTCCTGCACGTTGCAGATGCTAAAGACGTAGGCGGCACCAAAGAGCGGGCCCTGAGCCATAACGTTGATGCAGGGCTTGTCGGCGTTCTGCTCGGCCCACTTGGCAGCGAGCGGACGGGTGTACTCGACGGCCTTGCGATAGATGGGGTCGACCAAGTCGAACGCGGCCATAGCGGTCTCGTACTCGGCATAGCCCTCGGTCTGCTGCGTGAGCTCCATGGCAATCATGGTCACGACGGCGGAGTTGGTGCGGCCCATGCAAGACTCGTCAACGGCCAAGCTGTCGTACTGGATCTTGTAGTCGCAGACCTCGGTGAGGCCGGACTCGTCAACATAGATGGCGATGGTGCTGGCGCCGTGATCCTTGGCGACCTGAGCGGCGACGATGGTCTCCTTGGTGCCGCGCATGGACACGACGACGGCCAGGGTGTTCTCGTTGACGTAGGCAGGGGTTGCGTGCACGAACTCGTTGCTGGTGTAGCTGGAGCTCACGACCTGCGTGGCCTCGTGCTCCATAAAGTACTGGGCAGGATAGTTACCACCGTTAGATCCGCCGGCGCCGATCCACACAACGCGCTTGATGCCGCCCTTGTCTGCCTTGTCAGCCAAAACCTGGGAGACGACATCCTTAACCTGTTCCTGAGTAGTCATCGTGCATCAGCCTTTCTTCTCGTTTGATGCTCTTGATGGCATACAAGTTACATACATGTTTTGGTTATGTCGACTAGTTGTATGCTATATTTGTCTTAGATATTTTGCTGGTAAAGTTTTCGGCAATCCATTATCAGCGGTTTTGTTGTCATGTTGGATACATGCTTGGTTCAGTAAGCATACAAGTTAGATACAGGTTGTTCGCATGAGCACTTCGTCGAAAAAGAACTTGGCCCAATACGAGCGTCTGGCGGCAACGCTGCGTGACCGCATCGCCGCCGGCATCTACGCGTGCGGAGACAAGCTGCCGTCTGAGATGGAGCTCATGGACGAATCGGGGCTGTCGCGCAGTACCGTGCGCCACGCGCTTAAGGTGTTAGTTGACGAGGGCCTGATTCGAACCGAGCGCGGACGCGGCGCCTTTGTGGCTGACACGCCGGCGCTCCACGAGAACAACCTGGTGTTTTCAAGCTATACCAAGCAGGTCGAAGGCCAGGGTATGAAGCCCACCACGCGCACGGTGGACTCGGGCTTTGCCAAAGCAATGGGCAGCGTGGCCAAGTTCTTTGACGCTAGCGTGGGCAGCAAGCTTGTCAAACTTGTCCGTCTGCGTTACCTGGACGATGCGCCGCTGTGCCTGGAGACCACCTATTTGCCGCCAAGCTTTGAGGCGCTCATCGATCGCGATATCAACGGATCGCTCTACGCCACGCTGCGCCAGGAGTTCCATCGCGCGCCGGCGCAGGGGCACAAGACCTTCGAGGTGTGCTATGCCTCGCAAAACGAGGCGTTTTTGCTCAACGTTGAGCGCGGGCAGGCATTGATCCTGATCACCGACTACGTCTACGACACCGACGGTCGCCCGCTCCACGTCTCCAAACGCATCCAACGAACCGACCGCGCCAAATACACCGAGCCCATCGGCTAACCTGCCAAAATAAACCTGTCCCTAAATGGTAGGTTTGGGGAGGTCGGGGAACCAGGTTGGTTTGGGTTGGTTGGGGACGCGCTCGGCTAGGACCAGCTCCATCCAGCACATGTCGTACCAGCGGCCGAACTTTTGGGCGCAGCGGTCGAAGGCACCCACCAGGCGATACCCCATATGGGCATGGAAGTCCTGGCTGTTGTGCGTCAGATACTCGTCGTCTTTGTCGTGCGGTACGGCAATGAGCGCGCACATGTTGGTGATGCCCATCGCCACCAAGCATTGTTTGAGCGCATCGTGCAGCTTGCGGCCCAGCCCGCCGTGGCGCACGTCGCGCGCCAGATAGATCGACGTCTCGACCGACCAGTCATAGGCCTCGCGGCTGTTAAGCGCGCTCACATAGGCATAGCCCACCGGGTGCCCGTCCAGCTCCATCACCAAATACGGGTAGCGCTTGAGCGTACGCTCGATGCGCCCGGCGAACTCCTCAACGCTCGGCACCTCGTATTCGCAGGTTATCGCCGTCTCGCGCACATACGGCTCATAAATGGCAAGCAACGCCGCCGCATCATCGGGCGTCGCCAGGCGAATCGTCGGCTCGGACATCTCGGCCATACAACCCTTCTCTCTCAAAAGCAAAGGCCGCCCCGCGCCAAACCCAGGCGCAAGGCGGCCCCCATCATCACATCAACCTACAGGACAGCCGCCAGCGCGTCGATGTCCTCCTGCGTCGTGGCCCAGCTGGTGCAAAAGCGCACCACGGTGTGGGTCTCGTCGTACTTTTCCCAATACTCGATCGCGGCATGCTCACGAATGCGCGCCATGTCCTCGTTGGGCAGAATCACAAACTGCTGGTTTGTGGGCGTCTCCAAGAAGAACTGGTAGCCGCGCTCGTGCAGCACGCGACGCAGCGCCTGGGCCGTCTCAATCGCCTGGCGACCAATCTCAAAATACAGGCCATCGGTAAAGAGCGCCTCAAACTGAACGCCCGTCAGGCGGCCCTTGGCCAGCAGCGCGCCATGCTGCTTAATGCGCGGAATGGGGTGCGCCGGAGCGTGCATGCCGCAAAACACCACGGCCTCGCCGCACAGAGCGCCGCACTTGGTGCCGCCGATGTAGAACACGTCGCACAGCTGTGCCAGCTCGGGCAGAGTGATGTCGCACTCGTCGGCTGCCAGCGCATAGGCCAGTCGGGCGCCATCCACAAACAGCGGAATCTCGCGCTTCTGGCACACCGCGTGAATCGCCGCGAGCTCGGCCTTGGAGTACAGCGTGCCGTATTCGGTCGACAGGCTCACGTACACGGCACCCGGAAACACCGTGTGCTCGTAGCTCTCGTTTTCGTAGAACACCTGGATATAGTTTTCGAGATCCTCGGCGTGCATCTTGCCCTCGTAGCCGGGGATGGTGAGCACCTTGTGGCCGCCAAACTCGATGGCGCCCGCCTCGTGGCAGGCGACGTGGCCGGTCGCGGCGGCAACGACGCCCTCGTAGGGCGCGAGCAGCATGTCAATCACCGTCGCGTTGGCCTGCGTGCCGCCCACTAGGAAAAATACGTCGGCATCGGGCGCCTGGCAGGCCTCGCGGATAAGCTGCTTGGCACGCTCGGTGTGTGCATCGGTACCGTAGCCGGGTTGCGGCTCCATGTTGGTGTCGACGAGCGCCTGCAGCACTGCCGGATGTGCACCGTGGGAATAGTCGTTGTTGAACGCGAGCATGATAATCCTCTCTAGCCGGACGCGGGCCCGATGATTCAGGTGCCGCTATTGTACGCCGCTCGGATAGGCAATGCGCGCGGCAAGGCACTCAAGCGCCAGCACCAGGGCAAAGCCGCAGCTCACGTCAGTCAAAAAGTGTGCGCCGATCACGATGCGGCCAAAAGCGACAAGCGCCGCAACCACAGCGGCGACCCAAAAGACCACGCGGCGGCGCGACGGCTTTTCCTTAAAGGCCGCAGCGGGAAGCCCGGCGAGCATAAGGCCGATCGCCGCATGCGCCGTGTGTCCGCTCGCAAACGACTTAAAGCCGTCCTTGATCACGCCGGCGGCGATATAGGCCCACTTGTCGGGGTTACCGATCACCCACCACGGCTGAAAATCGAGCCCCTGCGTCGCCTCGATCACGCGCATGCGCGGGCGCGACCACAGCGGTTTGACGATCACGTTGAGGATAATGGCCTGAGCGACCCACACGGCAAGCACCATCAACGCCCAGCGCGTGAGCTCGTCGGGCTCGGTGTCGCGCGTGAGGCGATAGACGATAAGATTGGCGACGATAGCCAGCGCAAACGTCAGCACCAACTGAGCTGCGATGAGCTTGCCGCCAACCCGCAGGGACGAGACGATCTCGTAGCCGGCCAGACCGACGTTGACGAGGATACCGAGCACGGCGAGCCATTTACTCCCCCTGGAGTCGGGGCGCACCGCGCGCACGAGCATAACGCCCGCGATGCTCGCCGTCAGCTCGAACGGCAGCTCGCCGGCAGCCTCGATAAAGCGGCCGTACATGCTGCCGATGTTGAACAGCGCGCTCGAGATCTGATAATCGAAAAAGCTGCCCACGCCCAGACAAAGGCACAGGACAACCGCAATGGCAGCGGCGTCTTTCTTGTAGATGTACCCGAACATGCTTTCCTTTCCATCGGGCGAAGGGTCGACCCGCAACGTGGCGGGACAAAGCTATCAGTAGTTTTGTCCCAGGGTCGCTTGCGTTGACAGGCTCGATGCGACTATCGCACCTGGGACAAAAACTACTGATAACTTTGTCCCACCGACTTACTTGTTAGTCATCGTCAGTAGCACCCAGCTGCTGCAGCAGCATGAGCGCCGCGGCCACGGGGCCGGTGCCGTCGTTGGCGTCGAGACCGCGGCCCAGGCCGCTGCCCGCACCGGCGCCCGCCTTGTAAGGCACCGACAGCTTGCGGCTCTTGGGGAAGTTCACCGCGCCATAGCGATTCTTGAACTCAAAGGCTACCTTCTTGGGAACGTCAACCCCCAGGAAGGTAATGCGCCCACCGCTGAGCGTGACGCTCTCGAGCCCCAGGCGCTCGCCGCGAATGCGGATGCGCGCGCGGTTGAACAGGTTGAGTCCCGCCAGCGGCAGCTCACCATGCGCGGCCTCGGTCTCCTCCTGCACCTCGTCGACACTCTCCAGGTCCTCAGCCGCCGCGAGCTTGCGGTACACGAGCACGCGCTGGTCCACCGCCGGCATGTACTCCTCGGACAAGAAGTAGTCGGCCGGCAGGTTGATGCCCACGCTCGCCGCCCCCACGCCGGCATCGTCATCGCCGCGCGCCTCGGCCACGGCCTGGCCCAACATCTGCGTAAACAGGTCAAAGCCCACGCTCGACAGGTTGCCGTGCTGCTCAGCGCCCATCAGCGAACCGGCGCCGCGAATCTCCAGGTCGCGCATGGCGATACGCATGCCGCTGCCCAGGTCCTGGAACTCGGAAAGTGCAGTCAGGCGCGCCGTGGCCTCCTCGGTGAGAGGCAGCTCGCCCGGGAACATAAAGTACGCGTAGGCCTGCGTGACAGAACGGCCCACACGGCCCTTGAGCTGGTAAAGCTGTGCCAGACCCAGGCGCTGCGAGTCCTCGATGATGAGCGTGTTGGCGGTCGCGTTGTCGATGCCGCTCTCCACGATGGTCGTGGCGATGAGCACGTCGATCTTTTTGGTCGCGAACTCGATCATCACGTCCTCGACCTCGCGCGGGCTCATCTTGCCGTGCGCCACGCCCACGCGCGCCTCGGGCGCGGCCTCGTGCACGCGCGCCACGGCGTCGTCGATGGTCTTGACGCGGTTTGACACGTAGTACACCTGGCCGCCGCGGCCCACCTCCAGGCGAATCGCCGCGCTCACCACGTCGGGGTCGTACTCCCCCACGTGCACGATCACGGGGCGGCGCCCAGTCGGCGGCGTGGTAATCAGGCTCATATCGCGCACGCCGCTCGTGGCCATCTGCATGGTACGCGGGATGGGCGTGGCCGAAAGCGTGAGCACGTCAATCTGCTCGCGCAGGTTCTTGAGCTGCTCCTTGTGCTGCACGCCAAAGCGCTGCTCCTCGTCAATGATCACCAGGCCCAGGTTCTTGGGGTTCACATCGGCCGAAAGCAGGCGATGCGTGCCGATGAGCACATCAATCGTGCCCTCGGCAAACGCCTTGAGTGCGCGCTTTTGCTGCGCCGGCGTGCGAAAGCGGCTGAGCACCTCGACCTCAAGGCCAAACGGGGCAAAGCGTTCAAAGAACGTCTCGTAGTGCTGCTGGGCCAGAATGGTCGTGGGGCAGAGCACCATGACCTGGCGACCGGAGTCCACGCACTTAAACGCCGCGCGCAGGGCGACCTCGGTCTTGCCAAAGCCCACGTCTCCGCACAGCAGGCGGTCCATGGGCTTGGGCGCCTCCATATCGGCCTTAATATCGGCGATGGCCTCCAGCTGATCGCGCGTCTCGTCGTAGGGGAAGCTCTGCTCCATCTCGATCTGCTCGGGCGTGTCGGGCGGGCAAGCGATACCGGTAATCGAAGAGCGGCGCGTATACAGATCGACCAGGTCAAACGCCAGCTTTTTGGCGTTCTTGCGCGCCTTGTTGGTGGCACGCGTCCAGTCGGCGGTGTTGAGCCTGGTCAGGCGCGGCTTGTCGCCGTCGGGACCAACGTAGCGCGTAATGCGGTCAACCTGCTCCAGCGGCACGTAGAGCTTGTCGCCGTCGGCATATTCCAGCAAAAAGTAGTCGCGCTCCTTGCCGCCCACTTCCTGGCGCACGATCTCGCTAAAGAGCGCGATGCCGTGAGTGGCGTGCACCACGTAGTCGCCCGGCTTAAACGGGAACGTGATCTGCGTAATGTCCACCTTGCGGCGGCTGCGCGCGCGGTTGGCGTCCATGCGGGCGTTGAGGTCGGCGATTGAGAACACGGCCAGGTTGGCATCGGGCACCACCACGCCCTGCGGCAAGGCGGCATCGACAAAGGTCACGCGTCCGCGCGAGATGGTGGGCACGGCGGCGCCGGCGGCAGCCTGGGCGGCACCTGCCTCGAGCGAGCGGGCGTTGAGCGCGTCGGCCTTGCGTTCGCGAATGGAAGCATGGGCCTCCTGGCGTGCGGCACGGTCGGCAGAATCCGCCGTTGCCACGCGTACGCGCTCGCCAATAACGCCGGCGTTTTCTGGCGCGGCCGTCAACGACTCCTCAAAGGTAATGCCCTCGTCGCCAAAGGTGAGCTCCATCGACTCGCGCGCACCGCGGTCGGGGATGGCAAACACGCAGGCATAGCGCTTGCCCACGACCTCCTGGATGCGCGTCATAAAGCGATTGTCCGAGCCCGCGATGGCCGGCTGCTCAATCTTGAGCTCTGCCGTCACCGCACCGCCGGCACGAATCAAGCTCACGTAGTTAAGGCGCTGCTGGGCACCAAAGTCGAGTTGCTGGGCACGCACGTACAGGCCGTCCAGACGGTCGACCCCCGCCTCGCCGGCACGCGCCTCGATATCCTCGTAGGCGCGCAGGCAGTCGTCGAACAGCGAGCGCGGCTCGGACAGCACCACGAGCGCCTTGCCGCTCACATGCGACAGCGGGCTCACGGTCTGGCCGTACATCACCGGCAAAAAGCGGTCGAGCTCGGGCGTGACGATGCGTGCATCCACCATCTCGAGCAGCGCCGCCAGCTTACTGTCGTCCTGGCTGGCACGATAGAGCGCCACATGCATGTTGTGGACGGCGTCGTCGGTGAGTGCGAGCTCGCGACAGGGGAAGATCTCGATGCTGTCCTCGTTGCCGATGGTCTGGCCCGTGGAACTCACCATGCGGCGGATACGGTCGATCTCGTCGCCGAAAAACTCGATGCGCACGGGCGCCTTCTCCTGTGCGGGAAACACCTCGACGGTGTCACCGTGCACGCGGAACAGGCCGGGTGCATCGGCGGCGCCGGCATTGGTGTAGCCCATGCCCACCAGGCGCTGCGGCACCTCGTCAAAAGGAATCTCCTCGCCCACCGCAAAGGTGGTGGACTCCCAATAGCGACTCTCGACCGGCGGCACACAGCGCAGCAGCGCACGAGCCGAGGCAACCATGATGCAGTTGTCCCCGCGCACGATGCGCCCCAGGGCCTCGCAGCGCTGCGCCACCACAGCGTCGTCGGGTGCCTGCTCGCGCCACGGATAGTCCTTGCGCTCGGGAAAGCGGCACACGTGCGCCAGGCCCACGTAGGCGGCAAGGCTACGCGCAGCGCGATCGGCCGCATCCTCGCCACTCACAATGTAGACCGTCGGGCGCGGACGACGCGCAAACTGGGCGGCCGCCATAAGCGTGCGGCCCGACTGCGACACAGCCAGCGTCACGTCCTCGCCAGCATCGAGTCCAGCCTCGACGGTCTGCAGTGCCTCGGCAGTGTAGAGCTGCGCGGCTATACGGTGAATGAGCATGCTGTTCCTCCGGCATCGCAACGCCAAAAGCCCGCCGGGGCAAGCTCGGCGGGTCGTACGTCAAAGATCATTGTTTGTCATGGTAGCGCATGGAGAGGACTCCTGCTCAAGGGCAAACCCGGCCCTGCAAAAAACGCCAGACGAAGATGCATTCCGCCCTACCCCGCTACGCGCACGCTGGGGCACAAATCTGCCAGCGGACACTCGTCGCACTTGGGTTTGCGGGCATCGCAGATCTCGCGACCGAAGGTGATCCACTGATGGTTGACCGACTCCCAATACTCGTGCGGCAAAATCTTGAGCAGATCCTGCTCGGTCTTGAGCGGCTCCTTGGCATGCGTCTTGGGACTCAGCATCAGGCGGTGCGCAATGCGGTTGACGTGCGTATCCACCGCGATGCCCTCCACGATGCCGTACCCCACGTTGAGCACGATGTTCGCCGTCTTGCGCCCCACGCCCGGCAGCTTTACAAGCTCCTTCATGTCGGCCGGCACCTCGCCGCCGTAGTCAGCAACGATCATCTGCGCGGCCTCCACGGCATGCTTGGCCTTACTCTTATAAAAGCCGAGTGACTTAATGGTGTCCGCCACGTCAGCCACGCTCGCCCCGGCCATGGCCTCGGGCGTGGGCCACTGGGCAAACAGCCGCGGCGTCACCTTGTTGACCTGCGCGTCGGTCGTTTGCGCCGAGAGTAGCACCGCGATCAGCAGGCGGAAGGGATTCTCGTGGTCCAAAAAGCACTCGACCGGGCCATAGCGACGGTTGAGGCGCTCACACACCTCGATGGCGCGCTCGCGCTTGGCGGCATTGGTCTCGCGTGGCATAACGACTCCTCGGCTCAACGGCACAATAAACTTATGGGCACAATTGTCCCACGTCCGAGACGCTTACGCCTCCAAGAATGCGCCGGTCTGACGGCTCCACAGACTCGCGTACTCGCCACCCGCCTCGACGAGCCGCGCATGCGTGCCGTCCTCGACAATCTCACCATCGGCCAACACCACAATGCGGTCGAGCGCCGCCACGGTGGACAGGCGATGCGCCACCACAATGGAGGTACGTCCATGCATCAGGTTTTCGAGCGCCTCCTGCACCAGCGCCTCGGACTCGCTGTCGAGGGCAGAGGTCGCCTCGTCGAGCACCAGAATCGGCGCGTCGGTGAGGATGGCGCGGGCGATAGCCACGCGCTGACGCTGGCCGCCCGAGAGCTTGACGCCGCGCTCACCCACCATGGTGTCAAAGCCACGGGGCAATCGGTCGATAAACTCCAGGGCATTGGCCAGGCGCGCGGCCTCGCGAATCTGCTCATCAGTGGCGTTGGGACGACCGTAGGCGATGTTTTCGCGAATGGAGCGGTGGAACAGCAGCGCCTCCTGCGGCACGTAGGCAACCTGGCGGCGCAGGCTTTGCTGCGTGCAGCGCGAGACATCCTGACCGTCCACGAGCACGCGGCCGCCCTGGACATCGTCCAGGCGCAGCAGCAGCTTGGTGAGCGTCGTCTTACCCGAGCCCGATTTGCCCACCAGGCCCACGCGCTGGCCCGCCGCCACATGAAGTGTCAGGTCATCGAACACGTTCTCGCCCGCCGCAGCGTCACGGTACGCAAAGCTCAGGTGCTCAAAATCAATCGCGCCCTCGGTTACTTTGAGCTCAGGGGCGTCCGGGTCGTCTGCCACCAAACGTGGCTCGTCCAGCACGCGCGTCATCTCGGCCGCATCGCCCAGCGCGCGGTTGATGCGCTGCATCATGGAACTCACGTAGTTCAGGCGCATGGTGAGGTTATAGGTGTAGGTAAAAATCATGACGAGCGAGCCGGCCGAGATGCCAAACCACGCGTTGCCGCCCGCCACGAACGCACTCACCACGGCCATGGTGATGACGATAAGGCCCGAGGTCGTAAAGTTGCGCTGCATCATGGCGTGCATCGAGACCGTCTCGGCGTCGCGCGCGGCACGATCGGCGGCGTCGAACAGATCGCGTTCGAAGTCCTCGCGTCCGCAGGTCTTGACGGCCAAGATGTTCGTGACCGCGTCGGAGAGCACGCCCGAGAGCTTGTTCTGTGCGGCGGACGTCGCGGCCGAAAGCGGCATGATGCGCTTGTACATAAGCCAGACAAACGCGATGTAGACGACCATGATGCCCACCAGGATCACGGTAAACGTCGGTACCACCGGGGCGAGTGCGGCCACGGTGCAGATGACCGAGGTGATGGTGGGGATGAGCGAATACACCGTCACGTCGACCAGACCCGTGTAGCCGCTCATAAAACGGCTTGTCTGGCTCACAAGCGATCCGCCAAAGCGGCTGGTATGGAATGTCATGGATTGGTTGGAGAGCGTGTCGAAGCATAGGCGCGCCAGGTGATAGTTGCCTGCGATCTCGAGCTTGTAGACGGTGTAGTCCTGTAGCTTGGAGAGGATCTGACCCACCAGGTTAACGAGTACGAGCGCCAGGATATAGGGGCCGAAGACCTCAAACACCTGGTCACCCGCCACGGGACCGGCTTGAACGCGGTCGACAATGAGGGCCATCACATAGGTATTGGCAAACGTCAGCAAAAAGATGTAGCCCGCCGACGAGAACACCGAGAGAAAGACAATCAGCGGCTGCGTGCGCGTGACGTCCCAAAAACGCTGTAGCGTGCGGCGCACGGTGGAGCGTTTCAGCGGACTGGTGCTTCTCTGAGACATGGGCTTCCTTTCGCGTCTGATAGGGCGAAACGCCATTGTTGCACATTGGAGCACGCTTCAGACAAGTGCGATACGAAAAGCGGTGGGGCGCCCGCGTTTGCGCCGGTGCCCCACCGTCTTGTTGCAATTAGTCCTCGTCTTCTTGGTCTGTGGGAAGGCCCGCGGGCGTGAGTCCCAAGATCTCATCGGCTTGGTCGGCGTCTTCCAGCGCGTCGATGTCCTTGAGCTTGCGCTCCATGACGTTGGTGCGCGTGGTGATGATACCCTCGACCGTTTTGCCCGCGGTCTCGATCTGCTGCTGGGCGCGGCGCAGCGCCTTTTGATAGCGCGGCAGCTCGGCCTTGACGGCGGAAAGCACGCGCAGCACGTCGTCGGTGCGCTTTTGCAGCTTAAACGTCTGGTAGCTCATCTGCAGGCTGTTGAGGATGGCCGCCATGGTGCTGGGACCGGCAACGTTGACGTGATAGTCGCGGCCCAGGATCTCGATAAGCCCGGGGCGGCTGACGATCTCGGCGTACAGGCCCTCAAACGGAACGAACATGATGCCAAAGTTGGTGGTCGCGGGCACGCTCAGATACTTTTCGCAGATGTCCTTTGCCTCACGCTTGACCATAGTGTCAAGCGTCTTGCGCGCGGCGGCGACGGCATCCGCGTCGCCCGACTCCTGGGCATCGAGCAGATGCTCGTACGCGTCGCCCGGGAATTTGGAGTCAATCGGCAGCAGTACGGGGTCGCCCTCGTCTACCGGCAGCTTGACGGCAAACTCAACGCGCTCCGAGGCGCCGGGCTTGGTGGCGACGTTTTCCAGATACTGGTCGGGCGTGAGAATGTCCGCCAGGATCGCGCCCAGCTGCACCTCGCCCAAAATGCCACGCGCCTTCACGTTGCCCAGCACGCGTTTAAGGTCGCCCACGCCGGTGGCGATAGATTGCATATCGCCCAGGCCCTTATACACGGCCTCGAGCTGGTCGCTCACCTGCTTAAACGATGCAGACAGACGGTCGTTGAGCGTACGGGAGAGCTTCTCGTCCACCGTCGCGCGCATCTGGTCGAGCTGCACGTTGTTGTCCTTGCGGATGGCGCCCAGCTGGGCATCAACCGTCTCGCGCACCTTGTCCAGGCGGTGCTCGATGCCCTCGCGGTTGGCGCCAAGCTGTTGGGCCGTCTCGCGGCGCAGGTCGTCCATACGGTCGCCAGCCTGCGAGAACTCGCGCGCAATGGTCAGGTAGCGCTGCTGCTCTACGGCGGCGTCGGTCGTCTGCTGCTGCGCGATGGCGTTTGCCGTGCGGCGGGTTTCTGCCAACGCCACATTAAGGACGTCGAGTGCATTGTTGGCCTGTTCAAGTGCCGCCAGCGTCTCCGCGCTACTGTCGCCACGCTCCCGCAACTCGGCACGCAGGCTCTTGAGCTGGAGGGCGCAAGCCACAGCACCCCCCACCGCCACCAAGGCGATCACAACAAGCACAATATCAATAGCAGACATAAACTCCGCCCAACAAACCCAATCGAGCACCAATCAAAACCGCGATCAATCTTACCCCGTCACACACACGGATCACTCACTGCCTTGCAGACAAATTTCTCTTAGAGCCGTGGGCGCTAAAACGCTAGCTCTCCCAGCCGGCGCGGATGGTTGTTATGACGTCACCTAGGCGCTGGCCCAGGGCCGCTAGATGTTGAAGCACCTCGTTGGGCGATGCGCCGTTGAGGATGCACGTGAGGGCATACGACGCCAGAAAGATGGCCGCAAGCCCCAACGGGATGAGCACGATCATCGCCAATGTGCGCAGGCGCTGGCCCAAACGGCGGCGGCGCGCGCGGCGTTTGTCGAACGCGAGCTCCTGCGCATATGAATCTTGCTGTACGGAATAGGCCTCTGGCGCCGATTCACACCCGGGCACAGCTGCAGGTACAGCAGCGGGCACGACGTTTTGCACGGGCGCCTGGTTGGCAACCCCTTGCATTTGCATCTCCATGAGTCGTTGCTGCTGACGCAGCATGCGCTCAGCTTGTTGCTGCGGAGTCTCAAGAAACAGATCCATGTTGGCCTCCAAAATCGGGGCATTCGACGCTTACGACCAGCATCCCGCACCGCCATGACCGCGACAACGCAATCGCCGGCAATAGCCACAAAGTTTCTTTTGCTCAAAAGCTGTCGAAAAGCTCAACAACTCCCCTACCAGCACTTTCTCTGAGCTTTTTTCGCCAGCAATCTTTTGGCCTTCCACCCTTACGCCAACTGACCAAAATCTAACCAAAAGCTTGACGGAAATTGTGAAGACAGGGACCCCACACACAAAAACGTGCCGCCCCAAAAGGGGCGGCACACAAACCAATCTATTAGCCAAAACTCGTTGGCAAGCCCGCGTCGTCAGGCCCGCGGCGTATGCCTTTGCCTCGCGCGACCCTGCGCAGCCGTGAGCGAGAGGGAAAGGGATACGCCGCGGGTCTGACGCCCAGAGCGGTAAAGCCAGCAGTTGCCCCGCGCTCCGCAGCCGGTGAAAGCAGATTACATGCCCGCGAGACCTCGAGCTGCGGTGGCACACATAAACGCCAGGACTAGGATCACGAGTGAGCCCGCGATGTCGACCAGCACGCCCATTACGCGACGCTCAAACAGCCAGCTCTCAAAGTGCGGGGCGACGTTGCGCCAGACACGCCACAGCAAGATGCCCATACCGATGACGCCCGGGATATTGAGCAGTAGGATCTCGGAGCACAAAAGACCGATCAGGTTGCCGGCGACGAAACCAGCGTCGCCCTCGCAGTATTTGCGGTAGACCATATACAGCATGTACGCCACAAACGGCTGCAAGCACGCAGAAATAAACGTGACCACCATCGAGGGATCCTGCGAAAAGACCTCGGTGAGTTTATCGACACTCGTGGCGTCCTTCGAAGCCAAGAATAAACCGATAACCACAAGGGGCACCACGCCCAAAATTACCTCGACCAGAGTAAACAACTTGGCAGTCAAATCCTCACTAGCCGAATTCAAATGAGGCGCCCACTCAGGATGAGCATGCGCACCGACCTTCTTCTCCTTATCGGCACGCTCGGCCTTATCGCCCTCAACAACCCGACGCTCAGGATCCTTACGAGTCCCAGCAGCAGCCACCCGAGCCCGAGATTTCTTACCCATAACCAACACCTCACAAGAGGAAACGAATAGCCAACGCTACCCAGTGTACCCCCTAAGCAACGTCACCGCCCCAACTGGCCCCATACAAAAACGTGCCGCCCAAAAAGGGGCGGCACACAATCTTTAATATCAGCTTTTCAGTAACGAGCACGCGACGACCCGAAGCCGGAGCGCAGGGCGGGGGAAACACCTTTGCCTCGCGCGACCCTGCGGAGCCGTGAGCGAGAGGGAAAGGTGTTTCCCCCGCCCTGCGCTCCGCAACAGCCAGCGCCACGCGCTAGTAGTTCACCACCTGCTCCTCAAAGTACGCCTTCGGGTGGTTGCACACCGGGCACACCTCAGGCGCCTCGGCACCCACATGCAGGTGCCCGCAGTTCAGGCACTTCCACACCTTTACGCCCTCGCGCTCAAACACCTCGCCCGACTCGATGCGCTCGACGAGCTTGTTGTAGCGCTCCTCGTGAGCCTTCTCGACAGCGGCGACACCACGGAACTTCTCGGCGATCTCGGCAAAGCCCTCCTCCTCGGCGGTCTTGGCAAACTCGTCATACATCGTGGTCCACTCGTAGTTCTCGCCCGCGGCGGCGTCGCGCAGGTTGTCCAGAGTGCCCGGAACGGCGCCGTCGTGCAGGTACTTAAACCACAGTTTGGCGTGCTCGGACTCGTTGCCTGCGGTCTCGGCAAAGATATTCGAGATCTGAACGTAGCCGTCCTTCTTGGCCTTGGATGCATAGTAGCGATACTTGGTGTGTGCCTGGGACTCACCGGCAAAAGCGGTCTCGAGGTTCTTCTTGGTTTGGGAATTCTCAAAATCCATAGGTGTACTTCCCTTCAACGCATGCCGCCCGTAGGCTTCGAGCGGCCTCGTCTTTAGGATGCCCTCATGCCGAGAATTTAAACCTTACAATCCCGTTCTTCAGATTTGAGCGAGCTATACACTCAGCCAACGATCGCTCTCGGAGCGGCAAAAGCCCTCGCGCTCCAGATCGGCAAGAATACTTGCGACCAGCTCGCGCTCGACCGACTCTCGGCCGGCTGCCGTCTCCATCTCGTTAACGCCTGCAACGGCTTCATCGAGCGTAATGCCCGCCGGCTGCCCATCGCGTGCTGCCAGCAGCATGCGCACAATGTGAGCGCGCTTTTGGCGACGCGAGCCCTCAAACTTGGACTGACGACTATAGCCCGCCGACCGCCTGGACGGATTGGGCAACGTCTTTTTTAGATACGCGCCGTAATCTAGCAACGCGTAATACCACGCGCGCGGCGTGTCGGCATCATCGAGCGGCACGGCAAAGGGAGCGATCTCGTCCGCCGACGCACCGGGGGCCGCCGGACAGGCCGCCTGAATCAGCGGCACCAGCTCGCGATCGGGAACGGCCGGCACATCGGGAAAGAAGTGATGCAGAAAGACCGTGCGCACGTTGGTCTCCAGATACACGCCCGGAAGATCAAACGCAAACGACCGGATACCCTGCGCCGTTGCCGGGCCAATACCAGGAAGAGCGACCAAGTCACGTGTCTCGTGCGGAAACTCCCCGTCCCAGTCCTCTACAACGCACTGGGCGGCCTTGTGGAGCGCCAGAGCGCGTCGGTTGTAGCCCATCCCCTGCCAAGCGTCCAAAACATCGGAAGGCGCGGCCTGGGCAAGCGCCTGCACAGTCGGAAAACGATCGAGCCACACCGGCATGCGCGCCTCCACGCGCGGCACTTGCGTTTGCTGCAGCATGACCTCAGAAAGCCAAATGATGTACGGATCGCGTGTGCGGCGCCACGGAAGGTCGCGATAACGCAGGACCCCTTCCGAACGAATCATCGAACGAAAGGGGTCCTGAATCATGGCTATGCTCCTTATGCGGCGCTATTCCTCCCGGTAAGCGCACGCGCAGGTGGCGTACTCGGGAAACGCTTCGCGGTCGGCGAACTTGGGATCGACGGCCGGGAACTGGCGGTGAGCGACGATGTCGCCGAGCGAAACGGAATCGAGGTAGTCGCGCATCAACGCCTGGGCTCCGGCCCACAGGGGATGATAGCAGCACGCGCCCATGCGCGCACAGTCACCATCGGGCGCGGTGCAATCATTCATAACCATAGGGCCCTGAACGGCCTCGACGACCTGACGAATGGTGACGTCGTCCGGACTGACCTTGAGACGCATGCCACCGTGGACGCCACGCAGGCTCTCCACAATACCGGCCTGGACCAAGCCGTGTTGAATCGAACGGGCAAACGAATACGGGACATTGACCTCTTCGGCAGCGGTGCGAACAGAAAGCAAACGCTCCGGATCCTCGGCAAGCATCGCCAACATACGAAGGGCGTAATCAGTCTTCCTCGATATGTCCATTTTTCCCCTTTCAAGGAATACGAACAGCTCGAACGAGCTCCGGGGCCGAGCTTGTGTCGAGACGCTAAATGACCGCCAGGACATCCAAATGGTAAATCGGATATCCACTGAGTGCCGCGCTTGGAGCGAAATGCATCAGATGCGGCGCACAGTGCAATTTAGTATAACCTAACCCCCTGTCTCGTTGAACAGGTGTTGCGCAACAAAGCTGTTGTTCAGACAAATATACTTATTGGATTTTACTTGCGTTCCCGAAGGCGCGGGGATTCTGGGAAAAGATGCATCAGGGCGATCGTTCTATCGAAACAAAGTGTATCAAACGCAAAAAGCCACGTCCGAAGACGTGGCTTTAATTGCGTTGGCGGGAAGTACGGGGCTCGAACCCGCGACCTCCGACGTGACAGGCCGGCGCTCTAACCAAACTGAGCTAACTCCCCAGGCAGACGTTCGCGTTTGTTTCCGCTCGCGTGCGCTGCGGGGATTAGTATACACAGAAGTCTGTCCGGCGCGCAACAACTTTTTTGAAAAAATTTTTCGGTCCCTCCGGGAGGGTCTCCGGGGCTGGGGGCGGGGGTTAAGTTTGCTGCTCTACAGTCCTGCGCAAGACGGAAAGCACATTAAGTGCTTTCCTTTGCGTGCGGAACTCGCGACAAACTTAACCCCCGCCCCCAGCCCCGGAGACCCTCCCTGCCGTCACTTTGTTCGAGTCGTTGTTGTTCCTCGCCGCTTCGCGGCTCGGCGGCCCCGTTCTCCGCGGCGGGGTTTGTCTAAGGATCTTGCTGAAGCTCTGCCTTTGGCTCAAATGGAAACGGGGGACGCATCTGCATCCCCCGTTTTTGTTGCGGTTAGTCCAAGTCAATAAACGTGGTGCTTAGGATCTTGCCGTCTTTGACGAGCATTCTGGCCATGGTGGGGCCTCGGGTGCCTCTGGGGTAGCTGGCGCTGCCCGGGTTGAGGACTAAGCAGCGGCCCACTTGGGCTTCTTTGGTTACGTGGGTGTGGCCGTTGATGGCTACGTCTACGGATCCCACCGGAAGGTCTTCGCGGTAGTGGGCTACGGCGAATTTGAGGCCTTCGTAGGTAAAGAGCGCAAGACGGTCTACATCGGGGCCGTAGTCGCGGTAGTAATCGTTGTTGCCCAGTACGGCCCGCACGGGGGCGATGGTGCATAGGTGCTCGTAGTCCATCTCTGACGTGAGGTCGCCGGCGTGGATAATCAGGTCTGCGCCTTCAAGCTCATCCAGGAGCGCAGGCGAAAGATAGCCGTGGGTGTCCGAGATGATGTCGATACGCTTGGCGCTTGCACTGTTCATGGGATCCCTTCCGCAAAAAACGATTCGGCAGATACATACAAAAAAGGCCCCACGGCTCCGCAGACGATGGGTCTACAGGGCTGCGGGGCCAGTGTGCTAGAGACTCAGAGCCTTCTTGAGCGGCACGACGCGGCGGCGCGAAACCGGTACACGTTCGTCGACGCCCGTAATGCCCAGCTGGATGGCGCCCGAGGGCACCGTCTCGACGTCCGTAACGCACGCCAAGTTGACGATATAGCGGCGGTGAACACGGAAGAAGCCAAAGTCGCAGAGCTTGGCCTCAAACTGCGCCAGCGAGGTCGTCGACAAAAAGCGATCATCGACGGTATAGATGCAGGAGTAATCGTCCTTGGCCATGATAAAGCGAATGTCGTCCACGGGAATGAGCACCTTGCGGCCGCCCTTTTCCACCGGGATACGCTCGATGGTCACCTTGCTGTCCGTAACCGGCTTGGCGCGTTGCATGACCTTCTCGATCGCGCGATCCAAGCGAGCTTCCTCGACCGGCTTCATCAGATAATCGACGGCATCCACGTCGAATGCCTCGACCGCATGGTCGCTATACGCAGTCACAAACACGATCGCCGGCGGATTTTTGAGCTTATGCAGCGCCTCGGCAAGTTGCAGGCCCGAGGCACCGGGCATCGAGATATCGAGAAACACGACATCCACGCGACTTTCCATAAGCATCTCGATGGCGGAGCGGACGCTCGACGCCTCCGTAATCGTGCCGATCTTGCCCGTTTGCTCGAGCAGGAAGCGAAGCTCCGAGCGAGCCGGCGCCTCATCATCCACAATCATCGCACGCAGCATAGGGATAAAACCTTTCGTCAACTAACTACGCCGGGCATCCGTCGCATGACGTTGAGCCCGTAGCCTTTTATTTTACTCTTGAATGTCAAAGATGCTCTCTGACAAATCAAGATGAAGGAGCACTTTGGTGCCCTTGCCCGGCGCCGATTCGACACGCGTATAGGAGTGCGGCCCATAAAAGCGATGGATGCGCTCCGAAATATTGTGCATGGCCACACCGGCGCCGCCACCCTGGGGAGAGCTGGCGTCGGGACGGGCAGAACGCTCGTCAAACAGTCTGGCGGCGGTACCCTCATCCATGCCCACGCCATTATCGGCCACGGCAATCAAGATTGCATCCTCGCCGTCTTGGTGAACGGTCACGTCGATCCTCAGGGCGCCGTCATCGCCCATACCATGACGTACGGCGTTCTCGACAATCGGCTGGATCACGAACGCCGGCACCAGCGTATCTTCCACGTCCTCGGACACATCGAACGTCGCAAGCACGCGGTCCTCGCCAAAGCGGGCCTTCTCAAAGGTAAGGTAGCGCTTGGTCTGTGCAACCTCGCGCGAGACCGGAATAAGCGATCCCGAGTTGTCGAGCGTGGCACGATAGAACGATGAGAACTCACGAAGCAGTTCGCGGGCCCGCAGCGGATCGGTGCGCGTAAACGATGCAATGGTGTTCAGCGTGTTGAACAGGAAGTGCGGGTTAATCTGCGCCTGCAGCGCACGCACCTCGGCGCGCGCCGTGAGTTCCTTTTGCACCTCGAGCTCGTGGATGGCGAGCTGCGTGGACAAGATCTCGGCAAAGCCCGAGGCAAGCGCGTACTGGGTACGGTCGACGGCGCGAGGGGTCTTGTAGTAGAACTTGAGCGTGCCGACGGTACGATCGCCTACCTTGATGGGGGCGATAATGCCGGCGGGAACTTGGTTGTGCGAGCCGTCCGAGCCCACGACATCCACCATACGGTTGAACGACTGCACGATGCCATGTTCGATAACGTAGCGTGTGGCAAGCGTGTGGATGGGAGAATCTGGCAGTAGTTTTTCCTCAAACTCTCCCGCGCAGGCAAGCACGTTGCCCTCGTCGGTGATGGCCACCGTCATGGCGCGCGTCTCGGGCAAAATGCGCCGGCACACCAAACGCGCCGACTCCTGCGTCAGACCGCCCTTAATGTCCTCGAGCATGGCCGAGGCCACCGAGAGCGTCTCCTCGGTGTACTGGGAGCGCACCGAATCGGGATTGAGCGTCAAAAAGATAAAGATGCACAGAAAGATGCACAGCAGCGCGCAGGCAATCACCGTGGCGATCGGCTCGATACCGGTCACCAAGGCAAAAATAAAGTACACCAGCACGCAAATGGCGCAGGCAACGGCAATGATGCGAAAGATTGATATTGAACTATCGCGCTGGGCGCGGCGGTCGATCATTCGGCCCCCTCCAGGATACTGATCAGTTGTGCGTCACGCCAAAGCCCGTCCATGATCTTGGGCCAAAAGCTCTGGAAACGCAGGTAGCTTGCAGCGTTTTGGCGCGCATAGGCCTTTGCCTCGCCGATACCATGGCGCCAGATGCGCAGGTAGCCCTCATGCTCGCGGGTAAACACGCTGCGGACCATAGCGGTCTTGCGCACGCGGTCGTCGAGCTCGCGCGAAATCCACGGGCCCGGGTAGGGCATGAGTGATGCCGCCGTAACGGGAATGAGCTCCTTTTGATGCGCGGCGAATGTCAACTTGGCCCGTTCGTAGTACCAACGGTATACATCCTGCATAAAGCGCGGTGAGCGCTTTTCGGACTCCGGAGGCAGATGGCGCACGGTCCACTCGTTATCGAACCACACGTCGTAGCCAAACATGCGCATGTTAAAGAGGTAATCCAAGTCCTCGCCGCGGGTGATAAACGGATCAAAGGCCACACGCGTAAAGGCGCGGGCGTGCAGGGCCATCAGGCCGCCGCACACGTAGTTAGAGCGCGAGATGCGGGTGCCCGAGAGCGCCTTTTTCATCCAACGGTTGAACTCGATGCGCTTGGTCCACCAACGATGGCAGATGCCCGCCTTGTCCGTGGGAGCCAGCGGCGAGCCGTCGCGATCGTAGAAATAGCCGCTCTTGACCAAGATCGGCAAGCCCTGACGCGTCTGCTGCCCCAACGCATAGGTCGCGCGCTTCATAAAGTCGGCGTCGATGACAGTCTCATCGTCATCCAAAAAGATAACCGCGTCATGACCCAGCACAGCGGCACAGGCTAGCCCCATGTTGCGGATGGCACCGTAGCCTCGCAGGCTCACGCACTCGCCCGAACCCTTGGGCGCGATCTGAGCAACCCGGTCTGCGATGCGCGAGGCCTGGGTGTTGGTGACAACGGTGACCTTGAGCGTGGGATGCGCGTCGACAATCTCGCGCACGCGCAGCGACACATCGGCTGTGGCAGAAACGGGACAGACCACCAAAAGGATGATGCGCGGGATGCCACGTACCTGCTCAAGCGAGGCCAGACAGCGGTCGAGTTCGGGATTGTCGGCGTTGAGTCGCGTCGAATGATCATAGGTGCCAGGGGCGTTTGCGCAAGCGTCGTCGCCCGCCCAATACGTTGGAATCACGACTGTGGCGTTCATGCCTTACCCTCCCTGCAACACAAAAACGGGACGCCGCCAAACACAGGCGACGCCCCGCGACCTAGCTGATTCCATCATACCCACTTGGGCAAATCATTGCTCGCAAGTCGCAATGTTTATTGCGGATAACCCCAAAAGAGTACCGTGGACAGGCACAATAGCCGCTCGCTCCTATGCGGCATGCTCTGCCGCCCGAGTCATGCGGGACAGGCGGACCAGCAGCATAAAGCCAACAATCAGCAGCACGCCAATGGAAAGGACGCCCAGCGACGGGTTGCCGGTCAGCGAGGTGACGACCGACACCAGGAAGGTGCCCATAACGCTTGCATAACGACCAAAGATGTCAAAGAAGCCGTAGTACTCGTTGGACTTTTCCTTGGGGATAATGCGGCCAAAGTAGCTACGGCTGAGCGCCTGCACGCCGCCCTGGAACAGGCCGACCATAATGGCAAGCACCCAGAATTCAAAGGCAGTCTTTAGGAAGAACGCGGCGAACAGCACAATGCCCATGTAGGCGGCGACCGCCACCAGAATCATGTTAAGCGTGCCCACGCGTCCGGCGAGCTTACCGTAGATGATGGCGGACGGAAAGGCCACGAACTGCGTAACGAGCAGCGCAAGCACCAACTGCGTCGAATCGATGCCCAAGGCCGATCCGTAACTGGTGGCCATGGAAATGACCGTGTGCACACCGTCGATATAGAAGAAGAACGCGATCATGTAGACCAGCACGGTCTTGTTGTGGGCAATCTCGCGCATGGTGTGTCCGACCTCGGAGAACACACCGCCCACGATGTGGCCGATAGTGTCCTCGGGACAGCGCTCGCGACCGTACTTTTGCTTATAGGTGCGAATGAGCGGCAGGGTAAAGATGAGCCACCAGGCACCAGTGATGATAAACGACAGACGCGTTGCCAGCATGGTGGGGACGCCAAGAGCGGGGCCACCCATGATGAGCGCCAGGCAGATGACGAACGGCACGGTGGAACCGATATAGCCCCAGGCATAGCCCGAGCTGGACACGGCGTCCATGCGCTCGTCGGTGGTAATGTCGGGCAGCATGGCGTCGTAGAACGTCATAGAAGAGTTAAGGCCGATGGTGCACAGCACGTACACGGTCAAAAATGCCATGGCGGACATTGGGATAGCCTGCGCCAGGCAAAGCACCAGGCCCGTGAGGAAGAAGCCCAAGAAGAACTTGATCTTGTTGCCGGCGTAGTCGGCAAGCGCGCCCAGAATGGGCATGAGCATGGCAATGACCAGCGAGGCGATCGTCTGCGCATTGCCCCAGGCGACCACCAGGTCGGCCGAGGAAGCGCCGGTATTGATGGCGTTAAAGTAAATGGGCACCACCGAGGTATTGAGCAGCACGAGGGCCGAATTGCCCACATCATACATAACCCAGTTACGCTCGAGCTTGGTGTATTTCATGGACAGGGACCCTTCGTATTTGCCCGATATGCAGTTAGTTCATCGTACCCCAATTGTCCAGAAGCACCGGTAAGGATTCGGCAAAGGGACACGCACGGGCCCTATTCCTCGCGGTCGAACTCCTCATCGGCATTGAGCACGCGACCGCTGTAGTTGACGTGACTGGTCACGGCATCCATGTCACCGGTCTCGATAAAACGTGCGACCGTGCACTCGTTATCGACCAGCGCGCGATCAAAGACCTCGGGGAAACTCTCGTTCGAGACCTCGTCGGTAAAGGGGTTCTTCCATGTCAGATGGCCCAGGTTACCGGTGCGCTCGGGCAGCTCCGTCGTCACGCGATGGGCAAGGCCGTCGAGCAGCGAGTAATCGTGCACCAAGCCCTCAACCAGCGAGATCGCGCGCGTCTTTGCGGAGCCGGCCGGCTCAATCGCGCGGTAAAGTCGCTGCATATTGGCAACGGCAGCACCGTACTCCCCCGCCGGAATGTCAATGCCGTACACGCGTCCGGCAACATAGCTCATCAGCACGCCGGCCACGCGATTGATGCGATCGGTGGTGACGATCTCGCCCGCCGGCGGGTAATCGTCGACCGTAGCGCCATCGCGTTTAAGCTGCAGCATCAGTACATCCAGGTCGCTCTCGATCACGGCATGGACCTGACTGCTCGAATCCTCAAGCTCTGAATCGGACTCCACGATGCCAAACTGCTGCTCATAGACAAAGGGGTGGGCGTTGCGGTCGAGCACGTAATGAGACAGCAGGCCCAGCGCAAAGGCACGACCCAAGCTGGCGTCGCGCGGCAGCAGATGCGACACGCCGTCGCGCAGGCACGCGAACTGGCGAGACATGCGCGACCGATGCATGACCTGCGCCAGCAGCGTGCAGTCGGAAACACGCGGTGTCAGAATGTGAAAGAAAAACGGGTCGGGGCCTTGGTTGCCCAAGATAAAGGCAATGCGCTCTTCATCGGACGTGATGACGCCCTGCGGAAGACGGTCGATGCTTTCCTCGCCAAACAGATGATGGGTGATAAGCGCAGGCATAATGATCCTTTCGATTTCATTCGATGCCACCCATTATGCCCACCGCGCGCCCATGCCAAACCTGCGATGGTAAACGACGGCACGCAAGCCTCTTACGCAAGCCCCAGGTGCGACTTGACCTCGGCGGCACGACGACGGGACACCGGCACCGTCGAGCTCACGCGGTCGAGCCTGAGCTCCATCAACCCCGTGGAGCCAATCTCAACATTGTGCACGTCTTCCAAATTGACCAGATAGCTGCGATGAACGCGAATAAAGCCCTCGGAGCCCAAGCGACGTTCGAGCGAAGAGATCGACTCATTGATCAGATATGTTCCCTCGGCGCAGACGGCGTTGCAAAAATCGGCACGCGCCTCAAAGTAGCAGACATCCGCCACGGGGATGAACACCTTTTTGCCCCCGCGATCCACCGTCAGGCGCAAGGGCTGGCGCGGAGCATGGACGACACGACGAACGCCCAGGGCGGCCTCGATCTTATCGAGCGCCTTTGACAGGCGGGCATCCTCGACCGGCTTGACGACGTAATCAATGGCATCGAGGTTATAGGCATCGGCCGCATACTCGGCAAATGCCGTCACAAACACCACGACCGGCGGCGTTTTTAGGTTCTGCAGCGTCTCGGCAAGCTCGATTCCCGAGCGGCCGGGCATCGTGATATCCAAAAACAGCACGTCGGGCTTGTTCGACAGAATCGACTCCACGGCCTCGGTGACATTGCCCGCCTCGGCAATCTGTCCCACACGTGCATCCTTTTCCAGCAGATAACGTAGCTCAGCCCTAATAGGAGGCTCGTCATCAACCACCAAGATGTTCCATCCCTCGGACATATGCGCTTCCCCTCTTTTTTCTCTCAATCCAACCGCGCGCTACACCTTCATCGGCGCCGGCTCATGCGGCTCGCCGTTCAGCTCGACGATGACCTGCGTTCCCACGCCCTCCTGGGACTTCACGCGCATGCCCGAATCTTCTCCGTAAAAGAAATGGATGCGCTGAAGTACGTTAAAGAGCGCCAGGCCGCAACCTCGCTTGACGGAACCGTCGGCGGTAATGCTCTCGGGCTCCTCTCGGCGATGCTGCTCAAACAGATGCGCGCAGACTTCTTCGCTCATACCGATGCCGTCATCTTCGACGATGATCTCCAAGCCGTCATCGGTCTCAAAAGCCCTAACATGAATAGAAAGCGGCTCGGTCTCGCGCTGCGCGTGCTTGATGCAGTTTTCGAGCAACGGCTGCAAGATAAACGGCGGCACCATGCAATCGCGCACCTCAAAGTCGATATCGACCGAGACGCGCAGACGGCCGTCGCCATAACGAGCTTGCATAAGATTGATATAGCGAGTGCCCTGTTCCACCTCGTGCTCGAGCGTTGTGAGGGTATCGGAATCAGAAAGCGTCTGACGGTAGTAATTGGAAAAGTCGATGAGCAGCGACCTGGCCTTGTCCGGCTCGGTACGTACGAGCGACACGATGGTGCTAATGGTGTTAAACAGAAAATGAGGATCGACCTGCGATTGCAAGGCGCGCAGCTCCACGCGGGCCGTAAGCTCGTCCTGACGCTCGAGCTCAAAGCTCGCAAGCTGCGTGGAAATGAGGTCGGCAAAGCCCGAGGCAAGCGCCGTCTGGCGCATATCGATGCTGCTCAGACGGGGATAATACAGCTCGAGCGTGCCCACGCAATGCCCGCGCACGGTAAGCGGTGCGACAATACCGGCGCGCAGGCGCGGAAAGTAGCCACCCGTCTCGGTCGAGGCATCGCGCGAGAACACGCTTTGCTCACCGCTGTTGATCACATTGAGCGTGGTCCGCAGCACCACCGGGGTGCCCGCGGGGCATTTTGCCGAGTCCTCGCCCCAGCTTGCCAACACCTGCTTGCCGTCGGTAAAGCAGATGGCAGAGGCGATAGTTTCGGACAGGATGATCTTAGAGGCGCCCAGGGCAGCTTCGGGCGTAAGGCCGCGCGACGTGTAGGCGAATATTTTTGAAGCGATGGCGAGCGTGCGGTCGGTTGCGCTCGATGTGAGGTCGTCGGGAACGACAAAGACGTACGAGAAGAAGAAGCACAGCATGACCAAGCCAGCAATGACGACAACGGCCGGAACGGGATTGGGATTATCGGTTAGATCCCAGATGAGCAGCAGGATAAGCAGCGGAACGACAATACCGAGCAAGATGGCTTGAACCACATGCTGAGCGGTACGAAAGACCTTGGTAGAGTTGTAGCTCTTGCCCAGAATCAGCCTATTGAGATCCACCGTCATCTCCTTCTTACTGACGCACCCCATAGCAATAAAGAGGGCCGCAAGCGACCCTCTCCATTGCATTATGCAATCAAATACTGTGTTTTACATCAAGCCATCGATGAACGGTAGCTTAGGCGCTGTACTTGTTTGCCTCGCCGAAGGTGCCGCCCTCGACAATCCAGCCGTCCTTCATGATGACGTCCATGTTGTCGGTGTTGAGTACGTGGATGTCGGCGGCGACGTCACCGTTGACGACCAGCAGGTCGGCGCACTTGCCGGCCTCGATGGAACCGGTCTCGTCCTCGATGTGGCACATCTTGGCACCGTTGAGGGTGGCACAGGTGATGGTCTCGACCGGGGTGAAGCCGATCTTGTCGACGAACTCGTACATCTCCTCGATGGAGCAGGTGCCGTACGGGGTGACGAAGGAGAAGGAGTCGGAGCCGATCGTCATGACGACGCCGCGCTTCTTGGCCTCGCGCAGGCAGTCGTAGTTGCGCTGCAGCTCCTTCTCGACCAGGGTGCCCTCGTACTTGTCGTGCAGCTCGGGGACGTAGACGGGCGGATAGGTGGCGTACCAGGTGGGCAGGAAGGCGATCGTCGGGGTGAAGAAGGTGCCCTGCTCGGCCATGAGGTCCATGGTGCGCTCATCGATATCGAAACCGTGAATCAGCTGCTCGCAGCCAAAGCGGACGGAATCGTAGGCAGCGGCGTGGTTGTTGTAGCAGTGGCTCCACACGGGGATGCCGACCATCTTTGCCTCTTCGACCACGGCCTGAATCTCCTCGGAGCAATAGTGCTGGTCGCGACCGGAGTCCCAGCGCCAGATGCCGCCACCGGTAGCCCAGATCTTGATGGCATCGGGGTTCTCGCGCAGGCGACGACGGACGGCCTTGCGCAGATCCCAAGGACCATCGACCTGGTCGCCCCAGGGGTGGGATTCCTTGTTGAGCTCCTGGGTGCAGTGGTGGGAGTCACCGTGACCGGCAACACGGCAGAAGCCGAGGCCGGTGGCCAGAACGCGCGGGCCCTTAAAGACGCCCTTGTCGATGCAGTCGCGAATCTGGATACCAAAGCGGCCAATCTCGCAGACGGTGGTGAGGCCGTGGGTGAGGCAGTCGTAGGCCTGCTTGACGGCGACGGCCTGCTTCTCGAGGAGCGGCTGCATGACCCAATCGGTGTCATCGTCGGTCAGGTTGCCCGAGAAGTGCAGGTGGGTGTCGATCAGGCCGGGAAGGACGGTCTTGCCGGCGGCGTCGATAACCTCAACGCCCTCGGGAAGGTCCTGCATAGCACCGGCGTACTCGATCTTGCCGTTGTCGTCAACGAGAACGAGGGAGTTCTCGACCGGCTCGGCACCGGTACCGTCGATGAGCTTACCGCCAACGATTGCATACTTAGTGGACATGGTTCCTCCTTATGGATCCATATAGTGGGCGAGGCCGTGTTGGGTTAAGGCCTCACAAAGCTACCCAAGTGGTGCCGGGTTCGGTGCGCGGAAGAGAGGGGCTCCGCGCACCCGATCCGCCCCGGCTCGGCGTTATTTTTTGCGGGAATTGGTGAAGGCCATGAGGGCCAGGCCAACAGCCAGCCAGCCGATCACGATGCTCCACTCCACCATGTTGAGGGAGGCGGGAGAGAACGGGATCACGAGCAGGCCAATGATGGTGCCGCAGGCAACGATAGCGAGACTGATGCCAAACTTACCGCCGGGCACCTCGTAGGGACGAGGCAGGTCGGGCTCGGTGAAGCGCATACGCAGGCAAGCAAGGGCGACCATGCCGCAGGAGAAGATGAAGGCGAGAGCGGACACGTTGGTCAGAGGGATGAGCATGTTCTTGCCCAGGAACGGACCGACGACGGTGATGACGCCCAGAACGACGCAGGCGAGCTTGGGAGCGCCGGACTTGGGATCGACCTCGGCGAACTTCTCGGGCAGCTGGCCCTTGCGGCCCATGGCGAGCATGATGCGGCTCGTGGCGCCGTAGAAGGAGTTCATCGGGCCCATGGGTCCAAGCGTGGCGATGACGAGCATGGCCAGGTACAGGAGCATGTTGATGCCCTTGAGGCAGGCAAGCGCGGGAACCGGGCTCTTAACAAACTCATGCCAGTCGAGGATGGTGCCGAACGAGTAGATGCAGACCATGTAGAAGCCGCCGGCGGCCAACAGAGCCAAGGAGATGATCTTGCCGAACTTGTTCCAGTTGAGGCCCTCGGCTGCTTCCTCAGCCTGCTGAGGAATGGTGTCGAAGCCGGCGTAGAAGAACGGGGTCAGAACCAGGACTGAAACGATGCCCGCGAACAGGCTGGTGCCCTCGGTAGCGGGCTTGCCGCCGCCAGCACCGGTGACCTGGGAGAACACGGGCATGGCGTTGTCCGGCGAGCCGGTGAACAGCGAGACGCCCATGGCGAGCAGCATGCCGCAGAGCAGGGCCTTGGTCAGGAAGGCCTGCAGCTTGGCGGCCGAGCTGGCACCGCGGAAGTTGAGGAAGATGACGTAGGTTGCAAAGCCGAGCGCGATCAGCGTCGGGAACAGGTAAACGTCGGCGCCCAGGATAGTGTAGAGCTTGACGGCGCGCAGCCACTCAAGGCCGGGCAGGCTGCCGAACATCTCGGACACGAGGGTCGAGATGGCGATGGCCTCCCACGGGCACAGGATGCCGTTGCCCAGGGCCAGGAGCCAGCCGGTGATGTAGCTCATCGTACGGCCAAAGCTACGATCGACATACTCGACGATGCCGCCCGAAATGGGGATAGCAGCCGTGAGCTCACCGAAAACAGCTCCGACGGGCACGAGGAAGATTGCACCCAAGAGGAATGCGATCATAGCGGGAACGGGACCGCCGCCCACGACCATCCAGTCGCCGACCTGCAGAACCCAACCGGTACCGATGATGGCACCGAAACCGATGGTGAAGAAGTTCCAGAGCGAAAGCGTTTTCTTCATGCCGCCGTTATCCTCGACTGCAACTTCTGCATTCTTGTCCGCCATTGTTCCCCTCCTTTCCTTTTTGACGCCCCTTGGCGTCACCCCTTGCGCGGTCCGTTTTGCCGCGCGCTTTTATTCCATGGCTTTAAGATACGGCCTTGGCGCAGCAGCGCCGCTCGCAGCTCGACCGAAGGCAGAACGGCAAAACGAGCGGCACCGTTTTTGGGACGAACGGCGGGAGACGTCATTCGTCTTGGACGCTTTCATCTTGTCTGCTTTTGAATACCTGTTGCCGTGACGCTTGGCGCGCGGCGCGGCAACGTTCATACCATTTGTCAGGCTTTTGGCGCACATACCCATGTGTCGTGCATCTTTTTATGTAGGATAGACAAATTACACACGAGGCAAGGTGATTCGAATGGCATACGGATACAATGACGGCGACCAACGGCCACAAAGCGTGCGCCTTGCCGGCCGCACCACGCCAACGCCCAGAAGCACCTCCGACAACGACAACCCGCAGCGCCCCCAAGTGCAGACCGGGGCTTCTTCGCGGCAACAGAGCCGTACCGCGCAGCAGTCAGACCGCGTGAGTACGAGCACACGCCAACGCCAGACCGACACATCGCAGCCGCGCCGCTACGATCGCCGTAAGACCGACTACTACGTTAAGCGCTCCTTTTCGCGACCTCAACGCAATCGCGGCAATTCCGCCCCTCACCCCGCGTCGCATACCACAAGCCACGTGCTTCCGGCCCGCCGCCTACGCCTTGCGCTTTGCTCCATTGCCGCCTGCCTCGTCTTTGTGTTTTTGGGATCCTGTATCTCCCACGGATCAGCCGGTCTTGAGCCCACTGCCGAGGACAAGCTGCTTAAAGCTCCCGTCGCGCCCGGTTACTCCTTTGCGTTCTCGACCCCACGCTCGCAATGGCAGGCCGGCACCATGCCCCACATCTACCAAATTGACCCCGCATGGTCGGAGCTGCCCTACGCCGGTGGCACTATTCGCGAAAACGCTTGCGGTCCCACCTGCCTCACCATGGTCTATATCTTTAAGACCGGCCATACCGATAAGACGCCGGTCGATATATGCGCACTGGCCGAAGCCGGCAACTACGCCCCCACTGGTGCCACCGAGTGGTCGTTTATGACAGGCGGTGCGTGGCAGCTGGGACTCAACGGAACACAGCTCTATAACGATCGTGAATCGATTACCCAAGCACTTCGCTCGGGTGCGCCCGTTATCGCCGCAGTGCGCCCCGGTACGTTTACCAACGTAGGCCACTACATCGTGCTCTACGGCATCGACGATGCCAGCCAGATTGGCGTCTACGACCCCAACTCGGCCAGCCGCAGCGCCCGTCGCTGGGGCGTCGTAGAGGTCCTCAACGAAGTCGAAGCCATGTGGGCCTACTACTAGTCGTTTAAGAATGTCCCCAATGACTAGGTGAATAGCAAAAGCCCCGCAGTCGGAGCGGACTGCGGGGCTCATGAAGAGAGGCTAGTTTGTAGGCGCTTTGCCTGGCGCCCACGAGAGAGGCAACAGAGTAGAGACTACTCGTGGATGCGGGTACCGGAGAGGCCGGCCATGGTCTCGGCAGCCTTGTCCAGAGCGCCGATGATGCAGGTGCGGCCCTTGCGGGAACGGGCGAACTTGATGGCAGCGCGGACCTTGGGCTCCATGGAACCCTTGCCAAACTGACCCTCGTCGGCCAGGCGCTCGGCCTCGTCGGCGGTGAGGTCCTCGAGCTCCTCCTGGTTGGGCTTGCCAAAGTTAATGGCGACATGCTCAACGGCGGTCAGCAGGAACAGAACGTCGGCGTCGCAGTCCTCGGCCAGCAGCTCGCCGCCCAGGTCCTTGTCGATGACGGCGGGAACGCCCTTGTAGCAGCCCTTGTTCTCGTAGTCGCGGACGACGGGGATGCCGCCGCCACCGCAGGCGATGACGATGAACTCGTTGTCGAGCAGGTTGAGGATGGAGTCAGCCTCGACGATCTTCTTGGGATCGGGGGAAGCGACGACGCGACGCCAGCCGCGGCCGGAATCCTCGACGAAGACCTTGGAGGGATCCTCGGCCATGAACTCCTTGGCCTGCTCCTCGGTGTAGAAGGGGCCGATCGGCTTGGTCGGGTTCTTGAACGCGGGATCATCCGGATCGCACTCGATCTGGGTGACGACGGTGGCGGCGTGCCAACGCTTGTAGCGCTTGTGCATCTCGCGGCCGATGCCCTGCTGCAGGTGGTAGCCGATGTAGCCCTGGGACATGGCGCCGCACTCGGGCAGCGGCATCTCGGGGGTGCCGATGGCATCGTGGGCGGCGGCGAAGGCGTTCTGGATCATGCCGACCTGCGGGCCGTTGCCGTGGGTGATGATGATCTCGTTGCCCTGCTCGATAAGACCAAGGAGAGCGTGGGCGGTGTTGCTCACGGCCTCGATCTGCTCGACGGGGTTGTTGCCGAGGGCGTTGCCGCCGAGGGCGACGACAATACGATCGGGCTTGCCAAGAGGCTTAGACATTGCTGGAATCCTTTCTGTAAAAGGCCTACAACCCATTAATAACCCGCGTCCGTGCGATACGCAAGTTTATTAAGGTTTATATTCTCTTTATCGCTCATTTTATTCATTTTGAAAATACCTAAGCGGCGAACGGTCGATTTTACCCGCTCAGCGTAAAGAAGCCCAGTTCAGGCATATCTACGCCATTTACGTGCAACTTTATTTAAATAGAGCAGGGATTAGACCAGATTATGCAAACTATATCTTTGCTAAACACAAAACGGACAGCGCAATATCTTACTCGCACTATACGAGATTCTATACATTTATTAGACGAGTATGCACCCCTGCAAAAACACGGGGCTTTTCATCCAACAAAAGGGATAGCCGATCGCGCTTCACCCCGCGGCAAGCGGCTGTGAGTTCGCAGTATGGAACTTTACCGTCGGCTTCTGCATGAACGCTGCCGACGCCCTTTCGCTCCTGCGCGCCCAAGCAGCCGAGAACGCTAACGGCGCCACTGCCAACCTGGCCACCCTCAACAACGGCGCCGCCAGCCTTTTCGCAAAGTACCGTGCTGGCTCGCTGGCTTTGAGGCCTAAGTGAGCTTTGCTATTTGCCAATTTTTGTATGATTTTGGTCAAATCTATTTGTCAATTTTTGTATGATTAGGGGCAAATCTATTTGCCAATTTTTGTCAATGAGGTGTTTTAATGCTACGCCGCAAGGTCACTGATAGGCTTTTGAGCTGGAAGAATAACTCCCATAAGGCCCTGCTTGTTACCGGTGCGCGTCAGATTGGCAAGAGCTATGCGATTCGCGCGTTTGGAAAGAGCAACTACGCTTCGTATTATGAGGTCAATCTGCTACTTGATGCCGAGGCAAGAGACGTACTTGTTGGCGCTAAGAACTCCATTGACTTCATCAACCGTGTGGCCCTTCTTGCGGATGCACCGCTTGTTGAAGGAGACACGCTTATCTTCGTCGATGAGATTCAGGAGTATCCGCAGATCGTTACACTTATGAAGGCGCTGGTCGAGGACGGACGCTTTAGCTATGTCTTCTCGGGGTCTATGCTTGGGACTGAGTTTAAGGGGATCTCTTCTTTTCCGGTAGGGTATGTCGAGCACATTGTTATGCGGCCGATGGATTTTGAAGAGTTTTGTTGGGCAAACAGCGTCAGCGAAAATGTGCTTGCAGATATTCGCAGCCGCCTTGTCGAGAGACGTCCCGTCGAAAACTATATTCATGAGGCGATGCTCAAAAACTTTAGAGCCTATATCGTTTGCGGCGGCATGCCGGAGGTCGTTCAGAACTATATCGATTCGGGCTATTCGCTCGTGAGAACGCGTGAGCTTCAAATTCAGCTAGTCGATCAGTACAAAAGCGATATCTCTAAATATGCATCGACTCGAGCGTTTAACGTTCGCTCCATTTTCGAGCAAATTCCCGTTCAGCTTGAGGCGGAGTCCCATCGCTTTATCGTCTCGTCTCTAGGCGAGGGAGCTCGTCTTCAAAAATACGAGCAGGATTTCCTATGGCTGGTGAACGCAGGCGTTGGATTGATGGTCCCCCAGGTGACGGAGGCACGAAGTCCTCTCAAGAGGACGGAGAAAACGACGGCCTTTAAACTATACGAGTCCGATACAGGTATGCTCGCATCGCGGTATCCCGGCAGCACGGCACGCGCCGTCTACCTTGACATGAAAACCCCCAACCTCGGCGGCCTCTATGAGAACGTGGTCGCACAGGAACTCGTTGCCCTCGGAGCAGATACGTGGTACTACCAAACGCGTGAGGTCGGTGAAGTCGACTTTGTAATCGAAGGTGCCCGCGGGCATGTTGTCCCAATCGAAGTCAAATCGGGCAAGAAAGTTCGAGCACATGCAGCCCTCGACCGTTTGATGAGTGTGGGCGAGTACAAAATTCCCGAGGCCGTTGTGCTGAGCCACGAAAACCTTTGCAAAGAGGGCAAAATCCTGTACGTTCCAATCTATATGACATTCTGTCTCGATGAGTTTATGGAAAAGGACGACCCCAACAACGATTTCTCGTTTGCACCCATATCTCTCTAGGTCATCTGAGTCCGCAAGCCAGCCTCCACGCCCAAAGTACTGCGATGTTTCGCGCAAAGCGCGAAACAGCACTGGGGCAGCAGAAGGCCACAATCAGCTAGCCCTCTATACCCAAAGTGGCGCGTGGTTTCGCGGCAAAGCCGCGAAACAGCGACCGGGACAAAAGGCCCCGCCAACCACGTCCCTCATTCAGCCCCACAATCCGAGGACGTAGTCGTAGCAGGATCTGAGGGCTGACCTTCGCGGACATTCCGCAGGACGAAAGAACCCCCGCCGCACGTAGTGCGCAGCGGGGGTTCTTTCATGTCCGAGGACGTCCGCGAAGGTTAGCCCTCAGATCCTGCGGTGGGAGACCTAGGCCTCGTTGTACACCGTCTTGAGCTTCAGCAGGTGCTGATAGCGGTCCATAGCGGCCTGCTCATTCTCCTTGAAGAGCTCCTCGGCGCGCTCGGGGAAGGAACGCGTCAGCGAAGCGTAACGGGCCTCGTTCATCAGGAACTCCTGATAACCGCCCGCGGGCTCCTTGGAATCGAGCGAGAACTTCTTGCCGGCAGCAGCCTCGGGGTTGAAGCGGAAGAGGTTCCAGTAACCGCACTCGACAGCCTTCTTCATCTCGGCTTGGCAGTTCTGCATGCCGCCCTTCTTGATGGAGTGCATCTCGCAGGGGCTGTAGCCGATGATGAGGGACGGGCCGTCGTAGGCCTCGGCCTCGTGAATGGCCTTGAGGGTCTGAGCCGGGTTGGCGCCCATGGCAACCTGTGCCACGTAGACGTAGCCGTAGCTCATGGCAATCTCAGCCAGAGACTTCTTCTTGGTCACCTTACCGGCAGCGGCGAACTGAGCGACCTGGCCCAGGTTCGAGGCCTTGGAGGCCTGACCACCGGTGTTGGAGTAAACCTCGGTGTCGAAGACGAAGACGTTGACGTTGTGGCCGGAAGCCAGGACGTGGTCCAGGCCACCGAAGCCGATGTCGTAGGCCCAACCGTCGCCGCCGAAGATCCAGAAGGACTTCTTGGTGAGGTAAGCCTTGTCGGCGAGGATCGCCTTGGAGGCGTCGCAGCCGCACTTCTCGAGCTCGGCAACGTAGGCAGCGGCAGCGGTCTTGGAGGCCTCGGCGTCGTTGACGGAGTCAATCCAAGCCTGGCCGGCGGCCTTGAGCTCGTCGGACGGACCATCGGCAGCGATGATGTCCTGGGTAGCGGCGATCAGCTTGTGCTGAACGGCCTCATAGCCAACGGCCATGCCCAGACCGTGCTCGGCATTGTCCTCGAACAGGGAGTTGTTCCACGCCGGGCCGTGACCGTCCTTGTCCTTGCAGTAAGGAGCGGTGGCAGCGGGGTTACCCCAAATGGAGGAGCAGCCGGTGGCGTTGGAAATGAACATGCGGTCGCCGGCGACCTGGGTCACCAGACGTGCATAGGCGGTCTCGGCACAGCCGGCGCAGGAACCCGAGAACTCCAGGTAGGGCTGCTTAAACTGGCTGCCCTTGACGTTGGCCGCGATGAGCTCCTTCTTCTCGGAGACGTTCTCGACCATGTAGTCCCAAACGGGCTGCTGGTCCATCTCCTGCTCGGTGGGAACCATCTCGAGGGCGCCCTTGGGGCAGACCTTGACGCAGTTGGTGCAGCCCATGCAGTCGAGCGGGGACACAGCCATGGTGAACTTCATGCCCTTGGCCTTGGGGCCCATGGCGTCGAGCGTGCGGGTAGCCTCGGGCGCGGCGGCAGCTTCGTCCTCGGTCATCGCGAACGGACGGATGGTGGCATGCGGGCACACATAGGCGCACTGGTTGCACTGGATGCACTTGGTCTCGTCCCAGTGAGGAACGACCACGGCGACGCCGCGCTTCTCGTATGCGGAGGCGCCCAGCTCAAACTGGCCGTCGGCGCAATCGACAAAGGCGGAAACGGGCAGGCTGTCGCCATCCATGCGATCGATGGGCTCGAGCAGGTTCTTGACCTGCTGGGCGATGGCGGACTTGGTCTCCTCGGAGAGCTCGACGGGAGCGGCGTCCTCGGCGGTAGCCCAGTCGGCCGGAACCTCGAACTTACGGAAAGCGGTAGCGCCGGCATCGATGGCCTTGTGGTTGGCGTCGACGATAGCCTGGCCCTTCTTCATGTAGGACTTGGTAGCCGCGTCCTTCATGTACTGCAGGGCGTCCTCGGCGGGCAGGACCTTGGCCAGCGCGAAGAAGGCGGACTGGAGCACCGTGTTGGTGCGCTTGCCCATGCCGACCTTAGCGGCCAGGTCGATAGCGTCGATCAGGTAGACGTTGACGTTGTTGTTCGCGATGTAGCGCTTGGCCACGGCGGGCATGTGCTCGGCGAACTCCTCGTCGCTCCACTGGCAGTTGACCAGGAAGGTGCCGCCCGGCTTGACGTCGCGGACCATCTTGAAGCCCTTAACGATGTAGCTGGGGTTGTGGCAAGCGACAAAGTCGGCCTTGGTCACGTAGTACGGCGAACGGATCGGAGAATCACCAAAGCGCAGGTGCGAGACGGTGACGCCGCCGGTCTTCTTGGAGTCGTACTGGAAGTAGGCCTGGACGTACTTGTCGGTGTGGTCGCCGATGATCTTGATCGAGTTCTTGTTGGCGCCGACGGTACCGTCGCCACCCAGACCCCAGAACTTGCACTCAATGGTGCCGGGGGCTGCGGTGTTGGGCGCATCCTCGGCCTCGGGCAGGCTCAGGTTGGTCACGTCATCGACAATGCCGATGGTGAACTCGCGCTTGGGCTCGTCCTTCTTGAGCTCCTCGAAGACAGCAAAGGCGGACGCGGGAGGCGTGTCCTTGCTGCCCAGGCCATAACGGCCGCCGACGACCTTGATGCCCGTCTTGCCGGCCTCGTAGAGAGCGGAGACGACGTCCTGGTAGAGCGGCTCGCCGATGGAACCCGGCTCCTTGGTGCGGTCCATGACGGCGATCTTCTGGACGGTCTCGGGAAGAACGTCGACGAAGTGCTTGATGGAGAACGGACGGAACAGACGAACCTTGACCAGGCCGACCTTCTCGCCGTGAGCGTTGAGGTAGTCGATGACTTCCTCGAGCACGTCGCAGAAGGAGCCCATGCACACGACGACGCGGTCGGCATCGGGAGCGCCGTAGTAGTTGAACAGGCCGTAATCGGTGCCGAGCTTCTCGTTGATCTTCTTCATGTAGCCCTCGACGACGGCGGGAAGCTCGTCGTAGACCTTGTTGCAGGCCTCACGGTTCTGGAAGAAGATATCGCCGTTCTCGTGGCTGCCGCGGGTGTGCGGGTGCTCAGGGTTGAGCGCGTGGTCGCGGAAAGCCTGGACGGCGTCCATGTCGCACATCTCGGCAAGATCCTTGTAGTCCCACATGGCGACCTTCTGGATCTCGTGGCTGGTGCGGAAGCCGTCGAAGAAGTTAAGGAACGGGGTCTTGCCCTCGATGGCGGCAAGGTGAGCCACCGGCGAGAGGTCCATGACCTCCTGGACGTTACCCTCGGCGAGCATGGCGAAGCCGGTCTGACGACAGGCCATGACGTCGGAGTGATCGCCAAAAATGTTCAGGGCGTGGGAAGCGACGCAACGCGCGGAGACGTGGAAGACGCCCGGGAGCTGCTCACCCGCGATCTTGTACATGTTCGGGATCATCAGGAGCAGACCCTGAGAAGCCGTGTAGGTGGTGGTCAGAGCACCGGCACCCAGCGAACCGTGAACGGTACCGGCTGCACCTGCCTCGGACTCCATCTCGACGACCTTGACCGGGGTGCCGAAGATGTTCTTGCGACCCTGGGCCGCCCACTGGTCGACATGGTCGGCCATCGGGCTGGACGGCGTAATGGGATAGATTCCCGCTACCTCGGTGTACGCATACGAAACATATGCGGCCGCCTCGTTGCCGTCCATAGACTTAAACTTACGCGCCATATACCCCTCTCCTCTCATATAGGTATACAGGCCCCGGCGATTGCCGGGATATTGGCGTGATGGGATTTACGCTGTTGCTTCCAATCATCTGGCAGGCAGGCTCAGCAGCAGGTACGTGGCGTGGAGAGAAGACATGCCGAGGCGAGGGGCAACTGATGCGCCCCACAGACCCGACCGCCCGTCTTGCACATGACCGAGCGCCGCAAAGGCCGCATGCCGGATGCTCCCGGGCACGCCCCGGCGATGGGAAGCGCCCGCAACGGAAATCCGCATGCGGGTTTATTGTACCCCGCCGTCAAGTGTAATTTCGGCAAATATAGGCGGGCGGTAAAGGTTTACCTCGGGTGACTGCCGGGAGCAAAATGATCCCTTGGGGACGGAGGGACCATTTGGCGGGACTGGCTAGAGGGCACCGAAGAGGATGGCGTAGGTAGTGGATTCGCCGAGCTTGAGCTCGTCGCCGGGATTGAGTTGGGCGGAACGGCCGGGCTCGACCTGAATGCAGACGCGCGTGGCCCCGTTTACCACCACGGTTCCGTTGGTGGACGACAAGTCCTCGACGTGCCAGATATTTTGAGCATCGCACCAGATATGGGCATGGCGGGCCGAGACATCGTCGCCGACGTCGGTAATATCGCCCTCACCAGTGGCCAGCGCGCCAATCTCAACACCCTGCTCACTCGGCTGAATCCAACGCGGGGCGCTCACGACAAAACTGTTTTGCACGCGCAGCAAGCCCAAGGGGTGCGCCGGGGCGGGTTCGCGCTCGCCCGCGGTCATCGACATGCCAAGCGAACGCGGCGTGGAGGTGCCTCCGCCACAGGTCGCGTGCGCGTAGTCGATGGCATAGTTCACCGAGGACCGCACATCCGCCGAACAACCGACGGCGACAAACAGCACCAGCACGGCCTCGGCGCGCTCGGCGGGCATGAGTTCCGCCGCCTGGGACAGGCGATCGAGCGCGTTGCGATAGAGATTCGTGTCCTGGTGGCACTCTTCGAGCGCGCGTACCATCGGTTCACCTGCAGGACCGCACACCATATTGATCACAGCCGTGGAGTCCATGGGATTGCGCTGGCGCAGGGCCAGTTGCGACATAATACGCGCAGCCGAGGTACCGTATTCGGCAAAGTAGCGCTGCTGAAGCGTGCCGACCGGCGCGCGAACGATAAAGCGGGAAACCCAAGAGCGATCGGCGGCCCGGCTCTGCGGGCTGCGGCCGTCGGCGAGCGGACGGGACGAAAGCACCAAGCCGCACAACTCGATATGGCTCAGATGCGCCGCGCGCTTAAAGATGTCAAACATGGCCCCGCATGGGGTGAGCTCAACTTGAGATGCCATGACCTAGGCCTCCTTGGTCGTAGAAATAGAATCGGACGATACTTCGACAGGTCCGCCAAAAGTACGGGCAGCTGCGGCTCCACCGGCAAGCGGAGTCGCCATCTGGGCTTTTGTGCGTCGCGGTGCCGAAACGGGAAGTTCAAAGGCAAAGCCCATCGCAAGCAAAAACCACGTAAGCGCATAGGTTGCAACCAGAGCGGCAACAAGGCCGCCCATCACGGCGCGTTGGGAAAATACGCTACATGCAGCCACAACCAGCACCGGAACCTCGCAGGCAGAAAGCGCAAGCACACCCTGCAGGAACCCCGAGCGCCGATCGCGCGCAAGTGCTCCCGCGGCAACGCCGGCTATGCCTGGCAGCGCCAACGCCAGTGCGGCAATAATACCCGGTAGCGACCCAGACCACACGAGCGATCCCAAAGTCGCCGTCACGCGAGCGCCCGACGCCAGCAGCGCGGCCGAAACCACGACCACAGTCCAAACAACGCCACAGACGACCGCCGCGCCGACCATCAGCGCGCGACGAACCGCGCGGCCGGACGCATCCATGGGGCACGGCGTGAGCGGCTCGCCGCGGAGCGAACGACCGACATTTTGCGCATAGTGGTCACAAAACGCCGAGAGCGCCGCCTCGACCGCCGCCGGCTCGGGACGATCTTTTTGATGGCTGGACAGACAGGCCATCACCACGTCGAACAGCTGGGCATCGACAAACGCCAGCGCATCGCGTAGCTCTTCGGAATCCGGCTCAAGCCCCAGCTGCTGGGCCTGCTCGGCCGCGGCGAGCGCCACATCGGGCTCACGACGAAGCAGCTGAGTCAAATCACAACCGGGCGCATGGGCACCAATGGGATAGTCGGGCCGCGTGTCCATCTTGAGACGGTAGGGGCTCGCGATGTCGCGCGTCTTTTTGCGCGAACCCGAGGTGCCCGAAGTGCTCGGCGCGGCTTCGTATGGCGCGACGCCGGCAATGAGCTCGTAAACCGTGCTTGCCGCGGCATAGACGTCAATCGCCGGCGACATACGCAAAGCGCGCAGGTCGGGAATATCGTCGGTGAGCATCTCGGGCGGGGCGTAGGCAACCGTCGCGCGGCGCAGCGTGGCATAACGCTCCGTAAACGACGCCTTGCCGCCGGTACCGGCCACGGCCGACGCAGGCTCAAGCGCCAGCGACGAGCCAAAGTCGATCAGGCACAGGTCAAAGGTGCCCTCGGCAAGCTGCCGGTCAAGCGGTAGACGCGCCGTGCGCACCATAATATTAGCGGGCGAGATATCGCGATGGACAAAGCCCTCGCCCACCAGGCTCATACGGCAGAGCAGATCGAACAGGTCGCGACCCAGACGCGCCGCCACAAGCGGCGACAGGCGTCCGGCATCGTCCACGGCGAGTCGCGAACGCAAGCGAGCGAGCGTCTCGCCCTCGACCCATTCCATGACAATTGCAGGCACACCGTCGACCTCGCCCCAGCCATAGAGGCGGGGAAAGCCCTTAAGGCCCGAAAGGGCGCGATGGCATTCGTATTCCTCGCGAAACGCCGCCTTGAACTTGGCGACCAGCGCCTCGTGAGCGGCATCGTCGTCAAACTCATCGCGCGTCGGCAAGATGAGCTGCTTGAGTGCCACGGCCTCGCCTTGGGCGTTGACGGCACGCGTCACGCGGCCGATACCGCCACGGCGCATGGTGGCATCGTCGGCAAACAGCATCGTAAAACGACGCAGATAGGCAGGCAGTTCGTCCTGACCGAGCGCAATGGCCGGCTCAAACCCGTCGACACGCGCCAGGCGCAGGCCGACCATGGGATCGCGACCGAGCGATTGTGGTGTGGTGGATGCAAGATCGGTCATCATAGGGCAAGCGCCGCCACGTTATTGTTGAAGTTACCGAGCGCGACGTCATCATCGCCGTAATGGCCGACCCATTGACATAGGTTGGTATAACAGCCCCACAGATTGGCATACTGCTGATACCACTTTGACCGGGGCGAGAATGTCTGACGACCGAACTCGGCTCGAATGACAAACATCTCCCCGACCAGGCTGTCGCACGGCCTGGGATCTCCCGTAGAGTTATAGGTCGAGACCACGTCATTGGCACGAGAAACATAGCCGTCGAGCATGTTGTACTTGGTCACAAGCCAACTGTGAATGCTCTCTTCCTCAGCAGCGGAAAGGCCACCGGAGTTTGCATCGTTGTCAGTGTTGCCGCCCGTCGAGCCGCCGTTTCCAGACCCTCCGGTAGAGGAACCCGCCCCAGAGCCGCCGCCCGAACTCGATGAATCCGAGCCGGAGCCAGGAGTATCCGAGCTACCGGGCTTTCCGGACTGCTGGGCGTCCTGCTCCTTCTGCTGCTCGACCTTATTCACCGTTGCCGCCACGCTATTGTTGGACAACCGATCGATGATCTTGGTGTTGGTGAGCACGATGGTTTTGCCATTGGCAAGCGTGACTTCGTTGTCCGGGGCCTCGGCGCCGTCCGCGTCGCCGGTGCCAAACACAATATGCGCGACCACACTTGCCCAAGCATATCCAGTCGTGGTCCCCAGGTCACTTTTGACCTCATGCCCCACGCGCGGTTCGCGTGCGGCATGTGCCTGCATCATGGACGGCACGGTCATGCCATAGGCAGAAACGCCAGCTATGACCAGCACCAGCGAGCAAGACAGCAGTGCGTACGCCCGCGGCGCCAAGCCCAGTCGGCGTCGCATGCGCACCGCGGCGCCGCGCTTTGTCTGAGTGCCACCGGGCCGCATGCGTTCTCCTCCAACAAAAACACGCCGCTCGGGAGCGGCGCATTCATTCGAATCCATATTTGAGTGTATCAGCGAACCCAAAAGGTTGCGCAACGAATGGGCAAATTAAGGATGCGAGTGGAAGCATCCATGCGATAAGCGGATACAAAGCATCTTTGTTGCACAACAAACTTACAGTCGCACGGGGAAATTATGGCTACCCCGTGCGTCGCGATGAAGACATACGGCAGGAGCAGGCTCGCCACCTAAATCGTGCGACGGGCCTCGATGGCGCGCCCAAGCGTAAGCTCGTCGGCATACTCCAGGTCGCCGCCCACGGGAAGGCCGCTCGCCAGACGCGATACCTCAACGCCCAGCGGCTTGATAGTGCGGGCCAGGTAGCTCGCCGTGGTCTCGCCCTCGATATTGGGGTTGGTGGCGATGATGACCTCGTGGATGTCCTCGTGGCCCAAGCGTGCCAGCAGCTCACGAATGTGCAACTGCTCGGGACCAATCTTGTCCATGGGGCTGATCACGCCGCCCAGCACATGGTACAGGCCATGGTAGCTGCCCGTGCGTTCGATTGCCTGGACGTCGCGCGGCTCGCCCACCACGCAAATGCGAGTGGTATCGCGCATCGAATCCTGGCAGATGGAGCACTCGTCGGCCGTGGCGTAGTTAAAGCAGCGGCTGCAAAAGTGAACCTCCTGCTTAACCTCCAGGATAGCCTCGGCCAGGCGGCGCGCCTCCTCGGCATCGGCCTCGAGCAGGTAATAGGCGATGCGCTGGGCCGACTTGGGACCAATGCCCGGCAGACGGCCCAGCTCATCGAGCAATTTTTGCAGACTATGGTTGGCACTCATATATATGCGTGTCTTAGAACGGCATGCCCGGGATGTTGAGGCCGCCGGTGATGGCGCCCATCTGCTTGTTGGCGAGCTCGTTGACACCGCGGACGGCCTCGTTGACGGCAGCCATGATCATGTCCTGCAGCATATCGACGTCCTCGGGATCGAGGGCATCGGGGTCGATGGTGAGGTTGACGAGCTCCATCTCGCCGTTAACGGTCACCTTGACCATGCCGCCGCCGGCAGAGGCGTCGACGGTCTGGGACTTAAGGTTTTCCTGCGCGGCGGCAAGCTGCTCCTGCATCTTGCGAGCCTGCTTCATCATTTGCTGCATGTTCATACCGGCCATGATGGCTCCTTTACGTGCGGCCGCGCGACAAGCTGCAAGGGCAGCCGGAGCGCGACGGGACTTTCAAACTCAAAAATCGTACCACGGCGCGGGGCAAGCAAGCGGGGCGGACACGCTACCTCAGTCGATATACATGTCCTTGAGCGTGACGCACGCCCAAGATTATGCAAGGTCGAATTATGCAAGGTTGCATAATTATCTCAAGCTACATCTAGCAGAGCTGGAACCAGGCAGTTTATGCGTAGGGCTACAAGGCTACATGGCAAAATGCCGAGCCGCTGCTCGAGGCGGCACGCATGGCGGCTGGGTATAATTTGATTGTCATAGATGACGATTTGGAGGTGCCCTCGTGAATGTCCCAGCCGTACTCCAAAACATCCGCTCAAAACACCCCGTTGCATATGTGGTTCTCTATCTCTTTGTCGTCTGGGTATTACTGGTTATCATCACCCATGCCATAGCTTTTGGAGCAGAACTGCTGATAGCCAGCTCGGACCAGCCCGTCGTCAAATGGGAGACGACCGATGAATGCACCGACGGAACCCGAACCATTTACTACAACAGCCCGTCCCTCTACCAAGAGTTCAAGGTCAAGATAAAGGACTCCAAGATTGTCGATGCCGAACTGGGCTCTTTATTTACAATCGGAGCAACCGTCAACGCCGAGCAAGTCGAGTACACGGACAGCCATGCGACGTATCGTATCGACCTCAGCATCCTAGGCCGACCGTCACGCGCCTGTCTGCTCGAATGCGATATACGCGGCACCACGTTGCACATGTCCGAAATACAGATGCGCCCGGGCAAGGGGTTCTCTTCTTGAGCAGTATACCCGCCTGCGCAGCTACTCCACCGGCTTGAAGATGGTGGACTGGCCGAAGACGCTGCGGATGAGGGCTTTGGCCTCGTCCTCGGTCTGCGGGATGCTCGGGGCTGCACCCTGATGGCCGAAGGGGCCGCCCGCACCGGAGTTGGACTCCCAGGGAGCTGCAGGAGCGTCCTCCTCTTTGGGGGCAGTTGCAGCGGACTTGGGCGCGGACGCCGCACCCGGCACGTCGAACGGAGGCAGATCGTCCCCACCAGCATCGGCAACAAAACCGCCAACCATGGCATCGTCGTAGGGAACCTGCTCGGATTCCCATGGCGCAGACGGCGCGGCGGGCTGAGCCTTGGGAGCGGACGCGCGCTCGGGCGCTCGGGGCGCGGGCTCGGTCGGGAGCTTGCCCGTGGCAGGAGCGCCGGCGGGGTTGTCGGAGCGCAGCCAGGGGGCTTTGCCCAGGTCAGACGACTTGGGCGCGGGCGAGGCAGGCTTGGGCGCGGGTGTCGGAGCAGCCGGTTTGGCCATGACGGGCTTAGGCGCCGACGGGGTCGGCGCCGCTATCGGTGCTGCTTTTGGCTGCGTCGCGCTGGCGCTCGAGGATGCAGGGGCCGCCGAGGACACGGGTTGCGGGTCCGCAGATACCGCAGCCCGTGCAGATGGAGAATGCTCCTCATGTTGAGGAGCCGGCGTGCCACCCCCATCCAGGACATAGTCGACGGTACGACGACCGAAGACCGCACTGACTGTCGGCAGGACCACCGACTGCGTGTCGGCGCGTCCAAGCATCTTGATGGCAAAGGTCGAGCCCGCGGGGAACGAGACCGTGAGCCTGGAGCCGTCGTCAGCCGTGGCGCGGGCATTGAGCAAAAGCCCCGCGTAGGAAGCCTGACGCGCCTTGACACGCTCGACAACCTCGGCCCATTTGCGCTGCAGCTCTCCGGCATCCTCGACCGCGGGCGTCTCGGCAGTACCGGCGGCGGCAACCTGGGCGGCATTGTTGGACTGGGGCTTAGGTGCCGGAGCGGTGGCAGGCGCGGGAGCCGCAACGGGCTGAGGCGTCGGAGTCGGCGCAGGCTGAGGTGCAGGCGCTGCAGGCTTGGAAGCTGACACGGACGCAGAACGGGACGCAGGCTGGGCAGCCGGAACAGCAGCACCACGGTCCCAAGGCATACCGCCCTGGCGCGCGGACGTAGCAGCGGGGGCAGCGGATGCCGCCGGAGCGGCAGCACGAGCGCCCGAAATTAGCGTCAGCTGTTGGGCAGCAGCGGGTACGGATGCTGCAGGCGCGGCGGCCTGAGCAGCAGCCACGCTCGCCGGCACGGCGCCGTTGGCAACCATGGCCTCCAAGCGGGCCACGCGCTCGGCCAATGCCTCAATCGTTAAATCGGCCTCGGGACGTGCCAGGCGCGTGCAGGCGATCTCGAGCACCAGGCGCACGTCGCTCGCGCCCCTCATCTCCAGTGCGGCATCGTCGAGCACCGTCAGCACACGGGCCAGGCGGTCGGCAGGATGCTCGCCAAAGGCAGCGGCCTCGGCAGCAAGCGCCTCGGCCTGCTCGGAGCCGCCCTCAAACAGCTCGGCACGGGCACCGGCAACGCAGGCAACGTACACGTCACGCACATGCGCCACCAGGTCGCGCGTCAGCTCCAGCAGGTCGTTTCCTTCCTCGACCTGCGCACGGATCAGTCCATAGAGCTCGGCAACATCGCGATCGGCAATGGCGCGGGAAAACTCGCCCAGAATCTGGTCCGAAACCTCGCCTAAAAGCGAGCGGGCATCGTCCGCATGCACAGAACCGTTGCCAAAAACGCTCAGCTGCTCCAGCGTGGAGAGCGCGTCGCGCATGCCGCCCTTGGCATGGCGCGCCACGATGGCGAGCGCCTCGTCGTCGTAATCGAAGCCCTCCTGCTCGCATACGCATGCCAAGCGATGCTCAATATCCTCGTTGCCGATGCGATGGAAATCGAAACGCTGGCAGCGCGAGAGGATGGTCTCCAGAATCTTTTGCGGGTCGGTGGTGCACAGCACAAAGATCACGTGTGCCGGCGGCTCCTCGAGCGTCTTGAGCAGCGCGTTGAACGCCGCCGTCGTGAGCATGTGGACCTCGTCGATGATATAGATCTTGTACTTGCCGCGCACCGGGGCAAAGTTGACGGAGTTGATGATCTCCTCGCGCACGTTGTCCACGCCGGTACGGCTTGCGGCATCGAGCTCGTAGACATCGGGGTGGTTGCCCTCGGCAATGAGCTCGCACTCCTCGCAAGTACCGTCGGGCATGCAGCCGCTTGCACCCTCGGCGCGCGCCGCCTCGGCATTGCGGCACAGCAGCGCCTTGGCCAGAATGCGCGCCATAGTGGTCTTGCCCGTGCCGCGCGGTCCGCAGAACAGGTAGGCGTGGGACAGGCGCCCCTCGGTGATGGCGTGTTCGAGCGTCGAGACGATATGCTGCTGGCCCACCACGGAGTCGAAGGTGAGCGGGCGATACTTTCGGTACAACGATTCCATGGGTGCTCCCCCGGGTATACTGAGACTTGTTGCCGCGACGGCCATGCGGTCGCACGGCATACTGCATTCCATAATAACCCGTACGGCGAGCCCGCCGCGATAGGAGTCCAAAGAGCATGGCAGACGCAGAGAGCAACCTCATTCCCTCCGAAGCAGCCGACCAAGTCGAGGTCGCGCTCGAGGCGCAGGCCGCGGCCGATGACGGCATTCTGTACCTCAACGAGTATCAGTACGAAAACGACCTCGTCACCGACTTCGCCCGCCTGGTCGCCTCGCCCAGGCGCCGTGGCTCCCTGTACGTCGCCGCCGCGATTGCCGTGCTCATCGGCATCGGCATGCTGGTGGCCGGCGGCAGCTGGATCAAGTTCGGCGTCGTGCTGATCGTGTTCGGCGCCTTTTTGGCCTGGTGGAGCAAGAACCTCCACCACACGCTCGCCCGCGACTTTATCGATGCCGTCGAGGCCGACGAGTCCATGGGCGGCCGCTACCGCCGCGTCGCCGCCAACGAGGACGGCCTGATGGTCTGGGGCAAGAGCGGCAAGTCGCAGTTCTTCCCGTTTGACAAGCTCGACCACGTACTCGACGGCGAGCGCATCTTTGTTGCCATGTTCGCCGACCAGGGCGTGACGATCCCCAAGGACACCTTTGTTCGCGGCGATGCCGAGCAGTTTGGCGCCTTCCTTAAGGCGCGCATCAACAAAAAACTCCGCATCGAGACCAAACGCAAGAAGGTGAAGGCAGAAAAGGCCGCTGCCGAAGCAAAACAGGCCGACAAGCCCCAGGACAACAAGGGCAAGCAGCGCAAGCAGAAGAAGAACAAGAAGAAGCGCTAAGACCACGCCAGACAGGCAACCTCGCATCCCGCTGTCCTCCCCATGCACCCGAGCGTGCTACACTAGCAGCATCTATGCCACCGCGAACGGCTCGGCTCCGCGCCCGCCACTCGCAAACGAACTTTAAACGCACGAGGGTTGGCCATGCCGCTTTTCTCGCAACATACCGCCCGGTTCTCGCCGGACGTTCCTTTGGAGGGCACCAGCTCTCGCGAGCTGCTCAAGCGGTACCAGCCGCTCGAGACACTTGCGACCGGCGGTTTTGGCTCCATCGAGATCTGCCGCGACACGCACCTGCGCCGCCGCGTCGCCATTAAACGCATCCCCCTTATCAACGGTGCCGGCATGCCCGCTAGCGACATCATGGATGTCCTGCGCGAGGCGCACACTGCCGCCATGCTTCAACATCCCAATATCGTGCAGGTCATCGACTTTACGCACGACACAGCCTATGCCTACCTGGTTATGGAATATGTCGATGGCATGTCACTTGCCGAGTTTTTGCATCGCGTGGACGGCCACTCACTTACCTTTGACGAGGCCGCGGCCATTGCCGATGCCCTGGGCCAGGCGCTCACCTTCGCCCATAGCAATGGCGTACTCCACCTGGACATTAAGCCCGCCAACGCGCTCATCGACCACTCGGGCAATGTAAAGCTCACCGACTTTGGCATGGCGCGACTGTCGTCCGCCGGTGGCTTTGGCGGCTCGCGCGGCGGCACCATCGGCTACATGCCGCCCGAGCAGCTCGATATCGAGACCGGCACGGTCGACGAACGCGCCGATGTCTTTGCCCTTGCCTGCGTTATCTATGAGGGCTTGTGCGGCAGCGCTCCCTTTATGGCGGCCACGCCCGCCGACTCGCTCGACCGCATCATCGGCGGCGCCACCTATCCCAGCGAGCTGATACCACACTTTCCCCCGGGAGCCGAGGCCGCGCTCATGAGCGCGCTCTCCCCCATGCCGCAGGACCGCCCCAACAGCATCGAGGCATTTTGCGACCAACTCCTTGCCGGTCTGGGCAGCGTGCGCGAGGGCCGTCGCAGTCTGGAGCAAATGGTTGGCGAGCTTTCGGATGACGAGCAGGAGCTCGACGATATCGAGCCGTCGTACTACGAGGACGACGCCATCGAGGTCGACCCCGCGCTCGGCTGGGCGGGCACGCGCTGGAGCCATGCGCGCGACTACACCATGCACGCTATCTCGGCGCTAACGTGCGGCGCCTTTAGCTTTTTGCTGATGCAAACGGCCGGGGTCGCGACGCTTCCCGGCCTGGTCATTGCGGCTATCGCGATCGGAGCGGCGGCTGGCCTGGCCCCCCAGATCGGCTCGGCCATCTCGGCTGTGGGCTTTTTGGTGCTCATGGCCAACGCCACCATGCAGGCGCAGGGCATCCTGTCGATGTTGCCCGTCGCGGTGATCTTTGCCGCCGCCATGTCCGGTTGGTGGATCGCCTGGGGTCGCACCGAGGCTGCCGCGAGCGCCGCGCTCACCTGTGCACTCGCGCTTGGCTGTCTGACTGGCAATACCTTCCTGGCAGCTGGGGTCGCCGCCGGCGTCGCGTCATTTTGGCTCGGCCCGGCAAGCGCCGCCGCGGCAACGGGCATGGGCGTGCTTTTTGCCCGCCTGGCGACGGTCGCGCTTTCAGCCGGAGGCGTGCTGGGGCTCGGTAACGTTGCCGCAGCGCTGGAAGACCCGCTCCTTTGGGCTGCCTTTGTGCTGGTCGCGACAACTGCCGCAGCGTCATCTGCGCTGCTCAATGCCCATGCCAAGCGTGCCGACCAGGGCTCAAACCTTGCCGCAATCGCCGCCATCGCCGTCACCGGCATCGGCTGCGCAGCGGCATCCTGTCTTGCACACCATATGGAAATTGCCAGCCTTGCAGCCGCGGTCGCCGCCAAGGCGGCAGTTGCGGGAACCCTATCCTCTATAATCGTTGGGATATGCCTATATTTGCTCGGATACCAAAGAACCTATACGGAGAGTGATCTTTCGTGAACTTCCTGAACATCTTCGAGGACCACGTGGCCGGCATCTTCGGTGCCACCCGTGCCCCGTTCTCCTTTAAGAAGCTTGCCAAGCAGGCCGCTCGCGACATGGAGGATCAGACTCTGGTGATTAACGGCGTCAACACGGCGCCGGCACTCTATACCATCCTGATCGCCGCCGACGACGATCCCATGCTCGCCCCGTTCTACCCCGAGCTTTCGCGCGAGGTCCGCGAGTTTGTGAAAGCGCAGGCCGAAAAGCGCCGCTATGTCTTTGTCGGCGAGCCCCTCGTGCGCTTTATGATCGATCCGCAGCTGCGCGCAGGCAAGTTCTCGGTCTTTGCCGAGAACGTCGATGCCCCCACGCTCGGCCGCCTGTACGAAGAAGAGCGCGCCTATCAAAACGGCCTGGGCCAGAACAACTCCGCGGCAAGCCGTGCCGCCAGCGCCCCGCGCGCCGGCCAGCAGCAGTTTGCTGCCCCGCAGCAGCAGCGCCCCGCCGCCATGCCCCAGCAGCAGCCGACGCCTCGCGCCGCCGCTCCCGACCCGCTTGCCGTGGCAGACCCCTTCGCGCCTAGCGTCCCCGACCCCGCCGCCGCACCCATCCCGGTGCCGCAGACCGTCTCGCGCGACGCGCTTGCCGGCATGGGCGGAGCCGCCGCGACCGGTGCCGCCGTGGGCCTAGGCGCCGCAGCCGGCATCGCCTCCAACATGGCGAGCACTCGCGCCCCGCAGCGCCCGCTCGCCCAGCTCGTCGACGTCGTGAGCGGCGAGAGCCATAGCATCACCTCCGCACAGGTGACCATCGGTCGCGAGCGCTCAGTTTCCGACATTGCCCTGCGCGACCCCAACGTGTCGCGCCGCCACGCCCAGCTCACCTTTACGGGCTCGGATTGGTCGATCGAGGACCTCAATTCCACCAACGGCACACTCGTCAACAACCGCCGCATTACGCGCTGCCCGCTGCGCAACGGCGATCTGCTGACGTTTGGCCTGAGCACCTTTGAATTTAGGGGATAGTCGCTTATGAACATCGATATCGTCCTTTTTGCAGGCCGCATCGTCCTGGTCGCCCTGCTCTATATCTTCCTGTTCGCCGTCATGAAGACCGGCGTGGGACTTGTGCGCGGACAGCGCCGCGACTCGGCTATCTGGACGATCGATGTGGACAAGGGCCCGCGCGGTATCCGCGGCATCCACGTAGACATGCTCGGCCCCGTCATCGTCGGTCGCTCGCCATCTTCGGACATCTGCATCAACGAACCATTCGTCTCGGCCTCGCATGCGCGCTTTTCGCTGCAGGGCCCGGCGCTCATCATCGAGGACCTCAACTCGCTTAACGGCACGCTCGTCAACGGCCGCCAGCTTGTGGAGCCCGCAACGCTGCGCGAGGGCGACGAAATCCAGATCGGCGATGTGGTCATGAAGGTGAACCGTCGATGATCGACGAGGAGAACAAGTCCGCGACTATGACCGAGGCACCGGCTGCCGCCACAGCTGCGCCGGCCCACGCCGCTCCGGCGGGCTCCGCACCCGTGGAACCCGAGGACACCGTGTTCTCCCTGCCTCTTTCGCATGTAACGCATGATATTTCGGATCTCGCCGATAACGAGGACGAAGAGGATGCCGTAGCGGCGCCCATCGGCGCACATGCTGCGGAACAGCCCACAGCGCCCGAAGCAACCTCGGCGCCAGCTCACTTTGCAGAGCCCGTCGCCGCGGCAATCAACGAGAGCGCTGCGGTGTTTGCGGCACCCGAGCCCGCCGCGCCGGCGTTTCCCATAGCCCCGGCATCCGAGGTTGCGCCCGTGTCTACGCCGGCGCCCGAGCCTATAGACGTCAGCCCGCAAGACGACGAGTCGACCGCCCGCGTGTCCGAGGAGTCCGACTCCCCGGACACCGGCGATTCCGAATCAAACGCCGAGACCGACACCGTCTCTCCCGGTGACACAGCCGAAATCGATGTTGCCGCCGTTGAGGCCAAGCTCAAAGACCCCGGCTCGACCATGAGCTTTGAGCCCCTGACCGAGGAGCGCATCGAGACCGACTCGACCTATGATGCCGGCACCACCACGCAACTCATGTGGGGCGCCCGCTCCGACGTTGGCTGTGTGCGCCCGCACAATGAGGATTCCTACCTGGTGCAGTCGCCGCTCTTTTGCGTATGCGACGGCATGGGTGGTCACGCCGCCGGCGAGGTGGCCTCTTCTATCGCTGTCGAGACCATCGCCAAGACAGCTCCTCAGTCTGCCGACGCCGCACGCCTGGCGGCAGCCGTCGAGGCCGCCAACGCCGCCGTAATCGAGGCTGCCCTGAACGGCCTAGGCAAGCCCGGCATGGGCTGCACAGCCACTTGCGCCTATATCGAAAACGACACGCTCGCCATCGCCCACGTGGGTGACTCTCGCGCCTACCTGCTCCACGAGGGCACGCTCATCCGCGTGACCCGCGACCACTCCTACGTGGAGGAGCTCGTGGACGCCGGCGAGATCACGGCAGATGAGGCTCGCGTCCACCCCAACCGTTCGGTCATCACCCGCGCGCTGGGCTCGGACCCCGCCATGTATGCCGACCACTTCACTCTGCATATCGAGGAAGGCGACCGCCTGATCCTGTGCTCCGACGGCCTTTCGAGCATGATTCCCGATAGCGATATCGAGAACATCGCCACGCAGTCCTCAACCGCGCAAATCTGCGTCGACAACCTAGTGGACGCGGCGCTTGCCGCCGGCGGCCACGACAACGTGACCGTAGTAGTCGTTGACCTGGTTGACGATGGCGTTATGCGCGAGGCGCAGCGCGTGCGTCGCCGCAACATTACTATCGCCGCCATTCTGGCCCTCGTCTTTGTGCTGGCAGCTGGCATCTGGGCCTACACGGGTGTCACCGGCTCGTACTACCTGGGTACCTACCAGGGCAATGTCGCCGTCTGGCGCGGCCTGCCCGGCAAGCCGCTCGGACTCAAGCTCCACTGGCTCGAAAGCGAAACCAGCATCAAGCTATCCGACCTGCCCGAAGACACGCAAAACCGCCTCAAGGCGGGCATTCCGCAAACAAGTGTCGACGATGCGCAGGACACGATATCCAAGTACCGCCACCAGATCGACGAGGAGCAGACCCGCCAGGTAATCGACGCGCAAACGATTCGCGACAACACCAATCAGGGATCGACCTCCGAATCAGATTCCGAGAAAACCGCCGAACAGTCCGCCGAGGCCGAAGCCTCCGATAAGAATTAGAAAGGGAGTGCCGCTTATGAGTCGCCGCAACACCGAGCTGCTCTTGCTCATCGCCTCGGCGTTCCCCGTCATCCTGCTGTATGCGATGTACGTGCTCACCGCGGGCGCTGCCATCTCCTTTGAGACGCTCGCCGTACCGATCGGCCTCTTTGCCGCCTTTGCCGCGGCCCACATTGCCGTGCGCATCTTGGCGCCCGGTGCCGACCCCGCCATCCTGCCCATTGTCTTTGTGCTTTCGGGCATCGGCATCACGTTCGTGACGCGTCTCGCCCCCGCTCTCGCCATCTCACAGCTCATCATCCTGTTTGTCTCGGTGGCCCTGATGGTGGGAACGCTCGCACTGGTCAAAAACCTCGACGTGGTCATGCGCTACAAGTACACCTTTGGCATTATCGGCATCATCCTGCTGATGCTGCCCATCTTTATCGGCACCACGATCTCGGGCTCCAAGCTCTGGATTCGCATCGCGGGCTTTACCATCCAGCCCGGCGAGTTCGCCAAGGTCTTTATCGTGCTGTTCCTGGCCGGATACCTGGCCGAGAACCGCGAGCTGCTCTCCATCTCCAACCGCAAGATCCTGGGCTTTAAGATCCCTCGCCTGCGACTGCTGCTGCCGCTGTTTGCCGTGTGGGGTGTGTGCCTGCTCGTCGTCGTCTTCGAACGCGATCTGGGTTCGGCCGTGCTGTTCTACACCATCTTCCTGCTGATGCTCTACGTTGCCACGGGGCGCTTTTCGTATGTCGTTATCGGCCTTGCGCTCTTAGCCGTCGGAGCCGTGGGCGCCTACAAGTTCCTATCGCACGTTCAGGTGCGTTTCCAGGTTTGGGTCGATCCGTTTAAGGACGCCCAGGGCCAGGGCTACCAGATCGTCCAGTCGCTCTTCTCGCTTGCCGATGGCGGCCTGGTCGGTGTTGGCATCGGCAACGGCATGGCCAACAACATCCCTGTCGTCGAGTCCGACTTTATCTTCTCGGCTATCGGCGAGGAGATGGGCCTTTTGGGCGGCGGCGCCGTGCTCATCCTGTTTATGCTCTTTGCCGTGCGTGGCCTCACCACGGCTGCCCGCGCTAAATCCGACCTTGCCGCCTTTAGTGCCACGGGCCTTACGGCCGCCATCAGCTTCCAGGCCTTCTTGATCGTTGGCGGCGTAACCCGCCTGATCCCGCTGACCGGCGTCACCCTGCCCTTTATGAGCCAGGGCGGCTCCTCGCTGCTGGCGAGCTTTATCATCGTCGCGCTCCTGCTGCGCGCCGGTGACGAGGCGACCGGACGCGAGGCCGAGCTTACCGGCACCGGCACCATGGCCGCCATCACCGATGATCAGGTCGCATCTGCCGCCGCCCCGACGGGCACGCGCTTTTCCACCTCGTCTTCCTACGGCAGCGGCAGCCATTCCGTCGGCTCGCGCATGCGCCGTCGCCTGCTCGACACGCCTGAATCCGGTGTGCTCGGCCGCGTTGCGCTCGCCAACCGTCTAACCCGCGCGGTGCTCGCCTTTACGGCGCTGTTCGCCATCCTTATCGGCAACCTCACCTATGTCCAGGTCATCAAGGCCAAGGACTATCAGGACATGCCGACCAACAACCACACCATCGCCCGCTCCAAGTACATCCAGCGCGGTTCCATCATCACGTCCGACGGCGTGACGCTGGCCGAGTCGCTGCAGCAGGAGGACGGCACCTACGTACGCTCCTACCCCAACGGTAACCTGGCAGCGCACGTGGTTGGCTACGTGAGCCAGCAGTATGGCACCACCGCCATCGAGAGCGTCATGAACGACACGCTCACCGGTTCCAAGGATTACTCCAGCTGGAACAACGCCATCGCATCGCTCGCAGGTCAGACCCAGCCGGGCAACACCGCCAAGCTCACCATCGACTCGCGTATCCAGACGGCGGCCGAGCAGGCACTCAAGGGCTTTAAGGGCGCTGTAGTGGTCATCGACCCGCGTACCGGCGCGGTGCTCGCATGTGCCAGCTCGCCCACCTACGACAACACCAACATCGATGCCCTGCTGCAGACGGGCGGCGGCGAGGACGGCTCCATGTACAATCGCGCCATGGACGCGCTGTACACGCCGGGCTCAACGTTTAAGGTCGTTACGCTTTCCGCGGCACTCGAGACCGGTACTGCCAGCCTTACCAGCACCTACCAGGCGCCCGGCTCCATGGACATCGGCAACGCACCGGTCACCAACTATGCCAACGAGAGCTACGGCACCATCAGCCTGCAGCAGGCCTTTGCCGTGTCCTCCAACGTCGTCTTTGGCCAGGTGGCAAACGAAGTTGGCGCAAACACGCTCGTGCAGTTTGCCAACGCCTTTGGCTACGGCCAAAAACTCGGCCAGGACCTGACCTCCGCGGCCTCCATCATGGCCGACCCGTCGCTCATGACCGAGTGGGAGACCGCCTGGGCCGGCGCCGGCCAGCCTGTCGGCATGGACCACACGCCCGGCCCGCAGACCACCGTCATGCAAAACGCCGTGATTGCCGCCGCCATCGCTAACAGCGGCGTGGTCATGGACCCGTACTTTGTAGCCCAGGTACTCGCCCCGGACGGAACCGTGGTCAAGACCACGCAGTCCCGCTCGCTGGGTCAGGCCGTCAGCTCCACCACGGCCGACCAGGTCAAGCAGGCCATGCTTGCCGTCGTCCAGTCCGGCACCGGCACCGATGCCCAAATCCCCGGCGTCAAGGTCGCCGGCAAGACTGGCTCGGCCGAGACCGGCGGCACCAACGTCAACTCGATGTTCGTTGGCTTTGCACCTTACGATTCACCCACGGTCGCTATCTCGGTGGCCTTAGAGGATTACGACAAGCATGACGTCAAGGCCGCCAAGATCGCCGGCATCGTCCTGACCGCGGCGCTTGCCGCACAGGGAGCGTGATGCCCATGATCGAATCGGACACCCGAGGCGCGCCGCGGCCGAAGAGTTAGCGGCAACGCGCCACACGGCCCCAGCGGCCACATCGTAGGTACTACACACATCGTTGAGCGAATAGTTATGTTAGGAGCAGGAATGGAACAGAGGGTCCTCGGGGGAAGATACCTCCTCAAGGATAAGGTGGGAACAGGCGGCATGGCGACCGTCTACCGTGCACAGGACCAGGTCCTCGACCGCACGGTAGCCGTCAAGATCATGCTGCCACAGTATGCTGGCGACGCAACCTTCGCCGCACGCTTTAAACAGGAGGCCCAGGCAGCAGCCGGTCTCTCCTCCCCCTATATCGTGGGCGTCTACGATTGGGGCAAGGACGGCGACACCTATTACATCGTCATGGAGTACCTGCGCGGCACTGACCTTAAGAGCGGAATCAAGAGCCACGGCGCCCTCGACCCCAAGAAGGTCGCCCAGATCGGATCGCAGATCAGCTCTGCACTCTCGGTCGCCCACAAGCACGAGATCATCCACCGCGACATCAAGCCGCAGAACATCATGGTGCTGCCCGACGGCAACATCAAGGTCATGGACTTTGGCATCGCGCGCGCCAAGAACAGCCACCTCACGCAAGACAACAACGTGCTGGGAACTGCCCACTACGTCAGCCCCGAGCAGACCCGCGGTCAGGACCTCGGCCCCACCTCGGATATCTACTCGCTGGGCGTCGTGATGTACGAGTGCGCCACCGGCCGCGTTCCCTTTGACGGTGACGACGCTATCTCGGTCGCACTCAAGCAGGTCAACGAGCTGCCTATTCCGCCAAGCCAGATCAACTCCGGTGTCGACGCCGACCTTGAGCGCATCATCCTCAAGTGCATGGAGAAGGACCCGGCAAACCGCTTCCAGACCGCTGACGAGCTGCGTCAGGTGCTCAACAGCTACCTGTCGGGCCGTGCCGTTAACATCTCGGAGCCCACGCGCATCATCGGTGCCCCCGGTGAGCTGGGCGCCACCAAGACTCGCGAGCTTTCCGATCAGACGCGCGCCATGGTGCGTCCCGTCTCGGGCGTGAGCGGCCAGAATACCGCCCGTAGCTCGGTTTCGGGCTCCACCGGCTCCTACGAGGTCGAAAAGCCCAAATCCAACAAGAACAAGATCATCGCCGCTGTGGTGGCAGCTGTTGCCGTCATCGGCATCGTTGTGGCCTTTGCTACTGGGCTCTTTGGCGGCGAGCAGGTCCCCGTGCCCGACGTGCTGGGCAAGGACCAGCAGACTGCCGTCGAGCTGATCAAGGAAGCCGGCCTCGAGGTCGGCACCATCGACCAAAGCTACAACGACGATGTCGACGAAGGCAAGGTCGCCGAGCAAACGCCCAACGGCCACACCAAGAAGGCCAAGGGCACCAAGGTGAACCTGGTGATCTCCAAGGGCCCCAAGCCCTCCGAGAAGGTTGAGGTTCCCCAGCTTGTCGGCCTGACCAAGGACCAGGCAGAAGCCGCGCTGGCAAGCGTTGGCCTGAAGGGCAACGCCTCCGAGGAGGCCAACGAGGCCGATGAGGGCCAGGTCTTTGAGCAGGGCACCAAAGCCGGTAAGGAAGTCGAGAAGGGCACGACCATCTCGTATAAGGTCTCGAGCGGCCCGGATACCACGTCCGTCCCCGACCTGACCGACATGACCGAGGCCCAGGCGCGCAACGCCCTCGATATGGCAGGCTTTGGCGTCGACGTGAGCTACCAGGAGAACGACTCGGTTACCGAGGGCACCGTGATCAGCTGGAACCCCAGCGGCAAGCAGAAGCCCGGCGCCACGATTACCGTCGTCATTGCCAAGAAGTCCGGCAAGGCCTCCGTCCCGGGCAACCTATACGGCAAGAGCATTTCCGCCGCCGTTACCGCGCTCAACAACGCCGGTTTCTATAACATTGGCTTCTGTGACCAGAACGGCAATCCCGTGAGCGGTAACGAGGATGCCACCGTTACGGGCGTCTCCCCCACCGGCAAGCAGTCCACCGACAACACGATTACGCTGACGGTTTCGATTTCTGGCTCGGGTTCGGGCTCTGGCTCGGGCACGAGCACGGGCGACGATTCCGGTACGACCAACTAGTCGCCGCCCCACCGCCCATTACGGCTCCCGCCGCAAACATATTCGCTCACAGGCGCCCGCTTGCTCCCCCAGCAAGCGGGCGCTTCGTTTTTGACATGACATGAACCAGAAGAGCCCGGTACCGTGACGGTGTACCGGGCTCGATCAATCTCTGGTGCCCCCGGGCGGATTCGAAAACTCCCCCCGCGGGGAAATGAGTGACGCGGGTGTCGACGGTCCGAATCCGGCCTTTAGACCAGAAGAGTCCGGCACCATAGCGGTACCGGGCTCGGCAAATCTCTGGTGCCCCCGGGCGGATTCGAAAACTCCCCCCGCGGGGAAATGAGTGACGCGGGTGTCGACGGTCCGAATCCTGCCCTTAGACCAGAAGAGCCCGGCACCGTAGCGGTACCGGGCTCGATATTCCTCTGGTGCCCCCGGGCGGATTCGAACCGTCGACACCCGCTTTAGGAGAGCGGTGCTCTATCCCCTGAGCTACGGAGGCATGTTGTACTAGTGTAGCAGATTTGCGCCACTACCATGCAGCGCATAGCCACTCTTCGAGATAGTCGTCTGCGACGTTCTTTAATGACTAGTCGTTTAAGAACGTCCCAGGCGACTAGTCGCCTTTATGGAAGAGGCTTTTGATGACGGAGGGGATGCTCTTGGCGCCCTTGGCCGTCACATCGATAAAGTCGGGCGAACGAACGAGCTTGTCCTCGTCAATGTACTTACGCACCGCGCGAAGCGTTTCCTTGTCATTGCGCGTCGAAAACGTAAAGTGGCCATTCTCTTTGGTAAAGATGGCAAAACGCGTAATCTTCTTGGTGCCGCGCAAAACCTCGGCGGCAATATAGTCGACCTCGTCCCACGGGATTTGGATATAATCCTCGGGATTACGCTCGTTATAGTACTCAAACGCCTTATTGCCCACCATCACGTTACCGTGACTGGTAAGCCCCATCAGGCAGGTTGCCGGCGTTGCCAAATCGACCGTGCTGTTCTGAGATTGCGCCATACGCGCCTCGCCCTCCAATAAAAACAATCGGACCGCATCCAGTGTACCCACCGGGTGCGGTCCGTTTCAATGGCTCAAAAGCCCTTGCCTAGCAACTCTCGGTCTTAAGCCGAAGCGTGCTTACATGAAGCCGCAGACGCGACCGATGATGCCGACGGCGAAGAGAGCCAGGATGATGACGATCGGGCTGACCTTCTTCTTGAGGAGCTTGCAGACCAGAAGGGTCAGGCACACGGCGGCAAGGCCGGGGATGAGCTGATCGAGGTTGGCCTGAAGCGTGGTGACCTTCACCGGGTCGAGTGCGTTGGCACCGACAGAGCTGTACATCGTCAGTGCCTGCTTGATGCCCTCAGAACCGGCGGGCAGGTTGGCCCAGTCGATATAGGCGCCAGCAGACTGCGTGACCTTGGAGACGACCGGGGTGAAGGAGATGGACACCCAGCGCTCGACCAGGGCGCCGATGATGAACATACCCAGGATGGAAGCACCCTCGGTGACCTTGCCCATCAGACCGCCGGAGAGGTCCTTGGCGATGGAGGAGCCGACCTTGTAGCCAAACTCCTGCGTGTACCACAGGAAAGCGTAACGGATGATGTTCCACGCGAAGAAGAACAGCAGCGGACCGGCGATGCTGCCGGACAGGGCCAGGGAAGCGCCCAGTGCGCCCAGAATCGGGCGAAGGGTGAACCAGAAGGCGGGGTCGCCGACGCCGGCGAGCGGGCCCATCATACCGACCTTGACGCCCTGAATGGCGACATCGTCAATCGGAGCACCGTTGGCGCGCTCCTCCTCGAGGGCGAGGGTAACGCCAATGACGGGGGCGGAAACATAGGGGTGGGTGTTATAGAACTCCAGGTGGCGCTTAAGAGCGGCAATCTGGTCATCCTTGCTGGTGTAGAGCTTCTTGATCGCAGGGATCATTGCGAAGCACCAGCCGCCGTTCTGCATACGCTCGTAGTTCCACGAGCCCTGAAGGAACTGATGACGGAAGCAAACCTTCTTACGGTCAGCCTTGGTGAGCTGAATCTTGTTCTCTGCCATATGTATCACTCCCCTCCTACTCGTAATCGTTCAGAATGTCGCCGAGCGGGTCACCGGAGCCACCGCCCATGCCGCCACCCTGCTTGGCCAGATCCTTAAGGCCAAGGTAGATGAGGGCAAGGGAGATGCCGATGAGGCCAAGGGCGATCAGCGTGAGCTGAGGGATGGCAGCAAGGACAAAGCCGAGGATGAAGAACGGCCAGGTCTCCTTGGTGGCCATCATGTTGATGACCATGGCGTAACCGACGGAAGCGACCATGCCGCCGCCGACAGCCATGCCGCCGGACAGCCAATCGGGCATAGCGTTAAGCGCGTTGGTAACAGCCTCGGCCGGGATGATGCACAGAAGTACTGCCGGGATGGCGATACGAACACCCTGCATGAGGATGCCGGCGTACTGCCAACGCTCGATGCCGGCGAAGTCGCCCTTCTCGGCGCAGGCGTCCATGCCGTGAACCATAGCGGTAGCCAGGGTACGGCAGATCATGGTCAGGAACAGACCAGCGACCGACAGCGGGACGGCGACGGCGATGGCGGCGGTAACGGCCTTGGCCGAATCGGTGGCGCCACCGTTGAGGGCGAGCACCATGATGATCGAAGAAGCGACCGAGGCCAGAGCGGCGTCAGGCGCGACGGCGGCGCCGACGTTAGCCCAGCCAAGGGCCATCATCTGGAGCGAACCGCCCAGGAGGATGCCCTCCTGAAGGTGACCGGTTACGAGACCGATAAGCGTGCATGCCACGAGCGGCTGATGGAACTGGAACTCATCCAGAATGCCTTCCATACCGGCAAGCAACGCGACAATCGCAACAAGCAGAATAGTGATTGCAGACATGTATCGGACCCTCCTTTACTATGCTTGAGCGGCCAGTTCGGCCTTAGCTTTCTTCAACATGGCGTCGAGATCCTCGGAGGAATCCGAAGGAACCTTGCGGACCTCGAACTTGACGCCCTTGGCCTTGAGAGCCTCGATGGTCTTGACATCGTCATCGCCCATAGCGACAGCGTTAGTAACGACGACCTTGCCCTTGGAGTGGGCCATGGAACCGATGTTGGCTTCCTTGATGTCGACGCCGGCCTCGATGGCCCTGAGCAGATCCTGCGGGTTCTCGAACAGCAGCATCGCCTTGGTGTCGCCAAAGCGCGTGTCCTTGACGACCTCGGCCATCTTCTTGATAGGCACGACGTTGGCGTGGACTCCCGGAGGGGCAGCCTGCTCGATCATGGTCTTGCGGAGCTCGTCGTGAGCAACGCCGTCGGAGACCACGATGATGCGGTTGGGGTTGATCTGCTTGGTCCACGTGGTGGCCACCTGACCATGCAGCAGGCGCGTGTCGATACGGACGTGGGCGATCTTGATGTGCCCGTCGCCGATCACCGTTCCCGGAGGAATGGCACCCGCAGGAGCAGCGGCGGCCGCAGCCGGCTTCTTCTCCTCGGGCTCCAGAGACTCGGGCTTGACGCGCACGCCGGCCTTAGCCTCAGTCACGAGATGTTTTGCGATCGCATGTGCAGTGTTCTTTGCGTCAAAGCGCTGCGAATATGCCTCGATGAGCATAGGCAGGTTGACACCGGTGACGATAGCCCAGGAATCGTGGCCCTCGATGAGCCCGCTGATCTGGTTGAACGGCGTGCCGCCCCACAGATCAACGAGGAAGAGCACCTGCTCCTGGTCCTCGAAGGAAGCGATTGCCTCCTCGACCTTGGCACGGAAGTCGTCGGGGCCCATGCTCGGCTCGAGCGAGACCACGGCAACAGACGGCTGATCGCCAAAGACCATCGAGCCCGTCTGCTTGATTCCAGCCGCCAAGTCACCATGGCTAGCAAGAACAATACTTACCATCACATAACCTCCTTTTTGTCTACGTATTTCCTACACGACAAAAAAGAGTATAGCCGCAAGCGTGGCAAAATTATAGGAAAAAATGTGAACGGTTGGATTATTTGTTTAAATGTCCTGCTTTGTTACAAATTGGTTACATCGCTGGTTTTCAGCTATTCCTCGCTAAACATAATTAGTTTGACCATCTTAGAAAACAGATACAAGCACAGCATTCATTAATACCGATTTAAATCGGATAAGAACCTGCTTTACTCTTCGATATTTTGTTTAAACAGACGTGACTTGACTAATTTCGTTAGTTATGCTCTAGCAAACCGTCAAAAAAGAATAGTCATTGGGGACGTTCTTTAATGACTAGTCGTTTAAGAACGTCCATTACAGTCGAAATTGTCAGCCCGGGCCCGTCTCGGGCTACGATTGAGGCGCGCCCAGAACGTGCCGCCGACCGGGCGCCCGCGCACGGCCGAACGTCCCTGCCCCCGAGAGGGCCCGTTGGGTGCTGCCGGCGCGGGACGCGCCGCCCCCGACGGCTGATAGGAAAGTGCCGGGCAGAGGCCGCGGCTGGTAATGTGAGTGCCGAGGGGGAGGCCATCCGGTCGAACGACTACCGGAAGGATACCACCGTGAAAGCGCCATCCACCAGGCCCGCGGCCGTGCTCGGCCTGGACGTCGGCAAGTCCTCCCACTGGGCCTGCCTTATCGACCGCGGCGGGGAGGTGCTGGCCAGCGCCCCCGTCCGCAACAGGGAGGCCGAGCTCGACGCGCTGTTCGCCTCCGCGCCCGCCGGCACGCTCGTCGTCGTCGACCAGTTCCGCAACATAGGGTCCCTCGCCGTGAGGCGGGCCCGCGCCGCGGGGCTGGCGGTCGCCCACCTGCCCGGGCTCGCCGCCAGCCGCGCCGCCGGCCTGTTCGCCGGCGAGGCCAAGACCGACGAGCGCGACGCCGAGGTGATCGCGCGGACCGCCCTGGGCGTGCCGGACTCCCTGTCGGGGGTCCCGGGCCGCGGCGAGGCCCTCGAGGCCGCCCGCGCCCTCTCCTCCCAGCGCGACCACGTCGTGGCCTGCGCGACCAGGGACAAGAACCGCCTGCGCGCGGTTCTGCTCGAGTCCTGCCCGGCCCTCGAGGCCGCGGTCGACCTGTCGGACCGGCGGTGGCTGGAGCTGCTCGCCGGGTTCGGCGGGGCGTGGGGGATCGCCCGCTCCGGGGCCGGGGGCCCGCGGGCCGAGGCCGCCGGGGAGGCCGCGTGTTAGCGTCAATCTATTTTTCACCAGTTTCGCTAAACAGGCGCGCCGTTCGCGCAAAGGCGGTTTCACCGGTTGCGCTAACGTATTTTCACCGATTCCGGTCACGGCTTGACGGGGCCGTCCCTCGGCAGGTCCTTCAGCCTGTAGGACCTGCCGGTTATCTTGACCAGGTGGCAGTGGTGGCACACCCTGTCCGCGACCGCGCTCGCCGCCACGTCGTCCCCGAACACCCTGCCCCAGCCGCTGATCCCCACGTTGGTGGTGATGATCGTCGAGCGCTGCTCGTAGCGCGTCGATATCAGCTGGAACAGCAGGTCCGCGCCCGCGCTGCCGACGTCGAGGTAGCCGAGCTCGTCGATGATCAGCAGCCTCGAGTGGGCGTAGTACTTGAGCCTCTTCTTGAGGATGCCGCGCGACGAGGCGTCCTCCAGGTCCTCGACGAGCCGGGCGCAGTCCACGAACCTGACCTCGCGCCCCGCCCTGACGGCCTCGATGCCCAGCGCGACGGCGAGGTGCGTCTTGCCCACGCCGGGGCTCCCCACGAGCAGGACGTTCTCGGCCCGCTCCACGAACCTGAGGGTCGCGAGCTCCTCGATCTCTGCGCGCGGGACCGACGGCTGGAAGTCCCAGTCGAAGTCCGCCAGCCCCTTGACGTAGGGGAACCCCGACGAACGTATGCGCTGGTTGGTGATCCTGACCTCCCGGGCGGCGACCTCGACGCGCGTCATCTCCTCGAGGGCGGAGGCGAAGCCCCGCTCGCCCGCGGCGACCATCCTCACGTAGTCGGGCAGGGACGCCGCCATCTCGTGCAGCCCGAGCGCGGAGAGGTTCGCCTGCGCCCTGATCGAGGGGCTGCCCTCCGCGACGGCGCCCATCACGCCCCTCCGAGCGAGTCGAGCAGCGCGAGGTTGGCGCGCGCGGCCTCGGCGATGTCCGCGTCGGCCAGGCCCCGCTTCCCCTCGAGGGCCTGCCCATAGTGGTCGGGGTCGTAGTTGATGGGCCTCGACGGCCCGGACGCGGCGTCGTGGACGGCGACCTCCTCGCCGGCCATCCTCACCACGACCTGACCGCCGGGCATCGCTATGACGCTCACGCGCCGGCCGATGCAGCGCCTGGGCACGGACCACTCCCTGCCGGCGGCCCTGACGAGCATGGTCGGCGGGACGGTCTGGACGCTCACGTCGCCCACCATCGACTCGAGGAGCCGGAGGTTCCCGATGGGCCGCAGGCTCTCCTTCTCCCGCATGAACAGCGCGTCGGGCGGCAGGCCGGTGGTGCGGTTCGGCTCCGAGTTGGCCTGGGCCTCGACCCGGGCAACCGCCTCGGCGAGGCCGCCCCACCCGGTGAACTCGCCGCCGTAGGCGAGCAGGCGGTTCAGGAAGCGGTTGGCCGACTCGTCCTTGCCCTTGGTCTGCGGCGAGCGCGGCGCGCAGAGCCTGAGCTCGAAGCCGGCCTCCCGCGCGAACCGCCACGCCCTCTCCTGCCTGGTCCTCCTGCGGCCCGAGACGGTCACCAGGCACGACATGTTGTCCGTGATGCACTCCTCCGGGACGCCGCCGAGGCGGGTGAAGGTGGCGAGCAGGCAGGACAGCAGGTCGTCGAGCGTGCGGCTCCTGACCGGTATGAAGCGGTGCTTCCGGGAGTAGCCGAGCGTCGCGGTGAACACGCTGAACTCGAAGACCTCGCCCTCCGAGTCGACGAGCCTCATGCCCTCCTTCCAGTCGAACTGCAGCTGCCTGCCCGGGGGCGTCTCGAACCGCGGGTGCGGCTCGCGGCCGCCCGCGCCCCCGAAGGGCACGTCGCGGGCCCGGCACCACGCGGTGAAGGCGCCGTACCCGGGCAGCCCCTCCCCGCGGCCCTCGCGCAGGAACGCGTAGACTGCCATCTTGGTCATCCCGGGCAGCTGGGCCTTCGCGCGGATCACCTCCTCGAGCGGGTCGAAGGCGCTGCCCCTCGCGGACCTCCCGTCGGCGGCGGACTCGCCCTCCCGCCAGTACTTGGCGACCGTGTGCCGGTCCATGCCGTGCCTCCTCGCGATCTCGCTGAAGTTCGGCTTGGCGCCGGACCCCCTGTAGACGTTGAGCTCTCCCATTACGTTTCGCTCCATATCCCGCTCCTCCCGGGTCGGATACCCGATCGGAGCATAGTTCCGTTAGCGCAGTTGGTGAAAGTACGTTAGCGGGGTCGGCGAAAGCGCGTTAGCGCATTCGGCGAGATGCGTTTGCGAAAGTGGTTGGTTTTAGATTAGCGCTAACA
>JAQDZZ010000004.1:0-46586 GCA_027671585.1 Coriobacteriaceae bacterium AM22-12AC-r | reverse complement strand
GGCGAAAGCGCGTTAGCGCATTCGGCGAGATGCGTTTGCGAAAGTGGTCAATTTTAGATTAGCGCTAACACCGCGGCCGCCTCCACCGCGCCCCCGCCGGCGCTCGTCGAGGCCGAGAACAGGCAGGTCAGGTTCCTGGCCGCCCGGATATCGGAGGCCCTCGACGAGGCCGGGGCCCTCGAGGCCGAGACGGCGGCGCTGCTCGAGGGCGACGAGACCTACGCGTGCCTGCTCACCGTGCCCGGCATCGGCCCGAGGACCGCGGCGCAGCTCGCGGTGTCGGTCGACATCGCGAGGTTCCCGGACCACGACCACCTGGCCTCGTACTGCGGCATAGCCCCGAGGGTGAGGAGCTCCGGCACGTCGGTGAGGTCGGTCAGGGCGTCCAGGCGCGGCGACGCGAGGCTCAAGTCCCTGCTGATCTTCTCGTGCAACAGCCTGGTGAGGTCCTCGGGGCGCTACGGCGAGTACTACCGGGCCTGCAGGGCGCGGGGCATGGGGCACGGGCGGGAGCTCAAGGCCGTCGCGAGGAAGCGGCTCAGGGCGATATACGCCGTGATGCGCGACCGGGTGCCCTACCGGGAGTAGCCCCGACGGTTGACAAAACTATAGGAACACCCAATGACTAAGTTAGGCGATGTGGAGGGGGTTGGCGGCGTCGACGGCGTCGGGGGCGTCAGAAGGGCCGCCGGGGGCAGCGTCTGCCGGATCCTCGTCGGGGGTCTCGATCTGCTTGATCATGACCTCTTGGCCCTGGAGCAAATAGGTATCGCCACTGCCGCAATGGGGGCAGGTCTTGCCGTGCTCGACTGTCGCATAGTCGCGGCCGCACGCCTCGCAATGCGTCACGGCCTCGACGGGCTCCACGATAAGCTCCGCGCCCTGCGTGATGGACTTTTTATCTGCCGCCCAGCGCCAAGCGTCGAGCAGCAAGTCGGGAACGACGCCCGAGACCTCGCCCAGCAGCAGCGTGACGCTCGAAACGCGACGCACGCCATTGGCGCGCGCCACGTTCTCAACATCGCGAATAATGTGATAAACGATTCCCAATTCATGCAAGGTAGAAACCTTTCAACAACGGTTGATGCGATGCAAACTCAAAGCAAGGGGACGGCGAAATCTAGTCTGCGCCGTCCCCTTACCCGCCATGGTTACCTATTTACGACCGAACTTGATTTTGATTGCACGCTTTAAAGCATACTTGCCAAGGCTCGGGAGCTTTTGCTCGTATTTGACCATCGTGGAGCACTCGGGGCGGTCGCGATCCAGATGGATGGCGTCAAACGCGCACTTGGTGGTGCACAGGCCGCAGCCGATGCACTTGTTGGGGTCGACGATCGAGGCACCGCAGCCCAGGCAGCGAGCGGTCTCGGCGCGCACCTGCTCCTCGGTAAAGGTCTCGACGTACTCGCTAAAGGGCGCAGCCTTCTCGCGCTCGCGGTCGACACGCGCCACCTCGCGGCTTGCGTTGTCATAGCTCTCAATCACAACATCGTCGCGGTCAAGCGCGGTGTAGCGGCGCTGGTTGCGGCCGATGGTGAGCGTGGAGCCCGGCTGCACAAAGCGATGGATGGACACGGCGGCCTCGTGACCGGCGGCGATGGCGTCGATAGCAAAGCTGGGACCGGTATAGACGTCGCCGCCCACAAAGATGTCGGGCTCGGCGGTCTGGTACGTCTGCGGATCGGCAAGGGCACCCTGGCTGCGGCCGAGCTCCACCTTGGAGCCAGCCAGCAGGTCGCCCCACACAATGGACTGGCCAATCGACATGACGACACGGTCGGCATCGACACGGCGCAAGTCGTTCTCGTCATACTCGGGCGCAAAACGGCCCTCGTCGTCAAAGACACGCGTGCAGCGCTTAAAGGTGATACCGCACACACGACCGGCCTCGTCCAGGTGAATCTCCTTGGGGCCCCAGCCGCAGCTAATGTGCGCGCCGTCCTCAATGGCCTCGCGACGCTCCTCCTCGCTGGCAGGCATCTTGACCTCGCTCTCCAGGCAGAACATCTCAACGTGCTCGGAACCCAGACGGCAGGCGTTGCGCGCGACATCGATGGCCACGTTGCCGCCGCCCACCACGATGGTGCGCCCGGGCAGCGCGTCGATCTTGCCGCTGTTGACCTCGCGCAAAAAGTCGACGGCCACGGTCACGTCCTCGGCATCCTCGCCCGGAATACCGGCAAGGCGGCCACCCTGGCAGCCAATGGCCACGTAAAAGGCTTTAAAGCCCTGCGCGCGAAGCTCGTCGAGCGTCACATCGCGACCGACCTCCACGCCATAGCGGAACTCGGCGCCCATCAGGCGAATGACCTCGACCTCGGCCTCGATAACGTCCTTCTGCAGCTTAAAGCTGGGAATGCCGTAGGTGAGCATGCCGCCCGGGCGCTCGTTTTTCTCGAACACGACGGGCTTGTAGCCCTTCTCGGCCAGATAGAAGGCGCAGGACAGACCGGCCGGACCGGCGCCGATGATGGCGATCTTCTGGTCGAAGCCGCCGGCACGCGTCGGGGTCACCACAGGTGGGACATAGCGAGTCGCGGCATCCAGATCGCGCTGGGCGATAAACTTCTTGACCTCGTCGATGGCCACGGCCTCGTCCACGCGACCGCGGGTGCAGGCATCCTCACAGCGGCGGTTGCACACACGGCCGCAGATAGCGGGCAACGGGTTCTCGCGCTTGATGAGCGCCAACGCCTCGTCATAGCGGCCCTGCGCCGCGAGCTTCAAATAGCCCTGAACGGCAACGTGCGCGGGGCAGGCCGTCTTGCAGGGAGCGGTGCCGGACTCATGCGTCTCGATACGGTTGTCGTTGCGGTAGTTGGGCGACCACTTGGTGTGGTCCCACTTGGTGGCATCGGGCAGCTCCTGGCGCGGATACTCGGGCACCTGTCCGCCAGCCTTTTTGCTACAGAGCTTCTGGCCCAGTTTGGCGGCGCCGGCCGGACACACCTCAACGCAGCGACCGCAGGCCACGCACTTGTCCTTCTCGACCTTGGCGACGTAGGCCGAGCGCGACAGGTTGGGCGTGTTGAACAGCTGCGAAGTGCGCAGGGCGTAGCACACGTTGACGTTGCAGTTGCAGATGGCGAAGATTTTGTTCTCACCGTCGATGTTGGTGATCTGGTGCACAAAGCCGTTGTCCTCGGCCTGGCGCAGGATGTCGTAGACCTCCTCGCGCGTCACATAATGGCCGCGGTCGGTCTCGACCACGTAGTCGGCCATATCGCCCACGGCGATGCACCAATCGGCCGGGTCGTCGGCGCAGCCCTCTCCCATCACGCGACGGCTCGCGCGGCAGCTGCAGGTGCTAGCGGCATACTTACCTTCGTATTTGTCGAGCCAATGCTCGATATGCTCGATCGGCACCGAGGTGCTCGCGGCATCGATGGCCTTCTCGACCGGAATGACATGCATGCCGATGCCGGCACCGCCGGGCGGCACCATCGGCGTGGCCTTGGACAGCGGTCCCTTGGACGCCTGCTCAAAGAACTTGACATAGACCGGATGCTCCTCGAGCTGGCTCACGCGCATGTTGAGGAACTCGGCGGAACCCGGCACCAGCATGGGCAGCACCCACTGCTTGGCGCGCTCGGGGTTTTCCCAGTTGTACTCGAGCAGACCCGTGTAGCTCATGTCGTCGAGCATTTTTTCGATATCGGCCTCGGGCATGCCGGTGAGCTTGACCATCTCGGGCAGCGTATAGGGACGGCGCATCTTCATCTTGCAGAGCACTTCGGCCTGCTCGTCGGTTGCGGCCTCGGCAAACGACCAGTACTCGTAGCCCAGCAGCTCGTCGCGGTGCAGCAGGCGGTTGGTGCAGTGCTCACACAGTTTGACGATGGCCTCGCGCGGATGCTCCGGTATCGGCGGCACGAACTCCGCGCCGATATCGGGCTCGGTATAGCTAATCCCCGGTCCGTTGAGAATCATAGTCGTCCCTTCTCTTGCCACAGCCCGGCGAGACCGCAGCGCCCCTCTTTTTTTGCAGGCCGGGCATGCCCCCATGCCTTTCACCCGCCATTGTTGACATTGTGTCAAAAATAGTATTGACGAACCGTCAACAATATTCAAGACTGTTAGGCGAACGGTCAGGCAAAAGAGGATGAAAGGCGGCAAAACATGGGCAACAACGCAGCAGATATCTCTGTGGTCGATGCCGTCCCCGCATCCGATAGCGCGGCAAAACGCCTGACGGGCGACGAGCGCCGTCGCGAGATCCTCGCCGCTGTGCGCGCCGTGAGCGCCGAGCTTGGTGTGTCCCATCTTTCGGTATCGGCCGTGACCAAGCGGGCTGGCTGCACGCGTTCGCTGTTCTACCACTACTTTGCCGATATGGATGCCGCCGTCACCGCCGTTATGGACGAGGCAATCGACGGCTTTATCGCCGAGCTCGAGCAGTGGAACGCCAGCCGCACGGTTGGCGACATCGAAGGCGCACTCGACACCGTTGCTCCGCTCTTTAAGCGCCTGGTCGTGAGCGGCCACGAGTTGCCGAGCACGCTCACCTCGAGCAGCGGCGCGCTCTACGGCGGCTTTTTGCACAACGTGGTCCAGCGTGTGGCGCAGTATATCTGCGATACCACCGTGGTGGATTTTGTCGCCCATCATGAGCTACGCATCGACCATGTCTACGAGACGTTCTACACCCTCATTATGGGGTTGTTGATGTATATCCGCACGCACCCCGATGTGCCCGACGAGACGGTCAAGGAAATCATCGCCTCGACACTCCACATCGAGGGCTATACCGCCAAGTATCCGGAGCGCAAGCCCCAGAACTGACGACATTTGGCCAAACTGCCCGCGATCAGAAGAGGGGCCGCGGGCGTGTGAAAGGAGAGCAGCATGCTGTTCGATGTTTGGGGTAGCGATACCCTTATCCACTGGGCCGGCTGGGCCATGGTCTTTATTGGCCTGATCGTGCTCAACGAGATCGGCCGCCGCACCAAGCTGGGCGCGGCAATCATCTTTGGCGTGGCTCCGCTGGCCATGACCATCTACTGCGTCGCTATCGCCATCGGCGTTTCGCAGGGCGCCGAGTGGGCGCTCACCAACCCCACCCATGTGTACCAGAACAGCTGGTTCCACTACGCCAAGGTCTACGCGGCGTTGACCGGTTGCTGGGGCTTCATCGCCATTAAGTATCAGTGGGGCAAGATCGGCAAGGCGCACTGGTTCCGCGCGTGGCCGTTTGTGATCGTCGCCATCAACATCATGATCGCCGTCGTGTCCGACTTTGAGAGCGCCTATCACTTCTTTGTCCTGGGCCAGTCCACTTGGGTCACCTCCGAAGGTGCTACGCAGCTTGCCGGCTGGAACAACGTGTTCAACGGCATCGCCGGTATCATCAACATCTTCTGCATGACCGGTTGGTGGAGCGTCTACGCCTCCGAGGACAAGACCGACATGCTGTGGCCCGACATGACCTGGGTCTACATCATCGCCTACGATATCTGGAACTTCTGCTACACCTACAACTGCCTGCCCGCCCACTCCTGGTTCTGCGGCTTTGCGCTGCTGCTGGCGCCCACCGTCGCCGCCTTTATCTGGAACAAGGGCGGTTGGATCCAGAACCGCGCCTTTACGCTGGCCATTTGGTGCATGTTTGCCCAGGTGTTCCCGTACTTCCAGGAGGAGTCCATCTTTGTGACCCACTCCACGCTCGACCCCAGCGCCGCTACTGCGGTCTCGATCGCCGCACTGGTCGCCAACATCGCCGCGATCATCTACATCGCCTACCGCGCCAAGAAGCTCGGCCGCAATCCCTACAAGCAGGATGTCTTTGAGGGCACCAGCGATTGGGAGAAGGCTACCGCTCGCCGCGCCAAGGTGGATTACGCACACGCCGAGTAACGCGCTCGCTGCCGTCCGCATTTGGATGTAGGCGCGTCTCTTTGGCTCCGTAATCTCGCGTTATGCGCAGCCCCCGGAAAGCAATTCGTTTGCTTTCCGGGGGCTTTTTGCTGTCGCGCGTGCATTCATGCACATATTCACAATGTATCGCGCAGATAAAATCGAATTTCCGACTGCACGCCAGCTCTATGTGACCTTAATTTTGGGTACATTGTTGTCCCGATATTGAGCTTGGGGGATATATGGAAAATGAGACGAGGGGCCAAGAGGACGCGGCCCAAGATGCAGCGGCGTGCGCCGAGGCCTTGGAGAGCCTAGACCGGTTTTCGCTGGACGAAGTTGCGTTTGACGAGACAATCGTCGACATGCAGGACGCGGCGGGCGATGGCATACCGGATACGGGCGACGACGTCGAGGATGCTCGCGATGAAGCCGATGTCGAAAAAGGCGATGACGAGGGCAATGGCCAACCGGAACCCAACGCGGGAGATGAGACCTCCCTGCTTGGCGACTTGCCCGTCGACGAATCGCTCACCCGCGAGCTCCCCGGCTTGGGCTCTGCGCCAGTCGTCGACGAGACCATCGCCATGGGAGATATTCCCCTGCCGTCCGCTCCCTCGGCACACGAAGCCGAGGTTCGTCATCGTAAGATGTCGCCCAAGCGCCGCAATCTGATGGTCGCCGGTGTCGTGGCTGTCGCGCTCGTCGCCGGCGGCGCGGGCTATGCGGCTTGGAACGGATACCAGCAAGAGCAGGCCGCCGTAGTTGCCGCAAACGCCCATACCATGATGTCGGTGCAAATTGGCGTACATGCCGCGGGACTCGACTGCTCCACCGGCTCAAAGATCCCCGTGCAGGTGAGTGGCCAGGACTCCGACGGCTCTTCTGTGAGCGAAACGCTCTACGTTGACGAGCACGGCCGCGGCATCAAACTGCTGCCCGGCGATTACACGCTCTCCATCGCTGCCTCCCCCATCGCGGCCGACGGCACCATCTATACCGTCCCGACCACCAAGACGCAGGTCACCGTTAAGAGCGATGGACAGGATTTAAGTGCCCAGGCTGCCTTTAAACTCAAGGTGCCTTCGGCCGACACGGTAACCAACGACCAGATCGACGCCGCCGCCAAGTATGCCGAGGAAGGCGGCGCGAGCTCCGCCGCCACCGCCAAGGTGCTCCAGCAGGCGGCAACCGCGCGGCGCGACGCCGCCGTCAATGCCGTGAGCGCGCAAAAGGCACAGGCAGCCCGTGATGCCGACGCCCGTCACAAGGCAACCGACCTCTACCAGCTCGATATCCCCGTCGAATGGTACGGCAAGGTCGAGACTTGGCAAAATGGCAGCACGCTATGCATCTATCTTGCCGGCGACAGCGATACGCCGATTGTGACGCTCGTCGCGGTGCGCGAGGGCGAGAGCTTTACGCCCGATGAGGGCGATACGGTTTTGGGTGCGGCCAATCTAGGCAACGGTTATACCGTCTACGCCAGCGGCCCCGTCTATCCGTACGTGGTGCCCCAGACCATCAACGGGCGCACGCAGAACCCCGTGTCGACCTATCCCATGGACACAGCCATTGAGCTTGTCGAGCTTACGACCGGCAACCGCTACACCTACAGCCAGATCAAGAGCGTGCTGGTCGGCAAAGACGGCAAGACCGACGCTGCCACCAAGCTCGAATGCGACTACATCGCCCAGATTCTGCTGCCGAGCATCAAGGCCCAGGACTAGCCGGGCGCATCATGGTACTCCCCAACCGTGATGAAGGGGCCAGGAGGTCCTGGCCCCACAGATCCGTAGATGATTAGGCAAGGAGCCACTTCCATGCGGGCACAGCGTGTACCACACCGTGTTCACATGGAATATCGGCCTGTTCATCCATAGTAACGATTACCGACTCGCCAAGATCAAACTGGGCCATCGAGGCATCGAGGGCTGCAATTTCGCGTTCGCGCGTTTTCTCGCTTGCCATATCCACACTCACCTGAGTCAGGCTATAAGCCTGCATGAGAAGTGCATCCCCAGCCACAAAGTCAACCTCATGGCTTTTATTCTTCTCCTTGACCAGTAGGCGGCAGACCGAACCGACCCGCACCGCAGGAGTCCTTCTTCTGAGCGCATTGAACACCGCAGTCTCGAGCCTCTGGCCCTGGTCCAATGCCGATGCGGGAGAGAATGCTCCAAACATCGCAGGATCGACAGCGTAGACTTTAGACGCAGACCGCGTATTATTTGCAAGTGAACGCGTAAACTCCGGCACAGAAAACAGCAGGTAGGCGTCCTCGTAATACTCAAGTAAGTCGCTGAGCGAATTACGACTGACGGGTATCTGCCTGCTCTTGAACTCGTTGTACACCTTGTTCACCGACAGCTCTCGTCCCGAAGATGCCATACACCGCGTCAGAAACAGTGAGGCCAAACGAGGGCTCTTGACGTCGTAACGCTCCACAACGTCCATAGCGACCGTTCGCGACGCATATTCCTGTAGCAGCTGAATCGCGTCTGCGGGCGTCTGCTCAAGTGTCGCGATGAATCCCCCTCGCTCGAGATATCCGACCAGATGGTGTCGGAGCAACGCTGCAGCGCTTGAGGAGAAGGGCGCGTTCGACTCAGGAACGCTCCCCGTCTTATATCGGACGTATTCCGAAAAACTCAACGGAAAAAGCTCTCGCACAAGAGAACGGCCCCTGAACTCGCTCTTAAGTTCTGAGGACAGCATCTTAGAAGAAGATCCCGTCACGTAAACGGTCGCCTTCTCCGTATCGACCACGCGTCGCAGAAACGCACCCCATTCGGGTATTTCCTGGATCTCGTCAAAGAAAAGGTAGGCGCCCTCGCCTCGAGCAGCAGGATATAGTGCATAGAATGTATCGAGCACGTCCGCTAGTAGCGATGGCTCATACGGACGCAAGCGCTCATCCTCAAAATTGAAATATAGCATCCGGTCAAGCTCGACGCCTTGGCCCTGAAGCCGCCGCATCTCCTGATACAGGCGATACGTCTTTCCACAACGACGGGCGCCCACAATCACATATACGATGTTGTCGCGCTTTGGCTCCTGCGGGTTGCCCAGATCAAGGTCGCGCTCAAAGACCTGCGGAATCCCCTGTTGCTCAAAGTCCTTTATTTTTTGAGCCACCAAGTCGTTGAATGCCATAATTCTCCAATCTTGCTCTCCTGCTAATCAAGATTATAACGATTCTTGATTGGCAGGAGAGCAAGATTGTGCGTATCTTGATTAATGGATAAGCAAGTTTTCTATTAGTGGCCCCTCCCGGAGGATATCGAGCGGCCGAGGGGGGCAGGCATGAACGCCTCTAGCCGAAAACAAAGTAGCTAAAAAAGCCCCGTCCCAAATGAGCTACTTAACGCCAGGGGTCAGCTTCGAAGAGGGGCTCGCGCTCGGGGCGGCGATCGCTGTAGGGATCGTAGCCGTCATCGTCCTCGTTCTCGGCACGGATGTAGGGGTCGCGCGGCTTGGGCGCCGGCTTGGACGTGGGCCTGGGCGCCGGCGCGCTTGTCTTGATCTCGTCTTTCATCTGCATAGCTCCTTACATCGCATCCGTTCGGCATCATCGATTGTCGCACGAAAAAGGGCGGCGGACCCAATGGATCCGCCGCCCTTGGCGTTTAGAGACGGCTGGTAGATTTTAAGGCATATCCCAAAAATCTACTCGGCGTCGGGGACCTCGTAGGTGGCCGCCGGCGTGTTATCGCACACGACGGTAAAGCCGCCGTCCTTGTCGACATCGACTGTCACCTGATCGCCCTCGCGCACCGTGCCGTCGATGATAGCGGCGGCGATGGCATCCACGACCTCGCGCTGAACCAGACGCTTGAGCGGACGGGCGCCAAAGACCGGGTCCAGGCCGCCCACGGCGAGCATCTGCTTGGCCGCCGGGGTGATGGCAAGCGTCATGCGCTCCTTGGCCAGACGCGCGCGGACGTCGGCGAGCTGGATGTCGACGATCTTCTCGATCTGCGCCATGCCGAGCGGATGGAACACCACGATATCGTCGATACGGTTGAGGAACTCGGGGCGGAAGGTTTGAGCCATGGCCCCGTCAACCTGATGGCGCATCTCCTCCTCGTCCTTGCCGGACAGATCGGCGATAGCCTTGGAGCCCACGTTGGACGTCATGATGATAATCGTGTTCTTGAAGGACACTTGGCGACCCTGACCGTCGGTCAAACGGCCGTCGTCGAGCACCTGCAGCAGCACGTTAAAGACATCCGGATGAGCCTTCTCCATCTCGTCGAGCAAGATCACGGAGTAGGGACGACGGCGCACGGCCTCGGTGAGCTGGCCGCCCTCGTCGTAGCCCACGTATCCCGGGGGCGCACCGATCAGACGCTGGACGCTGAACTTCTCCATGTACTCGGACATGTCGATACGCACGAGTGCGCGCTCGTCATCGAACAGGCACTCGGCCAGCGCCTTGGCGAGCTCGGTCTTGCCTACGCCGGTGGGGCCCAGGAAGAAGAAGCTGCCGATGGGCTTGTCTGGGTCGGAGAGACCCGCACGGCTGCGACGCACGGCCGCGGCTACAGCGGAGACGGCCTCGTCCTGACCGATAACGCGCTTATGCAGCTCGCCCTCCAAGCCCTTCAACTTGTCGAGCTCGCCCTGCATCATCTTGGACACGGGCACACCGGTCCAGGCGCTCACGACCTCGGCGATCTCATCGGAGGTCACCTGTTCGTTGAGGCCCTCGCCGTCCTGCTGCTTTTGCGCCTCGAGCGCAGCCTCGGAATCCTGAATCTGCTGCTGCAGACCCGGGATCACAGAATAGCGAAGCTCGGACGCACGGCCCAGATCGCCGTTGCGCGTCGCGCGCTCCTCTTCGCTCTTGGCCGCGTCAAGCTGGCCCTTAAGCTCCTGCACGTGGTCGATGGCGTTCTTTTGGTTGAGCCAGCCGGCCTTTTGCACGTTGAGCTTTTCCTGGACTTCGGCAATCTCTTGGCGCAGAGCCTCCAAACGCTCCTTAGAGGCGTCGTCGGTCTCTTTCATGAGCGCCTGCTCCTCGATCTGCAGCTGGGTGAGCTGACGCGTGGTGGCGTCAATCTCGACCGGCATGCTGTCGAGCTCCATGCGCAGGCGGCTTGCGGCCTCATCGACCAAGTCGATGGCCTTGTCGGGCAGGAAGCGGTCGGCAATGTAGCGATCGGAGAGGTCGGCAGCTGCCACGAGCGCGCTATCGGTGATATGCACGCCGTGGAAGATCTCGTACTTCTCCTTGAGGCCACGCAGGATCGAGATGGTGTCCTCGACGGTAGGCTCGCTCACCATAACGGTCTGGAAACGACGGGCGAGTGCCGCGTCCTTCTCGATGTACTTGCGATACTCGTCGAGCGTAGTCGCGCCGATTGCGTGCAAGTCGCCACGGGCGAGCGCCGGCTTCAGGATGTTGCCGGCATCCATGGAGCCCTCGGTGGCACCCGCGCCCACGATGGTGTGGAGCTCATCGATGAACAGGATGACCTTGCCCTCGGACTTTTGCACTTCCTTGAGCACGGCCTTCAAGCGGTCCTCGAACTCGCCGCGATACTTGGCGCCGGCGACCAGCGCGCTCATGTCGAGCTCGATGAGGTCGCGGTCGCGCAGGGTGCTCGGCACGTCGCCGGCCACGATACGCTGGGCGATGCCCTCGACGATGGCCGTCTTGCCGACGCCCGGCTCGCCGATGAGCACGGGGTTGTTCTTGGTGCGGCGGGACAGAACCTGGATGGTACGGCGGATCTCGTCGGTACGGCCGATGACCGGGTCGAGCTTGCCGGCGCGGGCCAGATCGCAGATGTTGCGACCGTACTGCTCCAGCGCCTCAAACTGGGTCTTATCCTCGGCAGACGTCACGCGGTCATCGCCACGCAGCTCCTCGTAGACCTGCTCGATGCGCTCCTTGGTGACGCCGGCGTCACGCAGTACACGACCAGCCTCGCCCTTGTCCTCGGCAAGCGCCATCAGCAAATGCTCGGTCACCACAAAGCTGTCGCCCATCTTGGTGGCCTTCTTCTCGGCCTTCTCGATCACGCGGACGAGCTCATTGGACAGGCCCATCTGCTGGCCCTCGCCCGAAACCTTGGGCGCGCGGTCGATGGCATCTTGTGTGGAGCGTGCAAGCTGGGCCGGATCGGCGCCGATGCGCTCGATGATCACGGAGATATTGCGCTCGCCGGCACCAAGCAGGGCGGACAGCAGGTGAATCGGCTCCACCGCGCCGGCCTGCGCGTCGGCAGCCGTGCTCATGGCGGTCTGCAGCGCCTCGCGCGACGTCATTGCTAGCTTATCGATTCTCATGGAATCACCTCTCTTGGGGCGGCCGCCCTACGGGGCGGCTTCACGTTGTTCGAGAAGTATTGTTGCCAGCTTTGCGCGATCTTATACACAAATCTAAGTCTCTATATATAAGATTTTCTGAGTGATTAAGTGATAGGGAGCAGGCACGCTCGCCCGCTGCGGCCTCGTCCCCTTACTATCTCAATCTGTAACATCTATCGACCGTTTCCGGCTCCAGATGTTACAGATCGAGACGAATTGTTCAGCGGCGCCCGTTTGTCTCAATCTGTAACATCTAGTCGGCAAATAGGGCTCTATCTGTTACAAATCGAGACGAACGAAGACACCTGAGTCGAAAATCTAAATCTGTAACACCAGGCCCACTTTTAGCGGCCAAGATGTTACAGATCGAGACAAACCGAGAACTACTACAAAGGGGACGGGTACCTTTGTGGTAGTCGCGGTCTCTACTCCTTCGCCGAACCCGTACTTCCCGATTCGACGGTCCAGGGCATCTCATCCTCGAACAGCCATGTACGGGCAGACCCACTATCGCGTGCAGTCTGCGGGTCAGGCAAGCAGGTCTGTTTATAGGCATCTTGGATACACTGACCCATAAAATCGTTGAGCTCGGTCTGGTCGCCCTCCATGACATAGGCGACATCGCCGTCCATGATGTAGATGCCCGGACCCTCATTGCCCTCGTAGCCCGGATCGTACGAGACATCACATAACTTTGCGCCGTTTGCAGTGTCCAGCTCGATGGACGAGTGGCATCCGCCAACCATGTCGTTCGCTTTTGCCCGATAGGACGCATATCCGTACCAACGCTTAAATGTTTTGCCCTTGAGTAGCTCGGACGCCCTATCGATCAGGCTTGTATCCGTGGTATAGCGCATGGCCCCAAGCTGAATACGCGGATAATTGCTAATACCCAGCACAGCCGGCTGCTCATCAAAATCAACGGTAATGGTCTCGGGCTTGTCGTCGCCGGTCAGAAGTTCGACAGATTGAGTCACAGGCTTGACCACCGGCTCCGTCACCGCAGCAGGTAGAAATGCCATACCGACAGCGCCCGCGCCAACCACAGCGATCGCAAGCGCCAAGACAATCAATCCAATACGGGCAGAACGGCTCACGGCAAAACACCCCACAATGCAAACCTTCGCCACCTGCACTAATGATACCGCCAGCTAACACTATTACCAAAAGAAGCCGCGCGCTCCTCACCACCACAAAGGGGACAGGCACCTTTGTGGTGGTTTTCGACGCTAACGGTCGACCATCTCGCGCAATGAGATTAAACTTGAATTGCTCTCTGAACATATCCATTTCTGCCTATCCTCAACAGATCTTTGTCTCGAGGAGCGCATATGAAGCCGCCTCATTCCACCGGTCGCAACGTCATCGCCATTCTCGCCATACCCATCGTGATGCTCTTCCTTATCGTCATCACGCCCTTTTCCCTTGGTATCACCTCGCCCTTCGATTTATGCGGAATGGTCGACGCCGGCTCGCGTGCCACCTCGCTCTCCTTTATCTGTCGCGGCGTGTTTTACGAAGATGGAATTCCCACCGGAAGTTGGCAGTCAAAGTTGCCACTGCTCGGTCAGATCGACGGATGCTCCCCCTATTTCTGCCTTGGACCTCAGACGCTAAACTATCTAATCGACGACCAGCCACTCGACTTCATCACCCTCGCCTACGACTACGCACCAAACACCGATGAGCGCCACATGAACCAAGTCCTCGACAAGATGCTTGGACAGTGCGGGCTCACCGAGGAGGCCGGTCGAACCATCTATAGCAACCAGAAATTAAAGCGAACAGAACTCCGCCGTGTCGGAAAAATCAAAGGGCGAAACGGGGCCGCCTACTGGGATGCCTGGGCAACACGCGACAAGGGCGAATTCGGACACAGCACCTATATGGTCACTGTCTACACCAAAGACGGAATTAAGGACAATGTTGACGATTTCGCGTCATCCAAACTCGGCATCCCCAAAACAACCAAACCCGCCAGCCCAGATGAAATTCTGTAGAGCCGCCCATTAACATGCCGCTCAACGATCACAACAGCATCGAGCTCGTCCCCACCACCACAAAGGTGCCTGCCCCCTTTGTGGTGGTTTTCAACAAAAAGAAGCCGCCCCAATAAAAAGAGGCGGCTTCAAGCTCAGTCTTTTTTAGCGTCCCTCAAGACCCAACGAGAACGTCGCGGTAGCCCCGGCCACACCTTTCCCTCGGGCGACCCTCGCGAAGCGCGTGAGCACGAGGGAAAGGTGTGGCAGGGGCGTACAGCAGAGTTACTCGGCAGCGGCCTTGAACTTGTTGTAGTTGATCAGGCAGCCGGCCTTGACGATGGCACGCTCCTCTGCCGTCATATCGGCAATGTAGAGCTCAATCTGCTCGACCGCACCATCGGCGCGCACCACGTAGGCGGCGATGTCCTTCAGGTCGCCATCGAGCGCGGCACGGATACCCGGCACAAAGACGTAATCGCCCACCTCAAAGTTGGGCTCGGCCTCCATCTGGAAGGGCACCATGCCCCAGTTCATCACGTTGGAGCGATAGCGCTTGGTGGCGTACTCGTGGACGATGTTGGCCAGGCCGCCAATTACGCGCTGGCAGCTCGCGGCCTGCTCGCGAGCGCTACCGTCGCCAGGCTTCTTGGCGTAAATCATGGAACCGAACTCGGTCGCCTTGGCATCGGCCGCGACACCCGCGCCGGCCAGCGCCTCAAACACACCGGCAAGCTCGGCATCGAACGCCGCCAGGTCGCCTGCGGACTCGCCGGCAACGCGACGCTTCTCCACAGCGTCGACCTCCTTGGAGCGACCCACGTAGGCCGGGTCGCGGCGGCTCAGCGTAAACTCAGCCAGGCCCAGCGGGTTGGAGCGGAAGGAGCTCGTCTCGCCCGAGGGAATGAGCTCGTCGGTCGTGGTGACCGGGTCCATGATCTTGGAGCAAACCTTGAGCAGGATGTCGTCGCCGAGCGGCTCCATCGCGGGCCACGGCTTGATGTTGGGGCCTTCGACCAGCTCGTCGGCAGGCTCCGCCTTGCCAAAGCCCCAGTACACGCGCTTCTTGTACGGCGCGTCGTCAAAGGTGTACTCGCAGGCCTCGTCCCAAGTGTCCTCGGGCAGGTCGGTCGCCGGCGTCAGGACGCCGCCGTTGGCAGCCGTTGCCGCAATGGAGCGGGCGTCCATCAGGGCCACGGCGCTCAGCTGGCCATTACCCGGCTTGGAACCCTCGCGGTTGGGGAAGTTGCGCGTGGTGTGACGGATCGAAAGGCCGTTGTTGGCGGGCGTGTCGCCGGCGCCGAAGCACGGGCCGCAGAATGCCGTGCGCACGATTGCGCCGGCCTCCATGAGGTCGTAGATGTAGCCGCGGCGTATAAGTTCGAGCGCCACGGGCTGGCTCGTGGGATAGACCGACAGCGAGAACTCGCCGCAGCCGGTATTGGCGCCCTTGAGCACGCGGGCAGCCTGGACCACGGAGTCATAGTTGCCGCCCGAGCAGCCGGCGATAACGCCCTGCTGCACGTGCAGCTTGCCGTCGACGATCTTGTCGAGCAGGCTAAAGTGCGTCTTGCCCTCGCCGATCTTGGCGGCCTCGAGCTCCACCTCGTGCAGGATGTCCTCGAGGTTCTCGTTGAGCTCGTCGATCTCAAAGCCGTTGGAAGGATGGAACGGCAGTGCGATCATGGGCTTGATGCTCGACAGGTCGACCTCGACGCAACCGTCGTAGTAGGCGACATCGGCGGGCTTGAGCTCGCGATAGTCGTCGCCGCGGCCGTGCATGGTCAAAAACGCGTGCGTGTCCTCGTCGGTGGCCCAGATGCTCGACAGGCAGGTGGTCTCGGTGGTCATGACGTCAACGCCGTTGCGGTAGTCGGTCGTCATGCTCGCGATGCCCGGGCCCACAAACTCCATGACATTGTTCTTGACGTAGCCCTTGGCAAAGACGGCGCGAATGATGGCGAGCGCCACGTCGTGCGGGCCGACGCCGGGGCGCGGGGCGCCCGTGAGGTAGATGGCCACGACGCCGGGATAGGCGACATCGTAGGTGTCGCGCAGCAGCTGCTTTGCCAACTCGCCGCCGCCCTCGCCCACGGCTATGGTACCCAGGGCACCATAGCGGGTGTGCGAGTCGGAACCCAGGATCATCTTGCCGCAACCGGCGAAGTTCTCGCGCATAAAGGAGTGGATGACGGCGATGTGCGGCGGAACGAAGATGCCGCCGTACTTCTTGGCTGCGGAAAGGCCAAAGACGTGGTCGTCCTCATTGATGGTGCCGCCCACGGCGCACAGCGAGTTATGGCAGTTGGTGAGCACGTAAGGCAGCGGGAACTGCTCCATGCCCGAAGCGCGCGCCGTCTGGATGATGCCGACAAAGGTGATGTCGTGGCTCGCCATGGCATCGAAGCGAATCTTGAGTGCCTCGGGGTCGCCCGACGTATTGTGTGCCTGGAGGATCGAATACGCGATGGTGCCGCGCTTGGCATCCTCGGGTGTCTGCGTAATACCGCGCTCGGCAGCCTCGGCCGCAGGCACAACCTCGCTGCCGCCGCGCAGGTAGATGCCGTCCTCGTACAGCTTGACCATACTGTCTCCCACTCTGCCCAAAAGATTTGGGCGCATAGCATACATTCGTTCAATATCGTGCCATAGAACGGTTGCGAGTGGGTTACGAATCTCTGCGTTCACTTTATCTCAGTAAAGCAGAGGACGAGTTAGGTCCTGGGGAGGCAGACTTAGACGCTCAAATGACGAGAGTGGATAATCTCCCACTTTGAGCCTGCAAACAGGCAAAAAACGGGAGATTATCCACTCTCATTCTGCAGGTACTCATTTAAGTCTGTCCCCAATGAGTGCCTACAGGTCGCCGCCCGTGCCCAGCAGTTTGCGCATGACTTGCTCGGGGTTGACCGAGCCGTCGCGCGGGGCCAGGGCGGTGATCTTCTTCTGCATCTTATACTCGTGCAGCTCGTCCTCGAGCTGGCGCACGCGGGCGCGGAGCTTTTCGTTCTCGCGCTCGCGCTCCTCGGCACGCTCCTTCATATCAAGGATGCGCACCACGCCGGCAAGGTTGATGCCCTCGTCGGTCAGCTGGTTGATGAGCTCCAAGCGCTCGATATCGGCACGCGAATACAGACGCGTGTTGCCGCCCGAGCGCTGGGGGTTCACCAGGCCCTTGGACTCGTAGACGCGCAGAGTCTGCGGATGCATGCCGGTCAACTCGGCCGCCACGCTGATCATGTACAGCGGTTTATTCCTATTGTCCTCGGCCATGCTACCTGACCCCTTTCCGTCTCGTTATCGTCCATCATAAGCCCGCGGGCGCGGGTGTGCGCCACGACCGCCCTAGTATGTCGCCTTGTAACGGTTGACCTTCTCGCGGTAGTCGCGCGTGTCGGCCTCGCGCAGCTTGGCCATGGCATCGCGCTCGTCATCGGATAGGTTCGTGGGGACCTGCACCTTGATCTCGACGAGCAGCGCGCCCGTACGGCCACGGTGTTTAACGTCGGGCGCTCCCATCTCCTTAAAGCGGAACTTCTTGCCCGTCTGGGTACCCGCGGGCACCTTCAGACGGACAGTCGCACCGCTGGGCGTGGGCACGTCCACCGTGCAGCCGAGCGCCGCCTCGTAGACCGAGACCGGTACCTCCATGGTCACATCGGCGCCTTTGCGCTTAAACAGCGGGTGCTCCTCCACGTGCGTGGTCACGACCAGGTCGCCGCGCTCGCCGCCGGCAACGCCATACTCGCCGCGACGCTTGTAGCGTAGCTTGCCGCCGTCGACCGCACCCGCAGGCACCGAGACCGTAATGGTCTGCTGCTCGCCTGTCGAGGGAATGCGATAGGTGACCTTGTGCGTCACGCCGCGGAACGCGTCCTCGGCCGTCACATCGACGGTCAGCGACAGGTCGCCGCCCTTGCGAGCACGGCTGCGGCCCGCGCCGGCACCGGCAGCGCCCGCAGCCCCGGCAAAGCCCGAGCCCCAATCGCTACCCCAGGCGCCGTTGCCGCTAAAGATGCTGTCGAAGATATCGCCCCAGCCGCTGGCGCCCGCGCCGGCACCGTAGCCGCCGCCATACGCGCCGCCCGCGCCCGGCATGCCGCCGAACATGAGCATCTGGTCGTACTCTTTGCGCTTCTTCTCGTCCGAAAGCGTTTCGTAGGCCTCGCTAATCTCCTTGAACTTGGCCTCGTCGCCGCCGGCATCGGGGTGATATTTTTGCGCGAGCTTGCGAAACGCGCTCTTGATCTCTTTGTCGGAGGCGCTCTTGGATACGCCCAGGATGTCATAGAAGGTTTTGCCTGCAGCCATCGTAGCTCCTCTCCTGTTATATCCGCCGCTCCTGTGGACGGCGGCTTATGCTGTCATGTGGCACTTGGCCAGAAAGGGCCCCGGGTGTTGCCCCGGGGCCCTTCTCAATTACTCCTCGGTGCTCTCGGCCGTATCGGCCGCAGCATCCTCGGGCGCCGCTTCGGGCTCCGGTGCGGGGCGCTTCTCGCCACCGTAGGTCACCGTCACCATCGCGGAACGCAGGATGCGATCCGCCATGCGGTAGCCCTTCTGGTACACGTCGTTGACGGTCTCGTCGTACTGCGATGCGTCCTCGACGCGACCCACGGCCTGGTGCTCGAGCGGATCGAACGCCTCACCCTTGGGATCGATGGGCTCAACGCCCTCGTGAGCAAACACATCGAGCAGCTTGGCATGCACCGCGTCGACGCCATCGACGAACTGCTTAAAATCGTCGGAAAGCTCCTGGCTACGGGCATGGTCGATCGCACGCTCGATATCGTCGACCACCGGCAGCAGCGCGGTGACGAGCTTCTCGGTCGCGCGCTCGCGCTCGGCGATGCGCTCGTTGGCGGTGCGACGACGAAAGTTCTCCCAGTCGGCCTGTAGACGGGCAGTGCGCTCGGTGGCGTCCTTTGCCTTGTCCTCGGCGGCCTTCTGAGCCTCTGCCGCAGCATCGAGCTCGCTGCGCACGTCGGTAAGCTCCTTTTGGGCCTGCTCGAACTTGAGCTTAAAGTCGTTGTCGGCGGCTTCCTCACCGGCGCGGATAGCGGCTTCCACCATCTCGTCCTCGGTCATCGTCGCCTCCTTGTTGGAATCCTCTACCTGGTTCTCGGCAGCCTCGGCGGCCTCGGCCTCGTTGGCCTCGGTATCGTCGACGGCCTCTACGGGAATCTTCACGTCCTTCTCCTCAGAGTCAACGGGGGCGGCGCCAGCGGCAGCCGCCTCCGTGCGAGCTTTACGGGCGGACATGATTACTTGTCCTCGTCGTCCACGACCTCGTAGTCGGCGTCGACAACGTCATCGTCGGCAGACTGGGCACCGGCGGCACCGTCGGCCTGCTGCTGAGCGTCGGCGTAGACAACCTGAGCCAGCTCGTAGGCCACGGACTGCAGGGACTCGCCAGCGGCCTTGATAGCCTCGACGTCAGAGCCCTCGAGCGCCTTCTTGGCGTCGGCGATAGCAGCCTCGGCCTTGGACTTCACGTCGGCGGAAACCTTATCGCCCAGCTCGTTGAGGGTCTGCTCGGTGGAGTAGCACAGGCTATCGGTCTGGTTGCGGACCTCGACCTCTTCCTTCTGCTTCTTGTCCTCCTCGGCATGAGCCTCGGCGTCCTTGACCATGCGATCGACTTCGTCGTCGGACAGAGCGGTGGAACCGGAAATGGTGATCTGCTGCTCCTTGCCGGTGCCCTTGTCCTTAGCGGAGACCTTGACGATGCCGTTGGCGTCGATGTCGAAGGTGACCTCGATCTGCGGCACGCCGCGGCGGGCAGCCGGGATACCGGTCAGCTGGAACTTACCGAGCGACTTGTTGTCGCGAGCAAGCTCGCGCTCGCCCTGGAGCACGTTGATCTCGACGCTGGTCTGGTTGTCGGCAGCGGTGGAGTAGACCTCGGTCTTGGAGGTCGGGATCGTGGTGTTGCGGTCGATCATCTTGGTCATGATGCCGCCCATGGTCTCGACGCCCAGCGACAGCGGGGTAACGTCGAGCAGCAGGATGCCCTCGACGTCGCCGGTGAGCACGCCGCCCTGGACGGCAGCGCCGTCGGCAACGACCTCGTCGGGGTTCACGGACATGTTGGGCTGCTTGCCGGTCATGGTCTTGACCAGATCCTGGACGGCGGGCATACGGGTGGAGCCGCCGACGAGGATGACCTCGGTCAGATCGGAAAGCTTGAGCTTAGCGTCGCGCAGGGCGTTGGTGACAGGCTGCTTGCAGCGCTCGAGCAGGTCGCGGGTGATCTTCTCGAACTCAGCACGGGTCAGCGTGTAGTTGAGGTGCAGCGGGCCGGACTGGTTCATGGTGATGAACGGCAGGTTGATGGTGGACTGCTGGGCTGCGGAGAGCTCCTTCTTGGCGTTCTCGGCGGCCTCCTTCAGACGCTGCAGGGCCATGGGGTCCTGACGCAGGTCGACACCGTTCTCCTGCTGAAACTTATCGGCCATCCAGTCGATGACGCGCTGATCCCAGTCGTCGCCGCCCAGGTGGTTGTCGCCCGAGGTGGACAGAACCTCAAACACGCCGTCGGCGAGGTCGAGGATGGAGACGTCGAAGGTGCCGCCGCCCAGGTCGAAGACCAGAATGCGCTGGTCGGTGCCCTGCTTGTCCAGGCCATAGGCCAGAGCAGCAGCGGTCGGCTCGTTGACGATACGCTTGACGTTGAGGCCGGCGATCTTACCGGCATCCTTGGTGGCCTGACGCTGGGCGTCGTTGAAGTAGGCCGGGACGGTGATGACGGCGTCGGTGACGGTCTCGCCCAGATACTTCTCGGCGTCAGCCTTCATCTTTGCGAGCGTCATGGCGCTCACCTGCTCGGCGGTGTAGTCCTTGCCCTCGATGTCGACGACGGCACGGCCACCCTGGCCCTCCTTGACCTCATACGGCACGGTCTTGATCTCGGAGGTGCACTCGGAGTACTTGCGGCCCATGAAGCGCTTGATGGAGAACACGGTGTTCTTGGGGTTGGTGACCGCCTGGTTCTTAGCGGCCTTGCCCACGACGCGGTCGCCGTCGGCACGGAAGCCCACGACGGACGGGGTGGTGCGGTCGCCCTCGGCGTTCACGATAATGGTCGGAGAACCGCCCTCGAGGACGGCCATAGCGGAGTTAGTAGTACCAAGGTCGATACCAAGAATCTTACTCATTAGAAATTCCCTCTCTCTTGTGCGTTCGCGCCGCCTCGACGGTCTGTCGCGCGGCGCTTCGGCTTGTCTTTCAGGATGTAGTGTATCCCCTTATGGGCCGGAATATACAAAATCTAAGTCAATTCATATAAGATTTCTTATCTCTGAGAGTTTAGGTTCTCAAATGCGCAGGTAAATGCACTGTTTGAGTTCTCGGCAGATCTATTGAGATCTATGTAGAGATGGCTGAGGTTTGGGCTTGGGAGCGCACATGGCGGCCCCGGGCTTCCCTGGGGAAAGTTCGACCCGTTTTTCGGCCAAATAATGGGATGCGGTTTCCGCAAGCACACTCAATCGCCCTTTATTTCAAGTCACCTGTAGCTAACATTTGCGCAGCTCAACGGCCTCACCTGCATGTTTTTTAGTAAGCCGTGGCATACTCGGCGAACGGTATGAAGATGCCGGTCAGAGGGTATTGCAAACGGTCGCTCCCGTGGTATGTTTTTGCCCGAATCAAACCGGCGCGCATCGCCTGTAGCGTCGGTCAACAGAGAGGAAACTACCATGGCTCATCCCGTAATTGATGCCGACGAGTGCATCGCTTGTGGCGTTTGCGTCGACTCCTGCCCCGCTGGTGTTCTGGAGCTCCAGGACGTCGCTACCGTCGCTGACGAGGATTCCTGCGTCGCCTGTGGCGCTTGCCAGGACGCTTGCCCCGCCGGCGCGATCACCGAGATCGTCGAGGAGTAACAACTCCCCCACTTGCACACTCACAAGTACACCGTGCACAAAAAGGAGGCCTCCGCATCGCCGCGGAGGCCTCCTTTTGCATGTGTTCTAGGACAAATCATCCTCGTAGGGCATTAAATCGGCAAGGTAGCCCTTCTCCTTGAGCATGGCCTCGATCTCGTCGAGGGTTTGCTCATCCTCTGCCGCAATGCGATGGAAGTGATAGCCGCTCGTCACCGTTAATAGTGGAAAGCTCTTGCCGCTCTCGATATCGTGCAGGTAGCGCTCAACATCGCGACGATTGCGAATGTCCAGGTCGGCTGTGATCTTACCGTACACGCGGTGATTGACGATCACGTTGAGCACGGCGCCGCCGGCGTCGACGATACTCGTGAGCTCATCGCCTGCCTGCTCAACGCTGTGGCGAACCTTGACCAAGCGCGTGGGCACGGCGGGGCTGCTGGGGGCCTCCTGTAGTACATAGCCGCGATTGGTGGCGACGATATCGTGCCCGTCGGCGCGCAGCAGGGCGATGTCCTGCACCACGACCTGACGGCTCACGCCCACCTCGCGGGCAAGCGCACTGCCCGAGACAGGTTCTTTGGCCCCCTCGAGCACGGCCATGATGGCACGGCGACGCTCGCGGGCATTCATTATTTACCGTCCAGCAGACGCAGGTGCTTAAGCGAGAGGTCGAGGATCGGCGCAGAGTGCGTCAGAGCGCCCGAACTAATATAGTCAACACCCAGGTCGGCCAGGGCACGAATGTTGTCGGCGTCTACGTTGCCCGAGCACTCGGTCTTGGCACGACCGGCGATAAGCTCAATCGCAGTAGCCATGTCATCGTGGGTCATGTTGTCGAACATGATGATGTCGGCACCGGCCTCCACGGCCTCGCGTACCATGTCCAGGTTCTCGCACTCAATCTCGACCGTCGCGGTAAACGACGCATGGGCGCGCGCCATCTCAATCGCGCGCGCCACGCCACCGGCGGCGTCGATGTGGTTGTCCTTGAGCATGACAGCCGTCGACAGGTTATAGCGGTGGTTGCTGCCACCGCCGATCTCGACTGCGGCCTTCTCGAAGACACGCATGCCCGGCGTGGTCTTGCGCGTGTCGACAAGCACGGTCTTGGTGCCCTCGAGCGCAGCCGCCATCCGATGCGTGTAAGTAGCGATGCCGCTCATGCGCTGCAGGTAGTTGAGCGCCACGCGCTCGCCCGAAAGCAATACGCGCGCGTCGCCGCGCACCTGGCCCACGTGGTCGCCGGCGTGCACCTCGTCGCCGTCCGCGACATCAAACAGCACCGAGCTCTGCGGATCCAGCAGCTCAAAAGTGCGAGCGAACACATCCAAGCCGGCGATGATGCCATCGGCCTTGGCGATGAGCTCAACGGTAGCGGGGCGCGCCGTAGGGCACACGCTCGCCGTACTCACGTCCTCAAACGTGATGTCCTCGCGCAGAGCCTGCAAAATCAGATCATCGACGACGAGCTTCATGGTAATGGGATTCATGGTCTACTCCTCCACGGCCTGCGTGCCGGCGGCACGGGCCAAATCATCGATTGCAAGGGTCTCGGCGCTCAGGGCGCGGTGACGTCCGTCAAGCGCGGGCTCACCGGCCTGCTCCACGGTCAGCGACTCGCCGGTGCGCATACGCCAAGCAGCGCGGCGGCCCCAAACTAGGGACTCGAGCAGGCTGTTAGAAGCCAGGCGGTTCTTGCCGTGCACGCCATTGCAGGCCGTCTCGCCGGCGGCGTAGAGCTCGGGCATCGAGGTGCGGCCGTCCTTGTCGACCCATACGCCGCCCATAAAATAGTGCTGCGTGGGTGTGACAGGGATGGGCTCGTCCAGGATGTCGCGTCCGTCCTCCAGGCAGCGCGCACGGATATTGGCAAAATGCCCGGTCACCACGTCGCGCTCGACGGGGGCAAAGCTCAGCCACTCGTGCTCGGTGCCGTCCTGCTTCATCTGCTCGCGAATAGCGGCGGCGACCACGTCGCGCGGCTGCAGTTCGTCGGTAAAGCGCTCGCCGGCGGCATTGAGCAGAATCGCGCCTTCGCCGCGGCAGCTCTCGCTAATCAGGAAGGTGCGGCCCGGCTGCGGAGAGAACAGTCCCGTGGGATGGATCTGCACGTAGTCCAGGTGCTCCATCGTGATGCCGTGCTCCTGCGCGATGTAGCAAGCGTCACCGGTGAGCTGCGGGTAGTTGGTGGAGTGATCGTACACGCCGCCGATGCCGCCCGTTGCCCACAGCGTATGGCAGGCATGAATCTTAAACGGCTTACCGGCATGCACGTCCTCAGCGGCATTTGCCAGCTCGTCGGCGGGGCGAGCTGAATCGTCCTCGTCCACGGCTACGGCGACGACGCCGGTGCACACCGTGGCGCCGTCACGCTCGGCCGTTAGGATGTCGGTCATGGCCACGCGCTCCAAAATCTGCACGTTGCCCAGCTTGCGAACGGCCTGGAGCAGCTTGGTCGTGATCTCCTTGCCCGTAATGTCGGCATGGAAGGCAATGCGCGGGCGGCTGTGCGCGCCCTCGCGAGTAAAGTCGAGGCTGCCGTCGGCCTTGCGCTCAAAGTCCACGCCCATGGCCAACAGGTCGTTGATGACCGAACGGCTCGAGCGGATCATGATGTCGACGCTCTCGCGGCGGTTCTCGTAATGGCCGGCGTGCATGGTGTCCTCAAAGAAGGCATCGTAGTCAGAGCCTTCGGGCAGCACGCAGATACCGCCCTGCGCGAGCATCGAATCGCACTCGTCGACGGCGCCCTTGGAGAGCATGATTACGCGCGTGCTCGTCGGCAGATTGAGAGCCGCATACAGGCCCGCCACGCCGCAACCGGCAATGACGACGTCGCACTCCATGTCGGAGTATTGTTTGGTGTCCACAGGAATCCTCTCCCTTGTAATGTGGCATAAGGGATGGCCCCTCATGTCACATTGGCTTAGCGCGCCGCGTACTCGAGCATGCGGTCGAGCGTGAGCTTGGCCTGATCGGCGACCTCGTCCGACACGCCAATCTGCACCTCGCCCTCGCCCGTCTCCAGGCAGCGCACGAGCTTTTCGAGCGTGATGAGGTCCATGTTGACGCAGGTGGGCTGCACCGCGGGGAAGTAGAACTTCTTGCCGGTGCCCTGGCAGCGGCGCTCGAGCTCATAGAGCACGCCGCGGACCGTCACGATAATGAACTCGCTCGCGTCGGACTCCTCGGCATACTTGATGATGCCGGCGGTGGAGCCGATGTAGTCGGCCTCGGCCAGCACGTCGGCCTTGCACTCGGGGTGCGCCAGCACGAGCGCGTCGGGGTGGGCCTCCTGCGCATCGACGATCTGCTCGACGGTAATGATGTGGTGGCGCGGGCAGTAGCCGTTGTTGAGGATGACGTGCTTTTGCGGCACCTGCTCGGCCACAAAGCGGCCCAGGTTCTGGTCGGGAATGAACAAGATGTGCTGCTGTGGCAGCTCGGAGACGATCTTGACGGCGTTAGAACTGGTAACGCACACGTCACTCCAGCTCTTGATCTCAACCGTCGAGTTGACGTAGCAGACGACAGCCAGGTCGTCGCCGTACTCGGCGCGCGCCGCATCGACCGTCTCGCGCTTGACCATGTGCGCCATGGGGCAGTCCGCACCCGGCTCGGGCAGCAGCACGGTCTTGGTGGGGTTGAGCAGCTTGGCACTCTCGCCCATAAACTCCACGCCGCACAGCACGATGGTCTGCTGCGGCAGGCTCTTGGCGAGCTTTGCCAGGTAAAAGCTGTCGCCGACGTAATCGGCAACGGCCTGGACCTCGGGCGCCACATAGTAGTGCGCCAGGATCACCGCGTCACGTTGGGTTTTTAGTTGCTGAATGGCCTCGACGAGCTCTGCGGGCACCAGTGCCGCGCGCTCCGTTGCCGTCGTTGCCGATGCTAGGCCGGCCGCGATATCGCGTGCAAGCTCCGATGCATCCATGTTCGCGCTCTGTGCCATCAAGGCCCCTCTCTTTTGGCGAATCTTGGGGCTTTAGTATGACACCTGGCTTTACAGCTGACAAGACAGCTGTAAAGCCAGGTGTAAAGTTGGAATAAAGATTCAATCTTGGGGCGGGTCCATTTTCGAACTGGCAAGCTGAGGACAGCCGAAAATGGACCCGCCCCATGATTCGGGCAGCCCGTTTTGTCCTGGACCAAGGGGCAGTGGTCAAAAAGGGCCAAATATGAGTACTGTCACCAAATTAGTAGCATCGATTTTCCGGTCCAGAGCAGCAAAATCGCCTTGTTTGGAGCCCGATCGCGACTCTGAAGAACGAAAATCGATGCACTTTTGGCCTCTGGCACCGATTTTTGAGGCCATTTGGCTGCCACCAAACTGGTAACAGTACTCATATTTGGCCCTTTTTGACCACCGGGTTTCCGGCAGGCCCCAAAAGCGGGCCCGAATCGCTCGATCCGGGCCCGCTGGGGGTAGCGAGCACAATCGAGGTGTAAGAAGCAAGAGAGGGCCATCGCCTAGAATCGTCAGCGCCTAGATATTCAACGAGAGGAAAGACAATGGTCCGCAGCGACATGCTACCCCAGCCGGACCGGGGGCTCGGCCTCGACCGGCCCCAGACCGAGGCATTTCACCGACGAGTTCAAGAGGAAGATAGTCGATCTCCACAACGCCGGAAAGCCCAGGCGCGAGGCCATGGACGAGTGCGACCTCGACAAGAGCATGTGGAGAGGCGGGTCAAGTCGATAAACGAGACCGGCTCGCCGCGCGCCGCCGACAACCGCACGCCCGAGTAGAACCGGATCCTGGAGCCCGAGCGCGAGAACCGCAGGCTCCGGATGGAGGTCGACGTCTTAAGACGAGCGGCGCCAGCATACGCTCGGAAGTCAGGGCCATGGCGGCCAACGGGGGGGCCGCTGCCCCATATCGGCGCAGCGCTGGCATCGAGGCCTTCTGACCTGTGTCAAGATTTCGGACACGCATGCTCGAGAAATCAAGCGGCCATAGGCATGGCCTCGAGCTTGGGCTCGGTTCTCTCGAAGAAGGCCGCCATGGCCTCGGCCGGCACCTTGTAGCCGATCGTCGAGCGGGGCCTTCGGCGGTTGTAGTACGCCTCGATGAACTCGGCCACCGCGTTGTCGTGGCAGTTGCCGGCGCGGCTGCAGGACAGCCGCACGTCGTTGTCGCGCGCCCATTCGGCCAGAAGCCTGCTGGTGTACTGGGCGCCGCGGTCGGCGTGGAATATCGCGTTGCCGGCCACGTAGCCGCGCGATTTGGCCGACGCCAGCGCCGAAACCACGATGTCGGCGGTCATGCGCTCGGAGAGCGACCAGCCCACCACCATGCGGGTGTTGAGGTCGATGACCGTCGACAGGTACAGCCATCCCTCGCCGGTGCGCAGGTAGGTGATGTCGCCCACGAGCTTGCAGGTTGGAACGGGACTGGTGAAGTCGCGGCGCACCAGGTCGGGCCGGGGCCTGGCCTTCGGGTCGGGGATGGTGGTGCGCTTCCTGGCGTTGGGCGTGCAGCCGCGTATTCCCAGCTCGCGCATCAGCTTGCGCACCCTGTACAGGGTCAATCCGGAGAACTCGCCGGGCAGGAAGCATTTCACGAACCGGAAGCCGAACCTGCGGTCCGACTCCAGCCACACGCGCCGGACCGCCTCGCGCTCGGCCGACCAGTCTTCTCGCGGGCAGCCGTTGGAGAGCCACGAGTAGAAGCCCGATCGGCTCACGCCGAGCACGCGGGCCATCATTTTCACCGGGAATTCGGCCTTCTCCGCCAACATCATCCGGTAGCATGCGGCTACGCCTGGCTTTTGGCGAAGAAGGCCGCGGCTTTTTTCAAGAAGGCGTTCTCCATCTCGAGCTCGCGTATGCGCCTTTTCGCCTCGCGAAGCTCGCGGTCCTCGGCCTTGGGGTCGGGCCCGCCGGCAAGCTCGCGCCGGCGGCTCTGCACCCACTTGTTCACGGTCTTGGAATTCAGGCCCAGTTCTGCGCAGCATTCCGTTATCGGCCTGCCCGTCGAGATGATGTAGTCGGCGGTCTCGCGCCTGAACTCGTCGGTGTACTTGGCGGCTGGGTTGGACATAGCATACCGTCCTCTCGGTCGTCGATGAATGCATTCTAAAGGATTGGGCCTCTAGCATGCGTGTCCGAAAAGACGATACAGGTCAGACAACCCAATCAGACGTCGTCTCGAGCACGTCCTCTGCACGGTCGAGCGTGCTTCTGGCCTTGGCACCCTGTTTGAACCACGAGCGCAGGTCCTCGAGCGTGCTGCCCGCTGCGTACACCTTGATTTTGCGACCGCCTTTCGTGGTAACCGTGCAACGGTCGCCGCTCTCGCTATCCTCGTGCGCCGTGACCTTCTTGAGATAATCGCGGCTGAACGCCACGACGCGGGCGTTGCTGATCTCGATGAACCAATCGTTGTCGACAAGCGAGGTGCCCGTGGCACCTCGGCTCGCCATCTCCTCGGCGAAGGAGAAACCGAGTTCGCGCTCCTGTCTGCCGATCTCGTAGATACCACGGGCGGGCATGCTGAGCATGAGCAGAGGCAGGAGTCCCCCTATGAACAGGAAGAGGCATGGGACGAGCAGGAGCAGACGAGCACCGGCGTCGGTGAAAACAGCCATGAAGGCGATCACGAGCGAGAAGACGAGCGCCATACCGTTGAAAACAATCGTCAACGGCTTGATGGCAGACCAACACAGACCCGCCTTGGTCATCGGACCGTCAACAGCGTCCGAGACCTCGATGCCCTCTTCCTCCAGACGGGCGAGGAGGTTGAGCGAGCACACCCCCTCGAGGCTTATCGAGCAGAACTTCCGGTCGCCCTCGAACAGGTCGATCCTCATCATCTGCGTGTGAAGCGTTGCACGGGTGATGTTGCCAAGCGTCGTCTCCTTGCGGATGCCGAAGGCGTTACGCGAGAGAATTCGCTCACCGTCCACGTCGATGCGCGGGATGCTCAGCAGGGCCCAGATGGCCATGCCCGCGAGCGCCATGGCGTGACCGAACCACACAAGTTCGTGGTCCCACTCGCCCAACGAGACGCCCTGCCAGACGTAGACACCCAGCATGAGCAGTTCGAACGCGACGGCGCAGCAGGCGATGATCGTGCGAATGGCAGCGGGCATGCGCACCGTGAAGCGATCGAGGCTGTCCGTCGCCTCACTGCGCTCGCGCGCGCCGCGACGGGCGACCCATGCAGTGAGCGGACCGACGATGAACACCACCATCGCCACGCGCAGGAACGATTCGAGTATGTCGCCCATATTAACCACCATCCCAATAGAAAACGTGAATTTGGGAGACTATAGCAGAGCGAAGCGATCTGCACGGCATCGTCCGGGTGTTTTCGGCATACGGTGGAAACCAGCGGCAGCGGACGTTGAGAACTCACCCAAAAGACGCGATTCGACCGAAGCGATTCTTCTTGACTTGGTCTCAATGTGATACGACATACGCCACTACCTGCGCGGTCTTGCGGCCCTGATCGAAGAGGGTCACACCGATGAGGCGCTCGAGCGTATCGACGCGCTTTGCGAGACCAACGACCGCACCGCTGTGCGCCGCTACTGCGCCAACGAAACGGTCAACATTGCGCTCTCGTCGCTTTCCGCGGACATCAACGCGCACGGCATCACCGCCGACCTGCGAGCCGCCGTGCCCGAAACCGTCCACGTGGGCGATGCCGATCTGTTCAGTGTGGTATCGAACGCCCTGGACAATGCCATCGCCGCGGCGAGCACCGCCCCCGAAGGCAAGCGGTTTGTCGACCTGGACCTTCGCTACGAAGACGGTCAGCTTCTATTGCTGGTTTCCAACACATTTGGACGGGCGCCGCACATGGTCGACGGCACGCCCGTGGCTCAGCACGCCGGTCACGGCTTTGGCACCAAGAGCATTAAACTCGCCGTGGAGCGCATGAACGGCAACTGCCAGTTCCGCATTAACGGCGATCGGTTTGAGCTGCGCGCTGTGATGTAAGGGCGCGGGCGCGACGGATTTGCGTTCCGCGGGTACGGCTCGCCCGCTCGGGGTCGTTTGTCGACGCGGGCTCGCTACAGCGGAGCGGCCGCCGGAGTCAGCTGCTTGATGTAGGCCCACATGCGCTGCTTAGCGGCCTTGTCGGTGAGTGCCGCCTCAAAACCGTCGAGCGCGAGCACACGGCGACCCTGCACATGGGCGACCAAGCCGGGCTTGAGCATGGCGGTGTCGAAGTCATCGATCGCCACGAGCATATCGGCGTAGGTCTCGCGCATGGCGTCAGCCGCGTTGTTGTCGAGCAGTAGCACCGCCTCGGGGTCCAAAGCCTCAAGCGCCTCACGGAACAGCTCGCACGGCAGCGTCTCGCCCACAGCGACCGCTCCGTCACCTGCGCCGGCGACGCTTGCCAGCACGCAAAAATCCTCGGGCGCGTAGCCGATGGCCCCAAGCGCCTTGCGCAACGCCGCGCCATCCGGGCCAGCGGCAAGCTCGCCACCCGAACGCTCGGCCTCGTCCAAATCGCCTTTGACCAGCACGATCGGCGAGCACGCGTTGCCCGCGATACGCACGCCACGGACCGCAAGCGATGTGAGCTCCTGCTCGGCCGCCTGGGCGATGGCTTCTTTTTTCTGGCTTTGTGACGTGGACATGCGCTCTCCAATCGTTTGCGTGCCCACCATTATATAAAAGAGCCGCCTGCGAGTGGTTGCTTTGCGGGCGGCTGGGTATAAGCACGGTCGTACTGAGTTTTACGCGGCCAAGCCGCGTCACATTATGGAGGTCACCATGGCTGACATTAAGCAGATTACCCCCGAGAACTTCGATTCCGTCGTTAGCGACAGCCTGCCCGTGCTGGTCGATTTTTGGGCACCGTGGTGCGGGCCCTGTCGATCCCTCTCGCCCATCGTTGACGAGGTTGCCGATGAACTGGCGGGCAAGCTTGCCGTTGCCAAATGCAACGTCGACGACAACCAGGACCTGGCCATGAAGTATGGCGTCATGAGCATCCCCACGCTGATTGTGTTTAAGAACGGCGAGGAGATTGACCGCTCGGTTGGCGCTCTGCCCAAGGCGAGGCTGCAGGCGCTGCTGGAGAAACATCTGTAATACGCTTGTTACATGTTGCCGTCTGTCTGCCGTCCATGAGCGCTTTTACGCCGCTCGCCGGACTTCTGAATGCACCGAGTGCAACCACGGATAGTATGGTAGTCACAAACAGCCCCCAGTGAACGGGTGCGGGTCGCACAGACTCGCACCCGTTTTCTTATGCAGCTGCGCGCAAAGCGGGCGTAGTAAAATCTGAACCACTGAACTGCCCCATACAAAAGGAGATTTCCCATGCATGATGTTGGAATGAACATGAGCCAGCTTGCCATGAGCGTCAAACAGGTCGACGACACCATCGAGCTCGCTCACGAATGGAGCCATCAGTTGCTGCATGCGACCGAGAATTTTGACATGGAGCGCATCGGCGCCAAGCTCGAGGCCGCCATGGCCGCGTTGCACGAGGCGCATGACGCGCTCGAGGGCTACGAGGAAGCCATCGAGGCCGACCACAACTCCGTCGGCTCCGTGAAGCTGGTGTAAGGTGGCCGAACACGAGCACGGCTGCGGGTACGAGCACGAGCATCCGCACGGGGCGGACGGTGACGCGGGCTGCCACTGTAGTGGCTCCGGCTCCGAGCTGGTCCGTTTTTCGGTTACCGCACCGGATGACCTGCTGCGCCGTTTTGACGAACAGATCGCGCGCCGCGGCGACGTGGCCAACCGCTCCGAGGCCGTGCGCGACCTGATTCGCGCCTCGATCGCCAAGGAGCAGATGCGCACGCCCGACGAGCATGTTATCGGGTCGCTCACCATGATCTACGACCACCATACCGGCGACCTGACGCGCCGTCTGGACGAAGTGCAGCACGACTACACCGACGAGATCGTATCGACCATGCACGTGCATCTGGATCACCACAACTGTCTGGAGATCCTGGCACTCAAGGGTCGCGGCGAGCGCATCTACGAACTAGCCGATCGCCTGCTGGGCCTGCGCGGCGTTAAGCACGGCGAGCTCACGTGTGCCGCCACCAGGCAGAGCCTGGGGCTGTAGCGGGATTTCCCGCAGCGCACCTGCCAAAAAGGGACAGGTTTGTTTTGGCAGGTTTAGCGTTTTACCTACCAAAATAAACCTGTCTATTTTGGTCGGTTTTGATGAGGAGTGTCGCATGCGGCATGTGCATATTCATGTGACGGGCATTGTGCAGGGCGTTGGCATGCGGCCATTTGTGTATCGCGAGGCTATGGCGCATGACATTTACGGCTGGGTGCTCAATGCGGGCGACGGCGTGCATATCGAAGCGCATGCTCCGGCCGATGCGCTCGATGCTTTTGTTGCCGCGCTTTCTGAGCATGCGCCTGCGGCGGCTCGCGTTGAGCGAGTCGATGTTGCGGATTTGGAGCCTGGCGGCTGGAGCGCTGCCGATGAGCAGGACTTTCGCATTGTGGCGTCGCAGGATCAAACCGCGCACACCACACTTGTCTCGCCCGATATCACCACCTGTGACGATTGCCTGCGCGAGCTGTTCGACCCCGCCGATCGGCGCTATCACTACCCTTTTATCAACTGCACCAACTGCGGGCCGCGCTTTACCATCATCCGCTCGCTGCCTTATGACCGAGCGGCCACGTCGATGGATCGTTTTCCCATGTGCCCCGAGTGTGCCGCAGAGTATGCCAATCCACTCGACCGTCGCTTTCACGCGCAACCCGATGCCTGCTTTGATTGCGGGCCGCATATTACGTGGCGCGAGGCTGTGAACGGCGATGCGTACGGGAATTCGTCCGCGACACCGGCCGTCGGTACCACACGCGAGGCCAGCGACGCTATCATCGAGCGCTGCGTTGAGCTGCTGGCCGACGGTGGCATCGTCGCCATCAAGGGCCTGGGCGGATTCCATCTATCCTGTGACGCTGCCAACGAGCAGGCGGTGGCCGAGCTGCGCCGTCGCAAACGCCGCAGCAACAAACCACTTGCCGTTATGGTGCGCAGCCTTGCTGATACCGAGCGCCTGTGTCATATCGACGATGCTGAACGCGATCTGCTCGCCGGCAGTATCCGCCCCATCGTGCTGCTGCGCCGGCGCACTGTTGGCGAGGGCAACGGCGGTTCCCCCGACTTCCTCGCCCTCGCGCCATCTGTCGTGCATGACTTGCCCGAGCTCGGCATCATGCTCCCCTATACGCCGCTTCAACATCTGTTGCTTGCCGCGGCAGAAGCCTGCGGTATGCACGCGCTCGTCATGACCAGCGGAAACCTGAGCGAAGAACCCATAGAAACCGACGACGATCTTGCCTGGGAACACCTCGTTGCCGCCGGCATTGCCGACGCGTTGCTCGGTAACGACCGCGCGATCCTCTCGCGCTACGACGACTCCGTGGTACGCGTGGTCGACGGCATCGTTATGCCCGTTCGCCGCGCTCGCGGATATGCACCCCAGCCGCTGCCGTTGCCGGCGCTCGACGGCGCTCCGTCCTGCGTGCTCGCTTGCGGGCCACAACAAAAGGCCACGATTGCGCTCACGCGTGAAGGGACGAACGGCGAGGCAACCTGTTTTGTCTCGCAGCATATCGGCGATGTTGAAAACGGCGGGACCTTCGATGCCTGGAACGCCGCGCGCACGCGCTTGGAAAACCTCTTTGACTTGGCGCCCGCCGCCTTAGCATGCGACATGCATCCCAGCTATCTGTCGAGCCAGTGGGCGCGCGAACAGGCGCAGAAACAGGGTATGCCGCTTGTTGAAGTTCAACATCATCATGCGCACATCGCGAGCGTGATGGCCGAGGCCATCGCCGCGGGCCAGCTTACAACCGACGCGCGTGTCCTTGGCATCGCCTTTGACGGCACCGGCGCCGGCACCGATGGGACCATTTGGGGCGGCGAGTTTCTTGTCGCCAGCCTTGGCAGCTTTGAGCGCGCCGCGCATTTGCGCACCTGGGCGCTCCCCGGCGGAGCGGCCTCCGTGCGTGACGCCCGCCGCAACGCCTTCGCCTTGCTCAGCGAACTTGGCCTACTCGAGCACCCAGGCACCGCTCGGCTTTTGGACAACCTCGACGAGCAAACGCGCAGCGTGACAGCCACCATGATCGAGCGCGGTATCAACGCCCCGCGTACCAGCAGCATGGGGCGTCTCTTTGATGCCGCGGCAGCAATTCTGGGCATCTGCGACAAGGCAACCTACGAGGGCGAACCCGCCATAGAACTCGAAGCCGCCGCCTGGCGCGCGTTCAGCAGTGAAAGTGCCTGCCCCACCGGCAATATGGCCAGCTTTTCCGTAACCGAATCATCCCGTCCGGACGACTGCCATGTTCTGAACTCCAGGCCGCTTTTTGAGGCGCTTTTGGAGGGAATCAGGACCGGCGTGCCCGCCGGCAAGCTCGCGCTCGACTTCCATGTCACCATCGCACGCGCGTCGGCCCGCATCGCAAGCGAGATCTGCGTCCGTGAAGACCTCGACACCGTCGTGCTCTCGGGCGGCGTGTTCATGAACCGACTTTTGCTTCGGCTCCTTACCCACGAACTCAAAGACGCCAGTCTTGCCGTCTTGGTCCCCCGCTCCGTGCCCGTCAACGACGGCTGCATCGCCTACGGTCAGGCCGCCATCGCTCGCGCTCACCTCGCGCAGACAGCATCGCGATAGGCTGTTTTGCCAGCCTGCGCGCCGCCGTCTCACAGGTGTAACGCGTTTGCTCGTGACTCCCGCGAGCGCTACCATCAACTGATGGGTAATTAGGCGCCTATCCAGCGCAAAACGTATAAAAGGGGAACATTATGTGCCTTGCCGTTCCCGGTAAAGTGGTCAAACGCGACGACGACCTTAAGGCGACCGTCGACATGATGGGCATCGAGCGCCCCGTTTCGCTGCGCCTCGTGCCGACGGCACAGGTAGGCGACTATATTCTCGTACACGCCGGCTTTGGCATCCAGATCGTCGACGAGCAGGAAGCGCAAGAAACGCTCGAGCTCGTTAATGCCATGACCGAACTGGCCGAAGAAGACCAACTGGCCAGCAATCCGGCCGAGGCATACTAGTGGCGGCCGGACAGCCGGCGCGCTCCGGTATCGACTTTTCGGCATTTCGCGACCCCAAGCTGGCTCGCGAGCTCATCGATCGTATTCATGAGCTTGTCGGCGACCGCGCCATCAACCTTATGGAAGTCTGCGGCACGCACACCGTGAGCATCGGTCGCTATGGCTTTCGCTCCATTATGCCTGCCGGGCTCAAACTGCTGAGCGGTCCGGGTTGCCCCGTCTGTGTTACCGCCAACCGCGATATCGACCATGCAATCGCGCTCGCCAAGATGGACGGCGCCATCATCACCACCTTTGGCGACATGATGCGCGTGCCCGGGTCGTCTACCTCGCTCGCCGCGCAAAAGGCGGCGGGGCGCGATATTCGCATTGTGTACTCCCCGCTCGATGCACTCGATATCGCCGAACACAACCCCGACCGCCCGGTCATCTTTATGGGCGTGGGTTTTGAGACCACAACGCCCACCATCGCCGGCGCCATTTTGGAGGCAGACGCGCGCGGACTTTTGAACTTTTCGGTCTATTGCGCCCACAAGACCACGCCGCCGGCGCTGCGCGCCATCGCCAACGATCCCGAGACCACTATCGACGGCTTTATCCTGCCGGGGCACGTCGCCACCATCACGGGCCTGGCGCCCTTTAGCTTTTTGGTCGACGAGTTCAATACCCCGGGCGTGGTCACGGGATTTGAGCCGGTCGATATCCTGCAGGGCATCTGCATGCTGGTCCAGATGGTTGTCGAGAGCAGGCCGGCGATCGACAACGCCTACCGCCGCGGTGTCAATGCGAACGGCAACCCCGTGGCGCGCCAGCTGGTCGAGCAGGTGTTTGAGCCGTGCGACACCACATGGCGCGGTCTGGGGCCGATTGCCGGCTCGGGGCTCGCCATTCGTCCCGAGTTCTCGCGCTTTGATGCCCGCGTTCGCTTTGACGTGCCCGTTGAGGCGACGGTTGAGCCGCGCGGATGCCGCTGCGGCGACGTGCTGCGCGGGGCCATTACGCCGAGCAGCTGCCCGCTCTTTGGCCACACCTGCACGCCCGAGCATCCTGTCGGACCGTGCATGGTGAGCTCCGAGGGCAGCTGCGCGGCGTACTACCGTTACCGAGTCTAGCCCGAACGCCCCCGTGTGCTGACACCTCCCACGATTGGAGTTTTCGATATGTCCCATAGTGTCTCCGATAGCACTGTCTTGCTGGGCCACGGCTCCGGCGGGCAGATGATGAAGCGCATCATCGACGAAGTCTTTTTGGATGCCTTTGGCTCGCCCGAGCTGCTCGAGGGCAACGACGCCGGCGTCGCCGCGCTGCCCGCGAGCGGGCGCATCGCCATGTCGACCGACAGCTTTGTAGTCTCGCCGCAGTTCTTCCCCGGTGGCAACATCGGCCGCCTCGCCGTGTGCGGAACCGTCAACGACGTCGCGACCTCGGGCGCCAACGTGCGCTACCTATCGTGCGGCTTTATCCTCGAAGAGGGCTATCCCATGGATAAGCTCCAGCAGATTGTGCAGACGATGGCCGAGACGGCGCACGAGGCGGGCGTGTCCATAATCACGGGCGACACTAAGGTGGTCGAGCGCGGCGGGGCCGACAGCGTCTATATCAATACCGCCGGCGTGGGCGAGGTACCCGCGGGCGTGGCGCTCAGCGGCGCAAACTGCAAGCCCGGCGACGTCATCCTGGTGTCGGGTACACTCGGCGACCACGGCATCGCCATCATGAGCCAACGCGAGGGCCTGGCGTTTTCGAGCACCATCGAAAGCGATGCCGCGCCGCTCAACCACCTGATTGCCGATGTGCTTGCCGCAGCACCCGACACACGCTGCTTCCGCGACCCCACGCGCGGTGGCCTGGCCTCGACGCTCAACGAGTTTGCGCAGGCCAGCGGCGTTGCGATGGAGGTCGATGAGGACGCCGTGCCCGTGCGTCCCGATGTGCAGGCGGCTTGCGAGATGCTCGGCTATGACGTGCTGCAGGTGGCAAACGAGGGCAAGATGGTCGCCGTGGTGCCGGCCGAACAGGCCGATGCGGCCCTAGCCGCCATGCGTTCCGCACGCTACGGCGAGAACGCCGCGATCATCGGCCGCGTGCTGCCGCTTGGATCGGACGCTCGACCCGCCGTGCGCGTACGCACCGGCTGGGGTTCGACCCGCATCCTCGACATGCTCGTGGGAGAACAGCTGCCGAGGATTTGCTAGCGGCACATTCTCGCAGACGGCGCGATGCAGCTCGATATCCCTTGAAGATGTTCAGATTCCAAACAAGCCCGATGCGTAAGCCCAGTATTATGAGGTGCGTTTTTAAACCCAATGACGGGAGCTTTCATGGCAGCAGCTTTTTCCCATGTGATCTTTGATCTGGATGGCACCATCCTCAACACGCTCGAGGACCTGGCGGCCGCTAGCAACCATACCTGCGAGACGCACGGCTGGCCCACGTTTGCCGTAGACGAGTACCGCTACAAGGTGGGAAACGGCATGCTCAAGCTGGTCGAACGCTTTATGCCTGCCGAGTATGCGGGCGACGGTCGCATGTTTGAGCAGACGCTTGCCGAGTTTAGGGCCTATTACGGCGAGCACAAGGAGGACCACACTGCCCCCTATGCCGGTACTATCGAGATGCTCGACCGCCTGCGCGCCGCAGGTGTGCAGCTTGCCGTGCTCACTAACAAGGACCACGTCTCGGCGGCTCCGCTTATCGAGAAGTATTTTGGTTCCGAGCGCTTTGCGCTGGTACAGGGCCGTGTCGATGCGTTTCCGCCCAAGCCCGAAGCGCCCGTCACACTGCATGTGATGGAAGAGCTAGGCGCCGATCCGTCGACCACGCTCTATGTGGGCGATTCCAATGTCGATATCCTGACCGGTCACAACGCCGGCCTTAAGAGTGCGGGCGTCAGCTGGGGCTTCCGCGGCCGCGCAGAGCTGGAAGCCGCCGGCGCCGACTACGTGGTGGACACCCAGGACGAGCTCGCGGCGCTGATTCTGGGCGAGTAGCGGGGCTGTCGCTCAACACGGCTGCATAGATTCTGTCGTGCGGAAAGCGCATCCCGTTTTGCCGCCTCAGAATGGGATGCGCTTTCCGGTTGAGCCTTGTCGGGGAAACGGCATCCCGTTTCAGAGCAATATTCCGGGTCGCACTTTCCGCAACCCACGCCATCCGGAAACCGTGACCCGCTATTCGGCCAAATACCGGCTCGTATTTTCCCGAGCATTCGATGCAACGCTGGCGCAAGGAGTGTCCCCAACTGCCGGCAGAAAAGGAACGTCCCCAAGTGCCGCCCCAATGACTACCATGGCAACGCCGCAGGTAGAGGGCGGACAGCGAGCGGGCACCAGAGCGAACAAATTGGCATGAAAAGAGGACGGCATAGACCTTCTGGTCATGCCGTCCTCTTTGAATGACAAGTTGTCGCTCTGGTGCCCGCGCAGCGTCGAGCAGTTACGCGGTTCGTAGAACCGCGTAACTCCCCTAGCTCATCATCGCATTCATCATCTCGGTGGTTGCGGAATCGTCAGCAGACCACTCGCCATCGTCATTGGCGGTGTACTTGAAGGTAACCTTGGTGTCCTTGGTCTTAGCGGCCTTGGTCACGTCGACCATGACCTGGCCGGCCATCTTGTACAGGTCGTCCTCGGAAGGCATCGTATCGAGCGCCGCGATCTTCTCCTGATACTGGGTGGCGAAATCTTCGACGATCTTATTCATGGACTTGCAGGTGATGGTAACCTCGGCGGTCGCGGTGCCCTTGTCCTCATCGACCGTCACATCACCGATCTTGTAATCAAAACCCTCGAGATAGCTCTTGGCGTATTCCTTGGGATCGATGCCCAGCTGCTCAAACTCGTCGCCCGAAGCCTCTTCCAGACCGGAAAGGAAGTCATCGCCGCCGTTCTTAACCTCATCAAACTGAGTCGTAAGGTCCTTGGTGATGAGTTCCTCGACCGAAGGGCCTCCGCAGCCGGAAAGCAGGACCACGCACGCAACCAAGACGGCCATGAGGGGCGCAAGCAGCAGCTTCTTTTTCATGTTGTTCCTCCAAACAAGCGGCGCCGCGTTCCCTGCGCAGCGCACGTCGTAACAGCAAGTCCATATTAGCGGCCAGGCCCAACCCCCTGCGTCACAAAAGCGCAGGCGGCTCAATTTGACGAACGAACGGCCTATAAAGCAAGCCCCCTGCAATAAAATGCGCCCACTCGGCCCATTAAAAAAGGGCGGCCGGATAACCCGACCACCCTTGCACATCCTTATGTTGTCGCAGTTTACTTGCGGACGACCTTAACGATGGCGTCGCCGGCGGCGACAGCGGAGTCGGCCTCGACGGCGAGCTCAACGTCGGCAAACTCGGCGGTGTTGGACACGGCCACGACGACACAGTCCTTGTAACCGGCAGCAGCGATCTTGGCGCGGTCGATCTTGAGCATGGGCTGGCCAGCCTTAACGACATCGTCGGCCTTGACGAAGCCCTCGAAGCCGTCGCCGTTCATGTTGACGGTATCGACGCCAACGTGCACCAGAACCTCGATGCCGCTATCGGACTGCAGGCCCACGGCGTGACCCATGGTGACGGTCACCTTGCCGTCGCAGGGAGCGTAGACCAGATCGTCCTCGGGCCACACGGCGCAGCCCTTGCCCAGAACCTCGCCACCAAAGACGGGATCGGGCACGTCGGCCATCTTGATGACCTTGCCCTTGACGGGCGAGCACAGCACGTCGGCGCCGGCAGAAGCAGAGATGGAGGCCGGAGCAGCGGCAGCCGCGGGCTCAGCCTTCTTCTTGAACATGTCAAACAGACCCATACGTTTTCTCCTCTTGATTCAGCGCAACGTTATGCGCATGCCTATGGTGATTATAGTGCCAAATGGTTCAAATGCTAAGGTGGGGACTCGAATCACGAGCCCATCCCAAGGCTTTTCCCCGGTGGCACCCATCTTGTCGATTAAGCCAGGCCCTCGGCACCGTTGGACTTGATGATCTTCTGGTAGGCGAAGAAGCTGTCCTTGCGGCGGCGCTCGTAGGTGCCGGTGCCGTCATCGTACTTATCGACGTGGATAAAGCCGTAGCGCTTGCGCATCTCGCCGGTGCCGGCCGAGACCAGGTCGATGGGACCCCACCAGGTATAGGCGATCAGGTCGACGCCGTCCTCGATGGCCTCGCCCATGGCTTTGACATGGCTCTGGAGGTAGGCGATGCGGTACGGGTCGTGGATGGAGCCGTCCTCCTCCACCTCGTCGTAGGCGCCCATGCCGTTCTCGACCACCATCAGCGGAATCTCGTAGCGGGCGTAAATCTCGTTGAGGGCGATGCGCAGACCCAGCGGATCGATCTGCCAGCCCCAGTCGGTGGACTCCAGATAGGGATTCTTGCCGCCAAAGGTCATGTTGCCCTCGGTCATCTCGTGATCCTTGTGGGTGCCCACGGTGCCGGACATGTAGTAGCTAAAGGTGTAGAAATCGACCTTGCCGTCGGCGATATCCTGCAGGTCGCCGTCCTCCATCACAAGCTCGACATCGTTCTCGGCCCAGAAGCGCTTGGCATAGAACGGATACTTGCCGCGCACCTGCACGTCGGAGCAGTACCAGTTCATGGTATTCATCTCCTGCTGCGCGGCGAACACGTCGGCCGGATCGCACGTGGCGGCATAGGAAAGGATGAAGCAGTCCATGTTGCCCATCTTAAACTGCGGGTAATGCTCGTGGGCATAGCGCACGACGCGGCCGCTGGCGACAAACTGGTGATGCAGCGCCTGCATACGAGCCTGCGGCGTAGCATGGACCGCCGAAGCCGGGCCCTCAAAGCCCTGAATCATGCTGGTCTCAAAGAGGTTGCCCATGTCCTGAGTGCCGCAGTTGATCTCGTTGAAGGTGAGCCAGAACTTGACCTTGTCCTGATAGCGGTCGAAGACGGTCTGGCAGTACTTCTCAAAGAAGCCGATGAGCTCGCGGCTCGCCCAGCCGTTGTATTTCTCGACCAGGTGATAGGGCATCTCGTAGTGCGACAGGGTCACGAGCGGCTCGATATTGTGAGCGCGCAGGCAGTCGAAGACGCGGTCGTAGAAGGCGAGGCCGGCCTCGTTGGGCTCGGCGTCGTCACCGTTGGGGAAGATGCGGCTCCAAGAGATGGACATGCGGAACATGGTAAAGCCCATCTCGGCGAACAGCGCGATGTCCTCCTCGTAGTGATGGTAAAAGTCGATACCGTCATGGTTGGGGTAGAAGCGGTTAGGGTCGATGTCGATCGTAATCTGGCGCGGCTCCTTGTAGCTGCCACCCAAGAAGTGGTCGTCGACCGACGGACCGCGGCCGTCAACGTTCCAAGCGCCCTCAAACTGATTGGCGGCCGTGGCGCCGCCCCAATAGAAACCCTCGGGGAACTTGATGTTTGCCATGAGCATCTCCTTTGCATTGCGGGTCGATAGGCCGAGTATCGCCCACGCACGCGACAGGCAGGGGCAGGGGTGCCAAACCCGACACTTCTTTTCGCAGACGCGCGCTGCAACAGCGCTGCAGCTGAAACTTTTTGACACCGAAGGAGCGAAGACGATCCGCCCCGCGCTTACCGGCGGTATGCCGCGGGGGTGCAGCCATACTTGTCGTGAAACTTACGGTAGAAGAAGCTCATGTTTTCATAGCCCACCGCATGCGCAGCCGCCCCGGCCGTGGCGCCGCCGCGCAGAAGCTCGGCCGCACGTACCAGGCGTCGCTCCTGCACAAGCTGCCTAAAGGTCTTGCCCACATGGCGCTTGAGAAGCGCCGTCGCATAATTAGGGCTCAAGCCAAACTCCGCCGCCATCCCCTCGAGGGAGCATGCAGCGAATTCACAATCGATATAGCCAAGCATTCCCGTCACCAGGGCAGTGGGCCCCGCCGTGCCGTCCGCCGCGCCGCGCACCAGCTCGCGCTCGTAGCAATCCATGAGCTCGGCCAAAAACAGCTGAAACAGACGCAAGACGATCTCGGGACCGTTGGGGCTCGGGTCGTACAGCTCGCAGAGCATCTCCTGCATGTAGCGCCGAATCCGACGGCTCTCGCCGCAGTAAAAACGGACATGGCCCCGATGGTCCGTCTCGCTGTTGAGCGCGTTGAACAAAAACCGCGAGACCGCGCTCTCGCGCGAGAGGCTCGACTCGAGACTCCGGCGCAAAAAAGAGCGTGAAACGGTCATGCTCAGCATGATGTCGTCCTCGCCGAGCGCCGCCACGGCATGAGGGCAAAGGGCGTCGAGCAAAAGCACCTCGTTGCGGCGCAACTCGAGCCTCTCCCCCGCCACCGTCTGCGGGCAGCGCCCGCGATACACATAGCTCATCTCCACGTAATCATGCACGTGCTCGGGAACTGCATTAAAGCGCGAGTTTTTCCTTATCGTCAGGCCACGCGGCATGCCGGGCTGGGCATAGGCAAACCCTGGCTGCCCAATCTTGCGCACTGGGCATCCGTCGATTTCGACATGCTCGGTCATAATCGACCAATCAAATGCCATGCCGTCTTTATAAGCGATCTCACTGGCGCTCAGTTCGCTGAGCCTACGCTCGAGCTCGTCGATCTCCATGGCTTGCCAATCGTTGATTTAGTCATAGTTCGTCGTGATTCAGATATTAGCAGAACGCGCCGACGCGTCCATAATCTGTGCTATGCAGCAGATCGATCGAGCCAAGGAGGATCCATGACCGCGCACTATCAGCAGGTGCTCGAGGGTACATACGATAACCATGTGCTTCCGTTTTTGTGGATGAAGGGCGAGAGCCATAAGACCATTGCCGAGTATCTGGAAAAGATCGCCGGCGCCGACATCCACGAGGTCTGTCTCGAAAGCCGCCCACACCCCGATTTTTGCGGCGAGGGCTGGTGGCGCGACTTGCGCTTTGTCATTGACGAGTGCAAGCAGCTGGGCCTTAAGCTCTGGATCTTGGACGACGCGCACTTCCCCACGGGCTTTGCCAACGGCGCCGTCAAGGAGGCCGTGCCCGAGCTCCGCAAGATCGTGCTCACGCACCGCACGTTCGACATCGTGGGCCCCACGTCCGCCGCGAGCATCGCGCTCGCCAACATGCTCGACAAAACGGAGCGCTTCTACGGCGTGACATTTATGCAGGACGGCAGCCCCGTCGACGTCGCTTACCGAGTAATCGACGATGCAGACGGCAACCCCAGCCGCCTGGTCTTCGATGCACCTGCGGGCCTCACGCAGGCATGCGTGATGTTCACGAGCGGCAAGACCTCCTACAACGAGGACTACATCAATATGGTCGACCGCGCCTCGGTGGCGCAGCTCATCGATGCTGTCTACGAGCCGCATTTTGAGCATCTGGGCGATGAGTTTGGCAAGACGATCCTGGGCTTTTTCTCCGATGAGCCCGGATTTGCCAACGAGAAGGGCACCACGGGCCCCGATGGCATCTCGGACACGCTCATCGGCAAGGCCACCGCGCCCCTACCCTGGTCGGCCGAGCTTGAGCGTCGCCTACGCGCGGCACTGGGCGAGCGCTACCTGGCCGAGCTCCCGCACCTGTGGGACCGCGAGCCGGCCGGCGCGCACGTACGCCACGTCTATATGGACATCGCGAGCACCCTCTATAAGGAGTGCTTCTGCGACCAGCTCGGAGACTGGTGCCGCGCGCGCGGCGTGCAGTACATCGGCCACGTTATCGAGGACAAGGACTGTCACGCGCGCCTGGGCGTGGGCGCCGGGCACTACTTCCGCGCCGTGGGCGGTCAGGACATGGCGGGCGTCGACATCGTGATCAACCAGCTGGTACCCGGCATGGACCGCGGCCTTCACAGCTACGGACGCGGCGTGTGGGACCTCGAGTTCTATAACTACGTGCTGCCCAAGCTGGGCTCCTCGGCAGCACACCTCGACCCCAAAAAGCAGGGGCGCTGCATGGCCGAGGTCTTTGGCGCATTTGGATGGCACGAAGGCCTACGCGAGATGAAGTGGATCGCCGATCATTTTTTGGTGCGCGGCGTCAATTGGTTTGTGCCGCATGCCTTTAGCATGGCCGCCTTCCCCGACTGGGACTGCCCGCCGCATTTCTATGCGCATGGCCAAAACCCCCAGATTGCACACTTTGGGCAGCTCATGAGCTACATGAACCGTACGGCGAGCCTGCTGAGCGGCGGGCGCGCAACGACCCCGGTGGCGCTTCTCTACCATGCGGACGCCGAGTGGGCAGGCGAGGCGAACTTTATGCAGCATGCCGCCTCCGAGCTTTTGCGCGCGCAGGTCGACTTTGACATCGTGCCGGCAGAGGCATTTGAGGACGCAGGGCGCTATGCCATTGAAATTGCCGCAGACGGTAGCGGCTTTAGCGTGAACGGCCAGGCATACCGCTGCCTGGTGATGCCCGGAGCCGAGTTTGTCGGCGGAGCCGTGCTCGACTTTGCCGCGCGTGCCGCAGCCGCAGGTGTTGCCGTGTACGCGCTGGATGAGTTGCCGAACAAGCGCTACGACGGTGACACTGCAGGCCGCGAGGGCTTTGCCTCCCTGGATGCAGCCGCGGTCGCCGACATCAAGCTCCTGGCGACCACCGAGCTCGCAGACACACTTGCCAATACCGGCATGCAGACCGTGGTTTGCGCCGAGCCCCAGCCCTGGCTGCGCGCACTGCGCTACGAGCGGGCGGGCGAGAGCTATCTGATGCTCGTCAACGAGCATCCCAAGCAGGGTATCTCCACTCAGATTGCGCTTGCCGACGGCACACCCGTTGCAGGCGCGCGCCTCGACCTGCTCAACGGCACCGAGCCCGCCGCCTTTGACGGCACGCTCGAGCTGGCTCCCTACGAGAGCTGCATCGTGGTCCTTGGGGCTACAGGTTCCGTTGCTGTGGCAACCGCCGAAGACGAAGCCACATGCGTCGACGGGCCCTGGGCGGTTGCCTTCTCTGCCCCTGGCACCGATGCCTTTGGCGAGTCTGTTGAGCTTGCAGACCTGCACGACCTTTCCTCGGCCGAGTTCCCCGGCAAGGCCGGCACATTCCGCTACCGGGCCTCCTTTGTCCTGGGCGAAGCGGCCACCCGCACCGTCATCGACCTTGGCGAGGTCTTTGAGACCGCAACCGTCACCCTCGACGGCAAATCCCTCGGCACCCGCATCTGTCCGCCTTACCGCTTTGAGGCCGCCGCACTTTTAGCCGGCGAGCACGCGCTTACGATCGATATCATCAACACCCTCGACCATGCCGTCCCCGACATGTTCGGCATGACAGAACCCTCCGATCCCAGCGGCCTACTCGGTCCCGTCCGCGTGCTCGGGTAGCGACCCCGCGCAACAGCCCCTTACGAGACGCCCGGCTTAGCCGGGCGTTTTATTTACCGTTATGATTGATACATCGCGATACGAATGCATGGGAGCCATATGGATATCAAGCGCAAAATCACCCAGGGCAAGGGGCTCACCCCCACCGAGCAGCAGCTCGGGCAGACGGTTCTCGCCATGGGTGAGAACGTTCGCGGGCTCTCCATCAAGGAATTTGCGCACCAGACCAATGTCTCCGTCGCGAGCATCCACCGCTTTTGCAAAAAGCTCGGCCTTGAGGGCTTTAAGGAGCTCAAGGTCGAGCTGGTACGCGCAGCCTTGCGCGCAGACTCCGCCGCCGAGGTGGATATCAACTTTCCCTTCGATGCAACCTCCACCCCTGCGCAGGTGATGGAGCGCATGGAGGGGCTCTACCAGACCACGCTGGCCGAAACGCAGGAGCTGCTCGACTCTGCACAGCTCGACCACGCCGCCAAGCTCATCATGCGCGCCGGCACCGTGGACATCTACACGGGCTCGCATAACCTGTATCCAGCGGGAATGTTCCGCGATCGCCTGCTCTCGTCCGGCAAAAGCGCGACGTGCCACGACAGTGTCGAGGCGCAGGTGCGTACGGCGCTCGCCTCGGGCCCCGACCATGTGGCAATCGTTATCTCCTACAGCGGCCTTGCCCCCAACCTCAGGGAGATCTTGCCAATCCTCAGCAGTCGACATGTCCCGGTCATCGTCATCGGCACACCGTACTGCGCCCGCATTCACCCCGGCTTTGCCGCCTATCTCACGGTAAGCGACCACGAGAGCATGACGCACCGCATCACGCAGTTCGCCAGCCATATCGCCGTGCAATACGTACTCGATTCGCTCTATAGCAGCTACTTTGCCAAAGATTACGCCCGCTGCTCCGAGTTCTTAGAGCGCTCGTTTCCCTACACTCGCCTCCCCGGGCTCAAGTAGCGACGAGCGTGGATTTTTGGACACTCAGATAACGAGCGTGGATAATCTCCCACTTTGAGCCCGCACACAGGCCAAAACCGGGAGATTATCCACGCTCATTTTGGGTCCCCCGGGAACGCGTGAGAGGTAGTCATTGGGGACGTTCTTGAATGATTAGTCGTTTAAGAACGTCCCCAACGACTACATCAGGAGTGTCCCCAGGTGTCGGCAGAAAAGGAACGTCCCCAAGTGCCGCATCTGGACCAGGACAACGCCGATGTTTTGGTAGCGACAGACACTATGACCCAATCCGAGGGCACTAAAAAGATAGGAGCC
>JAQDZZ010000030.1:0-509 GCA_027671585.1 Coriobacteriaceae bacterium AM22-12AC-r | reverse complement strand
GCACGCCACCAGGTCGGCGTCGGAGAAGGGCGACCAGGACGATCCGTTCCACGCCTGGACCAGGAAGCTGTAGGACGCGCCGTTGGACAGGCCCGTCACGGTGTAGGACTCCTTCTCGCAGCCCAGCGTGTAGGTCTTGTAGCCGGACCCCTGGCGGACGGCGACCGCGTAGCGGGTCGCTCCGGGCACGTGGCCCCAGGAGAGCTCGACCGACCTGTCGCCGGCCTTCGCGGAGACCCTGGGCCTGACGGTGCCCGACGGGGCGGCGGAGCACAGGTGGCCGTCGGCGGCCGACGACCAGGAGCCGCCGACCCGGGCCTGGACCAGGAAGCGGTGGGTCACGCCGTTGGCGAGGTCGGAGACCCTGTAGGAGGTGCCCTTCTCGTCCAGCGTGTAGGTCCTGTAGGACCCGTCCTTGAGCCTCTCGGCGACGGCGTAGCGCTCGGCGCCGGCGACCGGCTTCCACGACACCGTCACCTCTCCGTCGCCGGTCGCCTCGGCAGCGGCCT